>NZ_CP067992.1:1423930-2033396 GCF_016658865.1 Streptococcus mitis
AGTACATAACCTCGGTCAGAGATTGCGAGTGCCTTATTGGCATTTTGTTCAATCAAGAGAACAGTTGTTCCTTGCTTCTGGATATCTTGAATGATATCAAAAATCTCTTGGATAAAGATTGGGGCAAGTCCCATTGATGGTTCATCTAAAAGTAGAAGTTTCGGTGTTGACATAAGAGCTCGTCCCATGGCAAGCATTTGTTGTTCCCCTCCTGAAAGAGTGGCTGCATCTTGGTTCTTGCGCTCTTCAAGACGTGGGAAACGTGAAAAAACTTTCTTCAAGTTAGCTTGATTTTCTTCACGATTTTTCTTTAAGAAAGCTCCCATTTCTAGATTTTCCATAACAGTCAAGCCAGGGAAGACGTGGCGTCCTTCTGGTACTTGTGAAAGACCACCTGCCACGATTTTCTGAGCTGGCATTTTTTGGATTTCTTGACCTAAAAATTCAATTTTTCCTGAGCTTGGTCTAACTAGACCAGACAAGGTACGAAGAATGGTTGTCTTACCTGCACCATTGGCACCGATAAGGGAAACTACTTCTCCTTCATTTACTTCAAAGCTTACATCACGGACTGCTTGGATCATACCGTAATGCACAGAAAGATTATCAACTTTTAACATAGACATTAGGCTTCACCTCCTAGATAAGCTTCGATAACACGTTTATTGGTCTTAATTTCGTCAGGAGTTCCCTGAGCAATCAAACGACCATATTCAAGAACGTAGATACGTTCTGTTACTTCCATAACCAGATTCATATCGTGTTCAATCAACATGATGGTAATCTTAAATTCATCTTTGATACGACGAATTAACTCAGTCAATTCAGCAGTTTCCTGTGGGTTCATCCCTGCTGCTGGTTCATCTAAAAAGAGAATTTTAGGTTCCGTAGCAAGGGCACGAACAATTTCCAAACGACGTTGTTGTCCGTAGGCGAGGTTTTTAGCAAGAGTCTCTGCATCACCATCTAAATCAAAGATTTTCAACAATTCCAAAGCCTTATCCTTTAATTCTTTTTCACTCTTGTAAAAAGCTGGTAAGCGTAAGAAACTAGCAAAAACATGTTGCTTGTGATGGTTGCCAAAGGCAATCAAAACATTGTCCAAAACGGTTAAATCTTTAAAGAGACGAATATTTTGGAAAGTACGTCCAAGTCCCAAAGAAGCAATCTTATAAGGTGCCTTCCCATTTAAAAGGTGACCATCAAGGGTAACTGTTCCCTCACTTGGTTCATAAACACCAGTCAAGAGGTTGAAAAGAGTGGTTTTCCCAGCTCCGTTTGGACCAATTAGTCCAACTAATTCCCCTTCGTTCAATTCAAGAGTCACATCTCCAACAGCTGTTAGACCGCCAAAATGTTTGGTTAACTGTTTTACTTCAAGTAATGCCATTAGTTTTGTTCCTCCTTCTTAGATTTTTTAAAGAAACGTGATAGGCTCAATTCCCATGTTCCAAGGAGTCCACCTGGTCTGAAAATCATTACCAATACCAAGGCCAAAGCGTAGATAATCATACGGACGCTAGCAACATCTTGGAGAAGCATATTCAAAATCCCCAGAACAATAGCCGAAACAATGGCACCTGTAATGGAACCAAGGCCACCAAATACAACAATGATCAATACGTTGATTGAGTTGATGAAAGTGTAATCTTTCGGTACAACCGAACCGATAAATCCTGCCTGAAGTGACCCTGCAATACTTGCAGTAATAGCACCAAAGACAAAGGCGATGATTTTAATTTTAGTCGTATTAACCCCAACTGACTCAGCAGCGATTTCATCCTCACGAACAGAGAGAGTTGAACGACCAATTGGACTACGTAAGAAGTTCAAGGTTGCAATGGTTGTAATCACGACAAAAAAGTAAACCATTTGCCAAGTTGTAAAGTTAGGAATTCCCAAGATACCTGCCGCACCATTTGTAAGGCTTCCACCATTGATGATAAAGATACGGATAATTTCAGATACACCAAGAGTCGCTACTGCAAGATAGTCTCCCTTCAAACGCAAGGTTGGAATTCCGACAAGTAAAGCAACTGCTCCTGAAAGCAAAGCTCCTACCAGCATGGCTCCAAAGAAGGCACCATAGGTTGGTGATTTAGAACCAATAATAGCAGCGGCATAGGCACCAATTGCCATGAAACCTGCATGCCCAAGTGAAAATTGTCCTGAAAAACCAACGATTAAGTTGAGACCAACAGCCAGAATAATATTAATTCCAATTTGTTGTAAAATCTGTACATAGAATAGATTGAGTACACCGACTGAGACCAGTACACTAATCAAGCCATAACCAGCTAACAAAAGGAGTAACCATAGAATATTAACTTTTAAATTTTCCTTCATCGTTTACACCTTCTCTTTCACATTCTTACCAAGGATACCAGCTGGGCGGACAATCAAGATCAACAACAAGATTCCATAAACAATTGCATCACGGAAGTCTGACATACCAAAGGCTGTCGCAAAGGTTTCCAATAGACCAATTACAAATCCACCAAGCGCCGCACCAGGAATAATTCCGATACCGCCAAGTACAGCGGCAACGAAAGATTTAAGACCTGGAGTAACCCCCATCAAAGGCTCAAGAGAGTTATAATAGAGGGCAATCAGAACACCAGCTGCACCCGCAAGAGCTGAACCCAAAGCGAAGGTAAAGCTGATAGTACGGTTTACGTTGATCCCCATCAATTGCGCTGCATCGCTATCTACAGATACTGCACGCATGGCTTTCCCCATCTTGGTCTTTTGAACAATAACTTGTAACAAAATCATCAAAATCAAGGAGATTGCTAAGATCATTAACTGTACATTCGTTAAGCTAATTGGTCCCAAATCATAGCGAACTGTTTGAATTGCTTGAGGGAAGGCACGGGTATTGGCACCAACCAGATAGACCATGCCATACTCCAATAGGAAGGAAACCCCAATAGCTGTAATCAAAACAGCGATACGAGTAGAGTGACGCAAAGGTCGGTAAGCAAGAAACTCAATCACGACACCAAGAATGGCTGTCGCTAGCATCGCTACAATAAGCGCTACAAAGAAATTCATTTGGAAAGAATTAATCAAGAAATAACCGATAAAGGCTCCCATCATATAAATATCACCGTGGGCGAAGTTGATGAGCTTGATAATTCCGTAAACCATGGTATATCCTAGGGCTAACAGTGCATAAACACTACCTAGAATCAAACCATTTACTAGTTGTTGGAGCATAAGATTCACTCTTTCTATATATAATTTCGAGGGTTTTCCCTCACTTTTTGATAGGTTCTTAAACATCGAAACAGGGAGTGAGTCAGAGGCTCATTCCCTATTTCAACATTTTCTATTATGGTTTTACAACTTCTGCTGCTTCAACCTTACCATTGTTCATGGTCATCATGTAAGCAGTTTTGACTGTGTTGTGGTCTGCATCGAAGCTTGTTTGACCAGTTACACCTTCAAAGTCTTTTGTTTTAGCAAGGTTGTCTTTGATCTCACCTGAGTTTTTGGCACCTTTTGCTGCGTTTGCTACAAGGTGAACTGAGTCATAAGCTAAGGCTGCAAATGTTGAAGGCTCTTCATTGTACTTAGCACGGTAAGCCTCAAGGAAGGCTTTTGCTTTAGCAGAAACTTCTACAGTAGTTGAGAAGCCTGAGATAAAGTAGATGTTTGATGCTTTTTCAGGAGTTGCTTGTTGTACAAACTCTTCACCGTTGAATCCATCACCACCAACGATTGGTTTGTCAATTCCCATACCACGCGCTTGGTTTACAATTTTACCAGCTTCAGTGTAGTAACCAGGAACAACGATAGCATCAAAGTCTTTCCCTTTCATTTTTGTAAGGGCTGCTTGGAAGTCTGTGTCACCTGCTACGAAAGTTTCATCTGCGACGATTTCACCCTTGTAAGCTTCACGGAAGGCTTTAGCAATACCTTTAGCATAGTCGCTGGCATTGTCAGTGTAAAGAACAACTTTCTTAGCGTTTAATTTTTCAGTAACATAGTTTGAGATAATTTTTCCTTGGAAGCTATCTTGGAATGTTCCGATAAAGAGGTAATCTTGACCTTTAGTCAATCCATCTTGAGTCGCACTTGGCGAAATCAATGGAACACCTGCTTTTGTAGCGTTCGCTACAGCAGCTGCAGTTGCACCAGATGTCGCAGGTCCTACGATTGCTGATACTTTAGATTGGGTTACAAGGTTAGTTGTTACTGAAGCCGCCTCAGCTGTTTCAGACTTGTTATCTTTATCAACTACTTCGATTTGTTTTCCATCGATACCACCTGCTGCATTGATTTCATCAACAGCAAGTTGGGCACCTTTTTGTTCAGATGTACCGTAGGCTGCTACGGCACCAGTTTCCTCGAAGTTAAATCCGATTTTGATTGTCTTTTCATCTACTGAGTTACCAGCAGCGTTTGACGCTCCAGACTTCACTTCTCCACAGGCTGCAAGAAGAGCTACACTTGCAAGCGCCACAAACGATAGGGCAAATTTTTTCTTCATCTTTTTTTGTCTCCTTATTTCTTAAATAAATAGCATGTTAAGAATATACCGAATTATCAGAAAATTGTCAACACTTTTCTTGAACTTTTTCGATGATAACGTTTTCCTCTCGATAAAGATTACCCACAAAGGGTGTTTCCAGCTCTTGGATATGACAAACTCTGACTTTTTTTATAAATTTTTCCTTGCTCAAGTGTCCGACCAATTGCTCCACTTCTTGAGTTGGAACATAGAGTTGTAAGTAACGATGTTTCTTGGAATGATAGGTAATATCTCCATAATCCTGCAGTTTTTTGGCATCACGATTATAGTAAAGATAGATAATCAAGCCAGATCGATTGACTTTTTCAAACATGATAAATCCTCTTTCTAAGAAATCTCTCCCTATTATACCAAAAAAAGCAAACCCAGTCGAGTTTGCCTTCTTTCATCATTAGTTCAATGAATTGTTGGCCATGATTTCATCAATAAAGCCATATTCAAGTGTTTCTTGAGCACTCATCCAGTTATCGCGTTCTGCATCTGCATGGACTTTTTCAATTGACTGACCTGAATTTTCAGCCAAGATTTTTTCCAAGGTGTTACGAGTTTTAAGCAAGTGTTCTGCAGCGATAGCCATATCAGTTTGTTGAGTACCACCACCTGTACCACCCATTGGTTGGTGGATCATGTATTCAGCATTTGGAAGCATGAAACGTTTGCCTTTTGCTCCACTTGATGCGATGACTGTACCCATAGATGCAGCCATTCCCATAACGATGGTTTGGACATCTGCCTTGATAAAGTTCATGGTATCAACGATTGCCAAACCAGCTGAAACGGAACCACCAGGTGTGTTGACATATAGGTAAATATCTTTTGTACTATCTTGGGCATCCAAGAAAAGCAATTGGGCAATAACTGAGTTGGCCATATTGTCTTCAACTGGGCCTGTCAGCATGATGATGCGGTCTTTGAGAAGACGTGAGTAAATATCGTAGGAACGTTCTCCACGGCTTGTTTGTTCAATAACTACAGGAATCATTCATTTCTCCTTTTGAGTTTTATTTTTGTTGGTCAAACGACTGAAGATAAGACTATTATAATATCTTGGTCAAAAAAGGTCAAATTTTTGCTCTGTTTTCATCAGACAGAAACAAAAATTCAACCCCCTTTCACGACTAGAAATACTTTTCCAAGTCATTCTTCTTTTCGATGTTATTTTGTACCGAACAAGCGGTCTCCAGCATCTCCAAGACCTGGAACGATATAACCGTGTTCGTTCAAGCGTTCATCCAAGGCTGCTGTAAAGATTTCTACATCTGGATGAGCTTTTTGAAGGGCTTTTACACCTTCTGGAGCAGATACAAGGCAGACAAATTTGATATTTGATGCGCCACGTTTTTTAAGAGAATCAACAGCCAAGATTGCTGAGCCACCTGTTGCCAACATTGGGTCTACGACAAAAATTTGACGTTGGTCAATGTCCTCAGGCAATTTCACCAAGTACTCAACTGGTTGAAGTGTTTCTTCATCACGGTACATACCGATGTGACCAACTTTAGCAGCTGGAACCAAGCTCAAGAGCCCATCAACCATCCCGATACCTGCACGCAAGATTGGAACGATAGCCAGTTTCTTACCTGCCAATTGTTTTTGAACTGTTTTTGTAATTGGTGTTTCGATTTCCACATCTTCTAGTGGAAGATCACGAAGTACTTCATACCCCATCAACATTGCAATCTCATCTACTAGCTCACGAAAAGCTTTTGTAGAAGTATCTGTACGACGCAAGATTGACAATTTGTGTTGAATCAGTGGATGATTAATAACTTCAATTTTTCCCATTTTTGGAATTCCTTCTTTCAATTTATTCTTCTTATTATACCAAAAAACGGTTTAAAAATCTTTCTAAACCATTTATTTTTGATAATTTTTACATTAGATCTGCCTCTTTAAGAGCTGTCTGTACTGTCTCAAGTGGTAAATGAGTCAATTCTGTCCCTTTTTCTTGATAAAGGTATTGGGCGTAGTCGTCCATTCTGTACTGGTTGATATAAACCACGCGCTTGCAGCCGACCTGAAGCAATTGTTTTGTACAGTTCAGACAAGGAAAATGGGTTACATAGGCTGTAAAGCCTTTAGGAACACCACGTTCTGCACCTTGAAGGATAGCATTGACCTCAGCGTGAAGTGTGCGAACACAGTGGCCTTCAATGACCAGACATTCGTGATCAATACAATGCTCGGTTCCTGACACCGAACCATTGTAACCAGTGGAAATAACCTTATTATCTTTTACCAGAATCGCGCCCACTTTGGCACGTTTACAAGTGGAACGATTGGCAATTAGTAAGGCTTGGGCTGCAAAATACTCATCCCATGCTAGTCTTTTTTCAGTCATATCTCTTCTCCTTTTTCTCTATTTTTTAAAAAATGGTAACCGTAAATCCGCTATCTTTTCAGCAGGTACCTTCATGCCATCCTTGATCCATTTTAGAAGGACAGAGACGATGGCTGAGCTCCAGAAGGAATGAAGATAAGAGCTAACACCTTTTGATTTTCCATGGTATTTTTCTAGAAATTCCTGCATGGCTTGGACAAAGATTTTTTCCAGATGGTAATCCAAGGCCAATTGAATCACTCTGGCTTCCTTTCTGGCCTCGCGGAAAAGGTGAACCCAGACCAAATAGAGGTCTGTCTTTAGATCGAAATGATGCAGCTGTTCAATGATATTGTGGACAGTTCGTTTAAAGATGCTCTCTAAAATCTCCTCTTTGGAATCATAATTGCGATAAAAGGCCGCACGCGAAACGCCTGCACGCTTGACTAATTCCGAAATACTAATCTTGGTCAGGTCCTTTTTTTCCAAGAGTTGCAAGAGGGCAGTTTCAATGGCTTCTCTGGTTAATAAATTGGATTCTTGGTTTGATTTTCTGAGATTTTCAAGAGACTTTTCAGAGATTCTACGTTCAGACATAACATTTTCTTTCTACTTGTCACAACAGACGGATGAGGCTTTTGTTTCAAGGGTTTTCATGATATAATTGTAAAAAAAGACAGAACCTTTGTCAATGTATAACTGACAAAGATGGAGAATTTCTATGACTTGGAAGATTATTGCTGACTCTGGTTGTGATTATCGTCAGCTGGAAAGACCAGCTATTGACACAACCTTTGTAAGTGTCCCCTTAACCATTCAAGTAGCTGATCAGGTCTTTGTTGATGATGCCAGTCTTGACATTGACCAAATGATGGAAACCATGTATGCAACCGCAGAAGCTTCAAAATCAGCTTGTCCAAGCCCAGATGATTATTTGCGAGCATTTGAAGGTGCCAAAAACATTTTCCTAGTAACCATCACGGGTACTCTTTCTGGCAGCCACAATAGTGCTCAACTAGCAAAGAATATTTATCTGGAAGAACATCCTGACACTAAGATTCATGTGATTGATAGTTTGTCTGCTGGTGGGGAAGTTGACTTGCTCGTAGAAAAATTGAATGACTTGATTGACCAGGGCTTGTCTTTTGAAGAAGTGGTTGAAGCTATCACTGCCTATCAAGAAAAAACCAAGTTACTTTTTGTCCTAGCCAAAGTCGATAACTTGGTGAAGAACGGCCGTTTGAGCAAGCTTATCGGTACAGTCGTTGGCCTTCTCAACATCCGTATGGTTGGAGAAGCTAGTGAAACTGGAACTCTTGAATTACTACAAAAAGCACGAGGGCCAAAGAAATCGATTCAGGCAGCCTATGAAGAGTTGGTGAAGGCTGGATATGCTGGAGGCCGTATTGTCATGGCCCAACGCAATAACGAAAAATGTTGCCAACAGCTCTCAGAGCGAATCCTTGAAACCTTCCCACAAGCGGATATCAAAATTCTCCCAACATCTGGTCTCTGCAGTTTCTATGCAGAAGATGGTGGTTTGCTGATGGGATATGAAATTGATTAATTGCATTCTTGACAAGAGGTGACCATCATCTCTTGTTTTTTTGTGGTACAATAGAGCTATGAAACATTTTGATACTATTGTCATCGGTGGGGGACCTGCTGGTATGATGGCTACGATTTCCAGTAGCTTTTATGGTCAGAAACCCCTCCTCATCGAAAAAAATCGGAAACTTGGAAAAAAATTAGCTGGTACTGGTGGGGGACGTTGCAATGTCACCAACAATGGAACTCTAGATGACCTACTAGCTGGAATCCCTGGAAATGGGCGCTTTCTCTACAGTGTCTTCTCCCAATTTGATAACCATGATATCATTAACTTTTTTACGGAAAATGGGGTTAAACTTAAGGTCGAAGACCACGGACGCGTCTTTCCTGATAGTGACAAGTCTCGAACCATTATCGAAGCCTTAGAAAAGAAAATCACTGAGCTAGGCGGCCAAGTTGCCACTCAAACAGAGATTGTTTCGGTTAAAAAGGTGGGTGACCAGTTTGTTCTTAAATCAGCTGACCAAATCTTCACTTGTGATAAACTGATTGTCACAACAGGTGGGAAATCCTATCCTTCTACTGGTTCGACTGGTTTTGGACACGAGATTGCCCGTCATTTTAAACATACCATTACCGAACTTGAGGCTGCTGAAAGTCCATTATTGACGGATTTTCCACATAAGGCCTTACAAGGAATTTCTCTGGATGATGTGACACTAAGTTATGGCAAGCATGTCATCACTCACGATCTGCTCTTTACCCACTTTGGTTTGTCTGGCCCTGCTGCTCTGCGTATGTCCAGCTTTGTCAAGGGTGGGGAGGTTCTTTCACTGGATGTTTTGCCTCAACTTTCTGAAAAGGAATTGGCTACGTTCCTAGAAGTAAATCGGGAAAAATCCTTGAAAAATGCTTTAAAAACTTTGCTTCCAGAACGCTTGGCTGAATTTTTTGTGCAAGGCTATCCCGAAAAAGTCAAACAGTTTACTGAAAAGGAACGTGAACAACTTCTCCAGTCTATTAAGGCCCTCAAAATCCCTGTGACTGGCAAAATGTCCCTTGCCAAATCCTTTGTCACCAAAGGCGGTGTCAGTCTCAAGGAAATCAATCCTAAAACTCTAGAAAGTAAGCTGGTCCCTGGCCTTCACTTTGCGGGCGAGGTACTGGATATCAATGCCCACACAGGTGGCTTTAACATTACTTCTGCCCTTTGTACCGGCTGGGTGGCGGGATCAAACCCAATCTAAATCTGAATTATTTAATGGCTAAATCAGCCCCAAAAGAAAGGAAGTCCTTTGGAACATATTATCTTGTTAAGGGGAGTTACTCCTAATGGAAAAAATGCTATCCCTAAAATGTCTTATCTAGTAGATATCTTAACAGAAGCTGGTTTTCAACAAGTTCGAACCTATATTCAAAGTGGGAATATCATTCTTGAAAGTAACTTAGCCTTAGAAAAAATACGAGAACAGGTTCATACTCTAATAAAGGAAAAAATTGGAGCTGATCTCAAAATAATCATTAAGAATAAGGATGATTTTGAAAAAATTGTCCAAGAAAACCCGTTTGGAGAACACTATCTTTATGACCGTATACACGTGATTTTTTATCAAGAATCTATTCAAAGTCTCCCTTTAGAAAAATTGAAAATTGATTACGGCGAAGAAGAAATTTGTGTCGGTAACCATTGTCTCTACCTCTATCTCCCTAGAACTGCAAAACAAAAAAAGCTCAATACTAACTATCTTGAAAAACTTTTCAATGTAGATTTGACCATGCGAAAACTAAATGTGGTAGAAAAATTATTAAGCAAATAGTGCTTGAATTTAGTAAAAATCGGAAGAATGCTCCTCCGATTTTATTTTGTTTGAGTTTGGACATAGTGGGCAATGACATCTGATGTGTATTGGGCAGTGCCAGTTCCAAATTTGTCAATGTTTTCCTTAAACTCTGGGTTATAAACATATCCCTTACCGATATGGCCGAATACTTCAATCGTACAATCAAATCCATAAGTACGAATAGCTTGCAAGAGTTTGGCTGCTTCTTCTTGATTTTCGGTTGCTGTTACAGGTAGACCAGATTGAAGATTTTGTGCCAATGCTTGAAAGACTTGATTGAAGGTAGCCGTAGCCTCATCTTCGTGACCTTTTTGGCGCTCCAGCGCTTGGTCCATGACTTCTTGTCCATATTTCTCTACCGCCTCTTGGTGGTATTTTTGATGGTCTTGATAGTTAAATCCAGCGAATTTCTCTTGAATGCTCATTTTTCTTTCTCCTTTTTGTTCTTGAATGGTTTTTTGCAAGGTGGAAATCAAGGTATCCAGATGTTGCCTTTCTCGAGTCAAATAGTCCAACTGCCTGGTCAAATGAGGCAATAAATCTGTCCTTTCTTCCTTTAATAGCTCTGCTATTTTTTCTAAAGAAAAACCTAGATATTTGTAATAAAGAATGACCTGAAGTCGTTCCAAATCCTCCTGACTGTAGGTTCGATAACCGTTTTCCGATTTTAAAGGAACCAAAAGCCCTATCTTATCGTAGTGGTGTAGGGTCTTGACAGAGACGCCCGAAAGCTGCGCAGCTTCTTTTATATGGTACATGATTTCCTCCTTATACTCAATGAAAATCGAAGAGCAAACTAGGAAGCTAGCCGCAGGCTGTACTTGAGTACGGCAAGGCGACGCTGACGTGGTTTGAATTTGATTTTCGAAGAGTATTACATTGATAGTATAACCCCTACCCTTAGGTCAGAGTCAAGCGTTTTTGCGAAATTTTTTACTTTATCATAACATGAAAATGGTTTTCTTGACAGACCTTAGAAAACATGATAGGATAGTCAAGTCTATTAATCAAAAGAAACGCTCATTTTGAGTACTTATGAGGCTAGTTGCCAAGGGCAGTAGCTTTTTCTTTTGTAACACTAATTTTAGGAGTTTAACTATGTCTGAAAAATCGCAATGGGGTTCTAAACTGGGCTTTATCCTCGCATCTGCTGGTTCAGCCATCGGACTTGGTGCCGTTTGGAAATTCCCCTACATGACTGCTGCTAACGGTGGAGGAGGATTTTTACTGGTCTTTCTCGTTTCCACTATTTTAATCGGTTTCCCTCTCTTGCTTGCTGAATTTGCCCTCGGCCGAAGCGCTGGTGTTTCAGCTATCAAAACCTTTGGAAAACTAGGCAAGAATAGTAAGTACAACTTTATCGGTTGGATTGGTGCCTTTGCCCTCTTTATCCTCTTATCTTTCTACAGTGTTATTGGAGGATGGATTCTAGTCTATCTAGGCATTGAGTTTGGGAAATTGTTCCAGCTTGGTGGAACGGGGGATTATGCTCAATTATTTACTTCCATCATTTCAAATCCAGCCATTGCCCTCGGAGCTCAAGCAGCCTTTATCTTATTGAATATCTTTATTGTATCACGTGGGGTTCAAAAAGGTATTGAAAGAGCTTCTAAGGTCATGATGCCCCTGCTCTTTATTATCTTTGTTGTCATCATTGGGCGCTCTCTCAGTTTGCCAAATGCCATGGAAGGGGTTCTTTACTTCCTCAAACCAGACTTTTCAAAACTGACCAGTGCTGGTCTCCTCTATGCTCTGGGACAATCTTTCTTTGCCCTCTCACTAGGGGTTACAGCCATGCTGACCTATGCTTCTTACTTGGATAAGAAAACCAATCTGGTCCAATCAGGAATCTCCATCGTAGCCATGAATATCTCGGTATCCATCATGGCAGGTCTCGCCATTTTCCCAGCTATGTCAGCATTCAATATCCAGTCTGAAGGGGGACCGAGCTTGCTCTTTATCGTCTTGCCTCAACTCTTTGACAAGATGCCTTTTGGAACCATTTTCTACATTCTCTTCCTCTTGCTCTTCCTCTTTGCGACAGTCACTTCTTCCGTCGTTATGCTGGAAATCAATGTGGGTAATATCACTAATCAGGACAACAGTAAGCGTGCTAAATGGAGTGCTATTTTAGGAATCTTGACCTTTATCTTTGGAATTCCTTCAGCCCTGTCTTATGGTATCATGGTGGATGTTCACATTTTTGGGAAGACCTTCTTTGATGCTATGGATTTCTTGGTTTCTAATCTTCTTATGCCATTTGGAGCTCTCTGCCTTTCACTCTTTACAGGCTACATCTTTAAAAAAGTTCTTGCCATGGAGGAACTGCATCTTGATGAAAGAGCATGGAAACAGGGACTTTTCCAAGTCTGGCTCTTCCTTCTTCGTTTCATCATTCCAATCATCATCATCGTGGTCTTTATCGCCCAATTTATATAATCAAAAAGGACTTGAGTAATGAACTCAGGCCCTTTCTTTTTTATGGATGGCTAACAATTAATTCCAAACCTTGCCCTTCCAGAGTCCAAGCTTCAACATCACTTGGTAGGATAAAGTGGCTACCTTTTTGGATTGGATAGTTCTTTCCATCAACAGTTAGCTGACCTTGGCCAGCTAAGACACTAAACAAACTGTAATCAGCTGTCTTTTCAAAATCAACTTTTCCAGTGATTTCCCACTTGTAAACTGCAAAGAAATCATTGGATACAAGAAGAGTGGAACGCAAATCATCTGCTTTAACAGTTACAGGTCGGCTATTTGCAGGCTCGCCAATGTTCAATACATCAATGGATTTTTCAAGGTGAAGTTCACGCAAGTTACCATTATCATCCTTACGGTCAAAGTCATAGACGCGATAGGTGGTGTCACTAGATTGTTGGGTTTCAAGAATCAAGATACCTGCACCGATGGCGTGCATGGTGCCACTTGGTACATAGAAGAAATCACCAGCCTTGACAGGGACTTTTGTTAATAAACCATCCCAGTCTTTCGCTTCGATTTGCTGGCGAAGTTCTTCTTTTGACTTGGCATTGTGACCGTAAATAATCTCTGAACCTTCATCCGCAGCGATGATATACCAGCATTCTGTTTTTCCAAGTTCACCTTCATGCTCGAGTCCATAAGCATCATCTGGGTGAACTTGGACGCTGAGCCAGTCGTTGGCATCAAGGATTTTAGTCAAAAGCGGAAATACAGGTTCTGGACGGTTGCCAAACAATTCACGGTGTTCTGCATACAAAGTAGCTAGATCTGTTCCCTCGTAGCGACCATTGGCAACCTTAGAGACACCATTTGGATGAGCTGAGATGGCCCAGTATTCCCCGATTTTTTCACTAGGGATGTCGTAGCCAAACTCATCACGTAGCTTGGTACCACCCCAGATTTTTTCTTGCATAACTGATTGTAAAAATAATGGTTCTGACATCTTGATCTCCTGTCTGATTTTTCTCCCCTCATTATAGCAAAAAAAGAGTTCCATTAGAACTCTTTTTCATATCTTATAAAGTAGGGAGAAGATTTTATAAAAATAGTGAACAAATGTGCTCTACTCAATGCTTGCACCATTGCTGGCAATGACATCCTTGTACCAGTAGAAGGATTTCTTCTTGCTACGTTTGAGACTTCCATGACCAGCATTATCTCGATCTACATAGATAAAGCCATAGCGCTTATTCATTTCGCCTGTTCCAGCTGAAACCAGATCGATACATCCCCAAGTCGTATAACCAAGCAAGTCAACTCCATCTTGGTAAATGGCATCTCTCATAGCCTTGATATGATCCTCTAAGTAAGCAATCCGATAATCATCTGCTACATAACCATTCTCATCCGGTGTATCCATAGCACCGAGTCCATTTTCTACAATGAACATAGGTTTTTGATAACGATCCCAGATGGCATTGAGGGTGATGCGAAGACCAAGTGGGTCAATCTGCCATCCCCATTCTGAGGATTCAAGATAAGGATTTTTGAGAGAGGCAAAAACATTTCCAGCAGTTAATTCTTTAACTTCTGGATCACCTGAGGCTACTCGACTTGCATAGTAAGAGAAGGAAACAAAGTCAACAGTATTGTTCTTCAACAAGTCCAGATCCTCTGCCGTCATTTGAATCTCAATCCCCTCACGCTCCCACTGCTTCTTGGCGTAGTTTGGGTATTCCCCACGCGCTTGAATATCAATGAAGAAGTAACTCTTGCGATCTTCATCCATGGCTGCCCAGTAGTCTCTCGGATGGGCTGTGTTAGGATAATATTGACCTGCCGCCAACATACATCCCACCTTGTTTTCTGGGTCAATTTCATGGGCAAGCTTAGTCGCCATGGCTGAAGCTACTAGCTCATGGTGGGCAGCCTGATATTTAACCTGTTCTTGATTTTCT
Organism: Streptococcus mitis; assembly: GCF_016658865.1. Lineage (NCBI taxonomy): Bacteria > Bacillati > Bacillota > Bacilli > Lactobacillales > Streptococcaceae > Streptococcus > Streptococcus mitis. Next base: position 1,438,559 of record NZ_CP067992.1, read on the forward strand.
CCTTCTTCAAAACAGAGACCAGCTCCCATAAAGGGGGCATGAAGAATCATGTTGATTTCATTAAAGGTAAGCCAGTATTTGACCAAACCCTTATAGCGGGTAAAGAGCGTGCGACAAAGTTTTTCATAGAAGTCTAACATACGTCGATTGCGCCATCCACCGTACTCTTCAATCAAGTGCATAGGACAGTCGAAATGAGTAATGGTTACCAGAGGTTGGATTCCATACTTATGACATTCCTTAAACAAATCCTCATAAAAGGCTAGACCAGCTTCATTTGGCTCGGTTTCATCTCCCTTAGAAAAATCCGAGTCCAAGCAATGGAAAGCCGATAAGTCTTAAAGCCCATCTCTGCAAAAAGAGCAATATCTTCCTTGTAATGATGGTACATATCAATGGCTTCTTTTGCTGGGTAAAAATAGCCCTCCTCAAACGAAAACATCTTTTTCTGACCTGTGATAATGGCTTCACGGTCAGGACCGATTGGGACGACATCAACGTTCGCTAATCCACGACCATCTAAATTATAAGCACCTTCACATTGATTAGCAGCCGTAGCACCACCCCAGAGGAAACCATCAGGAAATTGTAGTATTTCTGTCATCACTTTATCTCACTTGACTTGATAGTCCTATTATACTAAAAAGAGGACAAAAAGTTTGGAACTATCTGGGTAATGATGGGCCTGAGCTGGCTTTTATATTTAATACAAAAACAAGCAAGAATTTGGGAATTTTGTTATAAAAATGTAAACTATCACAGCCTTGTGATAAGAAAAAGACCGGATTGCTCCGATCTGTTTAATCCATAAAATGTAAAAATGAATAGCTCTTGTCAATTAATGGATGGACTGATTGATTGTCATTAAGCCGTGGTTAATGATTGCTGCAATATCTTCAAGACCATGCAAAATAAAACTTCCTACAATCAAACCTATAATAATTGAACAGATAATCATGGTCACACAGATTAGATAAATATCCTTTTTTTTTCATCTCTTTCCTCCTACTATCTATTCATGGAGATATTTCAATCCCAAGTTCCAATGAGATAAGAAAACCTACTTACTACAGCTATTTACAAAATATTCCTCCTTTCCACATCAGTCTTATTTTCTACTATTATATTTTTATTATAAGGTTTTAAGAAAACGCTGTCAATAATTCATATGCAATTTCTTTATTATTAAACAAAGTATAAATTTCTAATTATCTTTTTATATTTTCTTAAATGCTCGTAAAGCCTTATTCTATGTGCTTTCGAGTATTTTTACTGTAGGAAGATACTTCACGTTTCTTTGCATATTTCCTCATGTCTTAGCTGTCAGAAGTGGTAAATAAGTAGTAAATTCATTTGTACTACTAAGCAACAAGACGCTCCTGTTGCTTCTCTTTATTCAAGCGTTTCATTTCTGCCATTGCAGAATCGAATGTTGCATGTGCGTAATAGTTCAGCGTCATGGCTATATTAGCATGTCCCATAATGTACTGTAATGCCTTTGGATTCATTCCTGCATTTGCATAGTTGGTACAGAATGTATGTCGCAAACTATGTGGAGTGATGTGTGGCAATTTATCCTCGTTATACTTATTGTATTTCTTAACAAGACCTTTCATCATGCCGTTGTAATCACTTGCCACTTTTGGATAGTTCTTTCTATTAAGAAAGAGGAAATCACTATATCCATCAATCTCAACACGCTTATCATTCTTTCGATTCGCTAACACTCGCTTAAATGCTTGATAGGCTTCTTCAACCATAGGAACTTGACGTTCGCCACTTTTGGTCTTTGGTGTTTCAATGTAGTACCCAATTTCAGTATCTCTCAATAGCTGATGGTCTATATTGACAAGACGATTCTCAAAATCTAAATCTGGAAGTGTCAAACCACCAAACTCTGAAATACGAAGACCTGTTTTTAAGAGTATCAGAATTTCATCATAATTTTTGCTGTAGGTTTTATCAGCTTTTGCAAAGGCTAACAGTTTTTCTTCCTGTTCTTCTGTTAGTACGGTCTTAGGGACAGTATCATCATCAAGAACTGCTTTCAGTTGAAAGTCAAATGGATTCTTCCGAACACAATCATCTTGTATAGCAATATAGAATGAAGCCTTTAAAGAACGTTTGTAGTTATTGATGGTTTGATAAGCATAACCATTTTCACTCATTCTAATAGCCCATTCTTTAGCGTCTGATGGCTTAATACTGTCAATACTTCTTACACCTAACTTGTCTTTCTTCAAAATATCCATAAGATATTTGCGTCCAGTTTCAGTGTTTTTTCTAACCTTTGGTCTTTGAGCGTTCTGTTTTGCGTAAAGCTGGCAGAGTGTCATTTTCTTTCCTACAACATCAATACCATCATGAATGTCTTTCTGTAACTCTGCGATTTTCTCTCTAAGTGAGATACAATCACGCTTTCCTGCTGGTACTCGGTCTGTAGCCACAAGTTTCCACGAGTAAACAAATTGCGGTTCTCCAAATGAATCTATATATTTGTATAAGTATCTTCCGTCTTTTCGTTGGCTCTCTCCAGTCTTTAAGATTCGACCTTTATTGTCACGTCTTTTTTCTGACATGGCATTTGCTCCTTTCCTTTATGGAAAGAGCCTTGATACGACTTAATACTATTTTATCATATACAAGACCCTTTGGCGACGCTAGATTGCGTCCAATGTATCTATAATTTTTTCAAATTGTTTTCGTTTAATCTGAATACGATTGCCATTCATAATCAGCCAATTTGCATTTTTATTTTCCTCTGCCAAGCGTCGTAGCTTGTTTTCGCCAATACGAAAATATTTTGACGCTTCTTCAATGGTTAGGGTATAACGTTCCCAAATAGGAATGTCAGTCTGCTTCATAAAATCCTCCTTTCCAAATCACTTATTTGGATTTCATAAAAGTTGTTTTACCAGCAATCGAACAGCTTTAGCAAAGCTCACGGGCATTTCACCCCTGCATGATTTTCATGTAGCCGTACCCATTGTCTGCGACGCTACTAACGCTCGGACTGTGGCTATACGGGAGTATCATTATCACGATAAGAAAGTCATGGCAACAATCCTGCTAAAGATTGTTTACGAAGTTTTAACATGAATCGCTCGCTATCTTCATAGATCATGGCGTGTTAGTTCGTTGGCTCTTTTCTTATCGAAACGTATTCGATTGGCTTTATTCAATTGTCAAAGAACGTTTGGCTTGTTAGCCTATCAAAACATACTGAACATACAGTAGGCTTTGATGGAATAACAAACCTCCCAAATCGGGAAGCGTGGAACGGTTCAACACGCTTCCACGAAAAAATGAGATTATTTAATTTCGAACGCTAAAATCTTGGTGATGAGTTTTGTTTCCATTCTGCCACGTAGGGTTTCATCAATAACCATATGAGAATTGCCATATTCGTCTGTCATGCGACGCAAAGAACGTTTTGAGGTATACCCTCGATAATGTTTAACAATCTGATTAATTGCTTCCACGTCGCCATCTGTCGCCTTTACAATGAGGGGGAAGGGAACCCTTGGATAGGCTGTTTTCATTCTTTACACTCCTTCATGAATTCTTTAATCATGGCTAGTCCACTTATTCGATGACGATAAACTGTTGAACGATTTACATTTAGTAATTCTGCAATTTCCACATCACTCATATCCATAAAATAATGAAGTAAAATGATGTTCCGCTTGTTCTCTGGAAGGTGGCGTAAGGCTTCGCTTAACAAATCACTTTCAACATTGATTCTTAATCCATACAATGTGAATAGTTGAAAATCAGTGACATACGTATCAACCGTAGAAAAAGAGGTGACAAGGTAGTTATCTATTTCAGAAAATGAAACTTCTTTTTTGGACAGTCTGCTTAGATGTTTGAAATAATCTTTCCGTTCATCTTCAATGGCTTGTTTGCAGATATAGTCAAACTGATTTTCTATGGTTTCTTGAAAAGAAGATGGTTTCATGTTTTTCACCCCCTTTCTGTCGTGAAAGGGAGTGGCATGTACTTCTTTATCTCCCTTCATACTAAGTCCCGACACGAAAGGGGGATTTGTTGCATAAGTGAAGAAAAATCTTAAAAGATATTCACGAAGTAGCCAAAAAAACACATAAACAGATTGTTTTCTCTGTTCATGCGCTTCAATTGTTCTGTCTATACGATTTGTAAAACCACATTGATGGTCATATTTATCTAGTGTAGGTGGGTAAGTTTTTTTGATAAGAACCTAATTAAGAGAATTAGATAGTGACGTATCTTTTTCATGGCGACTGTGACCTCCATTCAGTCGCCAATTTTATCTACTTTTTAGCAGCATAACTAAATTTTATATAGTTGTATGGGTAAATAAAATCAGCGACCTTTCTATTTGAGATTGGATTTATCACATTCATAAGCATAATAGCGCTCTTAAAAGAACTCACAAACTACATAACACGTTTTTCTATACCTGTTTCCACTTGGATAGGAACAGTAAAATGTATAGAGGTGGTTTATTATGCGTAAAAAAGAAGATAAATACGATTTTAGAGCCGTTGGTCTAGCGATTAAAGAGGCTCGAATAAAACGTGGTCTCACCCGTGAACAAGTAGGAACAATCATTGAAATTGACCCACGTTATTTAACAAATATAGAAAATAAAGGGCAACACCCAAGTACACAGGTGCTTTATGATCTTGTATCATTACTCCATGTGTCTATTGATGAATTTTTCTTACCTACAGATAATTTGATAAAAAGCACTCGAAGGCTACAGATAGAAAAATACATGGATAGCTTTACAGACAAAGAACTATCCTTAATGGAAGCACTAGCAAAAGGTATCAATGAAGCAAGAAATATTGAAGGCTAGTCAGTAAAATTCAGATAAACAAAAAGAGCCGATAAGATGAGAGTTTCATTTCTCAAATTATCGGCTCTGCGTCTTGGCGTCTGGCTCTTTGATTGTTATTATATTCATTTTTTGAACATTAATTAAAGTTTCGTTCTTACATTTGGGGCAGTATAAAGGGAAATTTTTAAGTATAGTATCCACTCGTATTCGTAGTCTTGTTTTATTTCCACAAATAGGACACAATATCCACTTGTAGTTTATAATAACAATCTCCTCCTTTCCACTTTAATTCAAATCTATATTAAAGAATATTTCATCTTATTTAATAAGAAACCATATTTATATAACAACATAAAACGACTAAGTTATTTTATTGAACATATATCTTACTTTATCTATCCGACTATTTAGACGACGGGGCTGGCAAACAGGTTCACCGGTAGTAACATGGTACCCTTTTAACTCTGTTAAACAAACACTACGTCCATTTGTAAAGAAAGTTAAATCACTACGATATTCTTGAATACACCGAGCAGGGATTTCTCCACTAAGAATGACCTCATTATTTTTCAATTGAGTGTCTACGATGTTCGCACAATATTTAGGAGCATCGTTGTATGCTCGTGAAAGATATTCCTGTGGCGCATAAATTTTAAAACTAAGATATGGCTCTAACAATTCTGTTCCAGCTTTTTTTAAGACTTGTTCCAATACAATAGGAGCAAGCATCCGAAAATCTGCTGGGGTACTAACAGGGCTATAGTATAAGCCATACTTAAAACAGATTTTACAGTCCGTCACATTCCAACCATACAATCCTTGTTCACAGCCATAGCGTATCCCCTCCATAACTGCATTTTGAAACGATTGATTTAAGTATCCAAGAGAAACCGAGCTCTCATACTGTACTCCGCTCCCTAATGGAAGCGGTGCTACAGATAGACCAATGGAAGCCCAGAAAGGATTCGGTGGAACTTCGATGTGAATGGTATACTCTGCTTTTTTTAACGGTCTTTCCATATAAATGACTGTAGGCTCTTTTATTTCTATCTCCACATGATACTTTTCTTGCAGCAGAGCACAAGTCACTTCCATTTGTACTTTCCCTAAGAAAGAAAGTATGATTTCATGTGTCGCAGAATCCACATAATATCGCAGAAGCGGGTCACTGTCGGAGATTTCTAAAAGTGCATCAAGTAACATTTCCCTTTGTTGAGGTTTGCTCGGTTCAACAGTCGTTTGCAGCAGAGGGAGGGGATTTTCAATTCTCTCTCTCTGTGGCAATAGCTTTGTATCTCCAAGAACACTATTTAACTTCAAAAACTCATTCTGCAAAATAACAATTTCCCCGGAATAAGCCTTATCGATTTTACATAATTCACCATTTATTGAAGTATACATTTCTGTAATTTTTATTTTTTCCTTTTCCGATATTCTAACCGAATCTCGCAAATGCAGTACGCCACTATAAAGACGTATATATGCAAGACGCTGTCTTTTTTCCGAATACTCAATTTTGAAAACTTTTCCGCAAAGTTCAGACTGACCTCGATGTGTTGATGAATAAAATTTATTCGTAATCACTTCTATAAGGTTATCAATCCCTATATTGTTTTTTGCACTTCCGTGATAAACAGGGAACAGGGAACAATTATGAAATCTTATGCTTTCCTCTTGTTTGAGTTCCAATGCTTCTAATGATTTACCGGACATATATTTCTCTAAAAGGTCATCGTTTCCCTCTATTACCGTATCCCATTGTTCAGATTCGGTAAAGTTCGTCACACACATATTAGGATACAGTTCTACCTTCTGTTTGATTACAATTTCGGCAGAAAGTTTCTCTTTAATATCCTGATAAACCGTTGATAAATCAATTCCATTTTGGTCAATCTTATTGATAAAAAAGATTGTGGGAATCCCCATTTTCCTAAGTGCATGAAATAATATACGAGTTTGTGCTTGTACGCCATCTTTTGCAGAAATCAGTAGAATTGCCCCATCTAAAACTGATAATGAACGATATACTTCTGCTAAGAAATCCATATGTCCTGGCGTGTCTATGATGTTCACCTTCGTATTTTCCCACTGAAAAGAGGTTATCGCCGTCTGAATTGTAATTCCTCTCTGACGTTCTAAAAGCGTATTATCCGTTTTCGTTGTACCTCTGTCCACGCTTCCTAATTCTGTAATCGCTCCACTGTTATATAATAAGCTTTCTGTTAAGGTAGTTTTTCCCGCATCAACATGAGCTAAAACTCCAATATTAATAATTTTCATGTGATTTTCCTCCATTCAAAAGCCCAAAAGGGCATCCAATTATTTGTTCCCACTATCAAATTGACAGTTTATTTAAGAATACCTTGCCGCATATTTATTAACTCCTTTTAAATAGATACTTAAATTATAGCACGTAAGAGCATATTTGTAAAGGAATCTCCAATTTTTTATCAAAGAGAGTACGTGATTACAAAATAGCTGTAATAATGTACCAATATTTGTTATTTTACAATCTTCCAATTACTCCCGTTCTTTTCAAGTACCAAATCAAATTGAGATACCTGCGTTGCTTTGGTCTGCTGGTCGATATACTCCACTGTCAGCGATACCGTGACTTGATTATCCTTACGATTGTGAATAGGATTTACCAGTTCTTGAAAGATGTACTCTTTTCCGATTGGTTTTAATATCCCGTCATTCACATAGTAGGAAAGTTCACTGGCTGTCGCTGTAGGATAGAGCTTGAAGAACGTCGTTAAAAACTCATTGATTTCATTGGTTGTAATGGAATCAACCGTCCCCTCACTTTCAATGGCTTTTGGTTTATAACTTGATTTCTTAGGTATGTTGGTAATGGTCGGATTCTTAACCAGTACCATATTTCCAGAACCATCTACATAGACACTCACTATATAAGCAGAGTGGACGGTCTTTGTATTTTCTCCCTCTGTAATGAGCTGGTCTACACTGTAGGTTACATTAAACTCATTGTCGCCAGTTGGCTCTACCGTCCATATCTGAAATCCTCTTACAGAAGACGATACAGGAATATCTTTGCGTACTGTATCAACATTGAGAGCTTGAAGTTCATCTGTCAGATAGCCTTTTAGACTTTCCATTCGATTATCAATGGACTTATCGGATTGCTCCCATGAATAGTAGACTTTCGCAAAGTTCTCTACAAAATTTTCTACATGATGAGTATCAACGTATTCCTTTTCTATGATAGTTGTTTCGTGAATAGTATGAGTATCTATAGCTGTAAAGTGCTTGAATATCGCAAAGCCGAAATGTTTTTCGCCAGCTTCAGCAGGAAACACCACCACAATATCATCTGCTCTTTGAACATCAGAATAGAGATTATAGCTTCTTGATAAGACAGTTAGCCGTCCGTTGATTCTTCGCTGAACGACTTTATCCTCGCCAGCAAATTCTAAATTGCCGAATGTTTTTTCCATGTTGGGAATCACAAATTTAAGTTCCATATTTTTACCTATCCTTTCTTTTTTATTGGCTGAATGAATGTTTGATGGTCTTAAAGAGTGGGGAACGACCTTTTGATTCTTGATTTTTTGTTTTCATAAGTTCACTTCCTTTCAAAATCGGGTAAAAAAATAGACACCTCATTTTTTGAAGTGTCTACCTATTAAATATTCAAATTTTATTGGAAGTATCTTTATATCTTCACTTTTCAAGGATAAATCGTCGTATCAAAGCTCATTCATAAGTAGTAAATTAGTAGTAAATTGAGTGGTTTTGACCTTGATAAAGTGTGATAAGTCCAGTTTTTATGCGGATAACTAGATTTTTATGCTATTTTTATATTAAAAAGACCGGATTGCTCCGATCTTTCAATAGTTCATATTCTCACATTCTGTTTTTAAGAATGGTTAAGGTTATCTTCAAATGATTAAGCGCCTTATTTCATACGATAAAAATCAATCACTAGACCAGCTGGACCTTTAACTAACAAGGACTCTGTTCCCCAATCGGTTACAGTTGGACCGTTTAAAACCTGGATACCAAGCTCGTTCAACCGTTTGTAGTTCTGGTCTACATCCTCAACCTCGATATGAAGAATGATTCCTGACTGAAAATCTTCCAAAGGAATCAAATGATTTTGGGACAACATCAGACAGTGACTGCCAATCGTAAATTGAGCAAAACTGTCATCAACATAATCGGATTTTTTATCCAAAATACGCTCCAAGTCAACACAGACTTGGGGAACATCGGAAACGATAATATCTAATTGATTTAAATTCATTTACTATCCTCCATAAAAAGACCGGATTGCTCCGATCTTTTTAAGTTTCGCTCTAAGAAAATCAAAGAATAAACAAGGCATCGAACCGCAGGCAGTACTGAAGTACGGCAAGGTGAAGATAACACAGTTTACATTTGATTTTCGACGAGAGGAATTATTTAATTGCGCGTGATTGCAAACCTTCTTCTTCCAAGAAGAGGCGGAATGGTACGAGTTCTTCTGCTTCGTATTTTTCCTTGAAGGCTTTGATTGCTTCTTCTGAGTGAAGTTTTGGATCCAATTCAAGTACTTCTACTGGAAGTGGACGGTGTTCAGTGATGCGAGCATCGATAACAACAGTTTTACCTTCTTTGCTCAATTTAACAGCTTCTGCAACAACTGCATCGATGTCTTCGATACGGTCAACTGTAAATCCAACAGCTCCTTGAGCTTCAGCGATTTTCGCATAGTCAGCATTAGGGAAGTCACAACCAAACAAGTGTTTGTTTGTGTCTTCGTATTTGTCCTTGATGAAGGCATATTTACCATTTGAGAAGACAACGTTGATAACTGGAAGGTCATATTGAACGTTTGTGATAACGTCTGGGTAGCACATGTTGAATGCACCGTCACCCATGATGTTCCATACTTGGCGATCTGGATTGTCTTTCTTAGCAGCGATACCACCAGGAAGGGCAATACCCATTGTCGCAAAGAGTGGAGATGTACGCCACATGTTCTTAGGTGTCATGTGAAGGTGACGAGTAGATGTTTGAGTAGTGTCACCTACGTCGATTGAGTAGATAGCGTCTTGATCAGCATGTTTGTTGATTGCATTGTAAACTTGATACAATTGCAATTCACCCTCAGTTTTACCTTCGAGTTTGTTCATGTAATCACGCCAGTTTTGGTTGTTCTTAACGTTTGCACGCCACCATGGAGTTGATTCAACTGGATTCACTTTGTCAAGGATTGCTTTCGCTGCTTGACCTGCGTCACCAAGGATTGAAGCGTCAAGGGCGTGACGTTTACCAAGTTTGTAAGGGTCAATATCAACTTGGATGAATTTTTCAGTGTTCTTGAATGCTTCATAAACTTCAGCAAATGGGAAGTTTGAACCAAGGAAAAGAACTGTGTCTGCTTCAAAGACCACTTCGTTGGCTGGTTTCCAACCAACACGGTAAGCAGAACCTGTCAAACCTTCATAGTTCCATTCGAAAGCTTCAAAGTTTTTACCAGTTGTGATGATTGGTGCTTTGATTTTACGTGACAATTCAGTAATCACTTCACCAGCTTTCACACCACCGTAACCAGCATAGATAACTGGACGTTCAGCATTGTTCAAGATTTCAACAGCTTTGTCGATTTCAACTTCGTTCAAAGCAGGAGCGATGAATGAACGCTCGTATGAACCTGATCCATAGTATGAGTTTTCGTCGATTTCTTGGAAACCGAAGTTTACTGGGATTTCAACAACAGCTGGACCTTTTTTAGAAACTGCAGCACGGCAAGCTTCGTCAATAACTTTTGGCAATTGCTCAGCGTAAGCTACACGTTTGTTATATACAGCGATACCATTGTACATTGGGTTTTGGTTCAATTCTTGGAAAGCATCCATGTTGAGTTCGTTAACTGGACGTGATCCAAGGATTGCTAGGAATGGAGTGTTATCCATAGCTGCATCGTAAACACCGTTAATCAAGTGAGTCGCACCTGGACCACCTGAACCAACTGCAACCCCGATTGAGCCGCCGAATTTAGCTTGCATAACCGCTGCAAGAGCACCTGTTTCTTCGTGGCGAACTTGCAAGAAACGGATATCTTTGTCTTCAGCCAAAGCATCCATCAATGAGCTGAGTGTTCCTGATGGGATACCGTAGATTGTGTCTACGCCCCATGTTTTCAATACATTAAGCATTGCTGCAGATGCAGTAATTTTCCCTTGAGTCATAATGATAACTCTCCTTCAAATATTTTTAAATCTACTAAAAAAGGTTTCATATAGTTTTTGAAAACGTTTCAGTAAATTTTTACAATACTAATTTATCACATTTATTTTGACTTTACTAAGAATCTGCTCAGAAGTTTTTATTCTCTATTACAGTACAGTTTGAAAACGTTTTTAGCTTCTGTTTTATAATAAAAAGCGAGCAAGCCCGCTTTTAATCTATTTTACTAAAGTTTAGTAAGAGTGAACTGGTCAGCACAGATACAGAACTAAAGGCCATAGCTAGACCTGCCAGTTCTGGATTGAGGGCCAGTCCAACACCAGAAAAGACTCCTGCTGCAATCGGAATTCCGGCGACATTGTAGATAAAGGCCCAGAAAAGATTGAGCAGAATTCGATTAAAGGTTTTCTTACTCATGTCAAAGGCACGAACCACGCCTAGGAGGTTATTGGTTGTCAACACTAAATCTGCTGACTCGATAGCGATATCCGTTCCAGCTCCCATAGCAATCCCCACATCTGCTACACTAAGGGCAGGAGCGTCATTGATACCGTCCCCAACAAAGGCTACTTTGCCAGCCGCTTGTAGTTTATGGATTTCATGAGCTTTTTCTTCTGGCAAGACACCTGCAATTACCTCTTCGATTCCGATTTGATCTGCAATAGCACGCGCCACACCAGCATTGTCTCCTGTCAGCATGACTGTTTTAAGACCTCGTTTTTTCAACTGACTGATGGCAAGCTTAGCATTTTCCTTAGGAATATCTTGCAGAGCAAGCAAGCCTTTGATTTCATTCTCAACAGCCAAGAACACAACTGTCTTAGCTTCTTTTTCCAGTTCTTCTAGTTTTTCTTGATAAGTGCTAGAAATGTTCATGCCATCCAGCATTTTAGCATTTCCAAGCAGAACTTGTTTTCCATTGATTTGCCCTGAGACACCTTTTCCGTGCAAGGCTTGGAAATTTTCAACAGTTTGAAGCTCAAGTCCAGCTTCACTCGCTCGTTTCACAACGGCTTCAGCCAGTGGGTGTTGAGAAGCTTCTTCCAAGGAAGCTGCCAATCCAAGCACTTCTACTTCGTCGCCGATGATATCTGTGACCACAGGTTTCCCTTCAGTCAAAGTTCCGGTCTTATCAAAGACGATAGTTTGAACTTTCTGGATTTCCTGTAGAACAGTTCCATTTTTGAGGAGAACTCCCATCTTGGCACTGCGACCTGTCCCCACCATAAGGGCCGTCGGTGTTGCAAGTCCCAATGCACAAGGGCAGGCAATAATCAGAACTGCTACTCCATAGAGAAGCGAAGACACAAAGCTCGCTCCAAGCACAACTACACTATCCCTGAGCAAGACGAACCAAACCCAAAAGGTCACAATCCCTAAAATGACAACTGCTGGGACAAAAATCCCTGAAATCTTATCCGTCAAGTCCTGAATCGGCGCACGACTTGTCTGAGCTTTCTTCACAAAATCCACAATCTGAGCCAAAACAGTCTCTGAACCAACTTTTTCTGCTCTAAAAACAAGTGTTCCACTATTATTGATGGTTGAACCAATGACGGTATCTCCAACTGTCTTGTCCACAGGCAGACTCTCACCTGTCACCATAGACTCATCAATACTAGAGATACCTTCTACTACGACACCATCAACCGCAATCTTTTCACCGGGACGCACTCGAATCAGGTCACCTACCTTGACTTGCTCCAAAGGGACTTGAACATAGTTATCCTCACGCATGACTTCTGCAGTTTTAGCCTGCAAGTCAAGTAATTTCTCCACAGCTTGGGAAGTATTTTTCCGCATTTTCTCCTCAAAAACGGCTCCCATAAGAACGAAGAAGAAGATAAAGGCAGCACTTTCAAAGTAAACGGGGAGGCCAGCGAAGAGGGCGACTAGGCTATAGAAATAGGCCACTAGGGTTCCCAGAGCAACCAAGGTATCCATGTTGGCATTGTGCTTTTTAAAACTAGCCCAAGCACTTTGGATATAAGGACCACCTGCTACTAGCATAATCGGTGTTGTGGCTAAAAAGGTGCCCCAACGCATGACTTGGTGACTAATTCCTCCTGTCGACATCCCAATCATGAGGATTACAAGAGGCACAGTAAAGATACTAGTAATCCAAAAACGCTGTAAAAGTGATAGAGATTTTCGAGTCTTCTCAACAACTGTATAACTTCCCTTTTGCATCTTCATACCACAAGAAAAATCATGTTGACCTAATTCTTGAGGTGTAAAACGAATGACTTTCTCTTCGTCTACGCCGATTGGTTCTAAGATGCCTTCTTCTTCAAACAGAATTTCCTTATAACAGTTTGAAGGAGTAGTACGATGAAAGGTGATCTCAGCTGGAATCCCTTTTTGAAGCTGTATATGAGCTGGATGGTAGCCTTTGTCTGCCGTGATACGGATTTTTTGAACACCATTTTCAAGACTTGCTTTTACAATTTCAGTCATATCATTCTCCTATTCTACAATCATCTTGCCGTGCATCATATTCATGCCACAAGAGAAACCATACTCTCCAGCCTGCTCAGGCGTGATTTCCACTACATACTCTTCACCCATTGGCAGGTCCGCATGTACACCAAAATCTGGAAAAACAATTTGGTCCAGACAGGGTGAAGGATCCTTGCGGTCAAAGACAATGCGGGCTGGCACTGATTTCTTGAGGATAATCAACTCAGGCGTATAGCCCCCCATGACTTCCACTCGAATCTCTTGGTAGCCCTTTTTTTGCTGGGCCTTTTGTCCAGATTTTTCAGGCTTTTTGAAAAACCAAAACAAGATAAAGGCGATAAGGGCAATACAAATAATGGTTACAATACTATTTAACATGACGTCTCCTTTACATACAATTACATTTTACTTCTGTTACAGCACTTGATTTCTTCTTAGAAATCACAGCTTCTAAGTCTTCCAAGTCAGCCTGAGTAAAATCACATTCAGCAATCAAATCAGCCAACAAGTTCTTAATCCTACGGGAACAAACCTTGTCTTTGATATCTTGGACAAGCAAATCCCGACTTTGATCCAAAGTTAAAAGTGCTGAATAAACAAAGGACTTGCCTTCTTTTTTCCGAGTCAGGCATTCTTTCTCAACCAAACGAGCCAAAAGAGTTTGAATGGTCGACTTGGACCAGTCGAACCGCTCCGCCAGAACCCTAATCAAATCTGAACTAGTCTGCTCTCCTTGCATCCAAATAATCTTCATGACCTGCCATTCTGCATCTGAAATCTGCATAATAACACCTCCAAAATCTACATTTGTCAATTACAATTATCAGTATACTCTTAAAATCTACATTTGTCAACTATAATTTTTATTATTTTTTCGAAAAATAGAATTTTAACCATTTTATGAGAGATTTACAGTCAAATATTACTATATAAACTATAAAAATATGCTATACTAAAGAAAAAAGAAAACAACCACTAGGGGTGCGTAAAGCTGAGATTAACGACTGTTAGATCCCTTTGACTCAATCTAGGTAATGCTAGCTGATGGAAGTGGAAATGATAATGGGGACTAGCAGTCTTCTATTGCCTTTCTAAAACAGACTAGCTTGTTCTTAAGAATACAAACTTCAGTTGGTTGGGAGGTTTTAGATGACTTATTTACCCGTTGCTTTGACCATTGCAGGGACTGACCCTAGTGGTGGTGCTGGCATTATGGCTGACTTAAAGTCGTTCCAAGCTAGAGATGTCTATGGAATGGCCGTTGTGACCAGTCTTGTCGCTCAAAATACCAGAGGCGTTCAATTAATCGAGCACGTTTCTCCTCAAATGTTGAAATCTCAATTGGACAGTGTCTTTTCGGATATCAAGCCTCAGGCTGTAAAAACTGGGATGTTGGCAACTACCGAAATCATGGAAATCATCCAGCCCTATCTTAAAAAGCTGGACTGTCCATACGTCCTTGACCCTGTTATGGTCGCTACGAGCGGAGATACCCTGATTGATACCAGTGCCAGAACTTACCTAAAAACAAACCTACTTCCCCTTGCAACTATTATTACACCCAATCTTCCTGAGGCAGAAGAGATTGTTGGTTTTTCAATCCATGATCCTGAAGACATGCAGCGTGCTGGTCGCCTGATTTTAAAAGAATTTGGTCCTCAGTCTGTTGTTATTAAAGGTGGGCATCTCGAAGGCGGTGCTAAGGATTTCCTCTTTACCAAGGAGGACCAATTTGTCTGGGAAAGTCCACGAATTCAAACCTGTCACACCCATGGTACTGGATGTACCTTTGCTGCAGTGATTACTGCTGAACTAGCCAAGGGAAAAAGCCTTTATCAGGCAGTTGATAAGGCCAAGGCCTTTATCACGAAAGCCATCCAAGACGCCCCTCAACTCGGTCATGGTTCTGGCCCAGTCAACCATACAAGTTTTAAAGATTAAAGGCTCTATAATATTTGTAGTGGGTAAATCCTCTATAGATATTATGGAGCCTATTTTTGTGTAGAAAAAAAGTCCCATATGACCTATAATGAAAAGCGACAAAACAACTCATTAGAAAGAATCATATGGAACAATTACATTTTATCACAAAACTGCTCGATATCAAAGACCCTAATATCCAATTTATGGATATCATCAATAGGGATACTCACAAAGAAATCATCGCTAAACTGGACTACGACTCTCCATCTTGTCCTGAGTGTGGAAGTCAAATGAAGAAATATGATTTTCAAAAACCGTCTAAGATTCCTTACCTCGAAACGACTGGTATGCCTACTAGAATCCTCCTTAGAAAACGCCGTTTTAAGTGCTATCAGTGCTCGAAAATAGCGGTCGCTGAGACTCCTCTAATAAAGAAAAATCATCAAATCCCTCGTATCATCAACCAAAAAATTGCTCAAAAGCTGATTGAAAAAACTTCTATGACCGATATTGCCCATCAGCTTTCCATTTCAACTTCAACTGTCATTCGAAAGCTCAATGATTTCAACTTTAAGCATGATTTTTCTCGTCTTCCTGAGATTATGTCTTGGGACGAGTATGCCTTCACTAAGGGAAAGATGAGTTTCATTGCGCAAGATTTTGATAATCTCAACATTATCACTGTTCTTGAAGGCAGAACACAAGCTATCATCCGAAATCACTTTCTGCGCTACGATAGAGCCGTTCGTTGTCAGGTGAAAATCATTACTATGGATATGTTTAGCCCCTACTACGATATTTCCAGAAAACTTTTTCCTAACGCTAAAATCGTTCTCGACCGCTTTCACATTGCCCAACATCTCAGCCGTGCTATGAGTCGTGTGCGTGTCCAAATTATGAATCAGTTTGAGCGAAAATCCCATGAATACAAGGCTATCAAGCGTTACTGGAAGCTCATTCAACAGGATAGTCGTAAATTGAGTGATAAACGTTTCTATCGCCCTACTTTTCGCATGCATCTAACCAACAAAGAGATTCTAGATAAGCTTTTGAGCTATTCAGAAGACTTGAAACACCACTACAATCTCTATCAGCTCTTACTTTTTCACTTCCAGAACAAGGAACCTGACAAATTCTTCGGACTTATTGAGGACAATCTAAAGCAGGTTCATCCTCTTTTTCACACTGTCTTTAAAACCTTCCTCAAGGACAAAGAAAAGATTGTCAATGCTCTTCAACTACCTTATTCTAATGCCAAATTAGAAGCGACTAATAATCTCATTAAACTTATCAAACGAAATGCATTTGGTTTTCGGAACTTTGAAAACTTCAAAAAACGGATTTTTATCGCTCTCAATATCAAAAAAGAAAGGACGAAATCCGTCCTTTCTAGATCTTAGCTTTTCTTCAACCCACTACAGTTGACAAAGAGCCAGATTAAAAAACACTCTAGTTCCCACTTTGAGGGAATTAGAGTGTTTTTGATTAGGAAATAATATCATCCAGCTTTGTTAAAAAAGCTTGCGTTTTTGCCTCTATATCTTCTGCTTGCATTAGATCACGCACTACAGCTACACCAGCTATACCAGTGTCAATAAGCTGGTCAATGTTCTCTGAAGTCAATCCTCCAATAGCAACTACTGGAATGGCGACCCTTTGGCAAATTGTCTTCAAGGTTGAAATCAGGGTGATAGGTGCATTTTCCTTGGTCGTAGTCGGGAAAATGGCTCCTGTTCCCAAGTAATTCGCCCCTCCTTCTTCTGCCTCAAGGGCTCTTTTTACAGTTTTAGCTGTGACACCAAGTATTTTGTCAGGGCCCAAGACTTGTCGGGCAACCGGAACTGGTAATTCATCGTCTCCGATATGCAAACCAGCAGCATCAACTGCAAGACAGACATCCAAACGATCATCGATGATCAGGGGTACCTGATAGGCATCTGTTATTTCCTTGACTTGTTTTGCCAGCTGATAGTATTGGTTGGTGGTGAGGTTTTTTTCTCGTAATTGGACTATGGTAACCCCTGAACGGCAAGCCGTCTCAACCTTTTCAAGAAAACTTTCCAAGGAATCTTGGTAGCGATTAGTTACCAGATACAGTCTAAGTGCTTCTCTATTCATAAATATCTCCTTTGATGCCATCTAGCCAATTTTCATCTCTTTTTAGAAGAGAGAGCTTATTGAGAACTTGATAACGAAATTCTTCCAATCCCATTCCTTGAACAACTATTCTCTCAGCAGAGATATTGAGATAAGAAACCGCTAGGCAAGAAGCTTCAAAGGCAGTCTTTCCTTGGCTGAGAAAAACGGCTGTCAAGGCTCCAACCAAGTCTCCTGTCCCTGTTATCCAGTCTAATTCTGCACAGCCATTTCCCAGTACAGCGACCTGATTCTTCGAAACGATTAGGTCCTTGGGGCCTGTGACTAAGAATGACATACCTGGATAGGTCTGACACCAGTCTTTCAAGACTTGAAGTAAATCCTCAGTTTCTTGATCTTTAGCACTCGCATCGACCCCAACACCGTGGTGTTTTAAGCCAACAAGACTTCGGATTTCCGACATATTTCCTTTAAGGACCGTAGGTCTATAATCTAAAAGGTCTTTAACTAAGCTCTTACGAATGGATGAAGCTGTTACACCAACCGCATCTACCACCATTGGAAGAGAAACTTGAGCTGCATAAGAAGCTGCCATACGGATTGCTTTTTCCTTCTCAGCTGACAAATGCCCCAAATTGATGAAGAGTGCCTGGCTTTGCTTAGTAAAATCAAGAACCTCACGGGGATCATCTGCCGTGACAGGTTTGCATCCCAGTGCCAAAATCCCATTTGCCAGCATCTCACAAGAAATTTCATTGGTAATGCAGTGAATGAGGGAAGTCGTTGCCAGAGGAAAAGGATTTGTAAATGCCTGCATCAGTCTATCCTTTCACCAAAGAAATATCCCTGCACTTTTTTAAAGAATTCCTGCTTGATTAAAAATCGAAAGGCAATAAAGGAAATCGCTGTACCAATCAAGGTTGCTCCGAAAAATCGAGGAGTGTAGATAAACCAGCTAAGCTTAGCGGCCGATCCTGTAAAGAGTACCATAACAGGATAGGAAACAATAGAACCAATAATACCTGTTCCCAAAATTTCTCCCAAGGCAGAAAAGTAAAATTTTCGACCATACTTATAAAAGAGACCTGCTAAAAGGGCTCCAAAAGTCGCTCCTGTAAGAGCTAAAGGTGGAATCCCTTGAGTCGTCATACGGATAAAGGCTGTCACTGTAGCCATAGCCAAGGCATAAACAGGTCCCATCATGATTCCAGCTAGAATATTGACTACACTGGACATCGGTGCCATTCCCTCAATCCGAAAGATAGGCGTAAGGACTACATCAAGGGCAATCATCATGGATAAAATGGTTAATTTGTGAACTTGTAATTGGTGCTTTCTCATATTTCTATTCTTCTCCTGTTTCTAAAGACTGTAAATCGCTCTTCCAGGTTTGGTGTTGATAGGCCATTTCCCAAAACTTAGCTTCCATATGAACACTAATGTGGAAGGCATCTAGCATTTTTTTCTTGTCTGTCTCGTCACTTTCTCGATAGAGTTGATTGACCAGCACTCCCTCCTCTCTGATCTGCTGCTCCAACTCATCCGTAATATAAGTTTCAATCCATTGTTGGTAGAGAGGATTTGGTGATGGTTTAAGATTAAGTGATTTGCCTATATCATGGTATAACCAAGGACAAGGCAGCAAGCTCGCAAAAGCAATGCCCAAGTTTGGCTCTGCAAATTGACGATAAATGTGAGAGATATAATGATAGCAGGTTGGAGCGATTGGATGTTGCTCCATTTCCTGATCGCTGATTTCCAATTCCTTGAAAAATTGTTGGCGGATAAATAACTCACCTTCCACTAGACTCTGAGCATTTTGTTTCAAGAGTCTTTTCATCTCTTGATTTGAAGTCTTATCAGCCAAGAGGTGATAGGCTTCTGAGAAGGCCTTCAAATAGTAGGCATCCTGAATCAAGTAATAGCGAAAGATGGACGGGTCTAAATTACCCTCTTGCAACTGTAAAACAAAGGGGTGATGAAAGGAAGCCTGCCAAGCTTCCTTGGATAATTCCATCGCAATATCTGTAAATTCCATAATAACTCCTTTATAAAAATAGACTGGTTTGAAGTAATAAAAAGAACAGCAGGTAGATTAATTTTGTTTTTTTAGAAATATAAAAGATCCGATAGCGATTCTCCACCTGTGCATGTTCGTCATATCCATGCGCTGATAGAGCTCTCAGGTAAAGATGGCGCCATCTAAAGACCGTCATCAAAACCTTACTGTAAATCAAGGGCGACCAAAAGTGCAGTTCTTGACCACGTAATAAGCAAGCTTCCTTGAGGGACTTGATTTCTTGCTGAATAAGGGGAAAGGAATTGAATACCACAATCAAGGCATAAGCCCAAGAGCGTGATAACCCCTTTTGAGCCAAGTACAAGAGAAGCTCTTTTAAGGAAATAGAGGAAACAAAGACAAGGCCGATACAAACTGTCACAAAGGCCCTCGTTCCAAGCATGACTGCCTGCGAAGCATCTCCGTGTAACTGAACTGCCCAGTAGTTGGCCAAAGATGGCAAAATGGCGAGCAGAATCATCCAAGCCAATACTTTAAATCGACGGTAATAGAGCATAAAGAGAATACAAAATGCGACTACCGAAAGATTCAGAGCAATCGAAGGAATGAAAGATGTTTCCAAGGATAAAATCAGCAAGAAGAGACTGATAATCGGTGTCTGGGTTGCTACTTTGACCATACTACTTCACCTCCCCTTGGGTATTGCTACTCTGAGATGTGAGTGGTTTGGTAATTGTCACTTCTTTCACATGACTGAGACCTTGACTAGTCATCTCAATCCAATAATCAACCACAGAGATCAAGGGATCTAAACGATGGCTAATGATCAGAAAACTTCTTCCTTGGTTTCTCTCCTCCACAATCCACTGACAAAAATAATGGCAGGCTCTATCATCCAAACCAGCAAAAGGTTCGTCTAGCAAGATCACAGAAGCCTTGCTGGTCAAAATGGTCAAGAGCTGAAGAATCTTTTGCTGGCCACCACTTAATTGATAGGGACTCTTATCGAGTACCTGCTCCAAATCAAAATATTGTAAAGCTTGGAGTATCCGCTGATTTCTTTCAGAATCAGGTCCATCTAATTGAAGCTCTTCTCGCAGACTGGCTCTGATAAACTGCTTCTCAGCTTCCTGAACAACACCCGTCAGGTCACTATACAAACTCTTTTTCTTTTTCAGGACTGTCCCCTTCCAGGTAATGCGCCCCTTATACTTTTGAAATTGAAGAATAGACCGAAAAAGGGTTGATTTCCCGACACCATTATCACCCAAGATACAGGAAATTCCTTGGTAGAATGTAAAATCCGCAATCGAAAAGAGGGGGTGCTTATCCAGTTCACAAGTGATTCGGTCCATATAGAATAGTTCTGGGCTAGAAGCAACCTCCTTTGAAACAGCCTGTGTCATTTCAGAGGCAGGGATTTGATTTATTTTCCTTAGTTGTCCGTCTCTTAGCTCCACCATATGGTCGATATAGGCTTCATAGTCAGACAAATCATGGTCGCACAGGATGACCGCCTTCCCATTAGAGGCTAACTCTTTTAGAATCTCCAATATCTCGATTCTTCTCTTGCGGTCAATGGAAGCGAAGGGCTCATCCAAGAGATAGACCCTAGGATTCATGGCAAAGAGAACAGCCAAAGCAGCTTTTTGCTTTTCCCCACCTGATAAGTGATGGATGGGACGGTGCAAAATTTCCTTGCAGCGACATTGCTGGACCACCTCTGCTATTTTAGAATCAATTTCCTGAACAGGATGCCCAATATTTTCCAAGGTAAAAACCAGCTCCTCAAACAAGTTCTCCATGGTAAATTGATGATTGGGATTTTGAAAGAGAATCCCAACTGTCTGGACACGTTCGACGATAGAAAGCTGACTGACCTCACTCCCATCTATCAAGACTTGACCACTATGGGGCAAGGAACTGACTTGGGCAATCATTTGAAAGAGACTGGATTTTCCTGAACCACTGCTCCCAACTAACAAGGTAAAGGCTTGCTCATGAAAAGTAAAATCAAGCGGCTCAGAGAAGATTGGAGACTGAATCGCTCGTAGTTCCAGGCCCATCTATGACTTGCCTCCAGCTGCAAACTGATGATAGAGTTTGACAATGGCACGAACCAAGATGGTACAGAAGAAAAAGACAGAAATAAAACGTACTACAAGCAAGGAAAGAACAAAAGGAAGGGAGAAGGCGTAGTAACCTAACTTAATGTATTCATAGACAAAGCTAACAAGCGTAATCCCAATACTATTGGCAGTTAGAGAGAGCCAACTTTCATAGCGATTCTTGGTTACGATAAAACCAAGTTCACTTCCCAAACCTTGAACCAAGCCAGACAAAAGGGCACCTAGACCGAATTGGCTACCATAAAGGACTTCAGCAAGCGCAGCTAGCACTTCTCCAATCGTTGCACTTCCCACTCTTGGAACAAAAATGGCAGCAATAGGGGCAGCCATACACCAGAGACCAAAGAGGATTTCATTGGCAAAGGCCTGCAAACCAAGAGGCGCTAAAATCAGGGTGAGGATATCAAACAGATAGCCTGAACCCACAAAAACGCCACCAAAAAAGATAGACAAGAAAGCAAGTAAGATAACATCTTTTAACTGCCATTTTTTCAACATAAAAAACTCCTTTTTTAAAGAAAAGTGGGGCATTCAAGGAGACCTACCTAAATGCTTTGTATCATCTTCATCCAGTTTCGTAAAAGAAAAAACTCTAATTACAGATAGGAATTAGAGTTCAGCTTACAAGATTAGATGGTTAGTTTCTATAAATACAAAACCATTTCACATTTCCCTTCGCCAGTCTTAACTGTATCAGGTTCAATGGGTATCATCTCAGCCTAAAGCACCCCAAATGTCTTTATTATTTAATTATATAAATATTATAACAAACGATTTATTCTAGTTCAAGGAATTGAACTGAGAAATAAGCTAGGCCAATCTATTGTAGTAAAATCACTAAGTAAACCATATAAACAGCCTATTCACTTATGAAGGATAATAACCCAACTTATCGAGTGAGAGAATCCTATTGACTTAAAATACAAGAATAAAAAAGTTAAAATTGTTCATTCATTTCTCGAACAGTTTTTTCTATATTTTTTGCATACGATATTGCTGAAATGATTGAAACACCGTCAACATTGGTCTTCATAATGTCTTTAATATGTTTCGTCTGTATCCCACCAATTGCAACTAAGGGCATTTGTGGCAATAGTTTTCTCATCAATTTAAGACCTTCATAACCTATAGCACCACCAGCATCATCCTTTGACTGGGTATCAAATACAGGACCAACACCAACATAATCGACATATTCAACTTTTGATTGTTGAAATTCTTTCTCGTTTTTTATAGAAAGACCAATTATTTTATCTGGCATCAATTTTCTAATTTCATCAACACCAATATCGTCTTGACCTACATGTACGCCGTCAGCATCTATTTCCAATGCTAACTCAATATCATCATTAACAATAAACGGAACATTGTATTTTCTACAAAGATCCTGTAGTTTAATTGCTAATTCGACTTTTTCTTTGCCTTCTAAAGCTCCCTCACCTTTTTCACGAAATTGAAATAAAGTTATACCACCTTTTAAGGCTTCCTCAACGACTGTATATAGATCTTTTCCTTGGCAAGTAGTCGTTCCACAAATAAAATATAGTTTTAATAATTCCTTATGAAACATTTTACTTCACTCTTTTGAATTCCTTTACATCTTCATCTGTAATCTCGTATAAGGCATTTATAAATTCAACTTTAAATGTTCCAGGAAGATGTCCATTTGGACGTTTTTCTGCCATTTCTCCAGCGATATTGTAAACCAACATTGCTGTTTCTAATGATTTCAATTCTTGACCTTTTTCTAGTCCGATAAAGCTTGCTACTACAGCACCTAATAAACATCCTGTCCCAATAACTTTTGGCATCATGGCACTACCATTATGAATCGTTACAACTTCTCCATTAACCGCAATGGCATCCACTTCACCTGTTACTACTATTGGAATATTGAACTTTTTATTTGCTGCTAGAGCAATTTCATCAATATTATCTACGCCTGCACTATCTACTCCTTTAGATGCCACATTTATTCCTACTAAAGAGGCAATCTCGCCAGCATTTCCCCTAATCGCTGCCAGTTTGTAATTATTGATTAGATCATCTGCTACTTTTTTTCTATATTCTCCTGCTCCACAGGCTACAGGATCTAAAACTGCTGGGACATTATATTTCTCTGCAATTTTCAGAGCAGCTTGGTATAATTTCCAATTTTCATCTGTCAATGTTCCTATGTTTATTAATAAACCTCCAGCATACTTTAACAAATCCTCTAAATCTGCAGGAAACTCACTCATGGCTGGTGATGCCCCCAGTGCTACTAATCCATTTGCTGTGAAATTTTTTACTACATCATTGGTTATACAAATGATCAAAGGTGCTTTTTCTTTTAATAATTTTAAACTTGTCATATTAAAATCCTTCCTTTTCACTTTATACGATCTACTGATTTCGATTTATCTCTATCTTTCGTTAAGAAATTTTTTTACATTGAATGATTTATGCTCAATGAAAATCAAAGAGCAAACTAGGAAGCTAGCCGCAGGTTGCTCAAAGCTCTGCTTTGAGGTTGTAGATAAGACTGACGAAGTCAGTCACATATATAATCTAAGGTGAAGCTAACGTGGTTTGAAGAGATTTTCGAAGAGAATTACCTCATCAAATTTGTAAATACCCTGAACCTTCTCTAGGCATCATAACCAATATCAAAAAATGCTAATTCTAAAGCGACTGCTTGATTCCAGCGTTGCTGAAGTTCTGTCAAATCTTCTCGACCTTTTCCGACACGATTGAGTTCGTCAACCAGAAATTGAACCCACTCTGCAAAGAAAGGACCTCTATGTAGATTGATCCATTCCGAATGAATATAGGCTTCAGGTAGAGCCAAAACTTTAGAACCCCAGTCTAAATAGAGACCTTCTGCAATGACCAGCATGATCAAAAGATGAGCATAGTCTGATGAAGCCACTGCCGAATACATAAGATCCTGAAACGCTTTTGTTACAGGGTGCAAGGTTACTTCTAGATAGTCATTCTCAGATACTTTTAACTCCTTGAAAGCCTTTTGGAAATAACCATCTTCGTCTGCTTCAAGAAAGCCTAGTTGCTTGGTAAAACGAAGCTTGGATTCAAGCTGGTCTGCGTGGGCTACGCAAGCACCCAGCATGGATAAGAAGGCATCAAAGAAGTGATAATCTTGAATTAGGTAGTCTCTTAAGACCTTATTCTCAATTGTCCCCGCAAAAAGTTCCTTAACAAAACGATGATTGATTGCAGCCTGCCAATCCTTCTGACTGCTTTTTAATAATTCTCCAACAGTCAAACCTGGCTCAAATGCATAGTCTTGTGTTTCCATATTTATTTTTCCTCTCTTTACTCGTTCGTAATCGACAAAACATCAAGAAAATCCTAGTTTTACTTGACCTTTTTAAAGAAAATCAAGGGCGTTCAAGAAGAGCTACCTAAATGCTTTGTATCACTTTCATCCAGCTTATATAAACAAAAAAAACTCCAATTACAATCAAGAATTAGAGTTTAGCTTACAAGATTAGATTGTTCATTTCACCATACGAAAAAAACTGTTCACATTTCCCTTCGCCAGTCTTAACTGTATCAGGTTCAATGGGTATCATCTCAGCCTAAAGCACCCCAAATGTCTTTATTATTTAATTACTGGACCAGTATAGCAAAAAATGAAAGCTCTAGCAAGATATTTGACTGAAAAATATATTTATATAGTTTTCAATAGCGATTTTTTCTTCCTATAGACGAAGAAAAACCTCCACATTCAGTGGAGGCGAGCTGTTTTATCAATACAATTTTAAGTCACGAGGGTCAACTGGGAAGGTTGGGTTGTATGGGTTGTGACGGAGTTTGAAGTGTTTGACATCTTCAATGGTCTGAGTTCCAGACAATTGCATAACTGTCTTCAATTCCGCATTCAAGTGTTCAAAGACTTGACGCACACCAACACTACCGCCGAGAGCCAAGCCATAGATAACCGGGCGACCAATAGCTACCAAGTCTGCTCCTGAAGCCAAGGCTTTAAAGACGTGTTGACCACGACGAATACCTGAATCAAAGACAATTGGCACGCGTTTATCAACTGCTTCAGCTACTTCTTGAAGTGAGTCGAAGGCAGCTGGTCCACCGTCGATTTGGCGACCACCGTGGTTGGTTACCCAGATACCAGAGGCACCTGCAGCAAGTGAACGTTCAACGTCCTCACGGCATTGTGGTCCCTTGACATAAACAGGAAGTCCTGAGTATTCAGCGATAAATTCTACATCACGTGGAGACAAGCGTTGTTTAGCTGATTTG
Source organism: Streptococcus mitis (assembly GCF_016658865.1). Classification (NCBI taxonomy): domain Bacteria; kingdom Bacillati; phylum Bacillota; class Bacilli; order Lactobacillales; family Streptococcaceae; genus Streptococcus; species Streptococcus mitis. Next base: position 1,464,474 of record NZ_CP067992.1, read on the forward strand.
TAAACAAAGTCCATTGATTTTCCAGCACCTTCTGGCAGATATTCCTCAACAATCGGCATACCAACTGGGAAGACAAAACCATTACGCTTGTCCACCTCACGATTGCCCCCTACGGTAGCATCTGCCGTCAAGACGATCGCTTTATAACCTTCAGCCTTCACACGGTCCATGATGTGGCGGTTAATCCCGTCATCTTTACTAAAGTAAAATTGGAACCAGTGAGGTGTCCCTTGAAGGGCTTCTGTAATTTCTGGAAGATCGACAGTAGAGTAAGAGCTGGTTGTATAGAGGGAACCGAACTCGTGCACACCACGCGCAGTCGCCACTTCACCCTGTTCGTTTGCCAATTTATGAGCCGCAACAGGCGCCATGATGATTGGTGAAGACAATTTTTCACCTGCAAATTCAATCTCTGTACTTGGATTTTCAACATCACAAAGCGTATGCGGAACGATGAGTTTGTGGTTAAAGGCACGAATATTCTCACGTAAAGTGAAAGTATCTTCCGCCCCACTAGCGATATAGCCAAATGCTGCTTTAGGAATAACTTGTTGCGCCATTGGCTCCAAATCATAGGTATTGATGAAATCTACATGACCTTCTGCATTGCTTGTTTTATATGACATAAAATGCCCTCCTTAATAAGTAAGCGTTTACTTTGTATATTACAAAAATATCTTAACTCTTTTTTCAAAACTTTTCAAATATTTTGTTTGGAAATTTCATACTTTCAATCATTTTACAGAGATAATTAAAAATGATAAACTTTCTTAAGTTATGGAAATTCAAATAATCTTTTCATTTTCTAGTCTAAAAAACAAAATCAGGTAATCCTAGTGACTACCTGATTTTCTATGTTTTAGGCGTTTTGCCAATTTTCTTGGTCTTCTTTAAATCGTTTTAGAAGGTCGAGGCCTTCTGGTGTGATGTAACCTTCTTCTTGGGCTAGGTGGATGAGTTCACTGTAGTTAGAAAGCGTCACAAGTTTGACACCTGCGTCTGAGAAGTTCTTATCTGCTTTTGGCAGTTGATAGCTAAAAATTGCCACAACACCAAGCACATCTGCTCCTTCGTGTTTAGCGGCTGCTACTGCTTCAAGAACAGAACCACCTGTTGAAATAAGATCTTCAACCACTACCATTTTTTGACCTTGAGCTACCCGGCCTTCGATTTGATTACCAGCGCCGTGGTCTTTTGGTTTGCTACGGATATAGGCAAATGGCAAATTCATCTTGTCAGCAATAATAGCTCCGTGTGGAATCCCTGCCGTTGCAGTTCCTGCAATGACTTCTACCTCTGGAAAGGCTTCTTTAATAGCTTCCACAAAGCCATTTTCAATGATAGTACGAGTTTCTGGATAGGCAAGAGTTACACGGTTATCTGTGTAAATCGGCGACTTGATACCAGATGCCCAAGTGAAAGGCTCCTCTGGTTTGAGGTAAACGGCTTGAATTTTCAAGAGGTGGCTAGCGATATCTTTAGCAAGTGTCATGGTATTCTCCTTTTATTTTTCTAATCTAGTTCTTTAATTCCAGTCCTGTGTCCATTCATCCTTGATGGCATGATAAGCTGCAACAGGATTCTCAGCTTGGATAATAGGACGTCCCACTACGATATAGTCACTACCGATTTGATAGGCATCAGCAGGTGTCATCACGCGTTTTTGATCTCCAACAGCAGATCCCTGTGGACGAATGCCCGGTGTTAGACAGATAAAATCTGGATTAGTGGCCTGCTTGATGAGTTGCACTTCCTGAGCCGAGCAAACAACACCATCTAATCCCGCTTCAGCCGTCTTCTTGGCATAATGAATCACAGACTCTTGCAGGCTGGTTTGGATATTTTGAAAATCCTGCATCTGGGCTTCTGATGTTGATGTGAGCTGAGTGACAGCTATCAATTTGGCTTGACTACCAAGACCTTCACGCGCAGCCTTCATCATCTCTACACCCCCAGCAGCATGAACATTTGTCATATCCACACCAAGCTGAGACAGGACCTTCATAGCTGATTTGACTGTATTGGGAATGTCATGCAGCTTGAGATCCAAAAAGACACTGTGCCCCAGGCCTTTCAAGTAAGACACAATCTCAGGCCCCGTTGCGTAATAAAGCTCCATCCCTACCTTAAGATAAAGGCTTTCTTCTGCTGGAAAAAGAGCTAAGAATTCCTTGACCGCCTCAAAACTAGGAAAATCAAGAGCAATGACTGGACGATGTTCTCGCATAGGTTTCTCCTTTTACCTTTGCTAGTGAGAGAGTCTGGGCAACAGAAGCCACGAAAAAAGGAACCTGCCAACAGCAAGGTTCCACGAAAAATGGGTAGTCTCCACCCTTTCACCGTCTAACCTTAGCTGCCTCTCTGGACTGCTTTAAAGGTTTTTTACTATTCTATTATTTCTACTAACACTTGTCAAGTAAAAACATGGCAACTAAAGAGCTATAGAAGAAAAGGTAAACCTAGCGACGCGATGAACGTCGGGTCGTTTGGTTTTGATTGCCCTCTTCCTCCAGCTTTTTCCTTTCCTCTTCTAGTTTATTCTGCTGTTCTTCCAGTCTTTTCTTCTCTTCCTCTTTTTGTTTCTTCTCAGCTTCCTTAGCCTCTTGTTTGGCTTTTTCCTCAGCTTCCATAATTACTTTATCCGCCACTGTGTAGCTGTAAATTCCAGCTTCCATGTCAATCACACTCGGTTCTGACAATTGTGGCTTAATCTTACTATAGTAAGGCAGTTTCTTACTCATTTCAGATAGAGGAACCAAGACCTCGTCCGAATCATTCATAGTCAATCGAATTAAATCTGATGTCACCTTGCTTGGGGCTAGTTCCACCTTTTGGATAGCAGACTTGAGTTCTGGGCTAATTTGAGCAAGTTCAGACGTAAAGGCTTTGATTTGTTCACTGTCATTAAAAAGAACTGATATATAAGTTTCTGGCAGACTCACCAAGCTTACCGCACTTGTCTCCACCTTCCCACTTGAAAGGATTGGATAATGGCTTTCTCCAGAAACATAGTAGGCCACAATATCGTATTCCTTAACCTTGATAGTAAACTTGGTTGGAAATTGATAGACAAGCTGAGCTGATTCAACCCAATAATTAGACTTGATCTGCTCTTCATATTTTGCCTTATCTAGCAGAAGGTTAATCGTATAATCCGAATCCTGAATGCCTGAAGCCTGTCGAATATCATCAGCTGTAGTTTGCACTGTTCCCTCAACACGAATATCCTTCATGGTCGCATAAGGACTAAGCAAATAAGCAGAGACAACCAATAAAATCAGACTGAGAAACAAAATCGAGATAGCCCGCCAGATATGAACTCCTGGAATTTTCGGTTTGACCGGTTTTTCCTTAACAGGCTTTTTCTCTATTTTTTTATCCCGTTTATCCTCTTTCTCTGTCTTTTTAGACTTTGATTCTTCTTTGACTACTTCTTTTTTGACGTCTTCTGACTCTCCTACTTTTTCTTTAGCATCTTCCTTAGCTGATTTTGGGTCTTTTGGATCAGATTCACTCTCTTGGTCCTCGGTTGCATCTGACTTTTCAGATTTGGAAGCCATTCGAGCTTGTCTTTCCTTTTCCTTCTCCTCAGCTAGGGCTGCTTCTTCCTCAGCCTTCTTTTTTAGATATTCTTGGTTTCGTTTCTGCCATTCTGATAACTCTTTAAATTCTTCGAGGATTTCTTTGCCCTCTTTTTTCTTATCTTTTGACATTTACTTTCCTTATGATAAATCTTTTTTCAACAATTGATAAAAATCTGCTAGAGATTTCAATTCCTTAGAAGCCTTCATCTTGGCTTGATAGTCTTCCTTGTGACTTAGTAAGTGAGAAAGCTTCTCTTCCAAACCATCCAAGGTCAAATCATTTTCTTGAAGCTCTTCTGCATAGCCTTTTTTAACAAAGTAGGCTGCGTTCTCAATCTGGTCTCCACGACTTGCTTCACGACCAAGTGGTACAATAACATGTAATTTTGCCATCGCCAAGAGCTCAAAAATCGTATTGGCACCGCCTCGTGTCACAACAATATCAGCCAATTCCATTAAGGGTTGATAGAGATTTGTCACATAGTCAACACGAAAAAGATTTTGGCTCAACTCGTTCAGGCTAGAATCTCCAGTTAAATTGATAATATTGTAGCGCTCTGTCAGTTCTTTCTTATGGTCTGTCACCAATTGGTTAAAGACACGAGCACCTGCAGAACCGCCAACAAACAATACAGTTGGCAATTGGGGATTAAAGTGGGTTTGGATATCCACCAATTCATCTGGTTCTGGAGTTTTTTGATCTGAAACCTTGGTCACTGCTCCCACATGCTCAACCTTAGACAAACTTGAAGCTTGTTCAAAGGTTGAATACATCTTAGTCGCAAATTTATAGGCGATTTTATTGGCCAAGCCCATAGATAGGTCCGATTCGTGAATAAAGACTGGCACTCCTGACACACGCGCTGCGATAACTGGCGGCACTGAGACAAAACCTCCCTTTGAAAAAAGGGCCTGTGGACGAAGTCGCAACATGATAAAGAGCGATTGGACAATTCCCCAGCCAACTTTAAAGACGTCCAGCATATTTTGCCAAGAGAAATAGCGACGCAATTTTCCAGTCGCAATGGAATGGAAGGTGACATCTAGACCCGACTTGAGGATTTCTTGGTGTTCGATCCCACGCTTATCTCCGATATAGTGGACTTCCCAACCATCTTCGATGAACTTGGGCATTAACAAAAGGTTAAGGGTCACGTGTCCAACCGTCCCCCCACCTGTAAAGACAATTTTTTTCATATTATTCCTTTAACTCCGCTACTGTGTCGATAAAGAGGTCGCCACGTACTTCAAAGTTAGCATACATATCCCAGCTAGCATTGGCAGGACTGAGAAGAACCACGTCTCCTTGAGTCGCAAGTTCATAGGCCTTGCGGGTCGCATCAGCAATATCAGTCGCATCCACATAAGACACACCAGCCTTATCTGCTGCCCGTTTGACACGTTCGGCAGACTGACCCAGGATAACCATCTTCTTGAGTCCAGTAATGTCTGGAACCAATTCGTCAAACTCATTACCACGGTCCAAACCACCTGCAATCAAAATGACCTTGCTGTTGTCAAATCCTGACAAGGCTTTTTGAGTAGCCAAGATATTGGTTGATTTGCTATCATTATAGAACTTAACACCCTTGATTTCATCCACAAATTGGAGACGGTGTTTGACACCTCCAAAGGCTGAAAGAGTTTCTTTGATGGTTTGGTTATCAACACCACGAAGCTTGGCTACAGCAATAGTCGCAAGGGCATTTTCCACATTGTGGCTACCTGGAACTCCGATTTCATTCGCTGCCATGACAACTTCCCCACGGAAGTAGAGTTGACCATCTTCCAGATAAGCTCCATCAACCTTTTCAAGTGTTGAGAATGGTACAACTGTAGCTTGTGTTTTAGTAGCCAATTCTTTTGCCAAGTCTTGGTTAAAGTTCAAGACAAGGAAATCATCCGCTATCATCTTGTTTTGGATATTCCACTTGGCTGCTACATATTCCTCAAAAGAACCATGATAATCGATATGAGTTGGCATGAGGTTGGTAATAACCGCAATCTCAGGATGGAATTCTTGAACGCCCATGAGTTGGAAAGAAGAAAGTTCCATGACAAGCGTATCCTTGTCTGTCGCAGTTTGAGCCACTTGACTGGCAGGATAGCCGATATTTCCTGATAAAAGACCATGTTGGCCAGCAGCAGTCAAAACGTCCCCAATCATAGTCGTTGTGGTTGTTTTACCATTTGAACCTGTGATACCAACAATCGGTGCTTCTGAAATCAAGTAAGCCAATTCCACCTCAGTCAAGACTGGAATTCCCTTGGCCAAAGCCTTTTCAATCATGGGATTGCTGTAAGGGATACCTGGATTTTTCACCATAAGGGCAAACTCTTCATCCAAGAGTTCCAAAGGATGACCGCCTGTGATGACCTTGATTCCTTCTTCCAACAAACTTTGGGCAGCTGGATTGTCCTCAAAAGGTTTCCCATCATTTACTGTCACAATGGCACCTAGCTTGTCCAACAAACGAGCTGCAGATTCACCAGACTTGGCCAAACCTAAAACAAGGACTTTCTTATTCTTAAATTGATCTATTACTTTCATGTCTCGAACTCCATTTCTACTCTTACTATTTTACCATTTTTATGGAAATAATTCTAAATGAAAATGCTCAGATTGGGCATTCTAACAAGCAAAAAGAGAGCCGAAACTCTCTTTTTATCTTCTTTTACTTTTATGGACCGACATGAGGGTAATATCTCGCAAGCTAAAGTATGCTAAGAAGAGCATAGCGATTGCGATGAAGAATTCTGTCGGTAGCTGAAAGATTTGCAGAACAGACAGCATTAATAAAATCAAAAGTGCTACAAAAGCAAAGACGACAAGGACGATATTGACTGTCCCTTTAATACTTTCTGGTGTCGCAAATACATAGAGTAGTAATAAGAGGATTCCTATGATTAAATAAACCATCTTTATCTCTTTCTAGCTCTTATTCAGCTGATTTTTTCTTCTTGTTAGCTTTCTCGCGCTCTGCCTTGTTAAGGATTTGTTTACGCAAACGGATAGACTCAGGCGTTACTTCCATGTACTCATCGTCGTTCAAGAACTCAAGAGATTCTTCAAGTGTCAAGATACGAGGTGTCTTGATAACAGCTGTTTGGTCCTTAGTAGCTGAACGAACGTTGGTCATTTGTTTAGCCTTAGTGATGTTAACTGTCAAGTCGTTTTCACGAGAGTTTTCACCGATGATCATTCCTTCGTAAACCTCAGTACCTGGGTTAACAAAGATTGTTCCACGTTCTTCGATAGACATGATTGAGTAAGTTGTAGCCTTACCAGCATCGATAGAAACAAGGGCACCACGGTGACGTCCACCAATTTCCCCTGGAATCAATGGTAAGTATTGGTCGAAAGTATGGTTCATGATACCGTAACCACGAGTCATTGACAAGAACTCAGTTGAGTATCCAATCAAACCACGCGCTGGAACAAGGAAGACCAAACGAGTTTGACCATTACCAGTTGAAATCATATCCAACATTTCACCCTTACGTTCAGAAAGGCTTTGGATAACAGATCCTTGGTATTCTTCTGGAGTATCGATTTGAACACGTTCAAATGGCTCACATTTAACGCCGTCGATTTCTTTGACGATAACTTCTGGACGAGATACTTGAAGTTCATATCCCTCACGACGCATTGTTTCGATAAGGATTGACAAGTGCAATTCTCCACGTCCTGAAACAGTCCATTTATCTGGTGAATCAGTTGGGTCAACACGAAGGGAAACGTCTGTTTGCAATTCAGCTTGAAGGCGCTCTTCTACTTTACGAGAAGTCACCCATTTACCTTCTTTACCAGCAAATGGTGAGTTGTTTACCAAGAAAGTCATTTGAAGAGTTGGCTCATCGATGTGTAGAATTGGAAGAGCTTCAACTGCGTCTGTCGGAGTGATGGTTTCACCGACAAAGATATCTTCCATACCTGAAACGGCAATCAAGTCACCTGCTTTAGCTTCTTGGATTTCACGACGTTCCAAACCAAAGAAACCGAAGAGTTTTGTAACACGGAAGTTCTTCGTTGTACCATCTAGTTTAGAAAGGGTAACTTGGTCCCCAACCTTAACAGTACCACGGAAGACACGACCAATACCGATACGACCAACGAAGTCATTGTAGTCCAAAAGTGATACTTGGAATTGCAAAGGCTCATCTGAGTTATCTACTGGAGCTGGGATGTGGTCGATAATTGTGTCAAAGATTGGCGCCATAGTAGCTTCTTGGTCAGCTGGATCATCTGACAATGAAGAAGTTCCGTTGATAGCTGAAGCATACACCACTGGGAAATCAAGCTGGTCATCATCAGCACCAAGCTCGATGAAAAGTTCCAAGACTTCGTCCACTACTTCTGCTGGACGAGCAGATGGTTTATCGATTTTGTTAACAACCACGATTGGGACAAGGTCTTGCTCCAAGGCTTTTTTCAATACGAAACGAGTTTGTGGCATGGTTCCTTCGTAGGCATCTACGACCAAGACAACACCGTCAACCATTTTCATGATACGCTCAACTTCTCCACCGAAGTCCGCGTGTCCTGGTGTGTCCATGATGTTGATACGTGTTCCGTTGTAGGCAACGGCTGTATTTTTAGCAAGGATAGTAATTCCACGCTCTTTTTCGATATCGTTTGAGTCCATAGCACGCTCAGCCAATTCAGTACGTGCATCAAGCGTTTCTGATTGTTTCAATAATTCGTCAACGAGGGTTGTTTTACCGTGGTCAACGTGGGCGATAATCGCAATGTTACGGATATCTTCTCTTAATTTTGTCATGATTTCCTCTATAATATTCAAAATTTATTTTCTAACTGAACGATTATACCATATTTTCAAGTAAATAACATAACTCAAGCAAGTGTAAATGTTTTCACTCCGCTTTTCTTTTCACGTCAAGCCTTTTCAAAGCAAACAACTTATGATAAGATAGGCACAGTATGCGTTTAGATAATTTATTAGCCAAAGAAAAAATCAGCCGAAAGGCCATGAAACAAGCCTTACTTAAAGGAGAAATTCTAGTCGATAGTTGCCCAGCCCGCTCCCTAGCCCAAAATATCGATACAGGACTACAGGAACTCCTTTTTCAGGATCAAATCATTCAAGGCTATGAGCACACCTATCTTATGCTTCATAAGCCTGCTGGTGTCGTTACAGCCAACAAAGACAAGAAACTTCCAACCGTCATGGACCTCCTTCCGCCTGACATCCAGTCTGACAAGCTCTATGCCGTCGGTCGACTGGACCGAGATACGACTGGACTCCTCCTCTTGACCGACAACGGTCCCTTGGGCTTTCAGCTCCTCCATCCCCAATACCATGTCGATAAGACCTACCAAGTTGAGGTTAATGGCCTCCTGTCACCTGCCCATATCCAAGCCTTTCAAAAAGGAATTGTCTTTTTAGATGGCACTGTCTGTAAACCTGCAAGGCTAGAGATTCTATCCGCAAGTCCTTCTCTCAGTCAAGCCTCTATTACCATTTCAGAGGGAAAATTTCATCAAGTCAAGAAAATGTTCCTGTCAGTTGGTGTCAAGGTTGTCTCTCTCAAACGAGTTCAGTTCGGTGACTTTACATTAGACCCAGAACTAGCAGAAGGGCAATTCCGCCCCTTGAATCCAGAGGAATTGGAAGTCATTAAAAACTATTTAGAAAAAAGTGGATAAAAGAAAAAAGCTTTATGTTTAAAGCTTTTTTAATCTTCTTTAACTCATATGTAAGATAATTCCAACAATCCAGTTAAGAGCAGAAAGAACAATACCTACAATAGCTATAATTCTTTCTGTTTTATAATCAAGTCCAGATTCTTTTTGAAGTTCGTTAGCATACAAGATACCGGCGATACCTAAAAGAATACCTCCCAAAGCAAATAATAAACTCATAACAATAGACAGAATACCCACAAAAAGTGGATTTTTTTTCTTTTCTTGCATTTTCTAAAAACTCCTTAAACTAAACACAAATGAATAATACCATAAAAATCGGCTTTATCAATTGGGTGAAAAATGTTAGCACTATATTATCCGGTTCTTGAACCGAGAAGAGTGGATAAAACAAAAAAGCTTTTAAAAATAAAGCTTTTTTTGTTAGAATCCTGATTAGTGCATCATTAAGAGGAGTCCTGCAACCCAGTTAATTACAGAAACTACAATTCCTACGATATTTAGAATTCGTTCTGTTTTATAGTCTAATTCAGATTCTTTTTGATGTGAATTAGCCAAGACTAGACCAATGATCCCCAAAACAAGACCCACGATTGGAGATAGCAAACCAAGAACGATAGATAGGATACCTAAAACAAGGGAAGACTTCTTCTTTTCTTTCATATTATAAAACTCCTAAAATTATTACCACTAAATTATATCAAAAGAAATAGGTTTTGTCTATATAATACTATACGTTTTTTCATCATATTAATCATAGCATTCTCTCAAAGAAACGTCCACTTGTCTACCCAAATCGGAACTTAGTTTGAGAATTTAGCTTATGTTAATTAGTCTTCACTTTTCCATTCCAAGAATCCAATCCATAAGAAAGGATATAAATCTCAGAGAAACCTTGCTTTTTCAGATAGAGTGCTGCATTTGTGACACGTTGCGCACGTTGGTTTTCGTAAAGAAGGACAGGTTTATCTTTACGAAGGGCTGCAAGACTAGTCTTCAACTGGCTTGAAGGAATATTTCGGGCACCAAGGATATGTTTTCTGTGGAATTCAGCTGGGTCGCGCAAATCAATCAATTGACCCGTACGAATCAAGGCTGCAAATTCCTCATTGTCCACGATTTTAGCCGCACGACGAATACGGAGATAGTTAAAGCCCATCCATGCCAACATTGCTAGTATAAGTGCCCACAAAATCCAAGTAACCATTAGTTCTTCTCTCCATTTTTCTCAATATAATCCAATTCTACCTTGTGCTCTCTGCGAAGAACTGCTTCTGCTTCTAGATAGTCTAATTTGTCCATCAACCCTGCATCGTAAATTCGAGAGAGTTCCAGCTTCATCAGCTCAATATCATATAAGCGTTTTCCCATATAAACAATAATACCAAATCGTTTGAGGAATTGCTGCACATCATAGAATGTTTTCATAAGACTCATTCTAGCAAAATTTTGTGTTTTTTTCAAGAAGAGAATCACACAATACCCCTGATTTTCCTATCTTCTTTGGCGATTCTGACGCAAGTGTGGTACAATAAAAACATGAGAATTCAACAATTACATTATATTATCAAAATCGTCGAAACTGGCTCCATGAATGAGGCAGCCAAGCAACTCTTTATCACTCAACCGAGTCTTTCCAATGCTGTGAGAGATTTGGAAAATGAAATGGGCATTGAAATCTTTATCCGCAATCCCAAGGGTATCACCTTGACCCGTGATGGGATGGAGTTTCTCTCCTATGCCCGTCAGGTTGTCGAGCAAACTCAACTTCTGGAGGAACGCTATAAAAATCCTGTCGCCCACCGCGAACTTTTTAGCGTTTCCTCCCAGCACTATGCCTTTGTGGTCAATGCCTTTGTCTCTCTGCTCAAGAAAAGTGATATGGAGAAATACGAGCTCTTCCTTCGTGAAACTCGTACTTGGGAGATTATTGACGACGTCAAGAATTTCCGTAGTGAGGTCGGTGTCCTCTTCCTAAACAGCTACAACCGTGATGTTTTAACCAAAATGCTGGATGACAACCACCTGCTAGCTCACCATCTCTTTACAGCTCAGCCTCATATCTTTGTCAGCAAGACCAACCCTCTAGCAAAGAAAGATAAGGTCAAACTGTCTGATTTAGAAAACTTCCCTTACCTCAGCTATGACCAAGGAACTCATAACTCCTTCTACTTTTCAGAAGAGATTCTCTCGCAGGAATACCACAAAAAATCTATCGTAGTCAGCGACCGTGCTACCCTCTTTAATCTCTTGATTGGTTTGGATGGTTATACCATTGCGACAGGGATTTTGAACAGTAATCTCAATGGAGACAATATCGTTTCCATCCCTCTGGACATTGACGACCCCATTGAGCTGGTCTATATCCAGCATGAAAAAACCAGCCTATCTAAGATGGGCGAACGCTTTATAGACTATCTACTAGAAGAAGTTCAGTTTGATAGTTGAGAAATCAGCAAGATTTTATTATAATAAGCAAAAAAACAAAAGGAGTTTAATATGAAAAAGGTTTTACTTGCTAGTGCAGTTGCCTTATCTATTTTAGGATACACTCAAACAACTGCCCAAGCTCAAGAAAATAAAGCAGAGTCAGTACGAGAAAATGTAACAATTCCTCATTCAAGTACTTCAAAAATCGAAAACCAAGAAAAATCGAAAGAGAAGGTCGAAAAAACAGACAATTCTTCTAAAATTGATGATAAAGAAGAAAAAATAGAGAAAAAAAATCCTGCTACAGAAGAGAAGAAGTCTGAAGTAAAAAAAGAAGAAAAAGTTGAAAAAGTCAAAGAAGGTTGGCAGGAAGAAAATAATAACTGGCGCTTTTACGAACACAACAAACCTGTTACCAACTGGAAAAAAATCCAAGGAAAGTGGTACTACTTCAATAAAGATGGCCATCGACTAAGCAATACAACCTTTGATGGTTATGTTTTCAATAAAGATGGAGTGATGGCTGAAAACGGTTGGAACTTTATCAATGGAAAATGGTACTTCGCTAATTCTTCTGGAAAAATTTCTCAGAATAAATGGGAGAAAATTGGTGGTGCTTGGTATTACTTTGACAAAGATGGAATCATGCTTAGTAATACAACTTTTGATAACTATTTACTGACCAAAAGTGGAGCTATGGCCACAAACGGCTGGGCAAAAATCGACCAAAATTGGTATTATGCCACATCCTCTGGAAAAATCTCTCAGGACAAGTGGGAGAAAGTCAATGGTTCTTGGTACTACTTTGATAAAAAGGGAATCATGTTGAGCTCAACTACATTTAAGGGCTACCTATTTAATAACAGTGGTGCTATGGCTGAAAATAGCTGGGTAAAAATTAAAGATACCTGGTTCTATGCGAACGCATCTGGAAAATTTGTCCAAAACAAATGGGAAAAAATCAGCGGTTCTTGGTATTCTTTTGCTCAAGATGGAGCTATGTTAGCCGATAAATGGTCGGGAAGCTATTATCTAAAAACCAATGGAGCCATGGCTGATAATGAATGGATATTTGATAAAAACTATAACAGCTGGTTCTTTTTGAAGCGTGGTGGAATGTATGCATCAAAAGAATGGATTGGAGCTTACTATCTCAAAGCTGGTGGTTATATGGCTAAAAAAGAGTGGATTTACGACGACACTTATAAGGCTCGCTACTACTTAGATGATAATGGACATTATGTTTCCGGAACTTACAAAATTGACGGTAAAGACCATCTATTCCACAAAAATGGTCAATGGATTTCTGAGGTCTCAAAAGAAGTTGGTTTTGTAAAAGGCCAATACAGTAGAACCATCTTTTTAGATCCAGGACATGGTGGAAGAGACTCAGGTGCATACTATTACAATGTCGCTGAAAAAGACCTCAACATGCAGGTGTATCGTAAATTACGCAAAAAGTTAGAAGAACTTGGCTACAAAGTTCTTACTTCACGTGATAGTGATATTGATGTAGATTTTGTTACAGAGCGTTCTCGTATGGTTAACAAGACTAACTCTGATATCTTTATTAGTATTCACTTCAATGCGACTGGCAGCGCGTACTCTAGAGCTAGTGGAATTCAAACCTATTCCTATAGTGATGATCCTGATTATCCAAGTAAAATCAACCCATACTGGCATAACCATCCTGACCGTATGAGTGAGAGCAAGCGTCTTGCAGCCGCTATCCACTCTTCATTGTTAGCTGAGACTGGTGCTAAAGATGCTGGTTTATTGGAAAGAAGCTTTGCCGTTCTTCGAGAAACTGCTAAACCAGCCGTCCTCCTAGAGCTTGGTTATATAGATAATTTCGCTGAAAATCAACAGATTCGAGATAGCCACTATCAAGATAAGCTTGTAGCAGGTATCGTGAAAGGAATTCAAAAATATTACGCTGGTAAGTAAAAAAGGGTCTCGAGAAACCTCGAGGCCTTTTCTATTTGTCTTCTTGTGTATCTTTATCAGGAAAGAGGTATCCAATACCAATGCAAGCTAGTACGCCCGCTCCAATTACCAAGCCACTTGAAATTGGCAAAAGGTCTAAAATTGCATTTGCAATGATAAAAGCAATAATTAAACACATCAGACTAGCCTTGTAGTCTTTTTTCAAAAAATTCTCTAGAGTGAAAAAGAGGAACAGTCCTACCGGAATCAGTGACCATAGGTTGACATCCAAACTTGGCCATCCAACAGAACCAAAATACAAAACCAAAGCTGAAACTAGCAAGAATCCAATACCTAATAATTTTTTCATTTTTATCTCCAATTGCTTTTTTATGAACTTGAGTTATCTGATAGTGACGCCTCACGTCCCTTACAAAAATCATTATAGCAGAGGTCAGTTTCAAGAACAAGTTCTTTTGCCTATCTGGTCTCTATATCAGTCTAAGTGGTTGAAGTGTTAAGATAAAAGAAAAGAAGCCCTAATGAGCTTCTTCATTCTAGCGATTGCAACAGTATTTCTGAACTAAAACAATCGAAAGTTAGATTCTAAACTAGTTTTTTCTAGTTATTATTTTTCTTTTCCTTAGATTCTAGAGAAGTTTTGATTGCTTCGCGTTCAGCCTGTAGTTGAGCTAAATTCTTCTCCTCTTCCTCAAGTTTACTAGTATCTGGTTTTACACGATAATAAACATCTTCTGGTCTCGACAACATCGCTTCATACTGCTGTCCTGCAAACAGTCTCTCCTCGTCATGATTGCTTTTATCTGTCAGTTTTCCATCATCACCAGGTTGCATGACAACTCCACTTGGTACGGCAACTACCACAAATCCTCCTGCGACAGAACCTTTAGTGTGTGCACTTAGACTTTCAACTTCTTTAAAGTTGGAATCTGAACTTCGATTTTTCAGATGAGAGTAACTATTGTCCAATTCAACAGTATATTCAAATTTTTGACCATCTCTAAAGCTAGTTATATAAATTTCACCAGACTCATTAATGACATATTCATTGCCCGACGGTGTACGCCATGTGCCTTTCAAACTAGATAAATCATTATTTCTTAATGCTTCAATATCCAGTTTCGGAACTGCAGTTTCTTCTTTTAGCTTGCTAACTACCTTCTCTGACTCAGAGACCTTGCTATCTAAACTGGTTAGCTGTTCCTTGAGTTTTTGAATCTCCTCTTCTTTCTTCTTCTCATTCTCAGACGCTTTCGAAGTATCTATCGCTTCTTTACTTGTGTTCTCTTTTTTAGCAACTGAAGAAATGGCTTCATTTGACTCTTTCTTTGCGTTAGGTGAGAATAAGAAGAGGCTTGCTAGGATTGCAACGACCAAGAGACTAATGGCAATGCCAATATAGACTTTTATTTTAAAAAACTTGCCCCTAATCTTAGATGGAGAAGTTCCTTTCACTACCTTCGATACAGTTGATTTCGGACCATTTCTCTCTTCAAAATGTTTCTTAGTCATAGTATTCCTCCCATTTTTCACTATATTTCACCTATATCTTAAACAAATTCGTAAGATTTGTCAGTATCCATGAATGGATGGATTTTCAAAAGAAAACCAATCAACTAACCCTTAAATATTGGCAGCAATAGAATCATCCATTAAACTCTATATCGAATTTATTAACATAAATTATACCATAATTTTTAAGAATTTTATATATTTTTATAGTCTAACTATGATAATGAAAAGGAGCTATCCTTTCATATTATTCACTTATATTATGTTTATAAAAAATCTAATAGGCATATTTACTTATCATATTTCATATAGCCTGTACTTCATCAAATAAATCTTGAGTTTTTACTACAATTGTAAAAGCACAGTTTTTAATATATAGTTCGATACTGTATTTTATGAAATTGGTAAAATCCAAAAAATCTTCCTATCTGTAATAAGAAGATTTTTTGTTATCTAAATGAAGTCCATTAATACATTCTAAAAGTGTATAATTATCAATGTAAACTTAAGAATTAAGTATTAAATAGTAATTGTCAGCAAACTGTTTAACAATCACACTATCTAATCTCAACACATAAACCATTTTTTCATCCATACCTTTTGTCTTAATCTTAATCTTGATCTTTTTTCTTCAATCCAAGAAGCGCTCCTACTATAAACAACATTCCAGCAATGAATGGTGTAAGAACTGCTCTAACTGTTCCGGTTTTTGGCAACTTATCAGAATGGTTAGTATCCGACTTACTATCAATGTTAGTATGTTTATTAGCTATATTCTCTTGTTCATTAAGATAGACTTCTTTCTTAGTTTCAAAGTGTTTATTAAGAACTGTAGCTGTAATATCCTTAGTTGAATCAGATTTTTGTGAATGATTTGCTCTTTGTAAGTCCTCTTTTCTATGACTTTGATTTAATTGACTAGGATTTGCCTGTGTGTTGTCTTTCTTTTTGGATACATCAAAAGTAGGTTTATTTTCCTCCTCCTTTTTCTCCTCTATTTTCTTGAATACAGGTTTTATAAGGGTATCTTTTGATAGATTAAGAACATAGCCAGTGTCTTTTTTTCCTTCGAAACCAGAAATTTCCCAACCATCAAATTGATAGCCTTTTTCTAATTCCCCCTTATAGACAGGTAAAATGAAATCTTCTTCCGACACTATCGTTGAACTCATTTCTTTTCCATTTTGAATGGTCACAGTTACCATCTGAGGTTTTAATTCACTTACTTCTCCCGTATCTTTGTTTAAAATGAATTCTTTTACGGTTGTATTTCTTGCAAAATCTTTTACAACGATCTTAATGTTTAGTGTCTTATCTGCTATTTGTTTAATATCAGCAAATGTTTTGTATTCTTTTCCATTTACATAAATATGTTGTTCTTGAATCTCACCATCGAATCCATTATTTCTTTTATCATTGATATTAAAGACTACAGATTTTCCATTAGCATATTCGATACTAGTATTTCCCTTAGGATCAATGCTTACTTCAGGTTTTACATTATCATATAAAAATTGATAGTGTACTCCAACCGCTTTCGCATTCAAATCACTATAGCCAGTTTGAAGATAAACGTTTCCATCCATATCAGTTACCTTATCTGGGAATCCGTTTGCTTTATAGTCTTTCATCCCCCAGTCCATGATGTCACCATCTTTAACATTAAGCTTAATGTTAAAATCTCTAGTGTTATCAATGTGTAAATCTCCATAGATTAAATAATTATCTACAACCGATTCATTAACTCTCAACTCCCAGTTAAAACCACCCTTATCAGAAATCTTACCTCTTAAATAAAATTCTGGATTTCGTACATAAATTTTATTAGATTTAGATGGATTAAAGTAGTTCTTGTCCATTGAAAGATTTACTGGTTTTGCATCAATAAATAACGTAGAGCCATCTTCTTTTATAGCTTCTACATTGGACCTATCCTCTCCTGTGTACTCTTTACCATCCTTACCAAATAATACAAGTTTAGAAGAATCTGTCACAAGATTTCCATCTTTATCGATTGCTTCCCCTTTATCATTCATTTTAAAGGTAAACACTTGATACCTTACAATGTTAAAGCCGTCCAAAGCCGACATTAATACGGATTGAGTACTTCTTCCATCTTCAACATTTCTACTATCAGCATAAATTATTTTTTCTGATAAGACTCTTAGATTAGGATTGGCCTTTTGTATTTTTGCTATATCTTCCTGGCTATAAACTCCATTTCCTTCTAACATATCCGTTTTTCCAGGATTATAGGTAGTCACTTTTAGTGCATAGCCTTTTCTTAAAATGATGTTATCCTTTAATAGATATTGTTGTTTTTCTGAATCAGAATAGATTTTACCAGATTCCATGTCCGTTAAATTGTTTGGTTTGTTTTTTGAAAGATCTCCTTCTCCTAATTCTATTATATTCCCATAACTTGATGCATAGGGATATTCTGTTTTAGTTTCCTTATTTTTTTCAGGCATTCTAATCTTCGTTTCAGCTTTTATCTGATCATCATCTTTAACAAAGAATCTCATATCTCCTGCAAAAGCTAATCCATCCACAATATCATTAATATTAGCGTATAAATCAAATGTCATCGTTTTTGAATATGAATCATACTTGGTCGTTTTGATTTCTATAGATTTATAGTTATTGCCATAATATACCTTGGCATTTTTAGAAACATTACTTATCTTTCCAAGAATTTCAAAGTGTCCATCTTTAGACGGGCTTAGAACACCATAAATTTTTGATTTGATTTCGTCAAGTTTTTCAGTTTCATATTGTAAGGCACTACCATCGTCATAAGCAATGATATTTCCCTTATCATCGTATTTATAATCGTATTCCTCTATTCTCTTACCAGTTTCACTTGTAAAATCATCAACTTCTCTAAATTTCTTTTTAATCAGTTTCTTTAAATCTTTGCTTTCAAAGTCTCTAATTGTTGAAATAGTTTTATGAATAGTAAAGCTAGATTTTTCTTCGGTAGCCTCTTCACTTTCTTGATGATGTTCTACTTCAGTTGTATCTTTTTTAAGACTATCCTCTTTTCTATTTTCTAAATTTTTAAATTTAGATTCGGAAATCTCTCCAAGCTTTTGATATTTAGAAGAATCCTGATCAGGATCTACTAGATAATAGGAAATCATCCCTTTTTCATCAGCATGATCAGCAAATTTAATTCTATGAATCTTTGTGAAATTGCTAGAGCCATCTAGTGCAATGACTTCAATGATTTTTCCTCTTAAATCTCCTGCACCTTTAATTTCATAAATGGTATTTCCGTCTTTGTCAAGTTTCCTATTTCTTCCTTGACCCTCACCTGCATAAGTTACTTCAAGATTTTTCTCAACATCTCCATCTTCATTAACAATAGCGGCTCCTGCATACCAAACTTCGTTGGCAATTTCGTCAAATTTTTCAGGATGTTCTTTCTGATCTCTCGCAAATAAAGTTTCATTCTTGTATTGCTCTTTGACCTTGTGATAAGTATCCTTTGTGATCAGCTTAATTTTTTCAGGATTTGAAAAATCAATCGAAACAATCTTAGGGGCTGTGTTATCAATTTTTACAGGAATATAGGAAACCTGCCATGGGTAATCTTTAGTTAACCTATATTTAAATTTATAGAAATATTGGCCTTCCGCAATCGGTTCAAATTGTCCTCTTATCTTAGTAGCAGGATCTTTGGTATCCTTGCTTTCTGGTGCATTTTCTTCTTTACCTCTAGGGTTATAGATGAGTCCATCCCACTTCAAGTCACCCCAAACTTTTAGTTTAGAAGATTTGATTCCCTTTGCATCATTTCTTTTTGAGTTTAAAATTCCTTTAATAAAGTGTTCTCTCGAAATGACTTTTAAGTCGATTTGATTTTCTCCCTCTTTATTTGTATTTACTATTGAAATCAATCCTTCTTCTGCACTTCTTAATACAAGTGGAGAAGGTGTTAATCCTCTCTCAAGCTGCGCATCTTGAGGATTTCCATTTGAATCTAAAGGATAAATTTTAGCAATCTTAGAACCACTTGATGATGGTGCGTAGATTCCTTCGTTATTGAAAGCAAATAATTCTGGATTTTGATCTAGGGATGTTGTATTTTTATCTTTTCTATTTTGTATAACTCCTGCTGGATTAAATTTATCTATACCATGTTCTCCACCAATCCCCTTATTTAAGGTTCCTGGAATTTTTGGTTTACCATCATCATCATAACCTTCCATTGTTTTTGATTTTGAACCTTCTTCCCAGGCCCATTTATCAAGGATTGGTTCGTGGTTCCAATTCCCAGCAAATCCCATTAGAGGCATCGATAAAGAAGGTTGGAAATTTGTT
The DNA here is from genome assembly GCF_016658865.1 of Streptococcus mitis. Classification (NCBI taxonomy): domain Bacteria; kingdom Bacillati; phylum Bacillota; class Bacilli; order Lactobacillales; family Streptococcaceae; genus Streptococcus; species Streptococcus mitis. Next base: position 1,483,938 of record NZ_CP067992.1, read on the forward strand.
TTCTTCCCATTGGAGTTTAGAGCTTCCATTTCTTCCACTGACTCAAAATGAATAAATGATTCTACAAATTTATTTTTGTTTTTAGCCTCTCCAACATTTATAACCGCATTTAAATCAAAGCTAGAATTTGGGCCTATAGTGAAAGTGTCATGCTCAAATGTAATATTTGCTCCTTTGATCTTTTCTGGGTGGATTTCTGGAACAATTTGCTTCCCATCTGGAGATTTTTCATCTTTGTATGTTTCATCCAGTTTGAGTCTGTCAGTTAGAGCATCTGTAGTTATAGCAGATGCTGAAACTTTAAAGGTCAAAGGTCTGTTTGATGTATTGTGAAGCTTAATTGTAAAATATTTTTTATCTCCTTTTATTTCTTTAAGAGAAATAGAACCATAAGAGTTTACCAAACCTTTAGAATCCGTGTTTTTGAAAGTTGCTACGACTTCATTTCTCAAAGCATTGGCAACATTAATTAGCCCTGCCCCCTGTTGTCTAGGTGATGCAAAGTATTGACTTTTTTCTTTCCAAGAAGTCGCATCCATCATAGGACGTGCAGTATTTTGTAGGGCTATTTTTGTAAGACTTGTAAGATCTATTTTGTCATCTCCCTTAAGATTTTTCAATACAGGTCTTTCAAGCATTTCCTTTAACTTTGGTCTAATCAAAACAGTAGAAGCTGCCACGATTGGAGTTGCCATACTAGTTCCTGACATATAGCCATAAGTTGATTTCCCATTAATGACATTGAGAGTGGATTTAATATTTTTACCGGGTGCTGAGACATCCGGTTTTAAAAGTAAATCTGTTCTCGGTCCCCAAGATGTGGACCCTGCTGGAACTATGATATCTTCTTTATAAAGTTCTTTGTCGGTGTCAGGTGCAAACTTAAAGTCAATTTCTTTTTCATCACCTACATTCGGTTTATTAGAATTATAGCTTGCCATATCAATTGGATAGTATTGCTCCAATTTATCTTTAAAATCTTCTTTATTATTTCTTTTGACTTTAGTTTTTTTATCAGGGTTAATCATGTTCCATAGCTTTACACCATCATCTCCTGAAATTGAGAAAACTTGACTAGTAGTTCCTTCATCCTCCTCATATCCCATAGCTGGGAGCTCTGTCCAATTATCTCTATTGTAGTAATTTACAGTATTTACAACCATAATGGCGCGTGCGCCCTTATCCGTTGCTCGTTTAAAAGCATTTTTTAAATCCTTTGTATAAATTCTATCCATTACTGCAATTTTGCCCTTAAGATCCAAACCTATCAAATCTTGGTCTTGACCTTTACCTATATATACAAATTTCAATTTACTAGGAGCTTTTGAACCATCTTCGTTTGTTATGATTTTATTCTTATCGAAAAAGGCCCCTATATTTCTGTATTTAAAACTTTCTCCTCCAATCTTAACTTTGTCAAACTCAACTGTCTGATTTTTAGCAGAAGCAACTGCTATCGCATCTTCATGTGCTGCAGTTCTTGTCACATTCCCTGTATCTGTCATTTTCAGATTATTATTTGCCACTAAATCCCATGAAGAACTTGAAGCAGAAGTCGCATAGTTACCTGTAGCTACCACCATTGGAATGCCTGCTTTTCTTAACGCTCTAATAGCTTGCCAATATTTCTCACCTACAAGACCTGTTCCTGTAAAGCCAGACGATACTGAAACAACATCGACATTGTGTTTGATCGAGTCTTCAATAGCATGAAACATTGTTTCATCTCCTGCGAATCCAGATCCAGCGTCTGAGTACATTTTATAAGAGAAAATTTGTGCATTAGGCGCAATTCCATCTATTCCGTTAAAGTTTTTGATATCTTTTTCAGTATCATTTCCCGCAAGAATCCCAGCAATATGCATCCCATGTGGATCAAAATAATCGCTTCCATCATCAGCTTTTTCTACAGTGATTTTACCACCATTATAATAATTGAAAGCATGAGGAATTTTATCACTCAACCAGAAATTTTTATCAGTACCTTTTAAGTCTTCTTTTTTAAATCTCATTGAGCCTTTGGCATCATCATCGATTCTCATAGCTTTATGTCTATAATCAGTCCCAGTATCGATGTTTGAAATGACCATACCTCTACCATCAAAATTTTTACCAAATGGTGCATTGATAGATTTTAGGTAATCGATTGCCTCTTCAACTCCAATTTCCTTTCTAGCATGATTCATCATAGGTTGGACTTTTTGTGACCTTTCAACCGATGAAATACCTTCTATTAGTTTAATTTTATCCAGAGTATCTTTGGTTGTTTCAATAGCGCTACCGTTAAAAATTCTATCATAAGTATATAAAACTTTTGTATTCTTAAGATTGGATAGTTCCTTGACTGCTTTTTCTCCAGATTCTTTATCTTTAAATTCAGCAATATAGACAAGTCTATCTTCTTTTTTGGGACTTTCCGTATCTTTACTTGCAGCCGAGTCTGCATTATCTCCTTTGTATTGATTGGAATCTTCTTTTTTGATTGTTACTTTTTCATTGTTAGTTTTATTATCTATCACAGAATCCTTACTAACAACTTCTTTTTCTTCAATAACTGTTGTTTTCTTCTCTTCAATATCCTTTGAAGTTTCTATAGCATTATGAATATCTTCATGTTTTTCTTTGTTTTCGTTTTGTTTACCTACTACTACTTTTTCTTTATCAGAGATATTTAAAGCATCTTCAGAGCTAGATGTGTCTGCTAAAACTACCTCATTAGGGACATATGCTGCTAAAATAACTGCAGCTGTGGTTAGTGACAATACTGTACTTTTTTTCATTTTAATTCCTTACATATTTATTTAACTTCCAATAGATAGAAAAACTTTAACTTTGCTAGCCTTTGTTATAAAAAGTTTTACTAAGTGTTATCTAGGAAATAGAGTAGTACATTTATATATAATTGTTAGCTCTCTGAAAAATAGTATATCAATTTAAAAAATTTAAGTCAAGAAAAATTAATATGGGTTAATTATTTTTTTAACACATGTTAAAAATAAGATTGAGTCAAAAAGTTTCGTACTTAACTGGGGTACATTATAAGCATATTCACACCATTAAAAATAGTAACAATCAAGTTGAACCTCTACCAGAATCACAGAGACAGACATAATTGATGAAATATCAATGCTATTAAATAATAGAAATAACCGCTAAGAAAAAGGCTTAACGGTTATTTTCTATATATAAATCTTTCAGATATTCGATCATTTATTCACCTAGGAGCCAGACTTTACGAGTAGCTTGCTCTAGCAACTGAGCTAAATCGGCGATTGCGATTATAGTATAGAACTCTGAGTATAGAAGTCAAGAAATTTTCATCTCCCTTGAATTGTCAAATTAAGTGCACCTTTCTTAGATATTTACAAATGATTTCATTTCTAAACTAATCCATCGCTATCAGGATGCTTTCTTATGTAAATAGCTGCATAAAACGCATCTACCATAACAGCTGGTAGCGTCAAGGTCAACAAAATTCCCAATAAAACACCAAAAACAATCTGAATATAACCTGTTAGAAGGGCGGGAATGATTGTTGCCCCCGCAAAAGCTATAGCAACATTATTCCACCATGTTTTCTTTCTATCTCCCTCTTTTACTTGATTAAAAGCCCAGACTTTCCCCTGATTCTTTGGGAGATAGTACCAAGCATAGAGGCAACAAGCAAAGATAAAAAGGAGCATCATCAATATTACATAAAATGGAGTGAGAGGGGATTGATATATCTCCTTGGCTCCTATAGGACTGCCGTCTGAAATAACCATTAATAAACCAATAAAATCTAAATCTATCACTAAGCTTAACACTGTGAGGGCTATCAAATAATATGTTAAAGCCTTCCAGGCGTTTACCAAATAAGGAATAAAAGAAATGATAATACCAAGTATATTCACAACACCGCAAAACAAAGAAAGTCCTTTAAAGATGCCTAGATTGTCTTCATAAGTTCCACCCACATACAGAAAACCAGTTAATGCTAAAGCAATCCATGGATATAACTTAATATAAACTAAACTAACACCATCTGTAATCAAAGGCCCGTGGTATCTTTCTCTTTCTATATCAGTAATCTTTGCTTTATTTTTTCTATTTTTCTTTACCATCAACTCCACTCCTATCGTTTGCAAGCCTTAACCAATTGCATCTATATTTTATGAAGGCATCCTTAGCTACATCTGTTTCAGAGAAAGGATAACTCTTAAAATAAACTGGGATATCTATAAAACATTTCCAGCATATCCTCTATAAGCTCCTAACATGAAGGATATACTTTTTGACAAATCCGTTCATATGATACATTTCCCAACCCACTCAATACATGCAGTGACTAAATTTTAATTCCACATTTACCATCCAAAAATTTCTTCAATAGACTGAATACCTGAAAAAGTCTCTTTTAACACACCTACTTTTATATCTGTATAGACTTTCCCATCAGAGATTGTGGTGAAAAAGAAGGGAGGGGTCAACTCACAATGCCCCTGATAATGGATATAACCAGCTAAGAAATCAATTCCTTCTTTCACTGACTCATCATCTGGTTCTAAAATTCTAGTTGAAACAGTATTTAAAACTTGAAACAGACTGTGATACAAAAAGTCTTCTGGCAAAGCATCTTCAATATACACTTCTTCTACTTCATCTGAATATCTGATATACTTAGGTTCATTTTTCTTTCATCTACAATCTTTGTAACAATCGATTTCTGTTCAGTTGTTAAAGGAAGTAAGAAAATTGTTGCAGATTGTGTAGGCAGCTCCCCGCTTTCAGAAATCTTGTATTCAACTAATTCATTTTGGTAGATTTGCTGTCCCGCATAACTCCAACTAATTTTAAATTTAGCATCATGATTAATGTCAGTATCTGTCTTGTTTAATATCATAAATACTGCATACTCCTGCTCATTGAATGTATATGTACTACCAGAATAGTATAGAGTAACTTCTCCCTGATTACCTACCTCAGGATGTTCCTTAGTCAATTTTTTTCCAAGTTCAATTAATTCCGATGTTCTACCTTCATATTGCGGTGCTACTACAAATTTCAATTCTTTCTCTTTATTTACAACTGTATCGCGTGTACTTTTCTCTGTTCCCCCTGCTTCCTTTCCATTAGAGCAAGCTCCAAGAATCAATAACAAAACGATGACAAATAACTTCTTCATCTTTTCTCCTTTTAATAAAAATGATACAAACCTTTATCTCTTTTTAGACTTCTTAACATGTTCCTTATACATTTTTGACTTCTTTCCATACCATTCTTCAATGGTATAGCCATATTCCTCTACTTCAACAATACTAACGTCTGACATCTATACCTCATCTCTTTAACAAATAAGCAAGTACTACAATAGCATAGGTCATGATTAACAATATAGCACTACCGATGCCAAACCATTTATAAAGCTTGTTAATCCCACAGTATCGTTCCACATAAGCCCTGTTTGGTTTTTCAGGATCATACCATACCGTCATCTTCGAATAGACTGGAAAATGCGTACGCATTAAGTTATTAAACGATATAAAAGAATTGCGATAAAAGGTTAGTGAATTTGCCAACATATCCTCTCTTGTAAAGTTATCATATGTACTTATGGGGCCCCATGGAAGCGAAACCGTTTTGATTATAAAATACCGTAATGGCTTGCTATAAGTAGTTCCGTTAACCGTATATTCAACAATCGGAGGATTTCCAGCCTGAAAATTACTATAGCCCACAACCGTTCCCTTAACAGACGATTTGGCAAGACGTACCATCTTTTTATCCCGAAAATAAAGGTAGAGATATGTACCAGATAAAAAGATCAAAGATAAAAAGATGACGATGGTAGCAAATAAAAATAAAATGGTTTCTGTTGTCACATTCAACTCCTAGCTTATTCTATGCTCTTCACATCAGACATTGAAAGTGTCATCTTGGATGGATCTGACATCGAGTCAACAACCTCCAATTGTTCTGAGTTAAGTGGTAACAAAATTAATGTAGTTGTGTAAGAAGGTAACTCACCACTATCCTTGATAGCATAGCTAATCTTTTGATTCTCAAAAATAGTTTTGCCATCATAGGACCAGCTTAGTGAAAACTCCAAATCTTTTTTGATATCTACGTCAGTTTTATTGACGAGCATCAGTGCTGCTCTACCATCTGAGACTGCTCCTGTATAGTAGATAGCCATATTTCCCTTACTACCTAGTTCGGGATGTTCCTTAGTCAATTTTTTTCCAAGTTCAATTAAATCAGACGTTTGACCTTCATATTGCGGTGCTACTACAAATTTCAATTCTTTCTCTTTATTTACAACTGTATTGCGTGTACTTTTCTCTGTTCCCCCTGCTTCCTTTCCATTAGAGCAACCTCCAAGAATCAATAACAAAATGATGACAAATAACTTCTTCATCTTTTCTCCTTTTAATAAAAATTATACAAACCTTTATCTCTTTTTAGACTTCTTCACATGTTCCTTGTACATTTTTGACTTTTTCCCATACCATTCTTCGATGGTATATCCATACTCTTCACGGTATTTCTCTTGATTTTTATTGACTGCATTCAAGTTCTCTAGCGTTACTAAATAGGATTTAAGAAATGAAACCATAAAAAGGCCAAATAAAATAGGTGAAATTGGCAATAAAGCAAGCAAGAGGTGCGCAAGGAAATGATTAAGCCCGTGGGTAAAGAGGTTGATTCCATACATCAACAACCATAAGAATAAAATAACATTCAAAAATTTTTTAATATTTAGAGAAGCAAAAAAATCTTTTCTAGCGCGCTGCTTTGTTACAAAAATGTAGATAAAGTAAATCAGTGATAAGACAAAACCTATCCAGTAAACGATACGAATTGCAACTAGAGGGATTAAATACAAGATGGCTATAAACCAACTATAATAAAAAATCACAAATAGAATCAACTGAAGAATCTGAGTCAATAAATAAGCTTTAATGCGATTTCTTTTGGAAATAATATAAAAACTAATAAAACAGAGCCAACTAAACAAGAATAGAAAACCAAAGAAACTAGCTGGAGGAATAAGGCTATTTTCTATTGATGTCAATTGTATAACTAGTTCATGTCCATCTTCACTAGCCAATCGGAGCACTCCCATTGGAAAGTATGAGGCCCAAATAATCAAAAACAAATACAAAGGCATTGCGAAAATCATTAATAATGGATTCCATTTACGTGTTGTTTCTAGTGCATCATTAGTATCTTTTTGTATCTTATCCATTTATTTTCTCCTATTATCCAAACAAGGATGAGGCCGCCTTCAGACCACCATTGAAAAAATCAGAAACATTCTTGCCCACACTTTTGACAGTCTCCAAGCCCTGGTGGATTCCTTTCCCGATAGATTCCACTCCTGATTCTACCACGTCTACAGCACCATAAGCTAAATTTTTAGCTTTGTCATAAACTGACTTTTTAAATTCTGGTGCAACAACAGAACCGATAAGATTAAGCGTTCCCCAAGCGAGCCCAACGATAGCTCCAATAGCAGTCTTCGAATTTTTGCCAAACAGAAAAACAAAGAAAAATGTCCTTGCCCCATTATACCACAATATCAAAATAGCTAATTGTACCCTCCTGATTGTATAATGGAAATCTACCTATAATTATCACATCAATCGCTCCATTATGTAGACGAACAATTGTACCAATAGGTAATAAGTTAGACATTCTCCTCTCCTTTTTCTACTATTTTAATGATTTTTAACCATCTATTAAGTTGGTAATCAAATTTGAACATAAATATCACTAAAAAACTAACCGCCAAAAAGAGTACGGCAATGGTTTCATTTCCAAAGACAAACAAAAGAGTAGCGACTACAGTTAGGATTCTAAAAAGATTAAGAAGACATTTAAAATACCCTCTTCTTCTCTTCAAAGATCTGACAAACTTCTTACTCTGTTCCCCATCCAACTCTGATTTTTTTAATTTTAAAGTTCCGTGGTAAAATCTGATAATCAAAGCGGCCAAAAAATAAGATAAAACGCCTAAGATCGTAACCGTCCCAACTCGGACTAACTGATTATTAAATATTCCTGCTTCAGCCAATATATCAGAAATTTTATTTATAATGTACAGCATAACAGGCAGTAGAATATAAGACCAGTAATTAGGAGAAGATGTTTCCTCTAGCAATACCTTATTCTCCCAATCAAAATGATAATTTTTGTTCTCCCATATCCCTAAATTAATAATTGTTTCCATATGTACATCCTTTTTAATTAAATACACTACCTAATCCCGAGAAAAATCCATTAACTGCATCTCCCGCACTGTCCTATATTTTATCAGCTGTATCACCAACAGATTTCATCGTATCACCTACTACTTTCTTTGTACCATCCCAAACATCACCAACAAATTCCACGACTTTATCTCCATATTTATCATATAGATAATCAAAAGCCATTGATCCCACCACTGTTGCACCAAAAACCCATCCTCCTGGACCTAATAATGCTGTAGCTAACAATGTTACTCCAATATGCCCACCTGTCTAAATTGCTGCATCTCCAACATCTTCGCCACTGTATAACTGTGCGACAAAATCAATCGCCGATCCCAATCCATATGGTAATGCTTTCGCAAATTTAGCACTCCCTAAGAATCCATCTAATTTATTCACTGACAGTATTACACAATCTCCAATTTTCTCAATGCTTTCTCCCACCATTTTATTAACAGTAGAACCAGGTGCAGTTGATAGAAGTGCACTCAATCCACATTTCGTTAGTGTATTCCCAATCTGTGATTTTAAGCCATTGATTAAATATGGAACTTGATATGGAAGCATGTAAGAGGTATAATAACCCGTTCCTAAATCAGAAGCTATATCACTTAATTTTGAAGTGATACTTTCCTTTAAAAAATCTACAGACTCATTTTTTAGATCATCCGGAGAAATATTTATACCATTTTGTTGTTTGCTTGAAATAAAGTATTTATTCCCTTCCTACTATGAATCTCCCAAACCATTTAACAATATTTTTTGTCTTTTCAATATTTTTTTAACTTTACTTGTCTTAAATTCCTGATGAAAATGTATAACACAAGCAAAAGCAAGTAGATATATCAACAGACATAAAAAATCAGTTTCTCTAATATAAGTAACCAAAAAATAAATCCCTAAAATAATAAAGAGAATCTTAATAATAAAAATTGAAATCACCTTTACTAATAGTGTTTTGAGATCTTTTCCCTTCAAAACAACTGTTTTCCAACCAGTTCTCGGATATTTTTTTCTCGCCTTCGTTATCATCAACATTCCGCAAACTATCAGAGTTCCAATCATTGCAATACCGAGATTAATCGTATACGATAATGTACCAATGGCTGAATTTAAAGCACTTGCAATTCCTTTTAAAAGAAAGACTGCAAGTGGAGCAGCAACCATAATCCAATTAGAACTATTTTTTTGATTTTGATATTGAAATACTTCGTTTCTTTCATCAAAATAAATCCATTTCGAATCCAAATAACCAATATATATTTTCATAATTAAAATTTCTCCGTTAATTTATTAATTAAAAACACTACCTAATCCCGAGAAAAATCCATTAACTGCATCTCCTGTACTGTCCCATATTTTTCCAGCAGTATCACCTACTACTTTCTCTGTACCATTCCAAACATCACCAGCAAATTCCACGACTTTATCCCCATATTTATCATATAGATAAGCCTTATCAAAAAGAGTACTTAAACGTGCTTTTGCACCGGCTACTGAATCCATTAATCACAGTTTAGTTGCTGTATGTACAAATGCACATCTCGCAATTTCCTTATTCAGATTATCCAAAAAGAAGAGAGGTAAATTAGTCCTCTCCTAGACATGAATTCTTGTTAACTTGCTACCGTTAATATAGAGAAAAACCAATTAATTAGTTATTTTCACCTGACCTTTTTCATATCCCGAATACCAACTACTTTCAGGACTGACATATTCGGGCAATTCCTTTTGTGGCTGTTCTCCTAAAAGAATTAAGGTCCCATCATGTATCAAACAAGAATAATGAACCGAATCTCTAATAAATTCTTCATTCTCAGTATCAAATGAGTAAGTATATTCTTTACCTCCTTCCTTTATAGTGATCTGCTCACCTTCTATTTTTATCCATGAAGTTTTATCTAGTGAAGCCGTTTTAGTAGATTCATTTTTGACTACCAGATAGTAAATTCCATCATCTGATTTCATATCATCAAGAATAGTAGTAATGAGCCCTAGAATCATAAATGCAGGAATAATCAAAAGAAACCATTTCCATTTTTTTGTTTTATTTTTCATCAGTATCAGTTACCTCCATGAATTTCGTTTTATCATTATTATTTACCTTTCCTCTAAGTTTCAACATATAGCCACCACCTTGAGGAGTTCCATTCCATATCTGTTCAACAGTTAAACTATTCTAATCCATCTGAACAGATCCAATCTTTGAATTTTTAAAGACTTTACAAATTTTTCAATTTCTTCTTCATGCTCCTCCAAAAATTACAAGTGCTAAAATCAGCCAAAGCAAGGTACATTTTTTCATGATTATCCTCCTATAACGTGAGAATATAGACATATTATATCATGAATGTAAAAAAATTCTTGTCATGAACCGCCCCTCAAAGCTTAACCAAAAATCTAACTCTCTCAATATCTGTACCTTATCAGTATTTTGTTTGAAAAAAATTTTCTATAAAATTCCTTTTACACTATCTTTCCAATAATTCCTATAACAGGAATCAAAGAAATACCTATAAGATCTGATTCTAAGGTGCTATCCCATCTTTTTCATTCATTTATACTAACTGCAATTGAATTACATCTTATTGCTTCTTTTTTCATCTAGTTTAACACTCTAGAATTAGCTTCAAGGCATGATCCTAACATCTAAAAAAGCCTGTCCTGAGACAAGGCTTTGAGTTTTTTCTTAGGACCCCGCACTTTCGTAGGCATCTAACCCCCTATCCCAAAGTTTAAGAGAAATGACAAAGAAAACAAGGGAAATCAACATCAAACCACCAATGTTAAAGATAACATTCTTGTCCTGCAAGAAATAGCTAGCAGGATAATAGGCCGTAAAGGCAAAAGGCACGATAAAGCTAATCAACCATCGAAGGAGCGAATTGTAAATAGAAATCGGGTACTTGGCAAAATCATTAAACATATAGAAAATGTAAATCATGGCACCTGACTGCTTAGTCCAAAAAGCGATGCTGGCTGTCGCGATTTTCAAGGAAGTATAAATCAAGGTCGCAAAAGGAATACAAACTAGGAAAAGCAGGAATTTTGGAAGAGTCCAAGCAATGCTAGATACCGTTGTCGCTAGTAGGATCCCACCAACCAAGAGTTCGCCCAAAGCATCAATCTGAAAGGTCTCAACCAGAATGTGAAAAAGAGGATTGATAGGACGCGTCAGATACTTATCAAACTCCCCTTTTCTCACCAAGCGTTGTCCCAATGCCCAGAGATTATCAAAAAAGAGATGGTCCAAGCCCTTGGGAATCAAGGAAAATCCATAGATAAAAGCAATTTCTTGAAAAGTCCAACCTTCTAGAGATGGGATGTGTTGAAAGATGACATTGAGAAACAAGAGGTTCAAGCCTTGGGTCAGAAAGACTCCCAGGACTCCAACCACAAAATCCACCTTATATTCCATGATTTGTTTGATGTATTGTCTGATAAAAATCAGATGCATGCGTTGATATTTTTTCATACTAACCTCCTTGAATGGTGATAAATGACTGGACTCGTTTCCAAATCAACTGAGACAAGCCCACCATTACTAAGAGCCAGAAAAACTGCAAAGCGAGTGCCTGAAGAATCTGACTAGCATCGTATTTCCCAACAATAATCATAACCGGAGTATAAATCAAGGATGAAAAAGGCAGGAAGGAGAGAATATCTGAAACAACCTTTGGAAAGAATGCTAAGGGAATCAAACTTCCAGACATAAAAGCCACTATGGAAGTCTTAAGTAGATTGGAACCCCATAGATTTTTAAACACAAAGGCAGAAAATCCAAAGCAGATATTAAAGAAAAAGTTAATCAGATAGGCCAGCGTTAGACTAAAGAGATAAAGGACAGTTAATCCCAGCACTTCTACAATCTCTTGCCCAGATAAGATTTTCATCAAAACAATGACACTTAAAAATGGAAGGCCAACGCTGATAAAAATCAACCACTTAGACCCAAGCTCGGTAAAAAGATAAGAGGCTGCAAAATGCACTGGTCTCAACAAGCGCATGATAATGGAACCATCCTTGACCTCCTCCCCAATCATAAAGGAGCTATCCGACCTGGTCAGAAGATTGGTCACAAAACTCATGATGATGTAGAGGGTGATATCTGCCATACTAAAGCCCTGAATCAAGGACTCCTGCGATGAATCAAAGACAGCCTTCCAGAGATAAAAGGCCACAAAAGCACCCATAACATCGCCGATCCGATAGAGAATGAAGTTGACTCGATAGGTAATCAACTCCTGAACCCCTGCATTGATAAAGGGTTTATAACGTCTCCACAATTTGAACATCTTAGAGCTCCTTTCGGTAGAAGCGACGGATAATATCCTCAATATCCGTATCCACCATCTTCAAATCGCGGATTTCAAAATCAGATAGGGTTTGCTTGATAATGTCAGCTGATTGGTAGCGAGAACTATCGAATTCAATGTTGAGACTATTCCCTTGTCTATCAATGGCCATATCAGGCAGGCCTTCATAGTGAGAAGCGATATGACTTTGACCTGGTAGCAGTTCAAAAGAAAGAGTCTTCATCTTTCCAAAGGTTTCCTTAAGTTGGCTCACCGTTCCATCAAAAATCTCCTGCCCCTTATCAATCATAAAGATCCGATCACAGAGTTGCTCAATATCGCTCAGGTCATGAGTGGTCAAGAGAATGGTTGTTTCTTCCTCTTGATTGATTTGGGTGATAGCCCGACGAATATTGTCCTTGACCGAAACGTCCAACCCAATGGTCGGCTCATCTAAAAAGAGAACCTTGGGATTGTGAAGCAAGGAAGCTGCAATATCCGCCCGCATCCGTTGCCCCAGTGAAAGAGTTCGTACGGGATCCTTGATAAAGTCCTTCAAATCCAAGACTTCATTCAAAAAGTCCATACGCTTATGAAAGAGCGAGTCTGGCACATCGTAAATCTCTTTCAAGACCGTGTAGGTCTCTTGTAGAGCCAAATCCCACCATAGCTGGGTGCGTTGTCCAAAGACCACTCCAATATCCTTGACATAATCTTGGCGATTGTCCTGGGGAATCTTGCCATTAATCCGACAAAAACCAGATGTCGGTTTTAAAATCCCTGTCAGCATTTTAATGGTTGTCGACTTCCCAGCACCATTTGCCCCGATAAATCCTAAAATTTGCCCTTTGGGCACCTCAAAGGTCAAATCTTTGACAGCTTCAAAGGTCTGCTTTTCAGGATGAATAAAGGAGCGCAAAGCCCCCTTCAAGCCCGGTTCCTTAACAGTCTTCACAAAATTTTTCTGAAGATGTTCCACTTCTATCATTGCCATAAATCTCTCCCTAGCGCAAGGAATAGCAACGTTGTGTTTTTGACTACAAACATTCTAAATCCTTACTTTCTACACCTTCTACATTTTATTCTTACAAAAGGCTTTATACCAACCTATTATAGTCCAATAAAAAAAGGAATGCAAGCGTTTGCCTACAGATTATAAAATTAGAGATTTCTCTCTTAAAATCATACTTTTAAACAAAAATTCTGGTTTAATAGTTTCCTTGAAACGTCAAAAAAACCACCCAATGGGCAGGTTAGTATGGCTCTATAATATTTGTAGTGGGTAAATCCTCTATAGATATTATGGAGCCTATTTTTGTGTAGAAAAAAAGTCCCATATGACCTATAATGAAAAGCGACAAAACAACTCATTAGAAAGAATCATATGGAACAATTACATTTTATCACAAAACTGCTCGATATCAAAGACCCTAATATCCAATTTATGGATATCATCAATAGGGATACTCACAAAGAAATCATCGCTAAACTGGACTACGACTCTCCATCTTGTCCTGAGTGTGGAAGTCAAATGAAGAAATATGATTTTCAAAAACCGTCTAAGATTCCTTACCTCGAAACGACTGGTATGCCTACTAGAATCCTCCTTAGAAAACGCCGTTTTAAGTGCTATCAGTGCTCGAAAATAGCGGTCGCTGAGACTCCTCTAATAAAGAAAAATCATCAAATCCCTCGTATCATCAACCAAAAAATTGCTCAAAAGCTGATTGAAAAAACTTCTATGACCGATATTGCCCATCAGCTTTCCATTTCAACTTCAACTGTCATTCGAAAGCTCAATGATTTCAACTTTAAGCATGATTTTTCTCGTCTTCCTGAGATTATGTCTTGGGACGAGTATGCCTTCACTAAGGGAAAGATGAGTTTCATTGCGCAAGATTTTGATAATCTCAACATTATCACTGTTCTTGAAGGCAGAACACAAGCTATCATCCGAAATCACTTTCTGCGCTACGATAGAGCCGTTCGTTGTCAGGTGAAAATCATTACTATGGATATGTTTAGCCCCTACTACGATATTTCCAGAAAACTTTTTCCTAACGCTAAAATCGTTCTCGACCGCTTTCACATTGCCCAACATCTCAGCCGTGCTATGAGTCGTGTGCGTGTCCAAATTATGAATCAGTTTGAGCGAAAATCCCATGAATACAAGGCTATCAAGCGTTACTGGAAGCTCATTCAACAGGATAGTCGTAAATTGAGTGATAAACGTTTCTATCGCCCTACTTTTCGCATGCATCTAACCAACAAAGAGATTCTAGATAAGCTTTTGAGCTATTCAGAAGACTTGAAACACCACTACAATCTCTATCAGCTCTTACTTTTTCACTTCCAGAACAAGGAACCTGACAAATTCTTCGGACTTATTGAGGACAATCTAAAGCAGGTTCATCCTCTTTTTCACACTGTCTTTAAAACCTTCCTCAAGGACAAAGAAAAGATTGTCAATGCTCTTCAACTACCTTATTCTAATGCCAAATTAGAAGCGACTAATAATCTCATTAAACTTATCAAACGAAATGCATTTGGTTTTCGGAACTTTGAAAACTTCAAAAAACGGATTTTTATCGCTCTCAATATCAAAAAAGAAAGGACGAAATCCGTCCTTTCTAGATCTTAGCTTTTCTTCAACCCACTACAGTTGACAAAGAGCCGTTAGTATTAATATTCAATTTAATCAACACATTCTCCATTTTCATTAACTCTATACCCGTCTATGGTAGTATTAACTGCGAGTTCTCCTGAAGAATATGAATAATACCATATTTCGCCAACTTGGTACCAACCTGTTACCATTGATCCGTCCTCATTTAAATAATACCATTTTCCTGAATCTTGAATCCAACCTGTCGCCATAGCTCCACTATCTTTCAAGTAATACCAGACATCATTATACTTAAACCAACCTGTTACCAGGGCTCCATCTTCACTTAGATAGTACCAATGTTCATTATCTTGAATCCACCCCCTTGCTAAAGAACCGCTATTATTTAGATAGTACCAAGCGCCGTCATTTTGTATCCATCCTGATTCCGATGAATCTTGAATATCATTTATTACTTGAACAGCCTCAATAATACCCTTCAATTCAACTCGTTTTCTATCTTTTATGACAGATTTAACTTTTTCCTCAACAAACTCTTTCGCATAAGTTCGACTATTTTCTTTTCTCTGGAACATATCCTTCAATAAACCTTCTAATTGTTCATTAAAGACATCTTCTTGAATTTTATTAAACTCTTTTTGAGATAGCGAAATAACCATCACAATATCAATAAACTCTTCTTTTAATTGAGCAAACATTTCCACACGATCATCTTCTATGAATTGATCCGCAATTGCTTTTGCTCCTATTCCTCCTGCAATTCCTCCTATAATCGCACCCGCTAATGCACCTATTGGTCCAGCAATTGCACCACCAACCGCACCTGCACCAGCTCCTGCCATCATACCGCCCCCAGCAACTGCTGCATTTTTTAATAACTGCTGTGAAGAAATTCTTCCAACAAGCGCTTCAAAAATATCTGGACCCATAATAACAGCAAATGAAATCACCGGTGCAGCTCGTCTTGCAACTACTTCAGCTGTAATTTTTTTTCCAAAATAATCATTAATTTGTTTTGTAAATATTTTTGCAAATTGCTGTGACGCAACATAAATACTAGTTCCCATAGCTAGGGTTCGTAATCCTGCTTTACCAGCCATTAGAGCCGCATCTTTGGTTTCTGCACCCGACCATTTGGCCTGAGAAAAGACAATAACAAAGCTTATACCTACACCTGGTAATGAATTAATAGCTCCATCAATTGCATCAAATTTAATAGAGGTCAAATTACCTCCTTTGGCTATCAATTTTGCTTCGTTATAGGTAATATGACCTTTTCTGATGATATTTTTTGCCTCAGCTGGATTATTAACTCCTTCAACTTTACCTTGTCTAATTTTTTCTTCAAATAACTCTACTGCTTTATCATATTGATCTTTAGGAACTTCCAATTGCATTCCTTTATACTTATACATTCCTCCTTCGCTTTTAGACTCGAAAGCTGAGTTTACAGTCCCGCTTGCTCTTGCATAATATTTAGTTTGAATTTTTTGATTTCCAACCATTCGATCAGCGCCATTTTTGGCATTATCTTGACCAGTTTGTCTTACATAGTGGAATGGATATTTAATCTTATCCATCAGATTATTTGCATACTCAGCTGCATGTCCATGACCTGAAGGAGCGCTAACCATTGCATTTATTTGAGCTTTATGCAATCTGTCACCAACACTTAATAAAATCCAAGAAACAACTCCTATTTCAGTTCCTCTTCTAAAGGTAGTTGAATTAACATTCTTTTTACCAATTTTTAATAACTGTGTATTTAAATTTTCAACTTGTACATCATTTGTATAACCAGAGGCAATCAATTCATTCAATTCCCTAACAACATAGTTCAAACTATTCGAGACATTCAAACGTTTAATAATCCCATATGGATAGTAAAATGCTAACTGATCATTATCATCTACTTCTACTTTCCATAAATTGGAAAATGGAAAAAATTGTACATTACACCTTTCTTGATCCTTGATTTGCATTTTTTCGAAAATTCCATACTGGGTCAAGAGTAAACCATATTCTTTAAAATCTTCTTCCTTTAAACTTCTAACCGGAGAATAGCCAAAATATTCAAATTCAGTATTAGAGAATTCATTATAAAATTCTTTTTCTGACTCAATAAACCACTTAGCCCGACCATAAGGTACTGACTCACCATAATAATCAAATCCATTCTGTGCAATAGACCTAAACACTCTTCTAACACTAGCTTCATTGTGAGTATGGACCTCTTTAATTTTTCTTTTCCATAAAAAATACTGAAAAAAACTCACGATATTATCTTTCATCTCTAACATTAACCCCAATAATTCTAATATACTAAAACTAGCTATCTAGTAACGTTATCAAGTTTTAAAACTACATAGTACCAAATATTAAAAACCGAAACTTTTTAAAAAACTTGATATTTACCTATAAGCTAAATTAATTATATCAAAGGCATAATACAAAGTCTATAACATATATTTTATTTTTCCCCAAACAAAAAACCCACCCAATGGGCAGGTTTCTGATTTATATAGTTCAGCTAGATTAAGCTTTACCTTCTGAACCGAATACGTCGATACGTTCTTCAACTGATGCTTGGATAGCTTTTACACCGTCAGCCAAGAATTTACGTGGGTCGAAGAGTTTTTTCTTGTCGTATTCTGCTTCGTTTGCTTCGTAGTCACGAGCAAATTTACGAGTTGCGTTAGCGAATGCGATTTGGCATTCTGTGTTAACGTTAACTTTCGCAACACCAAGTTTGATAGCTGCTTGGATTTGCTCATCAGGAATACCTGATCCACCGTGCAATACGATTGGGAATCCTGGAAGAGCTTCTGTCAATTTTTGCAAGTGGTCAAGGTCAAGACCTTCCCAGTTTGCTGGGTAAGGACCGTGGATGTTACCGATACCAGCTGCCAAGAAGTCGATACCAGTTGCAACCATTGCTTTAGCGTCTTCGATTGGAGCCAATTCACCTTTACCGATGATACCGTCTTCTTCACCACCGATAGTACCAACTTCAGCTTCTACTGAGATACCTTTAGCGTGTGCTTTTTCAACAACGTCTTTAGCCAATTTAAGGTTTTCTTCAACTGGAAGGTGTGAACCGTCAAACATGATTGAAGTGTAACCAACTTCGATACACTCAAGTGCATCTTCGTAGTGACCGTGGTCAAGGTGGATAGCTACTGGTACAGTGATACCCATTGATTCAACAAGGTTAGCGATCAAGTTGCGAGCGACTTTGTAACCACCCATGTATTTAGCAGCACCCATTGAAGTTTGGATCAAAACTGGAGCTTTTTTAGCTTCTGCTGCGCGCAAGATAGCTTGAGTCCACTCAAGGTTGTTTGTGTTAAATCCACCAACTGCATAACCGTTGTCACGAGCTGCTTGGACAAATTTTTCTGCTGAAACGATTGCCATTTTATCAGGCCTCCTGTATATTTTTATGGGTCATCCCATTTACATTGTTCATTTTATCACTTTTTGACAAAAAAATCTAGTTTTTCTCGCAGTTTCGATTGAATTTCTTCTAGCTTCATCTATGTAAACCCTTTCTCTGACTAGTCTTGGGTAACTTTTGGAAAAGCTATGAAGAAGGTTAAGCGATTCTCCTGCATTTCAAAACGATAAGCTAATTTTTCATGTTCTAATAGACTTTTGACTACAAAGAGCCCCATCCCCGACCCCTTGGCCTTGCGACTAGCATTATCATAAAAAGACTGGGCCAGTTTTTCTTGTTCCTCTGAGCTACAGCTATTTTCGATAAAAAGTTCCCCTTCTCTTTCGCCAATTCGAACTAAGCCACCTGGAATGGAGTGCTTGATAGCGTTGCTGATGAGATTAGACAGAATTAACTTCATCACAGATGGATTTAGATAAGCCTGCTGGTGGTTCAAGCTATTGTCAATCTGAAGTTCTCTTTCTTTGGCTAGTAAGGCATAATCCTTAACGAGACTTTGCGTCATCTGGAGGAGATCAATTGTTTCCCTATCATCTCGCAATTCCTGCACAGAAGAGAGGGAAAGTATCTGCAGAACGTGGTGATTGAGCTCATCCACAATCCCCAAGGCAACTCCCAGATAGTGGTCTCTATCCTTATAGCGACCGATATTCTCTTTCATATTTTCGATCAGGATTTTCAAACTAGCCAAGGGTGTTTTCAGTTCATGAGAAGCCCCTCGCAAAAATTCGACCTTCATCTTTTCAAGCTGGAGAATGGCTTCATTCTTGTCATGCAAGTCCGCAATAACAGTCAAAAGATGCTGGTAAAGGCTATTGATTTGTTCCTTGAGATCACCAATCTCATCCTTAGAGTCCACGCGCAATCGTACTTGGGTATCTAGTTCCATCATCCGACGGGTCACTCGCTTGATTTCCAATATCGGAGCAACAATAGTCCGAGCATAGATATAGGCCACCAAGAGGGAAATCAGAAAGGATGCCAGCAAGGTATAGGGAAGAAACTGGAGACTGATTTGCTCTGCTTCCTTTTGCAAGTCCATGGAAGCTAGAAACTGGAGAGTCATAGTACCACCGTCTTGCGTTTTCACCTCGCGCTCCTCGATAAAAAGAGAGGTGGTCTGGCGGTCTGTATCCAGAGGAAGGCTGTCCTTGACTTCTAACTTGTCCTCGGTCATCTCGCCCTTAACGGCCCCCTTGATATCACTAGTTTGGGAATACAAGTCTAACACTTGCTCGATACTCTGCCTATCCTTTCCTTCTAGTGACTGGGCAATGGCTGTCGCTTTCTGACCAATGGTTTCCTGACGATGACTCAGATAAGTCGAAGGAAAAAGAAAATAAATAGCTAAATGAAGACAAATGACTAGAACACTAAAAATCGAGAAGGTGTAGATGAATATCTTTGTAAATAAACCTGTTCGTTTCATTTTCGCTCCAATTTATAACCAACATTGCGCACAGTGAGGATGCAATCCAAGTCTAACTTTTTCCGCAGTTCCTTGATATAGACATCAATGACACGGTCAAAGGGAACCTCATCTGTCGCTTTCCAGACGGCATCGATAATCTGAGAACGAGTCAAGGCCCGGCCTTCATTTTTCACCAGATAGTCCAGAATTTCCAACTCTTTGGCATTAATGGCTACTTCCTCACCTGCTAGGCTTGCACTGTAGCTTTCAAAGTCCACCTTGGCATCCTTATAGGAGAAGATTCGTCCCGTATCGTAGTATCTCTTGAAAATCGCGTCCACCCTTACTTTTAAGAGGGACAGAGAAAAAGGTTTTTCCAGATAGCCATCTGCTAGCGAAGCAAAGGCACTCAACTTGTATTCCTCATCCTGAAAGGCTGTCAACATCAAGACAGGGACCTGGCTGGTTTTACGAATCTCAGCTAGGACTTCTAGGCCATTGAGCTTGGGCATCTGGATATCCAGTAAAACCAAGGCTACTTCATAGCTAGAAAATTTTTCTAAGGCTTCTTGCCCATCTGCTGCCTCAATGGTTTCATAACCGCAATCCGTCAAATAGTCACTGACCCCCTCACGGATCATCTCTTCATCTTCTACAATTAAAATTTTCATAGAAAAACGTTTCACATTCCTTTAAATTTCTTGTAAATTATCCCAGTTTCATCCAGATAAACAGAGGACTTATCAAGATGAAATAGATAAAAATGCTACCTATATTATACCCCATTTAGTGGAGAAAAGGTAGCAAGTTTGTTATTCGCTATCCAGCAAGAGTTCTTTTGGTTGTTTTCTAAGGAGATTGCTTGAAGCAAGTGCCATAACGAGAACTACTAGAACCAAGGCAAGGACAAAGACGATGATAAAATCTGATGTCTGAATAGAAATGTCTAGGCTCGACAAAGTCTTGCTAAAGCCATCTACTTCTGCACCACCACCAAGGTTAGAGGCTTGAGCAGCCTTGCTGGCTTGCTTGGCAACACCTGAAGTAACATTGGCAAGAACAGTATTTCCGATTGCACGCGCTGTGTAGTTAGCTAAGAAATAAGCAGAAACAAGAGCAGGGATGGCAATCAAGATGGATTCGGTGATAAATTGACCCAAGATACTTGCCTGCTTGAGACCAATAGAGAGGAGGATTCCCACCTCCTTGCGACGGGCATTGATCCAAAGGCTGAGCAAGAGGGCAAGGAGAAGGACTGAGAAGCTTAAGCTACCCCAGAAGAGGAGGTTGGCCATCTTGTACATACCAGAGATGGATTGCTCAAGAGCTGGGTAGTTAGAGGAGCTCTTAACAAGTGTATAGCTCTTCCAGTTGATACCACTGATGCCATTCAACTCTTTCATAACATCATCCAAGTTCTTGTCCGCTGTTACAAAGAAGGTTGCATCCCCATAAATAGCTGTGTCTTCTGTGTATCCATAAAGTTTTGCAGCAGTGTGAATGTCTGTGATAGCTGTATTTTCATAGAGTTCTTGTGAGTAGGTTACTGCTGACTTATTATGACCATCAAAGAGTCCCTTGATTGTCACTTCGACTGTTTCCTTGGCACCTTTTTCATTGTCTGCATCGTAGATATTAGAGTCTAGTTTGACCTTGTCCCCTACTTTCCAGCCGTGTTTGGCTGCCAAGTCCTTGTGCAGGAGGATCTTGTCCTTGTCGTCGTTGTTTAAGTGCTCACCTTCGACCAACTTATAAGAACCAGAGACAAACTTGTCTTCTTTAGAGGAGTCATTGACACCTGTAATCATCAAGCTACTTCCAAAATGTTTAGCACGGTCAGGTGTCAGATTTTTCTTGGTATCTGGTGTTTCGATGAGTTCATAGCCAGTCAAATCTCCGATAGCGTTGATGCGTTTCACATAAGACTCAATGGCCTTGTTTTCGGTGATTTTTTTGATATCTTCACCTTTAATATTCCCAGCACCACGTGGCGTTCCTTGATTGACGCGACGATTGATTTGCATGGAGAAGCTGTTAGTGATATTTTTAAAGGTCTCCTGAGAAGCCTTGGCAGTAGCTCCCTTGATCGACAAGCCGACCAAACTCAAGCTCGCCATGAGGAGAATAATCAGGAAGATAACAATCGATTTGAAAAACTTCCTTGTAACATAGGCAAATGCGTTGTGTAACATAGGTTCCCTTTCTAGATTTTATTCTATTTTATAGTTCTAATACTCAATGAAAATCAAAAAGTAAACTAGGAAGCGAGCCGTAAGCTGTACTTGAGTACGGTAAGGCGACGCTGACGTGGTTTGAATTTGATTTTCGAAGAGTATAACTGAAAAAGCTCATATTATTTCGTCGTATTGCGAGTTTCAGTCAATTTCTTATTCTTCAACTCAAGTGTAATATCTGACGCTTGTGCCACTTCTTTGCTGTGAGTTACGACGATGACACATTTACCTGTTTTCTGGGCAAGTGATTTGAGCAGTTCGACAATATCTCCAGCAGTTTTAGGGTCCAGATTTCCCGTTGGCTCATCCGCTAGAATAACTGGAGCTTCTGAGACCAAACTACGAGCAATGGCAACACGTTGCTGTTGACCACCTGATAACTGGAGAACATTCCGCTTGATCTGACTTTCATCCAAACCAAGCTCAAGCAGTGTATCCTTGCTTGCCTTTTTATTGACCAAGCGGATATTTTCCAGTGGAGAAAGATAATCTATCAAGTTATAATTTTGAAAGACCAGAGAAATATGGTGCATGCGATGGTAAGAATAGCCCTTCTTACGAATGTCCTCTCCTTGGAAAAGAATAGAACCTTCAACAGGACTATCTAGACCAGCTAGTAGAGACAAGAGAGTGGATTTCCCCGCTCCTGACTCACCAATGATACTGTAAAATTTTCCGGGTTCAAAATTATAATTGATCTGATATAGGACTGCTTCAGCAGTGTTCTTATAACGGTAGGTAACATCTTGTAATTGTAATAAAGTCATGATTTCTCCTTCTTAACTAATAGATGATAAAATTTCTTTCGGCGATTTTCTAAATAAGAATAGGAAACAAAGGGCTACAGATAAACAACTAAGCAGAACTAGAAAAACATAGGATTCTGCAAAAGATAGGACGCTGGTTGATAGACTGCTTGCTTTGGCTAGCGTGTCTTGTAAGACTGCCTGATCTCCACTTGCTAGTAGGGTTTGGAGTAGGTAAGATGTGATTGCATTTCCTGCAACAAATGCTGGAAGCAAAGCTCCAAGAGACACCAAAACAACCTCTAAACAAAATTGTAGGAAGATCGAGCTCTTGCCTTTTCCAAGTGCCAGTAAAATTCCCACTTCGTAGACCCTTTCTCTCAACCAGAGAGACAAGACCAAAATCAAAGCCCCTGCTCCTGCTATCAGCATCCCATAAAGGAAGATGGTCAGGAAGGTTTGGAAGGTAGCAACCGAGTCTTTGATTTGTTCAAAAGCCTTGTTTTCTTTCTCAACTTGATAGCCGTTATTTTCCAAGGCCAAGTTTTCCACCTGCTTCATGAGTCCGTCCATTTCCTTAGGATTTTCTACATAAAAGCGAGCTGCACTGACTAGAGATTCACCATTTCCCAAAAGGCTTTGGCTACTTTCATAGTCTGTAAAGACTTGGTTTTCACTGAAGTCAGAAGACAAGCCTGTAAATTTCTCTTGTTTTTTACCAGAAAAGATGCCGACAATCTCAAACTCCACTGTTTTCCCTTTTCCAGATTCTGACTGACCGGCTTCTAAGGCAATCTTGTCATGAAGGGAAAGACTATTCTTCTTAGCCAACTCTTCGTGGATGATGATTTTCTTTGAATCCCCTTTTTGAAAATGTCGCCCTTCTTTTAAATTGAAAGCCGAGCTGGTAAAGGTTACATCCTTAGATGAATCATCCAGAGCCGTTAAGCTAACCAGGTTCTTGTCTGCAGCTGACAAATCATCACGTTCTACGCTCTGCTCGCCACTCACTGCTTCCTTGTCTTTTAGTTTTGCGACCGTCTCCAGTTCAGGAGAAACATTTTCCAGTCCCTTAATCTTGCTTACAGATGCTAGGTCTGACAACTTGAAGGTCTGACCATTTTCTATCTTCTTAATAGAAAAAGAGGTATTGAGTGATTTGTAAAGATTGGTTTCAACTGTTTTGTTGGACTTCATCAGAGTCAAACAGGCTGAAATTCCAGCCAACAGGACCAATAAAATCAGAAATAAAATAAAACTTCTCAGTCGTTTTCTGCTGACATAAGCCCAAGCTCTTTGGATTGGATTCATTTGTCACCTCCATATTTGTAAGACTATTATAAAATCCAAATATGAAATGTTTATGAAATACAAAAAAGAGCAAAAATTTTTTGCTCTACTTGAATTAGATAAAAAAGAGCTAGCCTAAGCTAACTCTTATCCTATGCGGAGAGAGGGACTTGAACCCTCACGACCTAAAGCGGTCACAGGATCCTTAGTCCTGCGCGTCTGCCAATTCCGCCATCCCCGCGTCGATTACTTTACTAGTATATCAACTTTTGGGATCCTTGTCAACACTTTTTTTCAAAATTTTTTCATTTCATCAACCAAATTACTCAGAAAGTTCATTTAGATTTTCATCTACTAACTTAGCTCCAAGTGTGTTTTTGAAATGACCTAGGGCAAATTGATGATTTTCAGGCCAGATGGAAGCAACAGCTGGTTTAACAATCTCGATATCATATCCTAGATTATAGGCATCTATAGCTGTATGCAGGACACAGATATCCGTCAAGACTCCGGTTAAAATAACTGTAGAAATTCGACGCTCTCTCAAACGGATATCCAGGTCAGTCCCTGAAAAAGCTGAGTAATGGCGTTTATCCATCCAAAAGACACGACTGTCTGAACCATGCTCTTGATAAAAGGTCCCCAAATCTCCGTATAAATTCCGTCCACTAGTCCCAATCAAATTGTGAGGAGGAAATAGCTTGCTTTCTGGATGGAAACAATCGTTTTCTTCATGAGCATCTATTGTAAAGAAGATGTAATCTCCGCGTTCAAAAGCTAATCGAGTTACCTTGCTGATGACATCCGAAATCGCCTGAGCTGGAGCACCTGCTGTCAGCTTCCCACTATCAGCAACAAAATCTTCTGTATAATCAATCGAAATTAAAGCCTTAGTCATTAGTAATCTCTTTTCTTCACTTCTTCAAAAATATCTGAAATCAAGACCTTAAGGTAGGTTCCCTTCATTCCAAGTGAGCGACTTTCAATAATTCCCGCAGACTCAAGTTTACGAAGAGCATTGACAATCACAGAACGGGTAATACCGATACGGTCTGCAATCACAGACGCAGTCAACTGCCCTTCATTTCCATTTAATTCCCCTAAAATTGCTGAAACAGCACGGAGTTCTGAATAAGAAAGGGTATTAACCGCCATGGTAACAGCAGTACGGCGGCGAATATTTTTCTCATCTTCTTCACGCTGGAAGTTGAGGAGTTGAATTCCAACAACGGTACTCGCAATCTCAACAAGGATCAAGTCCTCATCTTCGAATTTTTTATCATTGCGCCAAATAATCAAAGAACCAAGACGAATCCCTGATACATGAATCGGTGCAATCGTTGTCAAACCATCTGGAAAGTCGGCACGACTCTCTACAGGGAAAATACTCAAATCATGATCAACTGTCAGATTGGCTTCTGTATCGTAGATCATGTTCGCGCCTTGAATGTAGTCATCCGGGAAAATCTTAGTTTGGAAGAATTGCTCTACACGATCTGTATTGGTTTTGTAACGCATAAAATAGCCAAGGAGACGTCCCTTGCTATTAACGATACAGGCGTTACAGTCAATAATATCTGCCAATTGACGGGTAATTGCATTGTAGGGAAGCTCTTCCTGCAACTGCTCCTCTGAGCGCTTCAGGATAGAAGTAATTTTTCTAGTTTTTTCTAATAAATGTGCCATTTTTCACCTCGAATATAATCGCTATCATTATAACATAAACAGCTTGAATTTTCAATTATTATCTGAAAATTGCTTATTTAATTGCAATTTAAAAAAACAAGAATATTTTTAATTAAATTGCTTCTTTTCTATTGACAAGCCCCCTATTTTTGTGTATCATAATATTATAAGAAGATAATATATCTATTTTATTTATCTTTCTTTTCCATTCGGTCTCCTTATATAAAAAAGCGATTCATTTTGTACTGACCCCAAAAAGTTAGACAATTAATTTAAGCAAAGGATTTAGTTCTATATTGTACAGGGCTAAGTCCTTTTAGTTTTACCTTAATTCGTTTGTTGTTGTAGTAATCAATATAGTCTACAATAGCTTGTTCCAAGTGTTCAAGTGACTGAAACGTATTCTCATAACCATAAAACATTTCAGACTTAAGAATGCCAAAGAAAGATTCCATCATACCGTTATCTGGGCTATTTCCCTTACGTGACATAGATGGTTGGATTCCCTTATTCTTTAAAAAATGATGATAGAAATCGTGTTGGTATTGCCATCCTTGGTCACTATGGAGAATTGTATTCTCGTAATGGTTCTCTGTAAAGGCTTGTTCTAGCATAGCTTTCATTTGTACTAAGTTCGGCGAAGTAGAAAGATTGTAGGAGATAATTTCGCTGTTAAAGCCATCTAAAACTGGTGATAAATAAAGCTTTTGGCTGCTTGCTGGAATGGCAAATTCTGTCACATCCGTATAACACTTTTCCATTGGTTTGGTTGCTTCAAATTGACGTTGAATAAGATTATCTGCTTTCTTGCCAACCTCTCCTTGGTATGAAGAATACTTCCTTTTACGGCGAATTCGAGCCGTTAAACCAAGTACTTTCATCAGACGCTGCACCTTCTTATGGTTCACTACGAAGCCACGATTTCGTAATTCTAGAGTCATGCGACGATAGCCGTAATTTCCTTTATGCTCAGTATAAATTGACTGAATTTCAGCTTTAATATCATAATCTTTATCGCTTTGATCCAGCTGTTTTAAGTGGTAATAATAAGTTGAACGGGCAAGCTTAATAATCTTTAGAAGGATATCTAAAGAAAACTCTGTTACCAGTCCTTGAACAATTTCCGTTTTTCTTCTTGCTCCTTTTCGTCCCTCAATCGGAGTTCTCTCAACTTTTTTAGAATGGCATTCTCCGCTCTCAAGTACTCATTTTCTGCTTGAAGACGTTCTAATTCTGTCATATCTTCAAATCTCTTCTTTGGCTTACGTCCCATTTTAGGTGGTCTCCCTCTTGTTTTCTCAACAATAGTATACCCGTTTTTCTTATATTGTGCCAGCCAATTCGAAAGTAATCCACTACTTAGAAGAGCATAATCCAGAGACGCCCTAATTTGTGAATGCCCCTCAAGAAGAACTTTATCAATGATCTCTTGTTTTAGTTCAGGAGAATAGTAACAATTCTTTCCTTTTTTGACGAACTCTATTCCGTAACGATCAATCAATTTAATCATGTACCTAAGATTAGAATTGTTTATCCCAAATTTATTTGAAAGCTTCTCTAAGCTATATCCTTGTTTTCTAAGTTCATAGATCTGAACTTTATCATCATAACTCAATTTCATAATAAAACACCCCAAAAGTTAGATTTTTACTGTCTAACTTTTGGGGTGCAGTACATTTTGAACCGCTTTTTCTTATTTATCGCCCTTGTTACGAATAACAAAGCCTGTTTGCTTTTCGCTTGAAGTATTGCGTGGTTTTTTATTATCTTTACGGTAACGTTTTTCCTTATCAAAACGATCGTTGCCACGACTTCCTTTTTTGAAATCATCACGACGACCACCACGACGGTTGTCTCCACGGCGATTATCACGACGGTCATCTCCACGACGACCTCCCTTACCTTTACCACCGAATCCATTACCTGATGGTTTAAATGGCAATGGTTTTTCACGTGCAATCTCCACTTCAGGAAGACTATCTGGGTCTTGAACAGTCAGACTCAAGATATACATTGCCAATTCTTCAGGAGTAAATTCGGCAGCCAGCTTACGAGCATCCTTACCAAATTTCTCAAAGTTGGCACGGATAGTCTCATCTGCAAAATCACGTTCGATTTTCTTGAGAGCTACGTGTTTTTTAGCTTGGAAGGCTTCTTCTGCACTTGCAGGTTTGAGACCTTTCATGCGTTTCTTAGTCAAGTTTTCAATGATTTGGAGGTAGCCCATTTCATTTGGTGATACGAAAGTAATAGACTGACCTGACTTACCAGCACGACCTGTACGACCGATACGGTGAACATAACTTTCAGGATCTTGTGGAATATCGTAGTTATAGACATGGGTCACACCTGAAATATCCAACCCACGCGCTGCAACGTCTGTCGCAACCAAAACATCAAGATTGCCATTTTTAAAGTCACGAAGGACACGAAGACGTTTGTTTTGGTCCAAATCACCATGAATTCCTTCTGCACGGAAGCCTCGGATTTTCAGACCACGAGTCAATTCATCTACACGGCGTTTTGTACGACCAAATACGATAGCAAGCTCAGGTTGCTCCACATCCATGAGACGAGTCATGGTGTCAAATTTTTCTTGTTCTTTAACTCGGATATAGTATTGGTCAACCAATTCTGTTGTCAATTCCTTAGCAGCAATCTTCACATGCTCAGGTTCTTTCATAAACTGAACACCGATACGTTTGATGGCATCTGGCATAGTTGCTGAGAAAAGCAAAGTTTGACGGTTTTCAGGGACACGAGAAATGATAGCTTCGATATCTTCAAGGAAGCCCATGTTGAGCATTTCGTCTGCTTCGTCAAGGATGAGGGTTTCAATATCTTGTAATTTCAAGGCCTTACGTTTAATCAAGTCCAAAAGACGACCCGGTGTTCCCACCACGATATGGGCACCAGATTTAAGAGCCTTAATTTGTTTTTCAATGCTCGATCCGCCATATACTGAACGGACTTTGACTCCCTTGCTACGACCAAAACGGAAGAGTTCCTCTTGACTTTGAACAGCAAGTTCACGTGTTGGAGCGATAACCAAAGCTTGAATGGTCGCTTCTTCTGTACGGATTTTTTCAAGGGTTGGCAAGCCAAAGGCTGCAGTTTTTCCTGTACCAGTCTGAGCTTGACCGATAACGTCCTTGCCTTCAAGAGCCAAGGGAATAGTTTGCTCTTGGATCGGACTGGCTTCTACAAAACCAGCTTTTTCAATCTCTGCTAGCAAATCAGCAGACAAGTTTAATTCATTAAATTTCACGTTATTCTTCTTTCTAAAGGTGGTGCGAAGCCACCCTATAGGGCTTAGTTTATACTTTTCTTTTTATGACGTATTTTCATATACTGGATATAAAATCGTGTTGCTTCTTTTCCACAAAAGAAAAGTACTGTTTTCTTTGCAACCTATCTAGTATAACACAAGAGAGAAGCAAAAGATAGCCTAATCCTTCGATAATGTCATGTAAACGATTTTTCTGAGAAAGTAAGGCTGTAATTTCCACTATTTCATAAACTTTTTTAAAGCGTAGCAGAATTGTGCAAAAGTTTTTTTCTTGTGCTAGAATGAAATTCGAATAGGAGGAACTCTAAATGTTAACTTATGATTTAATCGTTATCGGATTTGGTAAAGCTGGTAAAACACTAGCTGGTAAATTGGCTTCAGCTGGCAAAAAAGTTGCCCTCATTGAACGTAGCAAAGCCATGTACGGTGGAACTTGTATCAACATTGGTTGTATCCCAACTAAGACTTTGCTAGTTGCTGCTGAAAAAGACTTGTCTTTTGAAGAAGTCATTGCTACCAAAAACACTATCACTGGTCGCCTTAACGGTAAAAACTATGCGACTGTTGCTGGTACAGGCGTAGATATCTTTGATGCGGAAGCTCACTTCCTTTCAAATAAAGTCATCGAAATCCAAGCTGGTGATGAAAAGAAAGAACTGACTGCTGAAACAATCGTCATCAACACTGGTGCTGTTTCAAACGTCTTGCCAATCCCTGGACTTGCTACAAGCAAAAACGTCTTTGACTCAACAGGTATCCAAAACTTGGACAAATTGCCTAAAAAACTTGGTGTTCTTGGTGGCGGAAATATCGGTCTTGAATTTGCCGGCCTTTACAACAAACTTGGAAGCAAGGTTACAGTCCTAGATGCCTTGGATACTTTCCTACCTCGTGCAGAACCTTCCATCGCAGCTCTTGCTAAACAATACATGGAAGAAGACGGTATTGAATTGCTTCAAAATATCCGTACTACTGAAATTAAAAATGACGGTGACCAAGTGCTTGTCGTAACTGAAAATGAAACTTACCGTTTCGATGCCCTTCTCTACGCAACTGGACGCAAACCAAATGTAGAACCACTTCAACTTGAAAATACAGATATTGAACTAACTGAACGTGGCGCTATTAAAGTGGACAAACATTGTCAAACAAACGTTCCTGGTGTCTTTGCAGTTGGAGATGTCAACGGTGGCCTTCAATTTACTTACATTTCACTTGATGACTTCCGTGTTGTTTACAGCTACCTTGCTGGAGATGGCAGCTACACACTTGAAGACCGTCTCAATGTACCAAACACCATGTTCATCACACCTGCACTTTCACAAGTTGGTTTGACTGAAAGTCAAGCAGCTGATTTGAAACTTCCATACGCTGTGAAAGAAATCCCTGTTGCAGCAATGCCTCGTGGTCATGTAAATGGAGACCTTCGCGGAGCTTTCAAAGCTGTTGTTAATACTGAAACAAAAGAAATTCTTGGAGCAAGCATCTTCTCAGAAGGATCTCAAGAAATCATCAATATCATCACTGTTGCTATGGACAACAAGATTCCTTACACTTACTTCACAAAACAAATCTTCACTCACCCAACCTTGGCTGAGAACTTGAATGACTTGTTTGCGATTTAAGTTGAGATTTAATCGTATCGAACAGCCCTCTTTGGGCTGTTTTTACTTCTGCGGAACCTCAAATCTGTCTTTTTCCTCTTTTATGATATAATAGAACCATGAAATTAAAAACTACTTTGGGCCTTCTTGCTGGGCGTTCTTCCCACTTCATTTTAAGCCGTCTTGGCCGAGGGAGTACGCTTCCAGGAAAACTTGCCCTTCAATTTGATAAAGATATTTTACAAAACCTAGCTAAGAACTACGAGATTGTCGTGGTCACTGGAACCAATGGAAAAACCTTGACAACTGCCCTCACTGTCGGCATTTTAAAAGAGGTTTATGGTCAAGTTCTGACCAACCCAAGCGGTGCCAACATGATTACAGGAATTGCGACAACCTTCTTAACAGCCAAATCTTCTAAAACTGGGAAAAATATTGCCGTCCTAGAGATTGACGAAGCAAGTCTATCTCGTATCTGTGACTATATCCAGCCAAGCTTATTTGTTATCACGAATATCTTCCGTGACCAGATGGACCGATATGGTGAGATTTACACTACTTACAAGATGATTTTGGATGCTATTCGTAAGGTACCTACGGCTACTGTTCTCCTAAATGGTGACAGTCCTCTTTTCTACAAGCCAGCTATTCCAAATCCTGTAGAGTATTTTGGTTTTGACTTGGAGAAAGGTCCAGCCCAGCTGGCTCACTATAATACAGAAGGGATTCTTTGTCCTGACTGCCAAGGAATCCTCAAATATGAGCATAATACCTATGCAAACTTGGGTGCCTATATCTGTGAAGGCTGCGGATGTAAACGTCCTGATCTCGACTATCGCTTGACAGAACTAGTTGAGTTGACCAACAATCGCTCTCGCTTTATCATTGACGGACAAGAATATGGTATCCAAATCGGTGGTCTCTACAATATCTACAACGCCCTAGCAGCGGTTGCCATCGCCCGTTTCCTCGGTGCAGATTCACAACTCATCAAGCAGGGATTTGATAAGAGCCGTGCAGTCTTTGGACGCCAAGAAACCTTCCATATCGGTGACAAGGAATGTACCCTCGTCTTGATTAAAAATCCAGTCGGTGCAACTCAAGCTATCGAAATGATTAAACTAGCACCTTATCCATTTAGTCTATCTGTTCTCCTAAATGCCAACTATGCAGATGGAATTGATACCAGCTGGATCTGGGATGCTGATTTTGAACAAATCACTGAGATGGACATCCCTGAAATCAACGCTGGCGGTGTTCGTCATTCTGAAATCGCTCGTCGTCTACGAGTAACAGGCTATCCAGCTGAAAAAATCACTGAAACAAGTAGTCTGGAACAAGTTCTTAAGACCATTGAGAACCAAGACTGCAAGCATGCTTATATTCTAGCTACCTATACTGCTATGCTGGAATTCCGCGAACTGCTGGCTAGTCGTCAGATTGTTAGAAAGGAGATGAACTAATGGTTTATACTTCACTTTCCTCAAAAGCTGGCAATTACCCCTATCAGATCAACATTGCCCACCTATACGGAAATCTCATGAATACCTACGGGGACAATGGAAACATCCTCATGCTCAAGTATGTGGCTGAAAAACTGGGAGCCCATGTGACGGTTGACATCGTTTCACTTCATGATGATTTTGATGAAAATCACTACGACATCGCCTTTTTCGGTGGCGGTCAAGACTTTGAACAAAGTATTATTGCAGACGACCTACCTGCTAAAAAAGAGAGCATTGACAACTACATACAAAACGACGGTGTGGTCCTCGCTATCTGCGGTGGTTTCCAACTATTGGGTCAATATTATATTGAAGCTTCAGGGAGACGTATCGAAGGGCTAGGTGTCATGGGCCACTACACGCTCAACCAGACCAATAACCGTTTTATCGGGGACATCAAGATTCACAATGAAGATTTCAATGAAACCTACTATGGATTTGAAAATCACCAGGGCCGTACCTTCCTCTCAGATGACCAAAAACCACTGGGACAGGTTGTCTATGGAAATGGAAACAATGAAGAAAAGGTTGGTGAAGGGGTTCATTATAAGAATGTCTTTGGTTCCTACTTCCACGGGCCTATCCTCTCTCGTAATGCCAATCTGGCCTATCGCCTAGTCACTACTGCCCTCAAGAAGAAATATGGTCAGGACATCCAACTCCCTGCCTATGAAGACATTCTCAGCCAAGAAATCGCTGAAGAATACAGCGACGTCAAAAGCAAGGCTGACTTTTCTTAAACAAGGTAAAACTATATCAAAGAACTCCGTTATCTTGTCGGAGTTCTTTTTGACTTTTCTTTTACCCTTCTCCCTTGCATTTTCTCTCATTTTTTGCCAAAATAGAGGGGTAGAAAGAAGGTAGCATATGTCTAAATTACAACAAATCGTAACATATCTTGAATCAGAAAAACTAGACGTCGCTGTCGTATCTGACCCCGTCACAATCAATTACCTCACTGGCTTTTACAGTGATCCCCATGAACGCCAAATGTTCCTTTTTGTCCTAGCAAATCAGGAACCTCTCCTCTTTGTCCCAGCCCTTGAAGTAGAACGTGCTACTAGCACTGTTTCCTTCCCAGTTGTGGGCTATGTGGATTCTGAAAATCCATGGCAAAAAATGAAACATGCTCTTCCTCAACTTGACTTCAAACGTGTCGCTGTTGAGTTTGACAATCTTATCTTGACCAAATATCATGGTTTAAAAACCGTTTTTGAAACTGCTGAGTTTGAAAACCTCACACCTCGTATCCAACGCATGCGCCTCATCAAATCAGCTGACGAAGTGCAAAAAATGATGGTTGCAGGTCTCTATGCGGACAAGGCTGTTAAAGTGGGGTTTGACAATATTTCTCTTGATAAGACGGAGACAGATATCATCGCTCAAATCGACTTTGCCATGAAACGTGAAGGCTATGAAATGAGTTTTGATACCATGGTCTTGACTGGTGATAATGCTGCAAATCCACACGGTATTCCAGCAGCTAATAAGGTTGAAAATGATGCTCTTCTCCTCTTTGACCTCGGTGTTCTGGTCAACGGCTATGCGTCAGATATGACTCGTACAGTCGCTGTTGGTAAACCTGACCAATTCAAGAAAGACATTTATAACTTGACTCTTGAAGCCCAACAAGCTGCTCTTGACTTTATCAAGCCAGGTGTGACTGCCCATGAAGTGGACCGCGCTGCCCGTGAAGTCATCGAAAAAGCTGGTTACGGTGAGTACTTCAACCACCGTCTTGGTCATGGTATCGGTATGGATGTCCACGAATTCCCATCCATCATGGAAGGAAACGACATGGTCATCGAAGAAGGCATGTGCTTCTCTGTTGAACCAGGTATCTATATCCCTGGTAAAGTTGGTGTCCGTATTGAAGACTGTGGTGTTGTTACCAAGGATGGCTTTGACCTCTTTACAAGCACCAGCAAAGACTTGCTTTATTTTGATTAATATTCATCTAATACTCAATGAAAATCAAAGAGCAAACTAGGAAACTAGCCGCAGGTTGCTCAAAACACTGTTTTGAGGTTGTAGATAAGACTGATGAAGTCAGTAACCATATCTACGGCAAGACGATGTTGACGCGGTTTGAAGAGATTTTTGAAGAGTATAAAATCTTCCCACAATAAAACGCATAGTATCAAGTTTTCAACACCTGATACTATGCGTTTTTCTTATTTGAAAGACTTTTGACTCAGTCTCTTTACTTAATCTTCTTGATACTTTGACTAAGAATAAATCCTACAATCATCCCTACTATATTTTGCATGAAATTTGGTAGAATTTCTGGTAGGGCTGATGCCCAGCCATTCATCAAAGTAGAACCCAAGGCGTAACCCCCTACCATGGCAATCGTTGCTAAGATAAGGCCTAACCACTGAGTTTTTCCTTTAAATCCTGCGAAAAATCCCTGCAAGCCATGGTTGACCAAGCTAAAGAACATCCACTGAGGATAGCCTGATAAGAGGTCAATCAAGAAACCTGCTAGTCCTCCGACTACAGCCCCTTCGCGACTACCAAAGTAGAAGGCCGTAAAGAAGACACCCGCATCTAAAAGAGTTAGAATGCCTGTCGGTGTTGGAATTTTTAAGAAATAACCTAAAACCACAGAGAGGGCGGTTAATAGGGATACAAGGGCGATTTTAGTTGTTTTGGTTTGCTTCATATTGTCTTACTCCATACTGATCTGCTTGTGCGATGGCACGGTAAACGAAAGCCTTAGAGCTTTCTACTGCTGCTAAAAGTTCATCACCTTTAACCAAGTTACTGGCAATGCTTGAGGCAAAGGTACAACCTGCACCAGCATTTTGCCCTTGGATAACAGGATTTTCTAGGACTGTAAAGTTTTGTCCATCATAAAAGACATCCACAGCCTTGTCCTGACTAAGGCGATTGCCTCCCTTGATAATGACTGCTGGCGCTCCTAAGTCATGCAATTTCTGAGCTGCAGTTTTCATGTCTTCCAAGGTTTTAATTTCCTGACCTGCCAATAATTCTGCTTCAGGAAGATTAGGCGTAATCACACTGACATAAGGGAAGAAGCGAATCAATTCTTGGCAGAGTTCACTTACAGCTACGTCGTGTGTTTCCTTGCAAACCAAGACAGGATCCAGAACCACAGGCACTCCTGGGCGTTGTTTGATAAAGTCCAAAGCCTTCTCAGCCACACTGACAGTAGGAAGAAGACCAATCTTAATTCCCCCAAACTCCACATCACGCAAGCTATCTAATTCATGTTGAAAAATGGCATCGTCAGTTGGAAAGACTTCAAAGCCCTTTTCCGTCAAGGCTGTCAAGCAAGTCACTGCTACAAAGCCATGCAAGCCGTTCAAGTTATAGGTAGCCAAATCAGCTGACAGGCCACCACCACTAAAAATATCATTCCCAGAAAGTGCTAAAATACGATTATTCTTCATAACGAATCTCCTTTAAATATAAACCATTTGGTGCTGCAGTGGGACCTGCAAGCTGCCTGTCCTTTTTCTCCAAGATGAGGTCAATCTGCTCTACTGGCATACGGTTGTTGCCGATTTTGAGCAGCGTCCCCACCATATTGCGGATCTGCTTATACAAGAAACCATTTCCTGAAAAGGTAAAGGTCAAAAACTGACCTGTCTCATTAACTGTTAAACTAGCTTCTGTGATGGTTCGAACCTTATCCTCTACACTAGTCCCAGAGGCTGTAAAGCCAGTGAAATCATGGGTTCCCTCTAACTTTTTGATTGCAATCTGCATGCGTTCCACATCGAGTGAATAGGGAAAGTGAGTGGCATAGTGACGGCGCATAGGATTCTTGGGACGGCCCCTATCCACGATAAACTCATAGGTCTTACTGTGCTTGGCATAACGGCAATGAAAATCATCCGCCACAAGCTCAATCGAAATCACATCAATATCTTCAGGGGACTGGGTGTCCAAAGCAAAACGGAGCTTCTCCTCATCCATTTGATAAGGCAGGTCAAAATGAATCACCTGTCCCAGGGCATGAACCCCACTATCTGTCCTACCAGCACCGTGAACAGTAATAGCTTGCCCCTTATTTAACCTGGTCAAGGTTTTTTCTATTTCTTCCTGAACGCTACGCGCATGGGGCTGGCGTTGAAAGCCCGCAAAGGCGTAACCATCATAGGAAATAGTTGCTTTATATCTCGTCATAACTTCTATTTTATCAAGAAAATAATCTGAAAACAAGGTTCAAAAACAAATATTGTCTGGGTGCAAAATTCACAAAAAGAAAAACTTAGGAAACCAATCCTAAGCTCTCTTTTGAAGTAAGTACATGACAAAGATAGAGGTTACAATCAACCACCCTCCTAAGATACTAAAGACCAACATACCATTGTGACTTAGTAAGCCAATCGCACCTAGAACGAATGGAGTCGTAAAAGCTCCGAAACTACAGCCTAATACAGCAAATGAAGTTGCTTGATTGAGGAGTTTAGCTGGAATTCGTTCAGAGACCAGTTGAAAGACCGTCGTCAAGGCTACACTGTAGGCAAAACCAGCCAGAATACTCCCTGCCACTACCACCCACAAGGATGGAGACAAGGCAATCACAATTTGCCCTAAGCCGAAGGTAATACCAGACCAGAGGAGCAATTTTTCCTTAAAGATAGAAATCAAGAAAGAAAAACTCACCCCAGCCACAATCCCGATTAACTGCATGACACTAAGAACAAAACTAGATAACTGGGCATCTCCAAGTCCTCTTTCCACCATCAAACTTGGAATACGGATGGTAATAGCTGTATTGGTACAAACTACAACTGCCGCTTCAATAGCTAGGGTAAAAATCAAGCCTTTCATTTCTCGAGTTAAGCGACTTACTTCCTTCGCTTTTTTCTTGACTTCTTTCTTTTCCTTTCCATAAGGGACAAAGAGCAGATAAAGGGTCAGTACCAAAAATCCAGCACTATAGGCTAGGAAGGTAGCTGTCCAACCGAAGGCCAACAATTGGCCGACTGCCAAGGTAATGAGAGAAGCCCCAACGACCTCTGCAGAACCGCGTAGCCCTAACATCTGAATTCGCGTTTTTCCTTGATAGCGTTCACTGATAATGGAAATGGCCTTGGCATTAATCATCCCAACACCCAAACCAAAAAGAATCCGTGTTCCAAAAACAAAGGGGTAGGCTTGATACCAGAAAGGTGCGATTCCACTAAGAGATAATATTAGCAAGCCCAAACTAATCTGTAATCGCTCAGGAAATATTTTTTCTAAGAAACCATTTAGTAATAACATAATCATGATTCCAAAGGAAGGCAAGCTCGCCAAGAGCTCAATTTGTTCCTTAGGATAACCTTGATAATAGTCAAACATGGCTGGCAGAGCACTCGAGATGGAAAAGGATGTAATCAAAACGAGGGAGAGAGCCAAAATACTGGCCCGTTCTAAAAATTGTTTCATGAAATCTCTTTCTATATTTCTCTTAATCTTCTACTTTTTTGATAGTTATCAAACAGGCAAGAAAAGAAGAAGCCTCTTTATTGTATAGACTCCTTCTTAAACTCGAAAATGAATCCCTTGTGTCTTAGGATGACTTTCTCTTGGTTTGCTTGATCAAGTAGAAGATAAATCCTGCCACCATATAGGCAACAAATATAATCAGACACCACTTGAACACGACATCCCACCCCTTGTTCACATTCAAAAAGAAGTAAGGGAAGGGACTGACCTTAGAATTAGGAACATCAAGTTTCAGTACCAAGCCATTAAAAAGAGCAAAAATCATATAAAGTAAGGGTAAAATTGTCCACACAACTGGATCCCAGATTTTGTATTGACCCTGTTTGTCAAAAAAGAGGGTATCTGCTAAAAACCAGAGGGGAACGATATAGTGGCAAAGGAAATTTTCTAGAGTATAGAAATTAGTCGCAATAGGCGCTAATAGGAAATGGTAAATCACACAGGTAATCATGATACTCATGGTGACCCCACCTTTTAAGCGCAAGAGGCTTGGCCTTTGCCAGTTTTCACCTAAACGGCTCATAACCTTTAGGAGATAGAGCGTAAAAATCGCGACTAAAAGGTTGGACAGAACAGTGTAATAGAGAAGCATCCCAAATCCACCATGCTTGGCGATTTCAAGATAAACTCCCGTAAAAGCCGCTAGAAACAAGAAGATACGGCTATAAAATACAAGTTTGTAGTGCTTTGACATGCTTAAATTTTCTTCACAAACTCTGATTTGAGTTTCATGGCACCGAAGCCATCAATTTTACAGTCGATATTGTGGTCGCCTTCTACGATGCGGATATTTTTCACGCGCGTCCCTTGTTTCAAATCTTTTGGCGCACCTTTTACTTTCAAGTCCTTGATGAGGGTTACAGTATCACCGTCAGCCAATTTATTCCCGTTGGCATCGATAGCAACAAGGCCCTCTTCTACATCTGCAACTTCAGCAGGATTCCACTCATGAGCACACTCTGGGCAAACCAGTAGGGCACCGTCTTCGTAGACATACTCTGAGTTACATTTTGGGCAATTTGGTAAGTTGTTCATGGTTTCTCCTTATCATCATTCACTATTCTTTGAAAATCAAAATTTCTCGAACAGCAACTATTATACCTTAAAATCAGCATTTTGACAAATGAGTCGCCGGAGAAGCAAAGAAAAAATCATGTAACTTTGTCTGCTACATGATTTTTAAAAGATAGTTTATCATGAGTAGTGATACAGAAACTCATGATAGAAAGGGATGCATTTATCTTACAAACCTGGTGCTTGTCCAAGTTCTGCGGCAAGCATCCAGATTGTTTTATCAGTTTCAGTTTTAGCATCTGAGAAGATACCGTTTGTCACATCATCACCCTCTTCATCAGTGACATCCAAACCTTTTTGGAAGAGTTCTGACAAGTAACGGTAGATAGCAAGCACACGTTCCAAGCTTTCTTCAACATTACGGTATTCACCAGCTTCTTCTTCGATTTCACTATTTTGAAGGAATTCTGTCAATGTAGAGAATGGGCTACCACCAAGTGTAATCAAGCGTTCGCTGATTTCATCCAATTGGCCATCAAGAGCTTCCATATACTCATCC
This sequence comes from Streptococcus mitis, assembly GCF_016658865.1. NCBI lineage: Bacteria > Bacillati > Bacillota > Bacilli > Lactobacillales > Streptococcaceae > Streptococcus > Streptococcus mitis. The sequence goes on from NZ_CP067992.1 coordinate 1,523,354, forward strand.
ATTTTTGGATGCCATACAAGGAAACCACGACCACGCATGTACCAATGCACTTGGTGCAAAGCAACGTGAGCTACATACAAATCAGCAACAGCTTGGTTCAAGACTTCCTTTGTTTTTGCCAATGCTACTGGCGCTGCTTTTGTTAATGATGTTACGTCTTTTACTGCTTCTTTTTTCAATTCTACCATTTTATTTTACCTCATTCATTATTATTTGTAAGCACTTCTTAGTGTTTACTCTCTTAGTATACTACTAAGGAAAACCAATAGCAAGCCAAATGACTCACATGAGAAAAGTTGCAATAGACTGATAATTTAAGAAAAGTTTGACATTATTTTATTAGCTGATTTAATCAGATTGGCTTGAAAATTGGCTATGGTAAAGATCATAATAAAAAACCTTTCGCTTGGAGTACACTTTCGTGATTTCCCTGCTAAATAATCTGTCCATCCTTAAGAACGAGAATCTTATTTGCTTCTTGAATGGTCGAAAGGCGGTGTGCAATGACAAAGCTGTTCCTTCCTTTCATCAATCGTTTCGTGATTTTTTGAATCAAGAGTTCCAAACGGGTATCAATAGAGGAAGTCGCTTCATCCAAAATGAGAATTTTAGGATTGTCTAGGAGAGCACGCACGATGGTCAAGAGTTGTTTTTGCTCGAGGGAAATATTGCTGGAGTCTTGGTTCATCTCCATGTTATAACCACCAGGAAGAGTTCGGATAAAATGGTCTACATTAGCCGCTTTGGTAGCAAAAAAGAAAGGACGATATTTGTCCTTTCTCGATCTTAGCTTTTCTTCAACCCAATAATGTTGATAAAGAGTCGATTATTTTACAAAGTCAAGCAATGCCAAGAAGCTTTCAGCTTCAAGTGACGCACCACCAACAAGGGCACCATCAACGTCTGGGCAAGCCATGTATGAAGCAACGTTTTCAGGTTTAACAGAACCACCGTATTGAACACGAACTTTGTCCGCAACTTCTTGACTAAAGTCAGCAGCTACAACGTCACGAACAACTTTACACATTTTTTGTGCGTCGTCTTGTGAAGCTGATTTACCAGTACCGATAGCCCAGATTGGCTCGTAAGCGATAACTGAGGCAGCAACTTGTTCAGCAGTCAATCCAGCCAATGCAGCAGATACTTGAGCACCTACAAACTCAGCAGCTTTACCAGCTTCGTAAGTTTCAAGTGACTCACCACAACAGATGATTGGAAGCATACCGTTTGCAAAGATTGCTTTTGCTTTTTTGTTGATATCTTCGTCAGTTTCATGGAAGTAGTCACGGCGTTCTGAGTGACCGATAACAACATAGTCAGTACCGATTTCTTTCAAAACTTGTGGGCTTGTTTCACCAGTGAAAGCACCTGCATTTTCAAAGTAGCAGTTTTGAGCAGCAACTTTAAGGTTTGAGCCTTTTGCAGCAGCAAGAACAGTTGTCAAATCAAGAGCTGGAGCTGCGATACCTGCTTCAACAAGATCTGATGAAGGAAGTTTTGATGCAACTGCTTCAACAAATGCTTTAGCTTCTTCTGGATTTTTGTTCATTTTCCAGTTACCAGCGATAAATGGTTTACGTGACATTTCACATACCTCTTTTTTCAATTTATTTTCTATTTATTTTATCACAATTAGACACAGCTTGCAAATCTTACTCGGATTTCAAGCTTGCTTCCAATGATTAATCCTTCCAGAGATCCATAGCATTTCTGAAATCTGTAGATACCTGTGTCAACTGAGGATTGCTTGCTTCTCTCTCTGCTCGTTTAGCCTCGATTTGAGCCACACTCTTGACACCTTCATGGCGCCAGTTTCTTAAAATCGCCTGAATGTACTTCCAGTTTGGTTTTCCATTCAAAACCGCTTCACGAAGAGCCTCCTTAATCAAGTCAGCACTGGTCCCATCTTCCTTTAGTGTCTTGGTCAAATCCTCAATCTCAAAAGGCGTCAACAAGCGCCCCAACTCCTGTTGGAAGGTTTCCACCAAATCCTTGAGTTGATTTTGAGATGTCAACTGGTCTGAACTCGAATGAGCAACTCCAAACAAGTCATCCAAACGTTCCAAAGCTAAACTAGCATCAAAAAGCAATTCGATTTCACCATTTAATTCGATGGTTCGATACTGAAGCAGTCCCCTTTCCGTCAGATTGGAAATAGCCTGATTGACATCCGAAATTTCCTTGCCAATCCTTTCAGCAATCTGGCTTGGGGACATTTCTTCTAAGCCTGTCGTATTTTGCAAATAGAAAAATTGCCAGACCAGAAAATCGTCGCTAGAAGGAAAGAGTTCCTTAAAATGCAAGAGCAGGGCACTCGGTAAAACCAAGTTCCCTGATTTAAAAGCGTCTAAATATGTCATAATTCCTCTTATAAATACCCAAAAGCAGATGCATCATCTTCTATTTTTCTCCAATCAAAAGGCGTCTCCTGATAGACCGCATAATTAACCCAGTTACTGAAAAAGAGGGCTGCTGATGAAGACCAACAAAGACAAGGTGTCTGGTTGACATCATCATCCTTAAAGTAATTTTCTGGAATATGTGGATCTAAACCTGCGTCACGATCTCTAAAATACTCTTTTGCCAAGGTATCACGGTCATATTCCAAATGCCCAAAACTATAAATTTCTCGTAAATCACGACTAGCCAAAATCGAAACCCCAACCTGAGGACCCTCTGATAAAACCTCGAGATTGGTTTTGTTTAAGACCTCTTCCTTAGAAATCTCCGTGTGCCGTGAATGAGGGGATACATAGCTATCGTCAAAGCCTCTAAAAAGAAGATGACCTTCCTTTAAGGTGTCCTGAGGATAGATACCCGATAACTTACTGTCCATCTGGTATTTTTCAACCCCATAACGCAGATAGAGTCCTGCCTGAGCCCCCCAACAGATATGAAGGGTCGAATAGACATGGGTCTTGGACCACTCAAGCACCTGGCTAAATTCCTCCCAATAGTCCACTTCCTCAAATGGTAAATGCTCAACTGGAGCACCCGTGATAATCATGCCATCAAAATACTCGTCCTTAACTTCAGGAAAAGTTTTATAAAAGGTCTCCATGTGCTCTGAACGAGTTGTCTTAGAACGATGGCTTTCCATATAGAGAAAATCAATATCCAGTTGCAAGGGCGTATTGGCCAAATGGCGCAACAGCTGGGTTTCTGTGACCATTTTCTGTGGCATAAGATTTAAGATTAAAATCTTCAAAGGACGGATGTCTTGGTGGGCTGCACGTTGATCATCCATGACAAAGATATTCTCTGTCCGTAAAATCTCAACAGCTGGTAATTTTTTATCAATTCGAATCGGCATAACCCTCTCCTAACTGTATTCTTTCAGGAATCATTGCATATGTTTGAAACTCTTCGAAAATCAAATTCAAACCGCGTCAACGTTGCCTTGCCGTACTCAAGTACAGCCTGCGACTAGTTTCCTAGTTTGCTCTTTGATTTTCATTGAGTATGAAACTAAATCTCAAACACTTAGTCCTTTTATTATACTGCAAGAAGATATAGTTTTCAATTATACTTTTTCTCTAACTAGCTATAGTCTATTTTTATATCCTAATGTAGAGAAAACAGCCCTAGGGACTGTTTTTCATTAATAATGCATAAGAACTTTGTAATCGTAGTCACCGATTTTTTCACGGCCGTTCAATTCATCCAATTCAACAAGAAAGGCACAACCTGCTACAACACCACCAAGTTTTTCAATCATCTCGATAGTTGCCTTAACAGTTCCACCTGTTGCCAAGAGATCATCTACGATAAGAACACGTTGACCTGGCTTGATGGCATCAGCGTGCATAGTCAAGGTATCAACACCGTACTCTTTTTCATAGTCAGCAGAAATAACTTCGCGTGGCAATTTACCTGGTTTGCGAACAGGTGCAAAACCAATTCCCAACTCAAAGGCAACTGGACAGCCCACGATAAAACCACGAGCCTCAGGTCCCACGATCATGTCGATTTTCTTGTCAGTAGCATACTGAACAATTTCACGAACAGCATAGCTATAAGCATTTCCATCAGCCATCAAAGGACTAATATCACGGAAAGTAATACCTTCCTTCGGATAATTTTCAATTGTTGCAATATAATCTTTTAAATTCATCTTTTTCTTTCTTTCAAAGTTTTTTACTCTCTATTATAGCATATTTTTTAAGAAAGAAGAAAGGAAAAGTTAACATCAATGATTATCTAACGATTTGACGATTTATAACTAGCCATAGCAATAAAGCCCAAGTTCTTTTTATTCTTAGCGAACATTTTATACATAGTTAAAAACTGCTTTCTATTCTCCTTTTTACAAGCATTTACACAAATTTTCAAAGTTCCTAACCAACCTTCGTCATAAATCATACCTGATAATTTCATTAACGTCATTTCACCAGTCAATACTTTCACATCACAATAACCTGATTCTATCATCACCTCTTCCCAACCATCTTGAGTTAAAGGACCTACATTTACATGAATTGCTTGTGACAGTTCCTGTCTGACAGACTCTTTAGCTTCCTTAAGAAGCACATCATGTGTCAAGAGAAGACCTTCAGGTTTTAAAACCCTTAGATATTCCATTACACATTTTTTCTTAGCTTGATCGGCTTGCATAGTCAGCATAGCTTCGTTTATAACAATATCAAAACTAGCATCTTCATAAGGAAGTTTCATTGCATTTGCTCTTTCAAACCTGATCAAATGACCAACACCTGCCGTTTCAGCAGATTTTTTAGCCACTTCTAAAGCTTGAGCATCCATATCAACAGCAGTTATCTTACAACCAAAACGCTGTGCCAACTCAATTGCTGTAGTTCCTCTATTACACGCAACCTCTAGTATTCTCTTTTCTTTTGAAAATTCTCCTTCCGCAATTAACCAATCTGTGGCACGTTTTCCACCTGGACGTAAGCGTTTTTTCCCCAATTTTGCTAAAAACTTATGACCTGCTTCTGACATTTGAACACCTCTGTTTTTTCTTCATTATAACATAAAATGATATTATCTAATAATTCTAATCTAGTTGTTAATGAACTATAATCAAACGCATACAGTCTGCCATGATTATATCATAAATCTATTAATTAACTCTCTAGTTCGAATTCAATTACTCACGTAGTTTACGCATATAGGTTACGACTACATATTTGTACTTTAGAGTTGCTGGCCTCCTTATCCGCTATATACGCTTTACTATCACGTGCCTATTCATATAGCCAAGATTTCTCTATCTCTTTCTCTGCCGATTCTTATTTCCAACGTCAGACTTAAACAGTCTATCCTAATGCCGTTCGATCAGCTACTCACAATAGTCAGGCTTGGGAATCACTTTTCTATTTACTAGTATATGTACCCACAGAGGACTTACACCTCAGATGAACGGAATGCCCGTCGTACCTAAAAAAAACGAGCACTTTCGTACTCGTTCTCTGATATAAACTACTGATTAAAGTGAGTTTACGTCAACTTTGATACCAACACCTTGAGTAGTTGTGATAGTCAAGTTTGTTACGTAAGTTCCTTTAGCTGTAGCTGGTTTTGCTTTTTGGATTGTTTCGTTGAAAGCTTTGAAGTTTTCAACCAATTTTTCAGCTTCAAATGATACTTTACCGATGATTGCTTGAACGTTACCTGCACGGTCAGCACGGTAAGTGATTTTACCACCTTTAGACTCTTCAACTGCTTTAGCAACATCCATTGTTACAGTACCAGTTTTAGGGTTTGGCATCAAGTTACGTGGCCCAAGGACACGTCCAAGACGTCCAACAAGAGCCATCATGTCAGGTGTAGCGATAACTACGTCGAAGTCCAACCAACCGTCGTTGATTTTAGCAACAAGGTCATCTTCACCAACAAAGTCTGCACCAGCAGCTTTTGCTTCTTCAGCTTTTGCACCACGTGCGAAAACAAGAACTCGTGAAGTTTTACCAGTACCGTTTGGCAATACCATTGCTCCACGGATTTGTTGGTCAGCTTTTTTAACGTCGATGTTCAAGTTGTAAGCAACTTCTACAGTTGCGTCAAATTTTGCAAAGTTAGTTTCTTTTGCAAGTGCTACAGCTTCTTCTACGCTGTATGCTTTTGTGCTGTCGATTTTCTCAAGAGCAGCACGAAGTTGTTTGCTTTTTTTAGCCATTTTCTATTCTCCTTGTAAGTGGTTCAATCGATTTTCATCTCCCACGTCACTTCTCGAAATGATGAAGTCTTGCGGGTTATATTGGGGGTGTTATTGATTAGTCAACAACAGTGAATCCCATAGAACGAGCAGTACCTTCAATCATACGCATTGCAGACTCTACGTTTGCTGCGTTTAAATCTGGCATCTTAGTTTCTGCAATTTCTTGTACTTGTGCACGAGTAACTGTAGCAACTTTAGTTTTGTTAGGTGTACCTGATCCTTTTTCAACACCTGCAGCTTTTTTCAAAAGAACAGCAGCTGGTGGTGTTTTAGTGATGAAAGTAAATGATTTATCTTCGTAAACTGAGATAACAACTGGAATGATCATACCAGCTTGGTCAGCTGTACGAGCGTTGAACTCTTTTGTGAATCCCATGATGTTGATACCAGCTTGACCAAGAGCAGGTCCAACCGGTGGAGCTGGTGTAGCTTTACCAGCAGGGATTTGCAATTTTACAAGTTTTTCGACTTTTTTAGCCATTTTTAAATCCTCCTTTGTGGTTTTGGCGGTAATTAGAGATTTTTACCTCCCACAAGTATGTTTTTCACATACCCATCTATTATACACTATTTATCTGGAATTGCAAGAGAAAAGTTTATTTTTTAATCGACGTAATCTCCGCCTTCAAAGCCGAAATACTCTTCCAAACTGAGGCCACTAGCTGCAATCTCTTTAGCCTCTTTTCCGACATAACGAAGGTGCCATTCCTCAGCCATATAGCCTGTTTCCTTTTCCTTACCTTTAAGATAACGAACAACAAAACCATAATCAGCCGCATGGTCCAAGAGCCATTGGGCCGCTTTTTCTTCTGTCACCAAATCACCATTTGTCCCAATTACATCAAAGGCCAAGCCTGTCTGGTGCTCGCTATAGCCTGGGCGGGCAGAGTAACGGTCTGCTGCAGCCTTTCCATCTTTATTGACATAATCTTGATAGAGCTTAGTCTGAGTCTCGTAACTTCTAAAACCACTGTATTGATCACTAATTGGGAAGCCTGCCTCTTGCATCGCTTTGATGAGTTTGACCAACTCAGCCTTGGCTGTTGGATTTTCCCCTGGATTGTAGTCTTTAGATAATGGATAGTGTTTATTTGCTACGATAATTTCATCGTATTTCCCTTGAATACTGTAGTAGTCACCTTTATTAACCACTTCTGCTTTTTTCTGGGTGGCTTCTTGAGACTTATTTCCGACTGTTCCATCAACTTTGGCTGTTTGTTCTGTCTTAGCTGCTCCATCTTCATTTTTTGCTTTTTCTTGTGAACAAGCTGCTAGACTCAAGGCTAGCAAAGCTGTCAAGATAAGGTATCTTTTTTTCATTTCTACTCCTTTATTTCTAATAGTTTATCTACTTCTATCGATAAACGTTTAACTAATTGTTTAATCTCATCTGGATTTGCTTGGCAGGTTTCTGCTGTCATTTCTTCAAAAGGAACCCACCAAACTGGACCACGTCCTTGGAGACCGTGACCATTCATATCACCTCTTCGTCTAGGAAACAGATGCCAATGAAGGTGGGCATCGCCATTGCCTAGAAGTTCGATATTCATTTTCTCAGCAGCAAAGGCCTTGGCAACTGCCTCTTGGACTAGACTCATTTCCTCTAAAAAACGGAGTCTTGTCTCCTTTTTCAAATGGTGCAATTCGGTGACGTGTTCCTTAGCTAGAAAGAGACTATAGCCTGCAAAATACTGGCGGTCTCCAACCACAAGATAGCCTGTTTCCAACTCTTTGACAAAATAGGGATTTGCTCCCTTCTTGATGAGCTCAATTCTCTGGCAAATCAAACATATATTAGTCTACCAATGCACTCTTAAGATAAGCATCAACCATACGTTCCGTTGCGACCACCGAGTCAATATGAGTGCGTTCATATGAATGACTAGACTCAATACCAGCACCTAGAAGGGCGTGTTTGACTTCTGCCCCTGCAGACATAGCTGCTGAAGCGTCCGAACCATAAAATGGATAGATATCCAGCTTAAATGGAATATCTTGCTCTTTAGCCAAAGCAACCAAGTGTTGACGGAAGTCGTAGTGATAAGGTCCAGAAGCATCCTTGACACAGATAGACACTGTATATTCGTCTGTTTGCTGGTCATCTCCCATAGCTCCCATATCCACAGCCAGATATTCTACTACCTGAGCAGGAATGTTAGAATTAGCACCATGCCCCACTTCTTCAAAGACTGAAAAAACAAAATGAGTTGTTACGGGCAATTCAATCTTCTCTTCCTTATAAATACGAAGCAGGTTAAGCAAGATCGCTGCGCTGACCTTATCATCCAAATGACGAGACTTGATAAAACCTGTCTCTGTCACGACAGTTCGTGGATCAAAGCTGATAAAATCACCGACCTCAATCCCCAAGGCACGAGTTTCTTTTTCATTGGTCACTTTTGCATCCAAACGCACTTCCATATTGTCCTGCGTGCGTTCTGCAGTTCCTGCATCCTTATAGACATGGCAAGAAGTCTGGTGGATGAGGATGGTTCCTGATACTTTTTCACCTGTGCTAGCCACATGAACGGTACAGTTTTCTCCTTCAATCATGTTCCAAGGGAAACCACCGATACGGTCCATTTTGAGACGGCCATCTGATTTGACAGCACGGACAATAGCACCCAGCGTATCCACATGGGCAGTCACATAGCGATGCTCCTCATCATTTTGACCTTTGATGGTCACATTGACACCACCCTTAGCTGTGCGAACCGGCTGGTAACCAAAACCTTCTAGAGTCTTGACTAAATAGTCCGAAACCTCCCGAGTGAAGCCTGTTGGCGACGCAATGGCTGTCAGTTCTTTGATATATTCTACTGTTTGATTCATTTCTTCACCTCTTTTGCTACCTATTATAACACATTTATCATCGGATAAAAAAAGAAAATCACTCCTGTAGACTTGGCTACAAAAGTGATTTTAGTGATTATTCCATTTCAAAAACATCGCTTTCTTGCTTGTTTGGTAGAACCAATGAGAGCAAGATTCCAACAATGGCTGGCACCAACCATGGAAGAGATGCCTTAGCAAAAGGAAGAGCGTTGACAAGATTTGCAAGAAACTCAACCTTAAACGAGCTTCCTAATACGCTTGCAAGGGCAATAGCTGTAACAACAGCAATTGTCAACTGCATACCTGGTTTTGAAAGAGCTACAAATTTGTTGACAATGACAATCATAACGATAGCAATGGTGATTGGGTACAAGATAACCAGTACTGGAATGGAGTACTTGATAATCGCATCAAGACCCAAATTAGCAATGGCAAATCCAATCAAGGTAAAGGCTGTCGCATAAACCTTGTAACTGATTTGTGGGAAACGTTCATTAAAGAACTCAGCTGTAGACACAATCAAACCAACAGTTGTTGTGAAGCAGGTTACGGTAACCATAGCTGCAAGGAAGAGTTGGGCTGTTGAGCCAAAGATTTCTTGAGTGGCTTGTGACAAGATGTAAACACCTGGTGTTCCACCCTTCATAGCTTCAGCTGGTACTGGGAAATGATTTCCAAGGAAGCCTAAACCAATGTATAGAGCGCTGAAGGCAAGGGCAACGACGATACCAACCACCCAAATAGTTGAAATGTATTCTTTCTTACCTGAGAAACCAAGTTGTTTCAAGGTTTGAACTGCGATTACGCTAAAGGCAACTGAAGCAAGGGCGTCCAAGGTATTGTAACCTTCTAGGAAACCTGTACCAAAGGCAGAAGCTTGATAAGCAGCTGATGCAGCTTGAGGACTTGTCCCACCGTATTTGAAAGCTCCTAGTACAACCAAGATGACAATCAAAATCGCAAAGACTGGCGTTAAAATACGGCCGATACGGTCCAAAATTTTTGATGGATTAAGCGAAATCAAATAGGCTGCTGCAAAATACAGAACTGTAAAGACAATCAAACCAAGACCTTTATTTGCATCCGACAAAAGAGGGCTAATCCCTACTTCGTAAGCTGTTGTAGCTGTACGTGGGATAGCAAAGAATGGACCGATTGACAAGTAAAGGACTGAGAGGTAAAGAGTCGCAAACCAAGGCGCTATCTTTGTTGAAATCTCGTAGATATATCCTTTAGGATTTAGCGTTCCAATAATAAGGGTCAAGACGGCGATACCAACGCCTGAAAAGACAAAACCTGCGATGGCAGGAAGAAAATGTTCTCCAGATAGAGCACCTAGAGAAGGCGGAAAAATCAAGTTCCCCGCACCAAAAAATATTCCAAACAGGAGTAAACCTGTTAGGGCACCTTTTTTAGCCATGAAAATCTCCTTCATATTTATAAAATACTGACCTAGTATATCATGAATAGGAGCATGAAAAAAGCTTCACGAAGTAAATATTGAATGTTTTCAAGATTCTTAAAAATAAGAATTATCTAAAAATAAAATCCTCCTACCAAGATCACACTAAGTAGGAGAAAATTCTACTGTTTACAGTTCTTCAAAAGTCATCATTCCACCTTGGACATTGATAACCTCATAACCTTGTTCTGATAAGAATTGGCAAGCACGCGCCGATCTCATTCCAGATTTACAAATAACATAATGTAACTGATCCTTGTCCAATTGATCATAAGTATCAGCTAATTGACTCAGAGGAAGATTCTGAGCACCTTCTAAATGAAGAGCTTCAAACTCCTCCACTTCTCTCACGTCCACTAGAGAAAGTTGGTCATTTTGGTAAAGCTGGTAAAATGCGTCAAAGGTTATTTCTTTCATTCTTTTTCTCCTAATACTCTTCGAAAATCAAATTCAAACCACGTCAGCGTCGCCTTACCGTACTCAAGTACAGCCTGCGGCTAGCTTCCTAGTTTGCTCTTTGATTTTCATTGACTATAAAATGGTTTTAATTCTTTTTTTCAAATCCGGCACCACTTCTGACTCAAACCAAGGATTTTTGGCCATCCAGATTTGATTTCGCGGTGAGGGGTGTATCAGTGGAAAATAGGTTGGCAGATAGTTCTGGTAATGTTTTACCCGTTCTGTCACCTTGCCACTGACTTTCTCCTTTAAATAGTAAGCCTGGGCATATTGTCCAATCAAGAGGGTCAATTGAATATCTGGTAATTCTTGCAAGAGCTGTGGATGCCATTTTTCGGCAAACCCTGCTCGAGGTGGTAAATCACCTGACTTGCCATGCCCTGGAAAGTAGAAATCCATAGGCAAAACAGCAAAATATCCTGAATTGTAAAAAGTGTCTTCGTCAACACCAAGCCAATCTCGCAAGCGGGCACCACTTTTATCTTTCCAATAAAGTCCTGCCTCCTGCGTTTTAAGCCCCGGTGCCTGACCGATGATATTGATGCGAGCAGTTTTTGGCGCTGCAAAGAGAGGCTCGATGCCACGCTCTGTATAGCTGGCATTTTGTGGATCTGACATAATAGCCTGCTTGATTCTTTCAATTTGAGACATCTACTTTCCCTCCAAAAAGAAGTCTAAGCATACAATCTCAGACTTCTATCGTTTTATTTGATCAATTCATAAATAGCTTCGGCATAGATTGCTGCTGCTCGGAAGAGATCATCCAAGGCAATAAATTCATTGGCTTGGTGCATGGTATCAATCGAGTCTGGGAACATGGCACCATAGGCAACTCCGCGTTCGAGCAAGCGACCAAAGGTTCCACCACCGATGACTTGCTCGTGACCTTTAAGACCAGTTTGTTTTTCATAAACATTCAACAAGGTTTGGACAAGTGGATCTTCCATTGGCACATAGTGAGGGGTGTGACCATGTTCAGAAAGGCTAACAGAAGCGACCGGCAAGTTTTCTAGGATTGACTTGATTTGTTCTGGACTTGTTCCTTTTGGATAGCGGATATTAAGGGCAATGGTATTATCAGCGCTTGTTTCATCGAAGCGGAAGACGCCTGCATTCATAGAAAGGGCACCCATCTTTTCATCCACATGAGCAATCTTGAGATTTTCACCCTCATGGTCGTTCAAGAGAATTTTACCAGCGATGTCAAGGTAGTCTTTGGCTGGACCAGCAAAGTCAAACTGGCTAAGGAAGAGGGATAGGTAAGTCGCACCATTAACACCTGAAGCAGGCATAGCACCGTGGGCTGATTTACCAATGATGGTAACCTTGTACTGACCGTTTTCTTCTTGGAGTTCTCCTCTAAGTTTGTGTTCTGCAACAAAGGCATCTAGTTTAGCTTGCAAGTCAGCCAAATCACCTGAAACGACTGCTGTTGCTGATTCTGGTACCATATTTTCACGTAAACCACCTGTGAAGCTATGAAGACGGGCAGCACCAGTATTTTCGCCTGCAAAGTGGAGGTATTCAGTAATATTTCCTTTTTCACCATTGATGATAGGGAACTCAGCGTCTGGAGAGAAACCAAAGTCTGGTTTTGCAAGTCCTACGTGTTCGAAGTAGTAATCCATGTCTGCCCAGCCTGATTCTTCATCAGTTCCGACGATGAAGCGAACTTTCTTAGAAGTTGGAAGGCCCAATTCTTTGATGATTTTCAAACCATAGTAACAAGCTGTTGTAGGACCCTTGTCGTCCGAAGCCCCACGCGCATAAAGGCGACCTTCTTTGATAGTTGGTGTGTAAGGGTCTGTGTCCCAACCGCTACCAGCTGGAACCACATCCATATGGGCAAAGATTCCGAGAACTTCTTCTCCTTCACCAAACTCAAAATGTCCTGCATAGTTGTCAACATTTTTAGTTGGGTAGCCATCACGGTCTGCAATTTCAAGGAATTTCTCCAAAGCTTTTACCGGCCCAGGTCCAAATGGATGCTCAGCATCAACCTTGCTGTCATCACGTTCAGAGTTGATTTCCAAAAGACTAAACAAGTCAGCCAAGAGGTCTTCTTTGCGTTTTTCTACTTCTGCTGTAAAATCAATTGCTTTCATTTTTTCTTCTTTCTATCTTTTCTCGATGATTTCATCTACTGGCAAGCGGTAACTTGGTTCCAATTTTTCGTCTGTGTATCCCACTGTAATCAAGAGTTCTGGGCGGAAACGGTCTTCAATGTCCAAAACTTCATTGACTTTTGATTTGTCAAATCCAAGGATAAGATTTGATCCGATTCCTTGGTCTGTAAGAGCGAGAACCAAGTTCATAGCAACCAAACCTGCATTGAGGGCTAGGTAGTCGCTGACTTGTTGTTCATTGTAACGGGCAAATTCCGCAGGTAAATTCTTCATAAAATATTGAAGTTGTTCTTCAGAAAAGTTATTAGCACCACCAACTCGGGCAATCTTACGAGCACGTTTAGCCAAATCTGTGTCTATAAACAAGGCAATAGTTACAGGCGCTGATGATACCTGTTCAAAGTTTGAACCGTAAGCCAATTTTGCTAGTTCGGCATTTTTCTCACGAACCACCACAAATTTCCAAGGCTGGCTGTTGTGGGCACTTGGTGCCAAGGTTGCAATTTCGATAGCCGTACGCACATCTTTTGGATCAACAGGTTTGTCAGTGAAATGCTTGGTCGCATGACGTTTTTTATTTAATTCAAGAAATTTCATAATCGATTTCCTTTTCTAATTCTACTGCTTCCATTTTACCATATTTTGAAAGAGCTTGCAGGGATTTTTCATAGTATCTCTTGGTCCAAATTATTCTTTTTTAAAAACCAAAATATAATTTTTATAAAAACCTAAGGTAGCAACTGATAAAAGTATCACATCAAAAATGATAATTGCAACAGATAGCCCGGACGATAAAGCAATTTTATGGCCTGCTGTATCTGTAATTCGTTCTAAATGAAAATTTTTAAGTACCAAATACAGATAATAGCTGTTCAATAAACTCGATATATAACCAATTAAAATCTGGGATTTCAATTTTGTAAATATCCATAAACCTAACAAAGGAAGGGCTATTATCAACAAGGGAAAACCAAATAAGATAACCGTCAAAAAAAGAAAAATTGGTCCATTCCAAATCCACAGACAATAAAGAAGGCAGAGATAAGAAATTACATATACTGTCCCTAATATTTTATTGCTTATTTTACTTATTTTACTCATTTTCTCTCCATTCTATTATTCCTTGTTCCGCTACTTGAGCTAATTCCTCTTCTTCCTGCGGATTCAACTTCCTCTGCACAGCCTCTGCAACCGCTCTAGGTACTCCAACTTCGACAATCTCATCCACACTGGCTTCCTTGATTTTAGTGAGAGACTTGAAATGCTTCATGAGATTCTGCTTGCGTTTAGGTCCCAGCCCTTCAATTCCATCCAGTTGTGATGAAAAGGAATTTTTGGAGCGCAGTTGGCGGTGGAAAGTAATGGCAAATCGGTGGACCTCATCTTGAATGCGTTGGAGGAGGAAAAACTCCTGAGAATTGCGAGACAACTCCACCACCTCAAGCGGATCTCCAAAGAGCAATTCATGGGTTTGGTGCTTATCATTCTTTTGCAGACCTGCAATGGGGATATCCAAGCCCAGCTCCTCTTGAATGACTTGCTTGGCGATATTGACCTGACCTTGTCCCCCATCGATGACAATCAAATCTGGAGGAGTCAAACCGTCACGCTGTACTCGACCATAGCGCCTGCGAACGACTTCTCTCATGCTGGCATAATCGTCCGGTCCAACAACGGTTTTTATCTTGTACTTACGGTAATCCTTCTTACTCGGTTTACCGTTAACAAAGACCACCATGGCTGAAACAGGACTGGTTCCCATGATGTTGGAGTTATCGAAAGATTCGATACGGACTGGGGTCGGAATTTGGAGCAAGCGTCCTAGATTTTCAATAGCTCCTTGTGTCTTTTCGACAGATTTTTCTAGCAGATTGAACTTCTGCTCCAGACTAACACGAGCATTTTTTATGGCTAGATTGACCAGTTGTTTCTTCTCTCCACGCTGGGGTTTGAGAATCTTAGTATCCACTAAGGCCTCGACGGCTTCTTCATCAATATCCTGCGGAATCAGCACTTCATTGGGTACTAGGTGGGATTTTTCTTGATAGAATTGTCCCACATAGGTTAAGAAGTCCTCGTCCGGATCATTGTAATAAGGGAAAAGATTGACGTCTCGCTCGATGAGCTTACCCTGACGGACAAAGAAAACCTGCACACACATCCAGCCCTTATCCACATAGTAGCCAAAGACATCCCGATTTTGGAGATCCTTAGCCATGACCCGTTGCTTGATTCGAAGCGTTCCAATAGCCTGAATTAGGTCACGGTATTCCGCCGCACGTTCAAATTCCATAGTCTGGGCTGCCGCTGCCATTTTGCCCTTTAGGTCATCAATGATTTTGTCATCCTGCCCTTTTAGAAAATCGGAAACCTCCTGAGCCATAGACTTGAAATAGGCCTCATCCTTCTTACAGATGGTGTGGGCCATACATTGACCGATATGATAGTAAAAACAGACCTTAGATGGTGGATTGGTACACTTACGAAAAGGGAAAATCCTATCCAGCAACCGCTTGATTTCATTGGCCGCCCCCACATCTGGATAAGGTCCAAAGTAGAGACCTCCGTCCTTCTTGACCTGTCGGGTAATAATCAAACGAGGATAGCGTTCATTGGTGATTTTGATGAAAGGATAAGACTTGTCATCCTTGAGCATGATATTGTATTTAGGCTTATTTTCCTTGATCAGATTAATTTCTAGGAGAAGTGCCTCAATATTGGACTCAGTAACGATAAATTCAAAATCCACAATTTCGGACACCAGAGCTTCCGTCTTGGTATCATGACTTCCACGAAAATAGGACCGCACACGGTTTCGCAGATTTTTAGCCTTTCCTACATAGATAATGGTGCCGTTTTTATCCTTGTGAATGTAGCAACCAGGGCTGGTCGGTAAGAGCTCTAGTTTTGATTTAATCAAGTTATTCATAGTTCCATTATAGCAAAAAAGTAGGGAAAAATAGTCCCCTACTCATTGGTCTCATATATTTTTCGGAGGTTTGCAACATCCTCTTCCTGGATACCATAAAAGGAACCCGCAGGTTGCATGACAGACTTCTCATCTGTATGGTCCAAGCCAATTGCATGACCCAACTCATGTTCTGCCGTATGGACAATACGCTCATAGGAATAGCCATAGTTAGGATTGGACAGATAATAATGATTCAACCGTACCGTTACAGACAAGAATTGCCCCGTTAATAGATTGGTCTGACTTTCTGCCTCTCCTGCCACAGGAGTGCCTCCGTCATTCATCTCCGTAGCCATAATATCTGCCTTACTAGACTCAGTCACAATTTCAAAGTTAAAAGCACCTGTTTGATTCCAGTTCTGAATTGCTTCTACATAAGCTTCTTGAAAGCGTGAATCCATCTGGGGATCCAGGTAAATACGAGCAGAAGCCTGTGGCCACCTTCCTTCAGAGTGTTGGTGGCTATCTGTCTGGCTCAACTTAGGCAGTTGCCCAGTTTTTTCCCATTGGTCAATACTTTGTTGACCAATCTTGACTGACCGTTCTGCTTGCTTTAGCGCTCCTTGAAAATCCCCGTTCAGATACCAGAGAAGACCGAAAGCAAGAGCACATAAGATTACAACTATCCAAATCAGGCGCCAAAACAAACGCCACACAAAAGAAAAGAAAGCCCCTATCAAACGAAAAATCCAGCGCATTTCCCTCCACCTTTCTAGCAAATAAAGTCTATTTTACTAAAACAAGCTGAAAGAAAGCTAAATTATGACAATCTCTCTTCTAATTTGAAATCAATTGGCAGAGTTGCTAGAAACCGTTCCAATTGTTTTTCCCAATAATACCACTCGTGAGTTCCAGCGCTATGGCTATAGGTCACATCAAATCCTATTTTTTTGAGGTTTTTCACTGCCAGATTATTGGCTGCATACAAGAAATCCTGTTCACCACACCAAGCCCAAAGCTTGGTCTTTTTATCCGATTTTTTAGCCAGACTTTCTAGAGAATAGGGACTAGTTGTCCAGTCTTTAATTTCTCCAAACACACCCCTCCAATAAGCTGGTGTTCCCAAATCTTGGCTTTCAGGAGAAAAATCTTGAAAACTAAGGGCACCTGAAAAACTAGCTGCGTGAGAAAAACGATTTGTAGCAAGAGCCAGTTTGAAGCAGCCATAGCCTCCCATAGAAAGACCAGCGATAAAGGTCTTTTCACGCTTGCTGGTCATGTTAGGGAAGAAGCGTTTTAGAACCTGTGGCAATTCCTCTGCTAGAGCTGTGTAATAGTCAAAACCATACTGAGTATCTGTGTACCAACCGTTGCTGGTATTGGGCATAACAACGATAAGATTGGTTCCTCGAAGTAAGCGTTCTACATTGGTCCTCTTGAGCCAACTATTATGGTTGCCAGACATCCCGTGCAAAAGGTACAAGACAGGGATATCTGTACAATCTGGTTCTTCCACTCGATTAGCATCAGGATAGAGGACATTCACTCCCCACTCCATATCCAAAACTTGTGAGTAATACTCGATTTTCATTACTGCCATAATTTTTTCCTCTATTTTTCTATAAGAAAAAGCCGAAACTCGACTTTCTCTCTGTTTATTTCAACGATTATTTTGCTTCCATGACTACTGGTAAAATAGCTGGACGACGCTTGGTTTGGTCAAAGAGATACTTGGTCAGATTATCACGAACCTTCCCTTTTAGATCTGCCCAGTCAAAGTCATCTCCTTGAAGATAGTCTTCTACCGTTTGGTTAATCAATTCTGAACTTTCACGGAGAATATCGCGACTCTTCTTGAGATAAACAAATCCACGCGTGTGAACACGAGCCTTGGCCACAATTTTCTTCTCACGACGGTTAACGGTGATTGCTACGATGAAAATACCATCCTCTGACAAGACCTTACGGTCACGAAGGACTACATTACCAACATCACCAATGGCATTCCCGTCAATCAAGACATCCCCTGCCGAAACCGAGCCAGCTGGGACAAAGTCACCATTCTCATAAGCCATGCTGGTTCCCTTTTTAGGGATGAAAATGCGTTCTGGCAACATCCCTACTGCCATAGCAGCCTTAGCATGGGCATCCAACTCACGGTATTCCCCTTGAATTGGGAAGAGATACTTGGGTTGCAAGAGATTGATCATCAACTGCAAATCACGCGCATTTCCGTGTCCTGACACACGCAAGCTTTGGGTGATCAGTTTGACAACCCCGCCAGCTTGGTAAATCATGTTTTCCACACGCGCCATAACTGCTTCTTTGGCGATAGACGGAGTGGTTACGATATAGACCAAATCACCGTCCTTGATTTCCACATAACGGTGGCGACCAATCGACATCTTGCGAAGACCGTTGATAGGCTCACCCATACGACCTGTCTCAAGGATAATCAACTCATGGTCTTCAAAGCGAGACATATCTTTTGGCTTAATCAAAAGACTCTCGTTAGCTAGAGACAATTTCTTCAGTCGAATAGCCGTGCGGACGATATTTTCAATATCAAATCCTGTCAAGACCACACGGCGGCCTGTTGCATCCGCAGCGTCAAACACCTGCTGGATACGAGAGAGGTTGCTAGCTACTGCTGCAACAATGATACGACCATCCCAGTCCGAAATGGTTTGAGTGATCTCGTCCCCAACTTCACTTTCGCTAGCCACTTGGATATTACTGTCCGCATTGGCTGAATCGCTAAGAAGAGCTAGAACTCCATCACGACCGATTTCTGCCAAACGAGCGAAGTCTGTCGCGTAGGATTCACTAGCCGTCTGGTCAAATTTGAAGTCACCTGTATAAACGATGCTACCTTCAGCTGTCTTCAAGACCACACCCAGACTTTCTGGAATCGAGTGGGTCGTACGGAAGAAGGACACTACAGTTCCTCCAAAATCTATCTCCGTATCCTCATCTATAACATGGAAATCATTGAATTTCTTAACTGTGTCATTTCCTTTGACAAAGAGTTTTGCCAACTCAATGGTCAACTCAGACCCAAATACAGGCACCTTGGCTTCAGCCAAGAGATAAGGCAGAGCACCAATGGCATCCGCATGACCATGGGTCAAAAAGACGCCAGCGATACGGTCGCTATTTTCAAAAAGGTAGTCCATATTTGGAATAACGACATCCACCCCTAGTTGTTCATTTTCAGGGTATTTCAGACCTGCATCCAAAACGAAAATAGATCCATCGATTTCAGCGATATACATATTTTTCCCGTTTTCACGTACACCACCAAGTGTTGTTAAACTGATATTACTCATTTTGCCTCCGAAAGCTTTGTTTATCTTGATTATAGGGTTGCTTACCCTCTTATTCTAAAAGCACTATTACTTTTAGCCGAATCCTTTCCTACCATTATACCATTTTTTTAATGATTTTCAAAATGAAGATTTGTTTTCAAAAAAGAGCTGGCTGCCCAACTCTTTCCTATCATCTACTCTTTTTTCATTAAAAAGTCATAAATTTCTTGCACGGTACCCAGCGCCATCATTTCTTGATCTTTGACGGTTTGTTTGAGATTTTGGTAAATTTGACTTTCTCCGATTTCCCGCTTTGGTGCCTCTTTATTGACTGTCATGACACCATCTTTGATCTTCACAAAGCCTAGCTCTTCAAATACTTGAATCATTTTGACCAGCAAGATTTGTTGGATATTGAGATAAGTAGCCAAATCCTTCAGTTTGTAGCGAATATCAAACTCTGGAAACTGGTAGATAGTCTTGTACAATTTAGCAAACTGCTCTCTAGTCCCATACCCTGTCAGATAGTAGGCCTTATCAATATCATTCTTGAAATAGACAGCGGAAAAATTCTGTTTCTGAAAAATGGTCTTCAGCTGAGTAATATCCTCTGGAACGGTTTTTACAACCACAGCTTCGCTATCTACTAAATCTGGTAGTTCTACAGCAAAATCCAAGACTGGAACTCCTTCTGGCAAGACTGCATTCTTCCCACGAATGTTAAAGAGTTGAACACCTTCCACACGCGCATCCACCATCATCAACTGGAGGGCAGTTTGGCCATTCCATTGGTTGACAGACAATTTGACTGCCAGCTCTAGATTCTTGGTTTGAGCAAATTCTGTTGCCCATCTACCTTGGCAAAAGGCTACCACTTCAAAACTCGCCTCGCCTTTAGAAATTTTCAGTTTGAGATGGGCATTGCCTGACCCCATGGTACGGGCACTTTCAACCTGAAAATCCTTGATATAAAAGACAGGTTTCTGATTGTCCATTCCAAAAGGTGCCAAACGTTCAAAACTTTTGACCGTTTCCAAGCTAAGTGTCTCCAAATCCAGTTCTTCATCTAGATTTAACTTGTTCTTGCCACCAGCATCTGCTCCTTTTTCACGGACATAATCTTCCAAAACCTGAGATAAATCTGAGAGTTTCTCCACTTCCAGCGTCATTCCTGCCGCACCAGCATGGCCACCAAAGGCGATGAAGAGGTCTCGATGAGGATCCAGGGCTTCAAAAATATCGACCACTTCCACACTACGAGCACTGCCCTTGGCACGACCGTCTTCTATATTGAGAACGATGACTGTCTGCCCTAGTTCTTCCAACAAACGACCAGCCACAATTCCTAGAACCCCAGGATTCCAACCTTCCTTAGCCAAGACTTGGACCTTCTTCTCAGGGTCCACCATGGTCTTAGCTTCTTCATAAATAGACTGGACGATTTCCTTGCGCTCTTCGTTTTTCTGATGAATCATGAGGGCAATCTCATGCGCTTCCTCATCATCAAAGCCAGTCAGCAAATCAATGGCAGGATTAGGATCATCCAAGCGACCCAAGGCATTCAAACGAGGGGCAATCTGGAAACCTACCGTTTCTTCTGTTACTTCATTGGAAGCAATCCCAGCCATGTCCAACATTTCTTGTAAACCAATGCGCTGAGTATGGCCCAACATTTCCAGACCATACTGAACCAAGATACGGTTCTCATCCGTCAAACTCACCATATCTGCAATGGTACCAATAGCGACCAAATCAAGCAATTCCACTTGCACTTCTTCTAACAGGGCACAAGCCAACTTGAAAGCCACTCCACAACCAGCCAAATATTTGAAAGGATAGTCCACATCAGGATGTTCAGGATGGACAATGGCATAGGCATCTGGTAAGGTTTCAGGCATGGAATGATGGTCAGTCACAATGACATCTACTCCCATAGACTGGGCCAATTCAATAGCCTCATGACCAGCAACTCCATTATCCACCGTCACAATCAAGGAAATTCCTTCTTGCTCGATAAAGTATTTATAAACACTAGCATTTGGACCATAGCCATCGGTAAAACGATTGGGCAGATAAACCCGGCACTCGGCACCAAGCTGTTCCAAACTTTCCTTGACAATAGAAGCCGAAGTCATACCATCCGCATCATAATCACCGTAAACGAGGATATTTTCCCCTTCTTCAATGGCCTGACGAATCCGTTCCACTGCCTTGTCCATATCATGGAGCAGATAAGGGTCGTGCAAGTCCTCCAAGGAAGGTTCTAAAAACTTCTTCAGACTTTCTTGGTCCTGAATTCCTCTTTCAAATAATAACCTAGCCACCTCAGGACCCAATCCAGCCTTCTTGGCTATCTTTGTAAAATCTGCATCTTCAACCTGCGGGGCAAACTGCCATTCATAAGTAGGTGTTATCAAAAAGACATCCACTCTTTCTAAGAATTCTATTGCTTCATTATAACATGATTTAGTCGTTTTCTCTATCCAGATTGCTTTTTTATAAAATTTTAGTGAATTTTTTCAGATATGATTTGACAAGGCAATTCTTTTGGTGTAGAATCATGTTATAAAATCTAACACAAAGGAGATTCCTTATGGCTTTAGTAGAATTTGAACACGTCGAAAAATATTACGGAGACTACCACGCACTCCGCGACATCAATCTCCGTTTTGAAAAAGGGCAAGTTGTTGTACTCCTAGGCCCTTCTGGTTCTGGTAAGTCCACTCTTATCCGCACCATCAATGGTTTGGAGGCTGTAGACAAAGGAAGTCTTCTAGTAAATGGTCACCAAGTTGCTGGTGCCAGCCAGAAAGATTTAGTTCCTCTTCGCAAGGAAGTCGGCATGGTTTTCCAGCATTTTAACCTCTACCCTCACAAAACAGTGTTAGAAAACGTAACACTCGCACCCATAAAAGTTCTAGGAATTGATAAAAAAGAAGCTGAAAAAACAGCTCAAAAATATCTGGAATTTGTAAATATGTGGGACAAGAAAGATTCATATCCAGCCATGCTATCTGGTGGACAAAAACAACGGATTGCCATCGCACGTGGACTCGCTATGCATCCAGAACTCCTCCTCTTTGATGAGCCAACATCTGCTCTTGACCCTGAAACCATCGGTGATGTTCTGGCAGTTATGCAAAAATTAGCCCACGATGGTATGAATATGATTGTCGTGACCCATGAAATGGGCTTCGCCCGTGAAGTTGCCGACCGCATCATCTTTATGGCTGATGGAGAAGTTTTAGTGGATACTACAGATGTTGATGACTTTTTCGACAATCCAAGCGAACCTCGTGCCCAACAATTTCTCAGCAAAATCATCAACCACGAAAGTGACAAAGTCAAATAAGGAGGCTCCTATGAAAAAGAAATTCTTTTTATCAGCAATATTGATTAGCTTTTTCGGCCTTGCTGCTGCAAAACCAGTTCAGGCTGATACCAGTGTCGCAGACATTCAAAAGA
Organism: Streptococcus mitis; assembly: GCF_016658865.1. Lineage (NCBI taxonomy): Bacteria > Bacillati > Bacillota > Bacilli > Lactobacillales > Streptococcaceae > Streptococcus > Streptococcus mitis. The sequence goes on from NZ_CP067992.1 coordinate 1,546,098, forward strand.
GAGGCGAGCTGGTTGTTGGTGTGAAACAAGACGTTCCCAACTTCGGCTACAAGGATCCCAAGACAGGGACCTATTCTGGTATCGAAACAGACTTGGCCAAGATGGTGGCCGATGAGCTTAAAGTCAAGGTTCGCTATGTGCCTGTTACCGCTCAGACACGTGGCCCCCTTCTAGACAATGAACAGGTCGATATGGATATCGCGACCTTTACCATCACAGACGAACGCAAAAAACTCTACAACTTCACCAGCCCTTACTACACCGACGCTTCTGGCTTTTTGGTTAATAAGTCAGCAAAAATCAAAAATATTGAGGACCTAAACGGCAAAACCATCGGAGTTGCCCAAGGTTCCATTACCCAACGCCTGATTACTGAACTGGGTAAAAAGAAAGGCTTGAAGTTTAAATTCGTCGAACTTGGTTCCTACCCCGAATTGATTACTTCCCTTCATGCTCACCGTATTGATGCTTTTTCCGTTGACCGCTCGATTCTATCTGGCTATATCAGCAAACGCACAGAACTGCTAAATGATAGTTTCAAGCCATCTGACTACGGTATTGTTACCAAGAAATCAAATACCGAGCTCAACGACTATCTTGATAACTTGGTTACCAAATGGAGCAAGGATGGTAGTTTGCAAAAACTTTATGATCGTTACAAGCTCAAACCATCTAGCCATACCGCAGATTAAGGAGGACATCCTATGACAGATTTATCATCTTGGACAGCCTATTTTCAGGATTTTGGCCAATTTTTCAATGGTTTCCTCTTCACCCTTGCCCTAGCGATCGGATCCTTTATCCTCGCCATGGTTTTGGGCATCTTCTTTGGAGCTATGTCAACCAGCAAACGTCCAATTTTGAGAATTTTGGCTCGCATCTTTGTCGAATTTTACCAAAACACTCCCCTCTTGGTGCAGTTTGTTATCGTTTTTTATGGCCTACCTCTTATCAGTGACCATCTCATCATGATTCCGATTTATTGGACGGCTGTTCTCTGCGTGGGACTCTATCACGGCGCCTATATCGCTGAGGTTATTCGCTCAGGCATTCAGTCTATTCCTAGCGGTCAGATGGAGGCCGCCCTGTCGCAAGGTTTTACTTATATCAGTGCCATGCGCTTGATTATCTTGCCTCAGGCCTTTCGTATCATTCTCCCTCCTTTGACCAACCAAATCGTCAACCTCATCAAGAATACCTCGACAGTTGCTATTATCTCTGGAGTGGACTTGATGTTTGTGACCAAGTCTTGGTCAGCCCTCAACGGAAATTACATCCCAGCATTTTTAGGCGCTGCCCTTCTCTACTTTGCTCTTTGCTTCCCTGTTGCCCAGTTTGGTCGCAAGATGGAGCAAGCCAACAAAAAAGCCTATTCACTTTAGGAGGTTACTATGGAATCTATTTTAGAAGTTTTGACCCCAGATAACCTAATCTTTATCTTTAAAGGATTTGGCTTGACCCTCTACATTTCTCTGATTGCTATCGTCCTATCGACTCTTATCGGAACAGTACTAGCCGTCATGAGAAATGGGAAAAATCCTGTCTTACGAATCATCTCCAGCATTTATATCGAGTTTGTACGTAACGTTCCCAACCTCCTCTGGATTTTCACCATCTTTTTGGTGTTTAAGATGAAGTCCACACCAGCTGGTATTACAGCCTTTACCCTCTTTACCTCAGCAGCCCTGGCTGAGATTATCCGAGGTGGCCTCAATGCCGTGGACAAGGGCCAGTACGAAGCAGGAATGTCGCAAGGATTCACCTCTATGCAAATCCTCTACCACATCATTCTCCCACAAGCTATTCGTAAAATGCTGCCAGCCATCATTTCCCAGTTTGTAACCGTGATTAAGGATACCAGCCTCCTCTACTCTGTTATCGCCCTACAAGAACTCTTTGGAGCCAGCCAAATTCTCATGGGCCGTTATTTTGAACCAGAGCAAGTCTTCAGTCTTTATATTCTGATTGCCCTCATCTACTTCAGCTTTAACCTAGCAATCTCTAACCTGTCTCATATGCTAGCCAAACGTTGGCAACAAGCTGCAGAATAATACTCTTCGAAAATCAAATTCAAACCACGTCAGCTTCACCTTGCCGTACTCCAGTACAGCCTGCGGCTAGCTTCCTAGTTTGCTCTTTGATTTTCATTGAGTATAAACAGCAACTCTCCAGTTAAATTGGAGAGTTTTTTTGATGAGAGTAGATATTTATAGAACTCAATTTGACACCATACATTTTCTATGATAAAATGTAACAAATTTGTTTACAACAGATCAAATCTAAATGAAATGGAATTTTTTATGAAATCACTCAAAGGAATACTTTTTATCATAGCCAGTTTTGTCTTGACTATTTTAACTTGGATGAGCACTTCTCCCCAATTCATGATTCCAGGACTAGCTTTAACAAGCCTATCCCTGACCTTTATCTTAGCCACTCGTCTCCCTCTGATAGAAAACTGGTTTCACGGTTTGGAGAAGGTCTATACTGTCCACAAATTCACAGCTCTTCTCTCCATCATCCTACTCATCTTTCATAACTTTAGTATGGGCGGTTTGTGGGGCTCTAGCTTAGCTGCTCAGTTTGGAAATCTTGCAATCTATATCTTTATCAGCATCATCCTTGTCGCCTATTTAGGCAAATACATCCAATACGAAGCTTGGCGATGGATTCACCGTCTAGTTTACCTAGCTTATATTTTCGGACTCTTTCACGTCTACATGATAATGGGCAATCGCCTCCTCACATTTAATCTCCTAAGTTTTCTTGTTGGTAGCTATGCCCTTTTAGGATTACTGGCTGGTTTTTATATCATCTTCCTTTATCAAAAGATTTCCTTCCCCTATCTAGGGAAAATTACCAATCTCAAACGCTTAAATCACGATACTAGAGAAATTCAAATCCATCTTAGCAGACCTTTCAGCTATCAATCAGGACAATTTGCCTTCCTAAAGATTTTCCAAGAAGGCTTTGAAAGTGCTCCGCATCCCTTTTCTATCTCAGGAGGTCATGACCAAACTCTTTACTTTACTGTTAAAAATTCAGGCGACCATACCAAGAATATCTATGACAATCTTCAAGTCGGCAGCAAAGTAACACTAGACAGAGCTTACGGACACATGATTATAGAAGAAGGACGAGAAAATCAGGTTTGGATTGCTGGAGGCATTGGGATCACCCCCTTCATCTCTTACATCCGTGAACATCCTATTTTAGATAAACAGGTTCACTTCTACTATAGCTTCCGTGGAGATGAAAATGCAGTCTACCTAGATTTGCTCCGTGACTATGCTCAGAAAAATCCTAATTTTGAACTCCATCTAGTAGACAGTAGGAAAGACGGCTATCTTAATTTTGAGCAAGAGGAAGTACCTGAACATGCGAGCGTCTATATGTGTGGTCCCCTTTCTATGATGAAGTCACTTGCTAAACAGATTAAGAAACAAAATCCAAAAACAGAGCTTATTTACGAAGGATTCAAGTTCAAATAATCAATCACATTCTCCTGGGATTTCTCAGGAGTTTTTTCTGCCCAAAACTCAAAAACACTGCCAGATTTCTAGCAGTGTTTTGACATTTCATTTGTAGGCATCTATCCCTCTTAATCCTTCATTTGACTCTCTGCATCAGCCACGACTTGCTCCAGACTGGTCTGACCGAGTTCAACCTCCATAGCCAGCTGAATTCTCTCCAATTTTTGATCCAAAACATCATGAATATGAGCTCCAACTGGACAATTTGGATTCGGATTGTCATGAAAACTAAAGAGTTGACCTGTCTTACCAAGACACTCGACCGCTTGATAAACATCTAATAGACTAATGTCCTTGAGGTCCTTGACAATCTCTGTTCCCCCTGTTCCACGCGCTACTGAAATCAGCTCTGCCTTCTTCAACTGGGACAAGGTCTTTCTGATAATGACTGGATTGACCCCGACACTAGCAGCCAGAAAATCACTGGTCACCTTGCTTTCCTTCCCCTTGAGGGCAATGATTATCAGCATATGAGTCGCAATGGTAAATCTACTTGGAATTTGCATCCTCTTCTCCTTTTTACGAGGCTCCCCTGCCTCTACTCTTCTTTTTCTATTATTATACCCTTTTTAGTTGTAATGTCAATCGTTACCACTTTTCAACCAGGCATCTAACTCCCTATCGTAGCCCTCTTTCTGGGCCAATTCTCTCAAAAATTCCTGATCATGGGTATGGTGGATACCATTGACCAGACTTTCATAATAAACCTCAAAATAGGGAAGTTTGATATCTTTAGCCAGCTGCAATTCAGCTGCTACATCGTAGTCTACCCGTCGGAAATCCATATCTACCAAGCCCTTGTCATCAAACTCTAAAATCATATACTGGGCCCGCAAGTCCTTACGTAACTGGGCATCTAGAAAGAAAGGTTGCCCAATCGAGCCCGGATTGACAATCAATTGCCCACCAGTCCCGTAACGAAGCAACTGCTGGTGAATATGACCATATACAGCGATATCACAAAGTGGATTGGTCACCAAGCGGTCAAAATCCTCTTGCGCTCCAGTATGAATCAACTCTCTCCCCCAGTTCTTATCAGGAAGATGGTGGCTAATTCCTACCGTCAAATCCCCAAACTGACGATGAATCTGGAGAGGTTGATTGTGGAGCAGTTCAATTTCTTCTAGGGAAATTTCCTCTAAAACATACTGGCATTGGCGTAAGAGATAGCGTTGACTGGGACGAGTACTATCCAATTCCTTACGGACACCATGCCAAAGACTGTCTTCCCAGTTTCCCAAAACTCTAGCCGTAATCGGTAGTTGATCCAACAAGTCCAAAATCCTTCTACGCCCTGTTCCTGGCATGAGAATATCTCCCAGAAGCCAGTATTCATCCACTCCTAGCTGCCGAGCATCTGCTAAAACCGCCTCCAAAGCGGTGGTATTTCCATGAATATCTGAAAGAAGAGCTATTTTTGTCATTCTTTCTCCTCATTTCCTCTTATATATCTTTTTAATATTATAACAAAAAATACTGTATAATAGTCACCTTTAACCCACTCTTACTAAATCCAGAACACTACTTTTATCAAGGTAAAGACTTATCAAAAAGATGATTTCACATTACTCCTAACAAAGCATATCAGGCAATCTTTCAATGAAGAAAATTCAAAAAAATCTACAAATATCTTGAAAAATCTCACAATCATGCTATAATAATCCATAGAGACAAGTCACTTAGTCCCTTTCTACTAGAGAGTGCGTGGTTGCTGAGAACGCATAGAAAGACTATACTGATACTACTCTTGAGTTTTTATGAAAACATAAAACGGTGGCCACGTTAGAGCCAATCAGAGGTGTCCCTCTTTTTTGAGGAACATAAATGAAGGTGGAACCACGTTGCGACGTCCTTTCGAGGATGTCGCTTTTTGTTTTTCTAGCTTTCACAATCCTCTGTCCCTGTTTTCAGAATGGGGTTAACACATTCGTCAATAATATAAGTAAGGAGAACATCATGATTAACATTACTTTCCCAGATGGCGCTGTTCGTGAATTCGAATCTGGCGTTACAACTTTTGAAATTGCCCAATCTATCAGCAATTCCCTAGCTAAAAAAGCTCTTGCTGGTAAATTTAACGGCAAACTTATCGACACTACTCGTGCTATTACTGAAGACGGAAGCATCGAAATTGTGACACCTGATCACGAAGATGCCCTTCCAATCTTGCGTCACTCAGCCGCTCACTTGTTTGCTCAAGCAGCTCGTCGTCTTTTCCCAGATATTCACTTGGGAGTTGGTCCAGCCATCGAAGATGGTTTCTACTACGATACTGACAACACAGCTGGTCAAATCTCTAACGAAGACCTTCCTCGTATCGAAGAAGAAATGCAAAAAATCGTCAAAGAAAACTTCCCATCTATTCGCGAAGAGGTGACTAAAGACGAGGCACGTGAAATCTTCAAAAATGACCCTTACAAGTTGGAATTGATTGAAGAACACTCTGAAGACGAAGGTGGTTTGACTATCTATCGTCAAGGTGAGTATGTAGACCTTTGCCGTGGCCCTCACGTCCCATCAACAGGCCGCATCCAAATCTTCCACCTTCTCCATGTAGCAGGTGCTTACTGGCGTGGAAATAGCGACAACGCTATGATGCAACGTATCTATGGTACAGCTTGGTTTGACAAGAAAGACTTGAAAAACTACCTTCAAATGCGTGAAGAAGCTAAGGAACGTGATCACCGCAAACTTGGTAAAGAGCTTGATCTCTTCATGATTTCTCAAGAGGTTGGTCAAGGTTTGCCATTCTGGTTGCCAAATGGTGCGACTATTCGTCGTGAGTTGGAACGCTATATCGTTGACAAGGAGTTGGCTTCTGGCTACCAACACGTCTACACTCCACCACTTGCTTCTGTTGAACTTTACAAGACTTCTGGTCACTGGGATCATTACCAAGAAGACATGTTCCCAACTATGGACATGGGTGACGGGGAAGAATTTGTCCTTCGTCCAATGAACTGCCCGCACCACATCCAAGTCTTCAAACACCATGTTCACTCATACCGTGAGTTGCCAATCCGTATCGCTGAAATCGGTATGATGCACCGCTACGAAAAATCTGGTGCCCTCACTGGTCTTCAACGTGTACGTGAAATGTCTCTTAACGACGGTCACCTCTTTGTGACTCCAGAACAAATCCAAGAAGAATTCCAACGCGCCCTTCAGTTGATTATCGATGTTTATGAAGACTTCAACTTGACTGAATACCGCTTCCGTCTCTCTCTTCGCGACCCTCAAGATACTCACAAGTACTTTGATAACGATGAGATGTGGGAGAATGCCCAAACCATGCTTCGTGCCGCCCTTGATGAAATGGGTGTGGACTACTTTGAAGCCGAAGGTGAAGCAGCCTTCTACGGACCAAAATTGGATATCCAGGTTAAAACTGCCCTTGGTAAAGAAGAAACCCTTTCGACTATCCAGCTTGACTTCTTGCTTCCAGAACGCTTCGACCTCAAATATATCGGAGCTGATGGTGAAGAGCACCGTCCAGTTATGATCCACCGTGGTGTTATCTCAACCATGGAACGCTTCACAGCTATCTTGATTGAAAACTACAAGGGTGCCTTCCCAACATGGCTTGCACCGCACCAAGTAACCCTCATCCCAGTATCTAACGAAAAACACGTGGACTACGCATGGGAAGTAGCTAAAAAACTCCGTGACCGTGGTGTCCGTGCAGATGTAGATGAGCGCAATGAAAAAATGCAGTTCAAGATCCGTGCGTCACAAACTAGCAAGATTCCTTACCAATTAATCGTTGGAGACAAGGAAATGGAAGACGGAACAGTCAACGTTCGTCGCTACGGCCAAAAAGAAACACAAACTGTCTCAGTAGATGATTTTGTTCAAGCTATCCTAGCTGATATCGCCAACAAATCACGCGTTGAGAAATAAGAAATAAAACCTGGGATAAAATCCTAGATACCTAAAAAGCAACAACTGAAACAGCTGTTGCTTTTTATATTTTTACTCAATGAAAATCAAAAAGCAAACTAGGAAGCTAGCCGCAAGCTGTACTTGAGTACGGTAAGGCGACGCTGACGTGGTTTAAATTTGATTTTCGAAGAGTATTATTTAATCCGAGCTAGTAGTGATTGACCAAACCACCACACAAGATTTTCTTTCATGAGTTAGATAAGGTCAATATCCTCATTCCTTGTCTGCTTCATTTTCTTTTACGAGATCTTTTTGTGAATCCTTTTCAGAGAGTTTTTGATCGATATACTTGTTAATGGTTTCATAAAATTCCTTAGTCGTATCACTGTCTAATTTTGTCGAATTATGAACTTGATTGACTTTCAATTGAACAGATTGAATACCGTAAGAGGCTTGTTTTTGGTGGAGCGTTTCTAATTCTTCTTCTGAAATCGGATCTCCAACAACCGTCAAGACTAATTCATTGTCCCTTGACTTGTAGACTTGATTAATGACCGTGTGATTGGCGAACTCTTTTCCTACAAACTGTTTGATTCCTTCTTTTCGCGCTTGATCTATCGTCAGAGTGACTGCTGAATAACTAGCTGGAAGAATCAATAATACAATCAAGGATATCAAGCCAATTCTCATTTTAATATTTAGCTCTTTAAATGAACTTAGGGGAGATTTTCTCATCAAAATTCTTGTTCCAACAATGTTGGTTAGCATGATAAAGACACAGTTGATCAAGAAGAGATAGAGAGCCCCAAATAAAAATCGTACATTTCCATTAGCTAAACCGTAACCTGCAGTACAGATAGGTGGCATCAGAGCTGTTGCAATGGCTACTCCTGGCACGATATTGTTTGCTTCTTTTTTCCTTGAACCAATGACGCCTGCTATCCCACCAGCAATAGCAATGAGAACATCCCAAATGGTTGGAGAGGTTCGTGCAATCAATTCGCTACTTTCATAAGATAAGGGAGAAATCCAGAAATACAGAGCCGAGACAAGCAAGCTAACCAATACTTGAGTAAATAAAACCTCTAGAGATTGCTTGATTAAACGCGTATCAAAAATAGCTAAACCAAACCCCAGTCCAACAATCGGTGTCATAAGAGGGGAAATTAGCATGGCTCCAATAATGACAGCTGTTGAATTCATATTTAGTCCGATAGAGGCAATAAAAATCGCACACATCAAAATCACTGTATCTCTTAATCGAACATGAAGATCATCATATAATTTCTCACGGTATTCACGTGTTGAATAGTTTCCGGTCATTGGTTACTCCTTTTTATTTCATATAATCTTGTTTCTGCATGGATGATGGTAGAGAGACTTTTGTCCAATCTTACATATTTTTCTTCTCACCTGTAATTCTTTTGAGAATTATCCTTTAAGTATCCGTCAGTCCATCCTTCATATTATATCAAAAATTTTACAGTCTTTCTCTGAAGAAATCTATCAATTGAACAGATATATAAAGAAATTTTTGTTTCCTTATCCAAAGAACAAAAGACTGCATCTCTTATAAAAGAAGATGCAGTTTAATAAATAAGCGTGATGAGTTTGTTTGACAACCCATTGCTCCATTTTGATTTTTTCAACCGAAAACGCCCAAGCAAATAATTTACTAGGATACACAGTTAAAGATAAAAAAGCCCAGTTGTCTTATCCTGGGCTCTTATCTATCATGCTCACTCAATTATCAGATTCATATCGGAAAACTTAATTCTTACTATCGTTCCTTTTCCAACCTCAGACTCGATACGAATCTGGTGACCTAGTTCTTCAGAAATTTTCTTAGATAGATAGAGGCCAAGTCCAGATGACTGCTGAGTTAGGCGTCCATTATATCCTGAGAAGCCACGTTCAAAGACTCGGAGGACATCACTGTTTTTTATCCCGATTCCCGTATCCTTGATACAAAGCTCTTGTCCCTCCATATAAATCTCCAGACCACCTTCCTTGGTATACTTGAGACTGTTTGAGATGATTTGCTCAATAACCACTAGCAGCCACTTTTTATCCGTCACGATTTCTTTATCAAGATCATGTAGATTGACATTTAATCCTTTTTGAATAAAGAAAAGAGCATATTTACGAATTATTTCTTTGACCAAGTCCTCAATTTGAACCTGCTTTAAGACCAAATCATCATGGAAACTTTCTAAACGCAGGTACTGTAAAACCAAGTTGGTATAGGAGTCGATCTTGAAAATTTCCTGTTCTAGCTGCTGCTTCAGTTGGCGGTCAGCTACTTCTGCAACTAAGAGTTGACTAGCTGCAATGGGTGTCTTAACCTGATGGACCCACAAGGTATAGTAATCCAGCAAATCCGTCAGTTTTCTTTCTGAATCTGACCTCTGCTGATAGAGTTCCATCTCACGCGCTTCTAATTTTTCAGCCAAGGCTCTTTCCAAAGGAGACTGAGCTTCCCTATCCCCATAGAGAATTTCCTGGCGATAGACCTGCATTTCCACCAATATGTCCCAAGTGAAAAATAAGATGGTTACAAAGCAACACAGCAGGAAAAAGTAGAGAAAGTAAATTCCCAAACTGGCAAATAAAAACTGAAAGAGCAAAACCAGAAATGCTAAAGCAATCAGATATATAAACAGACGACTACGGGAGCGCAGATAGGCTAGAAAAAATTGTTTCCAATCAAGCATGCTTCAGTCCGTACCCTATCCCTTTCTTGGTCTCGATAAATCCTACCAAGCCCTGCTCTTCCAACTTTTTACGCAAACGAGCCACATTGACAGAGAGAGTATTATCATCAATGAAAAAGTCACTGTTCCAAAGTTCCCGCATGAGGTCGTCACGCGCTACAATATTGCCCGCATGCTCAAACAGCACTCGTAAAATCTGGAATTCATTCTTGGTCAAATTCAAGACTTGGCCTTGATAATGTAAATCCATGGATTTGGTATTGAGGATCACACCAGCATATTCCAGTAAACTCTCGTCACGCCCAAACTCATAGGAACGGCGCAACAAGCCCTGAACCTTGGCTAAAAGAACCTGCTGGTCAAAAGGCTTGGTCACAAAGTCATCCGCGCCCATATTGATTGCCATGACAATATCCATAGCCTGGTCTCTCGAAGACAGAAACATGATAGGCACCTTGGAAATCTTACGAATTTCCTGACACCAGTGATAACCATTAAATAAGGGTAAACCAATATCCATGAGGACCAGATGAGGCTCCGACTGGACAAAAAGACTCAAAACTTCCATAAAGTCTTCTACCAGAACCACTTCAAATCCCCACTCAGAGAGCATTTTCCCGACCTGTTGACGAATAACCTGATCATCTTCTACTAATAAAATCTTGTGCATCTGATTCTCCTTTGCTAATTTTAGGAGTCTTAAATCCTTTAGTATAAATAGAGGGCTTAGTATCTAATACTTTTTTGACATTTCCTTGTCACAACAGCTCAAAAACAGATAGTGAATAACCCCATTGATATCATACCTTATTTTCAGACATAGTGCCAGCACTACCCATTTATTTTTAATTTTTTCAACCCTCATTTCAGTTCTTTTATACATCCCCTTAACCAAAATTTATATCTATTCTTCCAAACCTTGAGTGTAGTTAAAACGACACTCTATACTCTTCTAACATTGAAAAGCTCCTTATCGAGTGGTATCCGTAAAAAGTTCTAGCTTTCAGATTGACAATCTGAAAAAGATTTGTTAAGATATGAATGAACAATATTTAATATTCATTCAGAAAAGAGGTGAATCAAATTGGACAAAAAACAGGCTTTGAAATCCGCAGCTTATGAAGTTTTTTCAAAAAAAGGATACAAGGCGACAGGAATTTCAGAAATTGCTAGACAAGCTCATATGGCAGTCGGATCTTTTTATAACTATTACGAAAGTAAAGAAGCTATTTTTTTAGATATCTATATTGATGAAAACAACCGTGTTCGCCAAACTATGATCGAAGAACTGGATTGGGAAATTGATATGATTGATCTTATTAGTCAACTCTTTGCTCAATCCAGAGCACTCGTTTCTTCCAATAAAATCCTTGCAGAATGGTACAATCCTGCCATAGCAGATGAGTTGCATAGCTACTATTCCTCAGAAGAAGGGAAAGTCACGAATCCATTTCATCAATTTCTCGTGAAAACCTTTACTCATCGTTTGCAGGCTGAAGGCCATTCTCCAGAAAAAATTCAAGATATTTTACAAGTTTACAACCTATTTTACTACATGGATATGCATATCACAGAAAATGATTTTCCAGATATTAGCAAAACTGTAGAAATACTAGCAACCAACTTCATTAAAGGAATACTGAAATAAAGAAATCTTTTCTTTATTTTTTTGGAAAACATTGAATGAAAAAAAATATTATTCATTCATAGAAAATTACTACACTATAGGAGTTAAAAATGAAACGAGGGAAAAAAATGTTCATAATTATTCTAACTACACTTGGAGTGCTCGGCTTTATATCTTGGGGAATCATTACCTATCTTGGACGAAGTCAAACTTTATCGATAAAATCCATTGAAAATCCCAGCGGAGATTTGTATTTAGTTCACATCACAAAACCAAAAAATCAAATATGGAAAGCTGGCTCCTATGCTCAGTTTAAGCTTCCTGACAGCTCGTTTGGTCCAGACAAAAGTCCAGTAAAGGAGGATCAGGCTAGCCGATGGCTAACCCTTGCTTCCACTCCTGATGAAGATGAAATTCTTATTGTAACCCATAATAGTGGTAGCGTGTTTAAGGAAACCTTAACACATTTACCAGCTGGTAGTAAAATTGAGATGAGTTGGCTGGAGTCATCTTTATCTGTTAAAGACAATGACCAAGCACTGGTTTGTTTTGCCTCTGATGTCGGTATTTCTACTCTACGTCCAGTTGTGAAAGAGTGGGCTGGTAAGCGCTCCATCATTCTTAATCATTTAGACAAAGGAGTAAACATTTTTGATAATGAGTTAAGAGAGCTTAGTAAGAATAATCCGAATCTAACTTATAAAACTAGCGAAACCTTTTCTCAAAGCCAAGCATTTTTAAAAAATGCGGTTGTGAAATACGGTAACCAAGCTATTTATCTCTTAACCGGCCAACCTGATGATATAAATGAGATGAAAAATTTCTTAAAAGAGAATGGGATTGACGACAAACAGATACAAACAAGTATGTTTAAAGGTTTAAAATAAAAGCAAACTGTCTTCTATGTGTCTGAATCATACCATTATAGGTCGGTATGTAGAGAGCTCGTACAAACAAACTAGTAAATTCTATGTGATTGTGATAAGATAAATAAAAAGAAAGGAGCTATTATGGCCAATATTTTTGACTATCTGAAAGATGTCACACACGATTTCTTTTACGACCTTCCTTTGAATGAGTTAGATATTCTAGCCTTAACAGAAATCACCTACCTCTCCTTTGATAATCTGGTCTCCACAAATCCTCAGCGACTTTTAGACCTAGCTCCTCAGGTTCCAAGAGAATCTAACATGTTGACCAGCAAAAATCGCCTCCAGCTATTGGATGAGCTATCTCAACACAAACGCTTCAAAAATTGTAAACTCTCCCATTTTATCAACGACATCGACCCTGAACTGCAGAAGCAATTTGCGGCTATGACCTACCGCCTCACTCTCGATACCTATCTGATTGTCTTTCGTGGGACAGATGACAGTATCATTGGCTGGAAGGAAGATTTCCACCTGACCTATATGAAGGAAATTCCTGCTCAAAAGCACGCTCTCCGCTATTTAAAGAACTTTTTTGCCCGCCATCCTAAGCAAAAGGTCATTCTGGCCGGGCATTCCAAGGGAGGAAATTTAGCCATCTATGCTGCTAGTCAAATTGAGCAAAGCTTGCAAAATCAAATCACAGCAGTTTATACCTTTGATGCGCCTGGTCTCCATAAAGAACTGACACAAACCGAGGGCTATCAAAGGATAATGGATAGAAGCAAGGTCTTCATCCCACAAGGGTCCATTATCGGTATGATGATGGAAATCCCTAACCACCAAATCATCGTGCACAGTACTGCCTTAGGTGGTATCGCCCAGCACGATACCTTTAGTTGGCAGATTGAGGACAAGCACTTCGTCCAACTGGATAAAATCAACAGTGATAGTCAACAAGTTGACACAACCTTCAAAGAATGGGTGGCAACAGTCCCTGACGAAGAACTCCAGCTCTACTTCGACCTCTTCTTTGGCACCATTCTAGATGCTGGGATTAGCTCCATCAATGACCTGTCATCCTTAAAGGCTATCGAACACATTCATCATCTCTTTGTCCAAGCTCAATCCCTCACTCCAGAAGAAAGGGAAACCATGGGACGCCTCACCCAATTATTAATTGATACCCGTTACCAAGCCTGGAAAAAGAGATAATCCACATAAAAAACCCAACTAATCGTTTGATTAGTTGGGTTTTCATTTATGAAGTTGAATTCCTTTGTTTAATCTTTAATGATTAAAACATTAGTCTTCTTTTTTCTTGCGTGCCACAAGACCAAATCCGCTCAATACTCCAAGAAGTCCAAGAGCTGCTAGGCTTGAGTGATCTTCTGTACCAGTATTAGGCAATTCCTTAGCTGGTTTAGCTGGAGCTGGTTTTGATGGTTTCGCAGGTTCTGGTTTCACAGAAGGAATGATTTTTTCATAAACATGAACTGTGTCGCCATTTGGAAGTTTCTTAGTCTCTACGAAGCGGTAGCCTGGAATATCTTTCTTAGGTTGTTCGCCATCTTCACTTGGATTACCTGGAATCTCGTTTCCTTCTTTATCCTTGAATGATGTCTTAACTTTTTCGTAGACGTGCTCTGTATCTCCATTTGGAAGTTTCTTAGTTTCTACGAAGCGGTAGCCTGGAATATCTTTCTTAGGTTGGTCGCCATCTTCTGTTGGATAGTTTGGAATTTCATTTCCTTCTTTATCCTTGAATGATGTCTTAACTTTTTCGTAGACGTGCTCGATGTCGCCATTTGGAAGTTTCTTAGTCTCTACGAAGCGGTAACCTGGGATATCTTTCTTAGGTTGTTCGCCATCTTCTGTTGGATAGTTTGGAATTTCGTTGCCGTCTTTATCCTTGTGACTTGTCTTAACTTTCTCATAAACGTGTTCGATGTCGCCATTTGGAAGTTTCTTAGTCTCTACGAAGCGGTAACCTGGGATATCTTTCTTAGGTTGTTCGCCATCTTCTGTTGGATAGTTTGGAATTTCGTTGCCGTCTTTATCCTTGTGACTTGTCTTAACTTTCTCATAAACGTGTTCGATGTCGCCATTTGGAAGTTTCTTAGTCTCTACGAAGCGGTAACCTGGGATATCTTTCTTAGGTTGTTCGCCATCTTCTGTTGGATAGTTTGGAATTTCATTTCCGTCTTTATCCTTGTGACTTGTCTTAACTTTCTCATAAACGTGCTCTGTATCACCGTTTGGAAGTTTCTTAGTTTCTACGAAGCGGTAACCTGGGATATCTTTCTTAGGTTGTTCGCCATCTTCACTTGGATTTCCTGGAATTTCGTTTCCTTCTTTATCCTTGAATGATGTCTTAACTTTTTCGTAGACGTGCTCTGTATCTCCATTTGGAAGTTTCTTAGTTTCTACGAAGCGGTAACCTGGAATATCTTTCTTAGGTTGTTCGCCATCTTCACTTGGATTTCCTGGAATCTCGTTTCCTTCTTTATCCTTGAATGATGTCTTAACTTTTTCGTAGACGTGCTCTGTATCTCCATTTGGAAGTTTCTTAGTTTCTACGAAGCGGTAACCTGGAATATCTTTCTTAGGTTGTTCGCCATCTTCACTTGGATTTCCTGGAATCTCGTTTCCTTCTTTATCCTTGAATGATGTCTTAACTTTTTCGTAGACGTGCTCTGTATCTCCATTTGGAAGTTTCTTAGTTTCTACGAAGCGGTAACCTGGAATATCTTTCTTAGGTTGTTCGCCATCTTCACTTGGATTTCCTGGAATTTCGTTTCCTTCTTTATCCTTGAATGATGTCTTAACTTTTTCGTAGACGTGCTCTGTATCTCCATTTGGAAGTTTCTTAGTTTCTACGAAGCGGTAACCTGGAATATCTTTCTTAGGTTGTTCGCCATCTTCACTTGGATTTCCTGGAATTTCGTTTCCTTCTTTATCCTTGAATGATGTCTTAACTTTTTCGTAGATGTGTTTTGTATTTCCTTTTTCGTCTACTTCAGTTTTAACAATCTTGTATCCTGGGATATCTTTAGTTGGTTTAGTTCCATCTTCTGTTGGTGAAAGTGGGTTGCCATCTTTATCAACGAATGAAGTATCAGGACGAACTGTTGGAGTGTAAGTAGCTGTTACTGGTGTACCATTCTTATCTACACGTTTAACGGTTACGCCTGTTGCTTTACCTACGAAGTCAGGTTCTGGGGTGAAGGTTACTTTACCGTTTTCATCGATTGTGTATGTTCCTTCACCTGGTACTTTCTTCTCAGTTGTGCCATCGTCAAATGTTGGTTTAACAGTTTCATCGATTTCAACTGGAACTTCCTTACCATTGATTGTAACTTTTCCACCTTCAAATGTTGGTGTGCCTTCTTGAGGTTGTCCTTTAGGACCTTCTGATTCAGAATCTTTTGAAGTTGGTGTTACTGGAACGACTACAGGGGTGTACTTAGCTGTGATTGGTGTGCCGTTCTTATCTACACGTTTAACAGTTACACCTGTTGCTTGACCAGTGAATGTTTTCTCTGGGGTGAAGGTTACTTTACCGTTCTCGTCGATTGTGTATGTTCCTTCGCCTGGTACTTTCTTCTCAGTTGTGCCATCTTCGAATGTTGGCTTAACAGTTTCGTCGATTTCTACAGTTTTTTCTTCACCATTTACAGTAACTTTTCCACCTTTAAATGTTGGTGTTCCTTCTTGAGTAGCACCTTGAACATTTGTAGTGATGACATCTGAACTTGTTGGTGTTGCTGGTTTCACAACTGGTGTGTAAGTAGCTTTAACTGGCGTGCCGTTCTTATCTTCGCGTTGAACTGTGACACCTGTTCCTTTACCTGTGAAGTTCTTTTCTGGGGTGAATGTAACTGTTCCATCTGGAGCTACTGTGTATGTTCCTTCACCTTCGATAGTTACTGAATCAACTGGATCTCCTGTTTTCGGGTCTACCAATTTAGCTGGTTTATCTTCATCAATTTCAACAGTTTTTTCTTCACCATTTACAGTAACTTTTCCACCTTCAAATGTTGGTTTACCTGTTTGAGTTGAACCTTGGATATCTTCAGTTACTGCGTCTGTTCCTGTTGGTGTTGCTTTCTTAACAACTGGAGTGTATTTAGCTGTTACTGGTGTGCCGTTCTTATCTTCGCGTTGAACTGTAACACCTGTTCCTTTACCTGTAAAGTTCTTTTCTGGTGTGAAGGTTACTGTTCCATCTGGAGCTACTGTATATGTTCCTTCACCTTCGATAGTTACTGAATCAACTGGATTTCCTGTTTTTGGATCTACCAATTTAGCTGGTTTATCTTCATTGATTTCAACAGTTTTCTCTTTACCATCGATTGTTACTGTTCCACCCTTGAATTCAGGTTTACCTGTTTGAGTTGAACCTTGAATATTTTCAGTTACAGCATCTGTTCCTGTTGGTGTTACTGGTTTAACTTCCGGTGTGTATGTAGCTTTAGCTGGTGTGCCGTTCTTATCTTGACGAACTACCTCAACACCTTTGGCTACTCCTGTAAATTGTGGTTCTGGCTTGAATGTTACTGTTCCATCTGGAGCTACTGTGTATGTTCCTTCACCTTCTACAGTGACTGAATCAACTTGTTCTCCAGTTTTTGGATCTACCAATTTAGCTGGTACTGTATCGTCGATTTCAACAGTTTTCTCTTCACCGTTAACCATAGCTGTTCCACCTTGGAATACTGGTTTGCCTGTTTGAGTTGCACCTTGAACATCTACAGTTTTAGCTGGTTCTGCTGTTGGTGTTACAGGTACGATAGATGGAGTATAAGTTGTAGAAACTTTTGTTCCATTTGCGTCCTCTGCTTGAACATCAGCAGGTGTAACATTACCTGTGTAAGATTTATCTGTTGGTGTGAAGGTTACTTCACCTGTTGCTGGATCAATTGAGTAAGTACCTACTGGAGTTACTCCGTCCTCAGCATATGCTGGAGTTGTTTGACCAGCTGGAACTTCATTTCCTTCTTTATCAAGAAGCTTGTAAGAGTTCTCTTTGATTGGAGCAATAGTGTCTCCAGGAGCGAATGTTGGAGTTCCTTTTTGAGTTTCACCTTGGATAGCTTCTGATGTAGCCGGTTCTGCTGTTGGAACTACCGGAGTAATCTTCGGTGTGTAAGTTGTTTCTACAGCTGTACCATTCTTATCTTTAGCTTGAACTCGTACTGGTTGTACTTCACCTGAATATGTCTTATCTGTTGGTTCGAATACTGCAACAGCTTTTCCATCTACAGTTTTAAGAGTGTACTTACCAATTACGTTTCCTTCTGGATCTTTAGCTGGTACTTCAGTAGCTGGTTGTCCATCTTCACCTAGAAGTGTGTAAGTAGATGGATCGATTTCTACAGTTTTTTCTTCTCCAGCAATTGTAGTTTTTCCTGCTTCAAATGAAACTGGACTTTCTTGAGTCTTACCTTGAACATCTTCAGTTGTAGCTGGTGTTGCTGTTGGTGTTACTCCTACGATGTTTGGAGTGTAAGTTGTAGAAACTTTTGTTCCATTCTTATCTTCAGCTTGAACTTTAGCTGGTTGTACTGGTCCTGTGTAAGATTTGTCTGTTGGTGTGAAGGTTACTACACCTGTTGTTGGATCTACAGTGTATTCCCCAACTTTTTTACCACTTGGGTCTAGAGCATCTACTGGTCCATTTGCTTCTGTTCCATCTGGATTTAATAATTTTACAGAACCCTCTTTAATAGGTACTTCTGTATTTCCTTCTGTAAATGTTGGTTTACCTGTTTGAGTTTCACCTTGTACTCCTGTTGAAGTAGCTGGAGTTGCTGTTGGGTTAACAGGTGTTACAGTTGGAGTGTATTTTGCA
This sequence comes from Streptococcus mitis, assembly GCF_016658865.1. Classification (NCBI taxonomy): domain Bacteria; kingdom Bacillati; phylum Bacillota; class Bacilli; order Lactobacillales; family Streptococcaceae; genus Streptococcus; species Streptococcus mitis. The sequence goes on from NZ_CP067992.1 coordinate 1,564,577, forward strand.
GTAGCTGTAGCTGTTACAGGTTGACCATTTTTATCTTGACCTACTGGTGCTGTTAATGATACATCAATACCTTTAGCAGTTCCTGTAAATTGTGGTTCTGGAGTAAATGTTACCGCTCCAGTTGTTGGATCGATTGTATAAGTTCCTTCACCTTTTACAGTTACAGTTGTTTCATCTGTTGGTTGTCCAGTCGCTGGATCTACCAATTTAGCTGGGTAGTTAGCACTTGGTGTTACCGCATCTGGTGCAGTTCCATCTCCATCTTTATCTACGTCGATTGAGAATTTAGGTGTTTTCGTTTGTGGTTTACCTTGGATATCAGTTGACTCTTCTGGAGTTCCAACGATTGCTTTTGGAGTTACTGTTGGAATGTAACGACCATCCATAGAACCTTTAGCAGCTAAGCCAGTTAGTTGAACTTGCTCACTTACTAATTCTAGTTGGTCTTTAGCTTCACCTGCACCACCGATGATTTGGCGACCTTCGTTACCCCAACCAGTAGTGTTACCATTGATATCTGTACGACGAATCGTAATACCATCTGCTGTACCTACAAAGTTTGCTTCTGGGATAAATTCTACATCTACATTTGCACCGTTATCAGTAATCTTGTATTTACCTTGCCCTGGTACTACATAGTATCCATCTACTAGGTCAGCATCTGTTACTAATGTACCATCTGGTTTAACGATTTGTGATTTAACAGTTGTATCTATTGCATTGTCTTTATCAAAATCATAGTTCTTTTGACCATATGCATTAAAGGCAACAGTAGAATTCTGAGTTGCACCTTGTACATCTGTTGTTTCTCTCTTAGTTCCACGTGGTGGAATTGTTTGTTGGATTTGGAAATCTTCTACTTCACCTGAGTAGGCAATACCAGTAGGAGCCTTGACATCTGCTTTATCGTATGCAATACGAAGACGTGTAGCTAATTTTGTCACACTAGTATCCACATTTTGAACTGTGTTTGTCCAAGTAAGAGTAACCTTACCATCAGCAGTCACTTCTGTCACACCAGCGGCTTCATCTTCATCGAATTTTCCATTGTTGTTAAAGTCAATCCAACCGTTAACGTAAGCTTTAGCTTCTCCGTCTAGGTGGGCATCGAACGTCATTGAGTAAGTTCCATCGTTAACTTTTTTCAACTTATAGTTATCATTTGGAGCAACATCATCACCCATCAATTGACGAGCACCTTCATCAGCATTACCGATACCATTGATATCATCGTATACAAAGGCATTTGTTTTGTTAATTGGAGTTGTACGAACATCAACGTCAGCCGGTACAGAACCTAGATATGGTTGGTGTTGTCCCTCAGATTTAGAAATAGAGTGGGCTACACGTCCGTATGATGCAGGAGCATCCCCTTCATCTAGGACCATAAATCCAAGCATAGACCCTTGTTGCCCATTAGACATAATATACATACCAATATTTTTGGCATTACGAGTCATTACCAATGGAGTGGAGAAACCTGAATCACGGTGAGTTGAGACCGGTCCGAAAACTTGTGTTCCTAATCCATCCGCATGAATAGTTCCATCTTTTGCTGTTGCAGTAATTACTGTATCTGATGTAACTGTTGTATTGAAGAATCCTGCACCTTTGTCAGCTAAGAATGGAGCGAAAGCTGGTTTACCACTTCCTTCAAGCGTGTAAGAAATACCTAATTGGCCATCTGCACGATTTTGTCCATGACCAGCAGTAGCCACTGTTCTGCGTTCATAGATTTCCCCAATATATGAACGAGCTGTTTCTTTACCTGGGACATTAGAGTTTGATAACTCAGTTACTAACTCGAAACCATCACCATCTGTTTTATAGATTTCAATTTCTGAAGAACCAGCTTCTTCCCCTGTTAAGAATACAACGTTGGCTGGAACTTCTGTTCCATTTAACGTAGCTTTAACTGAGAATTCCACCCCGACGTTGGCTCCATCTTTAACTGATTGGATAACTGTTTTACCTTTAGTATCCATTCCGTTTGTTTTCGCAACAGAGTATGAACCTTGGTTTACGACTTTCAACTCAGCTGGAGTATTGTCTTTGTATACGTTTTGAGCATTGGCATCGTATCCTGCTCCACCACGTTTTTTGTACTCATCAGTTGAGTTGAATGGTGCTAGTTTAGTAACTGTCAAAGTCACAACATATCCTGGAGAGATTTCTTGTGTAAACTTAGTACCTACTTTAAGCTTACCACCATCACCAAGATTTTCAATTGTCGCTTTCGGATTTGAAATGTCAAACCACTTGATTTGTTTTGTCAGACGTTCTGTGTTTTTATCTGCGTATTTCTTCCAGTGATTTGCTTGTTCTTCTTCTGAAAGAGGTGGAGTTGTAACCGTATCAGCAATGTCTGCTAAGACTGCTGAAAACTTACCATCACGACCAATACCTGCATTTTTCAGCTCATTGTATACTGCAAGGATTGACTCATTCAGGCGTGCAAGTTGTGCATCCACTTGCTCTTTGGTCACGCTCTTTTCAGCTAAAAGAGATTTTGTTTCCGCAAGAACTGCTTGGTTTTTAGCTACTGCCGCTTCAACAGCTGCTTTATTTTCTTCCTTCACTTCCTTTTTAGAAAGTTCAGCAGTTGCTAATTTATTAGTCACTTCTGCTTCAGATGAAGCTTTGTCAAGTGCTGTTTGAGCTGCTGAAAGAGATTTTTCTGCTGGAGTAGCTTTCTTTTCAGCTTCAGCTTTAGCAGCTACTTTTTCAGCTTCTAATTTTTTCTGTTGACCCATGGCATCTGATTCAGCTACGGCTTGACCCAATGCTGAAAGTTTGTCAGCTAAAGTATTCACATCCAATTGACTTGCTTCTGGATTTGAAAGTGTTGCTTTAGCTGTAGCTAAAACTTCCTTAGCTGAGTTTACTACAGACGCATCTGCATTTTTAGCAGATGCTAATTTCATTTCTAAAGTAGCAACATTCGCTTCAAGAGCTGCTTTATTTGCTTTCTTAGCTTCCTGTACTTTAACTTCAGGTTTTGCTTCTTCTACTTTAGTTTCTGGCTTCACGGCTTCCTTGTCTTTATTAGAATCCGCTTGATTTGCTGGGGCAGTAGTTGCAGCTACTGATGCTTCTGCACCTTGAACTTCCGTTGCTGATACCGCACCATTTCCAAGGAACATCAAACCAGCTGCAACTGCTACTGATGCTGCTCCAAAGCTATATTTCCGGATACCATAACGGATGTACTTTTCTACTCTATAATCTTGTTGTTGCTTGCCTTTCATTTAGACCCACAACCTCCTTTTTTATTTTGATGTCGATTTACAAGTTATTGATATCGCAAACTCACAGCTAACCTCAGATGAAAACAAAAGATGTTAGAAGTCATTTTCAATATCATAAAATTGTCTACAACATACAGCTTTATAATATCATATTTCCTAGTCTATGGCAAATAAAATGGCTTATTTTTTTATTCTAAATTTAAAATAAATATTTTCCAAAAACACAATAATTTTCTGACTATTTAACTTGTTTTGTTAGATGTATCAAAGAGTTATAGGTTACATACTATATTTTGTAGTTTTAATATATTAATTTAAATTAACTCTACATGTATATTTTGCTGTTCACAGACAAAAACTTGTCTCTACTGTAAGATACAATTTTTTTGATTCATTATCCATTTTTTCAATAATTTACTCTCCAGCTCGTTGGCTTTAAATTACATCTAAATCAATAAAAAGCTCTATGAAATCTTTAAAAATTCTAGCTAGTTCCTCGCTCTAAAAATAGCTATCTCTATTTTGAACAGAATGAAATAGATAGCAAGGAACCTTCTATAAAGAAAAACTTTCTGTCTACTTTATTCCCCCTAACTGTGCTATACTTAATTTAGTACATTCTTTGAGATCGGAGCTAGTATGAAAATCCATAAAACTGTGAATCCTGTTGCCTATGAAAACACCTATTACCTGGAAGGTGAAAAATACCTCATCGTTGTCGACCCTGGTAGCCATTGGGAAGCTATTCGTCAGACAATAGAGAACATCAACAAACCTATCTGTGCTATTCTCTTGACCCACGCCCATTATGACCATATCATGAGTTTAGACCTAGTTCGCGAGACTTTTGGAAATCCTCCTGTCTATATCGCAGAGAGTGAAGCCAGCTGGCTCTACACCCCTGTCGATAATCTCTCTGGGCTTCCTCGCCACGATGATATGGCAGATGTGGTCGCAAAACCTGCAGAGCACACCTTTGTCTTTCATGAAGAATACCAACTAGAGGAATTTCGTTTTACTGTCTTGCCAACTCCTGGTCACTCTATCGGTGGTGTTTCTATCGTCTTTCCTGATGCTCACCTAGTCTTAACAGGGGATGCTCTTTTCCGAGAAACAATCGGACGGACCGACCTTCCGACTGGTAGTATGGAGCAACTCCTTCATAGCATCCAGACCAAACTCTTCACCCTGCCAAACTATGACGTCTATCCAGGGCATGGTCCAGCTACTACTATTGCTCACGAAAAGACCTTCAATCCTTTTTTCTAGCTAGCAAAAAACCAAGGAATTTTTTATCCTTGGTTTTTGTGTACTGCTATTCAATTCTCCATTCTTTGATTTTAGAATCTAGTCTAGTATTGAACTTCATAGAACATTAGTTAGCTGACTCAAATTCTTTCCATTCAAATTTAGCTAAATCAAGTTCATTAGAAGAAATCCCTAAGATTTGCTCTGGCTTTTGATCACTACCAATTTGAAAGATTCCTTCTTTAATCTTCTGTACTCCGTCTTTATCAAAAGCATATAGACTTAAGTTCATTTCTGGTCGTGTTGACTGCCAGTCTGCATATCTGACTTGACCATTTTCATAGATAACTAAACTGGAACGAAAACCACCTGCAGAAGCTACATAAGCTGTATGAAGCAACTTGGGTTGTTTATTCTCTAAATAGTAAATGGCCCCTATATATTTTTTATCTCCAATAATCAATTCATCCTGACCATCCTTATTTAAATCAGCAAACACATAATGAAGACTAGCTGGTTTATCGTAGGTGCTTAGTGTAAAGATATAGCCATACTCTTCAGAAAAAATCTTGTTCTGTTTCAACTTTTCATACAAGGATTCTCGGTCGCCACTACTTAAAAGTGCCTGATAGTGATTGTACCGCTCTATTACTTCCTTGTACAAATCTTTTCCTGTTTCGCTTTTCGTTTCCATTGTTGTTGACGGCGTTGCCATTGAAGAACTTGTACTAGTTTGGCTCTCTGACTTCGTAGAGCTTTCCTTCTGTTCCTCTTTGGTAGAAGATGATTGTGTTGCCGAAGGTTCTATTTTTTCATCTTTTTTGTTTGCACCACAAGATGCTAAAACAAAAATAGTAAGAATAACTGAAAATATCATTAAAAATTTCTTCATATTAACCTCTCTAACCCATCCTATATAGATTTACGGATTTTAGTATTAGATTCGATTCATTACCAAATAATCACGCGGTCTTCTGGTGAACGCCACATACCATCTCCTTCTTTGACATCATAGGTTGTAAAGAAATCATCGAAGTTTGGTACTTGCACATTGACACGGAGTTTGGCTGGTGCGTGCACATCGACACTAGCCAAAAGTTTCATAAATTCTGGACGACCTTTCATGCGCCAGATGCGACCGAAGTTGTAGAAAAATTCTTCTGCTGAGAAGTCTGGTTCTCTCTTAGCTGCTTCAAGAGCTGCGGCGATTCCTCCCAAGTCAGCCACGTTTTCTGACACAGTCAATTTACCGTTGATGGTTGCACCATAAGAATCCTGTCCATCAAATTGGTCAATAACTTTTTGTGTTTTCTCCTTGAAGGCAGCATAGTCGCTCTCTGTCCACCAGTCCTTGAGGCTACCATTTTCATCAAAGGAAGCTCCGTTAGTATCAAAGGCGTGGGAAATTTCATGGGCAATAACTGCTCCAATACCACCGTAGTTAGCAGAAGATGACTGATGCAAGTCATAGAAAGGCGCCTGTAAAATAGCTGCTGGGAAGACAATCAAATTCTTCTGAGGATTGTAGTAGGCATTGACCATGTGAGCAGGCATTCCCCACTCCTTATAGTCAACAGGCTGGTTCCACTTACTCCAACTGTGCTTGATTTCCACACGCGCAAAGGCCAGAGCATTATCAAAAAGACTAGCATTTTCATCCACTACCTTGTCCTTGTAGCGTTCTGGCAATTCTTCTGGGTAACCGATGTAAGGCTTGATAACATTGAGTTTGACGATGGCCTTGTCACGAGTTTCAGGAGTTAGCCAGTCATTTTTAGCCAAGCGTTCCTTATAGACATCAATCATGGTTGCCACTTTTTTCTCCACATCTGCCTTGGCCTCTGGAGAGAATTTTTCATGGGCATACCAGAGACCCAAGGCTTGTTTGAAAGGACCTTGTGCTAGCTGGTAGGCTGCCTTGACCTTGTCTTTGGCTTCTGGAACTCCTGAAAGCGCACGGCTATAGGCACCTGACAAAACACGAATTTCTTCTGTTAAATAGCTGGTTGAGAGATTGACAACACTTAAAATTAAGGTTGCCTTGAGGAGAGGCCAAGCCTCTTCACTATAGAATTGGTCTGCTGCTTGCCAGAAACGTTCCTCGTCTACGATAACCTTGTCTGGTACTTGTCCAAGAACGGCTTGGAAGAAGTCATCCAAAGGTAGGGCAGGCGCAAATTTCTTGAAATCTTCGTAATCATATGGATGGTAAAGTTTAGCATACTCTGAACTTTCTTCATTAGAAAGCACCACTGCTGCAATTCGGCGATCCAATTCAAGTCTTTTCTCAAGCAAGTCTTCAATTTCTGCATCAGAGAAATCATAAGCCTTGAGAAGATTTGCGCTGCTTTCTTTCCAAAGAGTCAAGAGCTCTTCGCGCTGAGGATGGTCTTCTGCATAGTAGGTCGTATCTGGCAGGATCGTGCTTGGAGCACTGGCCCATAGAACATTGATTCTTGCATCCATAAAGTCTGGCGATACACCAAAAGGAAGGAAGTTAGGTTTTCCTGCAAGTTCAAACTCTGCTAGTCTAGCTGTAAAATCCGCAAAAGTCTCCAACTCTTGGAATTCTTTAAGGAGTGGTAAGACAGGTGTGATACCGTCAGCTTCTCTCTTATCAAAATCACGAACTAGGCGGTGGTATTTGACAAAGTTTGCCAAGATAGCATCCTCAGGCACCTCTTCTCCTGCCAACCACTTGTCTGTTGTCGCCAGCATCAAGTCTTCAATTTCCTGGTCTAAATCAACAAAACCTCCCGTTTGAGACTTATCTGCTGGGATTTCAGCTGTCTTCTGCCATTCTCCATTGATGGCATCATAAAAATCATCTTGATAACGTGTCATCTTGTTCTCGCTTTCATTTTTTAAGTTATTGCTAGCTTAACAAAAATTGCTTGGGAATGCAATTAAAAATGGACTTTCCTTTTCCATCATTTTTCAGTTATTATTTTAAATTTTTCAAAAATTAACTTGACTTAATTTTTTTTTTAAGGTATATTAAGAGGCAGGAGGAATACAACTGTATGATACGTATCGAAAACCTCAGTGTCTCCTACAAAGAAACATTGGCACTTAAGGATATTTCACTAGTGCTCCAAGGACCAACAATTACCGGTATCATTGGTCCAAACGGTGCTGGGAAATCAACATTATTAAAAGGTATGCTGGGAATTATCCCACATCAAGGTCAGGCATTTCTCGATGACAAGGAAGTTAAAAAATCCTTACACCGAATTGCCTATGTCGAACAAAAAATCAATATCGACTACAACTTTCCCATCAAGGTCAAGGAATGCGTCTCGTTAGGACTCTTTCCCTCTATCCCTCTCTTTCGCAGTTTAAATGCTAAACATTGGAAGAAAGTGCAAGAGGCCCTTGAAATCGTCGGTCTAGCTGACTACGCTGAACGGCAAATCAGTCAACTGTCTGGAGGTCAGTTCCAGCGGGTCTTGATTGCCAGATGCTTGGTGCAAGAAGCCGACTATATCCTCTTGGATGAACCCTTTGTTGGGATTGACTCTGTTAGTGAGGAAATCATCATGAATACGCTGAGAGATTTGAAAAAAGCTGGCAAGACGGTTCTCATCGTCCACCACGACCTCAGCAAGGTTCCCCACTACTTCGATCAAGTCTTGCTTGTCAATCGAGAAGTGATTGCCTTTGGTCCAACCAAAGAAACCTTTACCGAAGCCAATCTCAAAGAAGCTTACGGTAATCGACTCTTTTTCAATGGAGGTGACCTATGATTGCAGAATTTATCGATGGATTGCAAAAATTCCATTTCTTACAAAACGCCTTGATAACAGCCATTGTCGTCGGGGTCGTAGCTGGAGCTGTGGGATGTTTCATCATCCTACGCGGGATGTCACTCATGGGAGATGCCATTTCACATGCTGTCTTACCAGGTGTAGCCCTCTCCTTCATCTTGGGCGTTGACTTCTTTATCGGAGCCATTGTCTTTGGATTGCTAGCTGCCATCATCATTACCTACATCAAGGGAAACTCGATTATCAAAAGCGATACCGCCATCGGCATTACCTTTTCTTCTTTCTTAGCCCTCGGTATCATCTTGATTAGTGTCGCTAAAAGTTCAACTGACCTTTTCCATATCCTTTTTGGTAATATCCTAGCCGTCCAAGATACGGATATGTTTATTACTATCGGTGTTGGGGCAGTCATTCTCTTGTTAATCTGGATTTTCTTCAAGCAACTCTTGATAACTTCCTTTGATGAACTCTTGGCCAAAGCCATGGGAATGCCTGTCAATTTCTATCACTACCTTCTCATGGTACTCCTGACTCTCGTGTCTGTGACAGCCATGCAAAGTGTCGGAACTATCCTGATTGTAGCCATGCTGATTACCCCAGCTGCAACTGCTTATCTTTATGCTAATAGCCTGAAAAGCATGATTTTCCTTTCCTCAACCTTTGGAGCTACTGCTTCAGTTTTGGGGCTCTTTATCGGTTATAGCTTTAACGTTGCGGCAGGTTCTAGTATCGTGCTTACAGCCGCTAGTTTCTTTCTCATTAGCTTCTTTATCGCTCCAAAACAACGATATTTGAAACTAAAAAATAAACATTTGTTAAAATAAGGGGTAAAGCCCCAATAAATTGGAGGATCTAATGAAAAAATTAGGTACATTGTTGGTTCTTTTTCTTTCCGCCATTGTTCTCGTAGCATGTACTAGCGGAAAAAAAGATGCAGCTTCTGGTCAAAAACTAAAAGTTGTTGCTACAAACTCTATCATCGCTGATATCACTAAAAATATTGCTGGTGACAAGATTGATCTTCACAGTATCGTTCCTGTTGGTCAAGACCCACACGAATACGAACCACTCCCTGAAGACGTTAAGAAAACATCTCAAGCTGATTTGATTTTCTATAACGGGATCAACCTTGAAACAGGTGGCAATGCTTGGTTTACAAAATTGGTAGAAAATGCCAAGAAAACTGAAAACAAAGACTACTTTGCAGTCAGTGAAGGCGTTGATGTTATCTACCTTGAAGGCCAAAACGAAAAAGGTAAAGAAGACCCACACGCTTGGCTTAACCTTGAAAATGGGATGATCTTTGCTAAAAATATCGCAAAACAATTGAGCGCTAAAGACCCTAGCAACAAGGAATTCTACGAAAAAAATCTTAAAGAATATACTGATAAGCTAGACAAACTTGACAAGGAAGCTAAGGAGAAATTTAACAACATCCCTGCTGAGAAAAAACTCATTGTAACCAGCGAAGGATGCTTCAAATACTTCTCTAAAGCCTACGGTGTCCCAAGTGCCTACATCTGGGAAATCAATACCGAAGAAGAAGGAACACCTGACCAAATCAAGACCTTGGTTGAAAAACTTCGCCAAACAAAAACTCCTTCCCTCTTTGTAGAATCTAGTGTGGATGACCGTCCAATGAAAACTGTTTCACAAGACACAAACATCCCAATCTACGCACAAATCTTTACTGACTCTATCGCAGAACAAGGTAAAGAAGGCGACAGCTACTACAACATGATGAAATACAACCTTGATAAGATTGCTGAAGGATTGGCAAAATAATCTAGATATTGGTTTATCTATTACTAGATTCTTGTCTCTCTTTACATTACTTCTAATATTAGCTTTGTTAGTTCTATCTCTAGCTACAAAACAGCGTTTATAAGAATAAAGATTTCTTAAATCAGTACGAACAAAGTGAGTTTTTACCAGATATTTCTCACTGTAGTGGTATCCTAGATAAGAACTTTGATCTTATCTAGGACGGAATTTTTGAGACCTAAGGCTCAAAAATTAGGGATGAAATTCCGAAGGAAGTTGCTCCCGTCCGCACTACCTTCGAGAAATATCATATAGATAAAAAATCTGAAAAACGTCATTCTCACATGAGCTGGCGTTTTTTCTATATCCATATTTCCGGTCAAATCATTGGAAAATTCCGACTGTTTCAGCTAAAATGGAAGAAAAATGATTGGAGTATCCTATGGTAACTTTTCTCGGAAATCCTGTGAGCTTTACAGGTAAACAACTACAAGTCGGCGACAAGGCACTTGATTTTTCACTTACTACAACAGACCTTTCTAAAAAATCTCTGGCTGATTTTGATGGCAAGAAAAAAGTCTTGAGTGTCGTGCCTTCTATCGATACAGGCATCTGCTCAACTCAAACGCGTCGCTTTAACCAAGAACTGGCTGGACTGGACAACACGGTCGTCTTGACTGTTTCCATGGACCTCCCTTTTGCCCAAAAACGTTGGTGCGGTGCTGAAGGTATTGAAAATGCCATCATGCTCTCAGACTATTTCGACCATTCCTTTGGACGTGATTATGCCCTCTTAATCAATGAGTGGCACCTATTGGCACGCGCAGTCTTTGTCCTCGATACTGACAATACTATTCGCTACGTTGAATATGTGGACAATATCAATTCTGAGCCAAACTTCGAAGCCGCAATTGCAGCTGCTAAAGAACTAAATTAGAAGCCATTGTGGCAGATAGCTAGAGAAATCTAGCTTTTTTTGATATACTAGATAAAGATATTAGACAAGAGGAAACGAATGACCCCGAATAAAGAAGATTATCTAAAGTGTATTTATGAAATTGGCATAGATTTGCATAAGATTACCAACAAGGAAATTGCGGCTCGTATGCAAGTCTCTCCCCTGCCGTAACTGAAATGATTAAACGGATGAAGAGCGAAAATCTCATCCTTAAGGACAAGGAATGTGGCTATCTACTGACTGATCTTGGACTCAAACTGGTCTCAGAGCTCTACCGTAAGCATCGCTTGATTGAAGTTTTTCTAGTCCATCATTTAGACTATACGAGTGACCAGATTCACGAGGAAGCTGAAGTCTTGGAACATACTGTATCTGAGCTATTCGTGGAGAGACTAGAAAAATTGCTTGGATTCCCCAAGACCTGCCCTCACGGAGGAACTATTCCCGCCAAGGGAGAACTCCTGGTTGAAATCAATAACCTGCCACTAGCTGACATCAAGGAAGCTGGCGCCTACCGCCTGACTCGAGTGCACGATAGTTTTGACATTCTCAATTATTTGGATAAGCACTCACTTCACATCGGTGACTGTCTCCAAGTCCAGCAGTTTGATGGCTTTAGCAATACCTTCACTATCCTCAGTAAAAACGAGGATTTACAAGTAGGTATGGACATTGCCAAACAACTCTATGTCGAAAAAATCAACTAATTTCTCAAGTACCCCAACCACCCCTGAAAATTTTATTTTCAGGGTTTTATTTCTATCATTTGATTTTACTTTCATTTAGTTGTATAATATTTGTTAAAAAAAAGAAAGATATTTTAATATATGAAAAAATCACTAAAAATTTTTGCGACATCCAAATGGTTTGACCTCTTCGGGGTTGCTTTGGTCGTTGGGATTGCAATTGCATCTGGTTACCTCAACTCCCGCCTCGATAAATTTGTAGACTGGGGACCATGGACAGCTCTTGTACCCTTTGGATTGATTTCCGTAACCAACGTTGGGATTTCCATGTTGTCCACTCGTTTCACGGGAAAATTAAGCAAATGGGGAAATTACTTTGGTATTGTTAATACCATTTTGTCCGGTGCTATTGATTATATCCTTGGAAATAAGGCAGCCATCATTACCTATCCCGTCACCTTCCTCATTTATACCTTTGCTATTAAGAAATGGGAAGCTTCGCAAGAAGGCAGACCCAACCAAATGAGCCAAAAACAGCTAAAATTGGCGGCCATCATCATTTCAATCATCGCCTTCCTCTTTGCCTTTGTGACAAACTATATCGGCTATGGAGGAAAGATGAATCTCCTTGCCTACGTAACAACTATTGCCTTTGCATTGTCCCTCATTGCCAATGCTTTTAACGCATTGAAACTAACAACTCAGTGGGGCTTTTGGTTGATTTACAATTTTGTGCAGCTTACAAAGGCTGGTATTCAAGGAAACTTTGCCAATATCGGAAAATACATCTTCTATATCCTCAATGCAATCGGAGCTTTATTTGTCTGGAATGATGAAGAAGTAAGATAATAGAAGAAAACTTAAATAAAAAAACAAGTCGACTTAAGAGAATCTCCCTTCTGCTATTTTTATCATTTTACTTGTAACTCCCATTCTTTTGGAGTAGAATGAAGCTAGATAAAAGAGGGAGGTCATCTTATGAAAAATCTCTTTAGAATCCATTTTATAGCAATTGCAGTCATCGATTTGCTACTATTTGCATTTTTTAGCACTAGACCCGAGACAGCTTTCGACCGGCTCTTGCTCACTGGTTTTATTTTCCTCCTTACTCAAGGACTTCTGTTATTTCGCTTGCTTGTCCGACTCAAACATCAATTCTCTGAGATTTATCCTCAAATCAATAAAAAGATTCGCTTCTACTATTTAGGAGTTCTCTCCATTGATTTTCTATTTTTTGTCCTCTTAGCCTTCATTAGTTCTCAGCGTTTTTACTCTCTTATGCCAATCATCACTGCTTGTCATTCTACTTTATATTATATGACGGCTGACTACCTAAGAGAACACTATCCAGATTTTTACGATAAACACATCTCTTTATGGGAGTGTCTCTAAGGAAAAGGAGGTTTTAGCATGAAAAAAATCATCTTCATCAAAAGCATTCAACTCCTTGTCATTGATGGAATCATGCTGGCATTTTTGACATTTAAAGAGGGGCTTACTTGGGATTGGATTTTGATTTATAGCGGTTGGCTCATTTTCTTTCATCCTGTGCTATTGACCTATCTTTCTAACCAACTTTGTGACCACTTTAGTCACCTCTATTCCCAGATTAGACCGAGATTCTGGCGTTTTGCCTTACAAAGCCTCTTATGGGATATCTTGATGATTCTCTCCTTGCTGTTTTTAAGGGGTATCCCACTTTTCCTTCAGGGAACTCTCCTCGTCCTAGGACATCTCGTCCCTTCCTATCGCATCTGCCAAAGCCTGAAAAGAGATTTCCCCAAGGCCTATCAAGAACCGATTTCATTTTGGAGTATTTTGTAATAGATAAGAAAAACCAAGCCGACTGGGCTTGGTTTTTCTTATCTATTTTTAGTATCAAGGATAATGGTAACTGGACCGTCATTGACCAGTTCAACCTGCATATCCGCTCCAAAGATGCCTGTCTGAACGGGTACTTCTTGCGCTAATTTTTGATTGAATGCATCATAGAAGTCTGATGCCATATCAGGCTTGGCTGCACCTGTAAAGGCTGGACGATTGCCTTTCTTAGTATCCGCAAAGAGGGTAAACTGAGAAATAGAGAGGATTTCTCCTTCAATATCTTTGACAGACAGGTTCATCTTGCCTTCTGCGTCTGAAAAAATACGCATGTTGACCAGTTTTCTCACAGCATAGTCCAAATCTTCCTCTTGGTCTTCTGGTCCAACACCAACCAGCAATAAGAGCCCCTGATTGATTTTTCCCTGAATCTGACCTTCGATACTAACTTGGGCTTTTGTAACCCGTTGGATAATGATTTTCATAATAGCCTTTCTAGTAAGAGCTCGGGCAATTAGCCGTTGGTCCGTTTGACAGAGTAAACTTCTGGTACACTCTTAATCTTGTCCACGACCGTGGTCAATGTAGAGAGGTTGGCAATGCCGAAAGACACATGGATATTAGCAAACTTCATATCCTTGGTTGGTTGAGCATTGACCGTTGAAATATTCTTGGTTGTGTTTGAAAGAACTTGCAGTACATCATTCAACAGTCCTGTACGGTTGAGACCGTAAATATCGATATGGGCCATATACTCCTTACTTGAGCTAGAGTACTGGTCTTCCCACTCCACATCAAGGAGACGTTGCTCGTAGTTTTCTTGGGCGCGCAGGTTCATACAGTCCACACGGTGAATAGCCACACCACGCCCCTTAGTGATATAGCCAACAATATCGTCACCAGGAACAGGATTACAACACTTGGCAATCCGCACTAGGAGACCTGAGGCTCCTTCAATAACCACTCCACCCTCATGCTTAACCTTGAGGGTTTCTTTGTTCTCAACCTTGACCTCGCCACCTTTGACAAGCTCTTCTGCTTCCGCCTTGGCCTTGGCACGTTCTTCCTCACGGCGTTCCTTTTCAGTCAGACGGTTAAAGACGGTAATCGCACCGATTTCTCCAAAACCAATGGCCGCAAAAAGGGATTCTTCTGTCTTGTAGCTAGTCTTTTGCAAAACTTGGTCCATGTGACGCTTGTCCATGAATTTATTGGCCACATAGCCGTTTTCTTGGAACTGGGCCATCAACATTTCACGACCCTTGTTGACAGATAATTCCTTGTCTTGGTTTTTAAAGAACTGACGAATCTTGTTACGCGCCTTGCTGGTCTTGACCATATTGAGCCAGTCACGGCTTGGCCCAAAGGAGTTGGGGTTGGTGACAATTTCAACCTGATCCCCTGTCTTGAGCTTGGTTGTCAGTGGAACCATACGACCATTGACCTTGGCACCCGTCGCTTTCTCCCCAACTTTTGTATGGATTTCATAGGCAAAATCAATCGGTCCTGAATCTTTTGGAAGAGAGCGGACAGCTCCATCTGGGGTAAAGACGTAAATCTCCTCAGCCAGATAGTTTTCCTTAACAGAATCCACAAATTCCTTGGCATCATCAGCCTGGTCTTGGAGCTCCATCATCTCCTTGATCCAGTTCATACCAATAGCTGATTCCTTGCTGTTGACCTGCCCCTTAATGCCTTTCTTATAAGCCCAGTGGGCCGCAACCCCATACTCAGCGACCTCGTGCATTTCCTTAGTTCGAATCTGGAACTCAATAGGCCCTTTTGGCCCATAGACAGTCGTATGGATAGACTGATAACCATTGGCCTTGCGGTTAGCGATATAGTCTTTGAAACGACCTGGCATTGGTTTCCAAAGCTCATGTACATAACCAAGCATGGCATAAACATCACTTTGAGTATCCAAAATACAACGAATGGCAATCAGGTCATAGATTTCCTCAAAACGTTTTCTCTTATCCTGCATTTTGCGGAAAATCGAGTAAATATGCTTGGGACGACCATAAATCTTCCCTTTCAAGTGACGATCCGTCGTATATTCCTCTAATTTTGTAACTACCTCATCCACCAAGGCTTCACGCTCTCTGCGTTTTTCCTTCATCATATGGGTAATCTTGTAAAACTCCGTTGGATTAAGATAACGGAAAGATAGGTCTTCCAATTCCCATTTAACGCTAGAAATCCCCAGACGGTGGGCAAGCGGCGCATAGATTTCCATAGTTTCTTTGGAAATACGCTCCTGCTTGTCTTTTCGAAGATGTTTCAGGGTCCGCATATTGTGTAAGCGGTCAGACAGTTTAACCAAGATAACGCGGATGTCCTCAGACATGGCCATGAGCATCTTGCGATGATTTTCAGCCAACTGCTCCTCAATTGATTTGTACTCGACCTTACCAAGCTTGGTAACCCCATCAACGATTACCCGCACGTCAGGGCCAAACTCTCTTTCCAAATCATCCAGAGTCGCTTCTGTATCTTCTACCACGTCATGCAAGAAACCACAAGCTACCGTTACAGCATCCAGCTTGAGCTTAGCTAAAATACCTGCCACTTGGATGGGGTGAATAATATAAGGCTCACCTGATTTGCGATATTGACCACTATGGCATTCCACCGCGTAGACCAAGGCCTTATGGACAAAATGGACATCCTCTTCCGTTAAATATTCTTTGGTTAAAGCGACAACTTCTTCGCCTGTTAAATTCACTTCTTTCGGCATCTCTACTCTCCAATTCTTCCTACCATTTTATCACTTTTTTAAGAATATGAAAACTAGAAAATTCCCTCTCAATCAATCCACATCTCAAAAAACACTGCCAGATTTCTCTAGCAGTGTTTTAAGTTTCTTTTATCTTAGTAAACCGTTCTTTCAGTTTCTACATCGAAGAAGTGTGCTTTGTTCAAGTCAAATCCAAGTTCAACTGTTGCACCTGTTTGCAAGTAGTCACGAGCATCAACTTTGGCAACAAATTCATCTTTACCAACTTGGCAGTAAAGGTGAGATTCTGAACCAAGCAATTCTGATACTGAGATAGTAGCTTTGACAACTGATTCTGGGAATGTTTCAAGGAAAGCAGGTTCTGCATTCACGTCTTCTGGACGGATACCGAAGATTAATTCTTTACCTTCGTAGCCTTTTTCACGAAGAACTTTCAAAGCACCTTCTGGAACTTTCAAACGGAAACCGTCAGAAACAATTTCGCTACCAACCAATTTCACATTGATGAAGTTCATAGCTGGGCTTCCGATGAAGCCTGCTACGAATTTATTAACTGGGTTTTTGTAAACTTCTTGAGGAGTACCGATTTGTTCTACACGTCCGATAGTACCTGTACCAGCAGGGTTCTTAGTTGCTGACATGATAACGATACGGTCTGCCAGTGTCATCGCTTCTGTTTGGTCGTGAGTTACGTAGATAGTTGTAGCTCCGATACGACGGTGGATTTTCGCAATTTCAGCACGCATTGATACACGAAGTTTGGCATCCAAGTTTGACAAAGGTTCGTCCATCAAGAACACTTTTGCATCACGGACGATTGCACGACCCATGGCAACACGTTGACGTTGACCACCTGAAAGGTCAGCTGGTTTACGTTCCAAGAATTCTTTCAATCCAAGGATTTCAGCTGCTTCTTGCACACGTTTGTCGATGTCTTCCTTGCTGTATTTACGCAATTTCAAACCGAAAGCCATGTTGTCATAAACAGTCATATGTGGGTAAAGAGCGTAGTTTTGGAATACCATGGCAATGTCACGGTCTTTTGGAGCTACGTCGTTGACAACCACGCCATCGATAGATGCAGTTCCTTCTGTGATATCTTCAAGACCAGCAATCATACGAAGAGTTGTTGATTTACCACATCCTGAAGGACCTACGAAAACGATAAATTCTTTGTCTTTGATGTCCAAGTTGAAGTCTTCAACTGAGTAGTGTTCGCTGTTTGGATATTTTTTGTAAATATTTTTAAGATTCAATTCTACCATGAGGTGAACTCCTTTTGTCTTTTGATAGTTTTATTATAGATGAAAACGCTTTACTTTTCTATGGCAAGATGACCAAAAAAATAAAAAAGTTCTGTGCAACTTGCACAAAACTTTATAAAATATCTGGTAAAATCAATTGATAACACAGGGTCAAGTCAGTCAATTCCTTCAACTGAAGCCCTGTCAATTCTTCCCATTTATCAATCTTGTATTGAAGAGAATTACGGTGCAGATAGAGTTGCTGGGCTGTTTTAGTTAAGACAGCACTATTTTCCCAAAGAGAGAGAATGATTTCCTGAATCTGGTCCTGATCCAAAATCATCTGGTGTAGACACTCCTTGATTGCCTTCAAGTTCACGAGTCTTTCTCCCATACTCCAAAGATAGAGCTGAGAAAAAGTATGGACACCTTGGTGACCCTGACGCCACCAAGTCTTAAATAAATCCCGCTCTGCTTTGATTAAGTCTGATAGGGTTTGATGTCCTGTCTGAGACCAAACCTGTCCTAACATGATAGACAGACGCAGTCCAAAGTCATACTCAACCGCTTCAATCGTATCACTTAAAATAGCTCGTACAGACGTGTACTTATCTTGTTGAAGCACGAAAACATAATCCTGAGCTCCGACCTGAATCACAGTCTGACAGTTCGGAAAAAGAGTCCGCATCATATCCAGCCAAGAGGATAGATTTTCCTGTTGAAAATAGGATAAATGACAATAGACCAATTGAATCTTTTTAAAAATTTGGGGAGCTTGTCCCTTTCCTTCAACCAAATAAGAATACCAAGGATTGGTAGAATTGCCTTGCTTTTCCTGGGTCAAAAGGGCAACCAGCTGCTTTTCACGCTCGCTGAGCCCAGCTTCCTCCAGCAAAATCCACTGCTGAGAAGCTAAAGGGAGTGTGAGATAGCCCTCTTTCTCTACTGGTTGGTCTGAAATCCGAGCTTCAGGAAACCAGTCTTGTAGTTCTTTTGCCATCATGTCCTAGTCCTCCACTTTTTGGATACACCACGAAATCAAGCTCTCAAGACGTTCCAGATTTTCAGTCATATGGAGATAGCCCATGACTGCTTCAAAACCTGTGGACATACGGTAAGTTACCACATCGGCATTTTTGGCCTTGGTGTGACTATTGGTATTGCGGCCACGTTTGTAGATTTCTTCTTCTTTTTCCGTTAAGACCTGCTCATCCAACATAAGAGAAATCAGGCGAGCCTGAGCTTTGGCTGACACATACTTGGTCGCTTCTTGGTGAAGTTTATTGGGTTTGGTCATACCTTTGAGGATGAGGTGACGGCGAATATACATAGAATACACCGCATCCCCCTCAAAGGCTAGCGCAATCCCGTTAATGAGATTGACATCAATCACGTGTCCACCTCACTCCATCTTTGGTGTCAAGGAGCTTAATCCCTTGAGCAGCCAATTGGTCACGAATATGATCCGCTGTCGCAAAGTCACGATTAGCACGCGCTTCTTGGCGTTTTTGGATCAAGTCTTCAATCTCTGCATCCAAAACTTCCTCAATAAAGACAATTCCAAAGACCTCTAACATAGCTGCAAGAGCTTCCTTAACACTTGCATCATAGTTACCTGAGTTAATCCATTTGGCCATTTCAAAAACAACTGTGATACCGTTGGCAGCGTTAAAATCTTCATCCATAGCTGCTACAAACTTGTCTTTAAAGGTTTGTAACTCTTTGACATCCACTTTTCCTGTAAACGGTTGCTCATAAGTGTTCTTCAAATACTTGAGATTGGTCTCGGCATCGCGAACTGCTTTTTCCGTAAAGTTGATAGGCTTACGGTAATGTTGTGTCGCAAAGAAGAAACGAAGCACTTGACCATCAAGAGTTTTGAGGGCATCATGAACAGTGATAAAGTTCCCCAAAGACTTAGACATCTTGACATTATCGATATTGACAAAGCCATTGTGCATCCAGTAGTTGGCAAAGGTCTGACCTGTTTTGGCTTCTGACTGGGCAATTTCATTGGTGTGGTGTGGAAACTCTAGGTCGGCTCCACCACCGTGAATATCAATGGTATCACCTAAAATCTCTGTCGACATGACTGAACACTCGATGTGCCAGCCCGGACGACCAGGTCCCCAAGGACTGTCCCAAAAAATCTCGCCTGATTTGGCAGATTTCCAGAGGGCAAAGTCTACAGGATTTTCCTTACGACCTGTTTCTTCATCGGTACGACCTGAAGCACCCAGCTCCAAATCTTCCAAGGTTTTATTAGCCAATTTGGCATAGTTGTGAGATTTTTCCACACGGAAATAGACATCTCCTTGACTCTCGTAGGCAAAGCCTTTTTCAATCAAGTCTTCCACAAAGCGGATGATGTCAGCCATAAACTCCACCACACGAGGATGGCGGGTCGCAGGTTTGACGCCCAAGGCTGTCACATCCTCACGAAAGGCAGCGATGTACTTGTCCGCAACCTCCTGAGGCGTGATACCTTCTTCCTTGGCACGGTTGATAATCTTATCATCCACATCCGTAAAATTGGAAATATAGGCAACCTCGTACCCACGATACTCAAAATAGCGACGAATGGTATCAAAAGCCACTGTTGAGCGGGCATTCCCCACGTGGATATAGTTGTACACGGTTGGCCCACAAACATACATCTTGACCTTGCCGTCCTCAATCGGGACAAACTCTCGCAAATCACGAGACATGGTGTCGTAAATTTTAATCATAAAATAATAGTCAGGAAAACCAAAATCCAAGAACAGTTAGTTTCATTACTAAGAATTCAATTGAATTTCAGTCCGAATATCTCTACACTTCGGAATCCCTTGCTCCTTTCTAAAAAGTAAAAGAAGAATCAAATAAATGCAAGAAAAGGGCTGACAGTCGCCCTTTTGCTTTACGACCTACTCAGTCGAATATCGTCTTTTAAAAAATGTTAATAGATAAAAGAATCATCATAAATTAGAGCCCAGACGATCTGTGACTGGCTTCTTTAGCCTGCTCAAGTTTATTAACGTAGTACTCTCGTCTTTCTTCAACTTCATGAATCGTTGGCTCATCCTTCTGTCCATGAACTCGGACGATCTTAGCAGGAATTCCAACCACTGTCACATCACTTGGAACATCTGCAACAACTACTGCTGCTGCACCGACTTTGGCATTTTCACCGATTTCAACGGGTCCAATGACTTGGGCATGAGCGGATATAAGCGCTCCTTTGCGAACGGTAGGATGGCGTTTGCCACAGTCTTTCCCTGTTCCCCCAAGAGTCACTCCATGATAAAGGAGAACACCTTTTTCAACAATCGCTGTCTCCCCAATCACCAAACCAGAGCCATGGTCGATAAAGACCCCTGAATCGATCTGGGCACCTGGATGAATCTCAATCTGAGTCCAAAAGCGCCAAAACTGACTGTGCATACGAGCCAAGAGTTTGAAGCCATGCTTCCAGAGAAAATGCGAAAGACGGTGGGCCGCCAAGGCCTTGACACCTGGATAAGTCAGCAAAACCTCCAAAGTGGTGCGGGCCGCTGGATCATTTTCTTTTACGATATCAATGGTTTCGCGCCACCATCCCATACATTTCTCCTTTTCTTATTCTAAATCTTTTGGTGTTTCTGTAAATTCTTTCTTAGGTTTGTGGTCCTTGTGATGACGTGGGCGGTGAGGTCTCTCAGACTTTTCGCCTTTTTCATCACGTTCAGGTTTTGGAGGACGAGGAAGAAGAGCTTTCATAGAAGCATCCACACGTCCTTTTTCATCAATCTTGATAACCTTAACATCAACTTCATCCCCGATTGCTACCAAGTCTTCGACATTATTGGTACGCGTCCATGCCATCTCAGAGATATGAACAAGGGCATCTGTCTTATCAAAGAGGTTGACAAAGGCACCAAATTTCTCGATACGAACGACTTTAGCACGGTAAACTTCGTCCACTTTCGCTTCACGAACCAAACCAGCAATAATTTCTTTAGCACGGTTGATGGCATCTTGGTCACTAGAGTAGATAGATACATTTCCTTCTTCGTCGATATCAATCTTAACGCCTGTTTCAGCGATAATCTTGTCGATGGTTTCTCCACCCTTACCGATGACAATCTTGATCTTGTCCACATCAATCTTGATGGTATCAATTTTCGGAGCAGTTGGAGCCAATTCTGGACGAACTTCTGGAATGGTTGCTTCAATCACATCAAGGATTTCAAAACGCGCTTTCTTGGCTTGAGCAAGTGCTTCTGTCAAGATTTCTGCAGTAATCCCTTGAATTTTGATATCCATTTGTAGGGCTGTAATCCCGTCACGAGTACCAGCAACCTTAAAGTCCATGTCTCCAAAGTGGTCTTCCAAACCTTGTATATCTGTCAAGACTGTATAGTTGTTTCCATCTGAGATGAGACCCATGGCGATTCCTGCTACTGGCGCCTTGATTGGCACACCACCAGCCATAAGTGCAAGCGTTCCCGCACAGATAGAAGCTTGAGATGAAGAACCATTTGATTCCAAGACCTCAGCTACCAAGCGGATAGCATATGGGAATTCTTCCAAGCTTGGCAAAACTTGAGCAAGGGCACGCTCACCGAGAGCACCGTGACCAATTTCACGACGACCTGGCGCACCGTAACGACCAGTTTCCCCTACAGAATATTGAGGGAAGTTATAGTGATGCATAAAGCGTTTCTTGTACTCAGGATCCAAGCCATCGATGATTTGAGTTTCCCCCATCGGAGCCAAGGTCAAGACTGAAAGAGCCTGAGTTTGACCACGAGTGAAGAGACCAGAACCGTGTACACGAGGAAGGAAGTCAACAACCGCATCCAAAGGACGGATTTCATCGACCTTACGACCATCAGGGCGAACCTTGTCTTCTGTAATCAAACGACGCACTTCAGCGTGTTCCATTTGTTCCAAGATTTCAGCAACATCACGCATGATACGGTCAAATTCTTCATGATCTGCATATTTTTCTTCGTAAACAGCAGTTACTTGATCCTTAACTGCTTGTGTTGCAGCTTCACGTGCCAATTTTTCTTCTACTTGAACTGCCTTTTGAAGGTCGCTGTTGTAGGCTGCGATGATTTCAGCTTGCAATTCAGCGTCCACATGAAGCAATTCTACTTCTGCTTTTTCCTTACCAACTGCAGCAACGATTTCTTCTTGGAAGGCAATCAATTCTTTAACTGCTTCGTGCCCTTTAAGGAGAGCTTCCAACATGATTTCTTCTGACAATTCTTTAGCACCAGATTCTACCATGTTGATGGCGTGTTTGGTACCAGCTACTGTCAATTCAAGGAGAGATCGCTCTGCTTGTTCTTGACTTGGGTTGATAATGATTTCACCGTTGACATAGCCCACCTGTACCCCAGCAATTGGTCCATCAAATGGAATATCTGAAATGGAAAGTGCCAAGGATGAACCAAACATAGCTGCCATTGGTGCAGATGCATTTTCATCATAAGAAAGCACGGTGTTGATGACCTGTACTTCATTACGGAAACCTTCCGCAAACATGGGACGGATTGGACGGTCAATCAAACGCGCTGTCAAAGTCGCATCTGTTGAAGGACGTCCTTCACGCTTCATAAAGCCACCAGGAAACTTCCCAGCCGCATACATTTTTTCTTCGTAGTTGACTTGGAGAGGGAAGAAATCTCCAGTTGCCATTTTCTTAGACATAACGGCCGCAGTCAAGACAGTTGACTCACCGTAACGCACGACAACAGAACCATTTGCCTGCTTAGCAACCTGACCAGTCTCTACGATTAACTCACGACCCGCAAAAGTCGTTTGAAACACTTGTTTTGTCATTTTAATCCCCTTTGGATTGATGAAATTATACGCCTTGCCTACAAAGATCAAGATATTTTGGACGGTTCGGCTTGCCGAACATTTCTGTAGAAAAATAGGAAGATGACGCCGCACTCGATGAGTGCTAGGAAGCTTATCTTTTTTCCTAAGAAATGAGGTCAAAATTCAATTAAGAATCTTTGATAGCGTGAAATATCTTTTAAATACTCACTCTGTTCGTGTTTTTTGAAACACACATTATCAGATTTTGTTTAAAAAATAATCAACTTTAAACAAACTTCTACAACCTAAATACCCTCATCTTTGTATCAAGTACGTACAGAGTCTATTTTATCATATTTTTCTTAAAAAGTACGGTCTTTACCATTAAAAAGGAACCATTCCCCTCACCTGAGAAGAATGGTTTGCTTTTTATTATCCTAGAGACTGATGATTAAACAAGGCATGGGTTGCTTGATGAATGTATTTTGCTGTTTCAGCATTGTTCATAGTGTAGAGATGCACTCCGGCAACATCCTGAGTTACCAAGTCCACGATTTGGTCCACCGCATAGGCAAGTCCTGCTGCTCTGAGCGACTCAGGGTCATGCTCATACTTGTCTAAGATGGCTTTAAATTTGCGTGGAAGGTGGATATTCTCACAAGTCTTCAAGAGGCGGAGAGCCTGATTTCGATTCAGAATTGGCATAATCCCTGCATGAATAGGAACATCAATCCCAGCCAAAATGCACTTGTCTTGGAAATCATAGAAGCGCTCATTGTCAAAGAAAAGCTGGGTTACAAGGCTCGAACAGCCTGCATCTACTTTCTTCTTAAGATTTTGAATATCTGAAATCTGATTTGGTGAATCTGGATGACCTTCTGGATAACAAGCACCGACAATATCAAAGTGAGGGGCTTGTTCCTTGATGAACTCGATCAAGTCAGTTGCGTAGCGGAAATCCTTTTGTGGTTCCACATCTGGAATAATATCCCCACGAAGAGCTAAGATTTTCTGCACCCCAACCTTGTCCAAGTCTGCAATAGTTTCAGCAACCTTGTCCTTAGTCAAATAGATGGCTGGCAAGTGGGCAATAGTCGGAATCGCTAAATCATTTTGGATAAAGTCAGCCAAACGGACCGTCGTTTCCTTGATATTAAATTTATTATTGCTGGCAGTTACACTGATAAAGTGAGGGGCCAACTCCTGCATATCTTGAAGAGCAGAAATAATGTTATCATTACCCACGGCTGGGTTGGGAGGGAACACTTCAAATGAGAGTGACGGTGTTTGGCGTGACATAGTCATTATCCTTTTCTAGTTGATTTTTTCGTTAGCTGGATTCCTAGAATCCAAGTGAAACAGGCAGATTGACCAAACAGCGCTTATTGAGAAATTCTTATCTTACAATTTCTCACGCGCAGCTTTAGCTGCTTCAACAAGGCGGATCAAGCTTTCTTTTGTTTCTGGAATACCACGTGTTTTCAAACCACAGTCAGGGTTGATCCAAACTTTCTTGCTTGGCACTTTAGCAAGGATGGCTTCGATTGTGTGGTCGATTTCGCCTTCATTTGGTACACGAGGTGAGTGGATATCGTAAACCCCAGGTCCCACTTCTGTTTGGAAGTTTTTCGCTTTGAGTTCGTCCAAGATTTCAAGATTTGAACGGCTAGCCTCAAATGAGATAACGTCCGCATCCAAGTTGTCGATAGCTGGGATGATATCTGTAAATTCTGAGTAACACATGTGAGTGTGGATTTGTGTATCTGGTGCTACTGTTGAGTGTACCAAGCGGAAGGCAGGAATTGCCCAGTCAAGGTAGTCTTCATACCAGTCGCTACGACGGAGTGGCAATTTCTCACGAAGAGCAGCCTCGTCGATTTGGATGATTTTCACACCGGCAGCTTCAAGATCAAGCACTTCATCCTTGATAGCAAGGGCGATTTGAAGAGTTGAATCCTTGATAGAGATGTCTTCACGTGGGAATGACCAGTTGAGGATGGTAACAGGTCCAGTCAACATACCTTTAACAGGTTTGTTTGTACGGCTTTGTGCATAGCTAGACCATTTAACAGTGATAGGGTTAAGACGAGTGACATCACCCCAGATGATTGGTGGTTTCACCCCACGCATACCGTATGATTGTACCCAACCATTTTTAGAGAAGAGGTAACCTGACAAGTTTTGACCGAAGTACTCAACCATGTCGTTACGCTCAAATTCACCGTGAACAAGGACATCAAAATCGATATCTTCTTGCCATTTGATCCATTCGTCAATTGTTTCAGCAAGGAAAGCGTCGTACTCTTCTTGAGACAATTCACCTTTACGGTAAGCCAAACGTTTCGCACGAACTTCTTTTGTTTGAGGGAATGAACCGATAGTTGTTGTTGGAAGAGCTGGAAGTTTGAAAGCTTCTTCTTGGATAGCTTCACGTTCTGCAAAAGCTGGCAAACGAGTGTAGTCTGCGTCTGTCAAGCCAGCGATACGCGCACGAAGTTCTGCATTTTCACCCACACGCTCAGTCGCAAAGAGTTCTTTGTTAGCTGCAAGAGCTTCTGCTCCTTGACCATTGCGGATAGCATCCAAGTCACGGATTTCGTCTAATTTTTCAACCGCAAAAGCAAAGTGGTTCAAGATAGCTGGTTCAAATTCTTCATTAGCTGTTGTGAAAGGCACATGAAGAAGTGAGCATGAGCTAGTCAAAACAATGTTTTCAGCTGGAATTTGCTCAAGAACAGCCAGGCTCTTTTCGTAGTTGTTACGCCAGATGTTTTTACCATTGACAATACCTGCATAGAGAGTCTTATCTGCTGGGAAACCACCTTTAACGAGTTCAAGAGTTTTCTTACCTTCAACGAAGTCAAGACCGATAGCATCAACTGGCAAGTTTACAAGATCAGCGTAAACGTCACGAACGTCTCCGAAGTAAGTTTGAAGCAAGACTTCAAGACCTTTTTTGTCAGCCAAGAGTTTGTTGTAAAGGTTCAAGAAGAGAGCTTTTTCTTCAGCTGTCAAGTCTTTTACAAGAGCAGCTTCATCCAATTGGATGCGAGTTGCACCAAGTTCAGCCAATTTAGCAAAAACTTCTTGGTAAGCAGCTACTAAGCTGTCTACGAAGTCCTCTGCTTTCACTCCTTCTTCAAAGTCTGACAATTGAAGGAAAGTGAATGGACCTACAAGAACAGGACGAGTGTTGAGACCAAGTTCTTTAGCTTCTTGGAACTCATCGAAAATCTTGTGACCTGCAAGTTTAACTTGAGTGTCTTTTTCAAATTTAGGAACGATGTAGTGGTAGTTGGTGTTGAACCATTTCTTCATTGGAAGGGCGCGAACATCCCCTTTTTCTCCTTGGTAACCACGACCCAAAGCGAAGTAGCGCTCGAGGTCAGACAAGTCCAAGTTTTGAACGGAAGCAGGCACCACGTTGAAAAGGAAAGCTGCATCTAGGAAGTTGTCATAGTGAGAAAAGTCATTTGATGGGATTTCAGTGATGCCTTTTTCTTTGACAATGTTCCAGTGTTTAGCACGCAAGTCTTTTGCGGCTGCAAGGAGTTCTTCTTCTGAGATTTCTTTTCTAAAATATTTTTCAGTTGTAAATTTTAATTCGCGGAATTCGCCCAAACGAGGGAAACCGATGATTGTAGTTGACATGATGTGTCCTCCAAAATTTGTTGTTGAAACTATCTTAACAGAAAAGAAATCATCTGTATAATTGTAAAAAATTAGGCTTTGATATAGTTTGAAACTATATCTCTGTTTTAGACAAAAGAAAAAGACCTGAGACAAATACCTCAAATCCTTTGTGTAGCTTGTTTTAAAGCCGTATTCCAGTTAGAATACTCAATCGCGTTATTAGTAATTCTTATAAGTGACTATGGCTTGTTATTAGAAAAGACTATAGGTTGATTTTTCTTTTGTAATTCTGATATTTCCCTGAAAAAGTGCGGACGGGAGGTAAAATTATCCAGTGGATGATTTTAGCCAACCAAGTAATTTCATCCCTATCAACCTTTTTTCTGTTCAAGTGGGACGACTGCTAGTGTCTTTCCTAAACTAGCTAGGACTTTTAAGACTGTGTCCAACTGAGGACTTGTCTTTCCTGTTTCCATCCTAGCTATGACAGGCTGGCTTACTCCACTAAGTTCTTCTAGCTTTTTCTGACTGATTCCTTGTTCATGCCTAGCCTCAATCAGCTCACTCATAATAGCCACTCGCATATCACTTTCAAGGATTTCCTCCTTGGTAAATAGTTCAGACCGGACATCCTTCCAATTACTCCCAATGGCACTATTCTTCATCACTTAACCCTCTTTCTTTTAAGTCCTTCAGTTCACGCTGTGCTTCTTAGAAATTATAACTTAAAAGTTATTAAAAGTACATCTGGACACTCATAAAAAGAAGACCTTATAATCATTCTAAAGGTCTCATTTTTATTATTCGAAAAAATTACGAGAAGAGTTATAAAGTACTGATAATTCTTACGTTTACTCTAGCTCTATCCCCTTCTCTCGGAGATTAGCTAAACACTCCTCATAGTAGGTAGCGTCATGTTCGCTGTATATAGGGTTAGTCAACTTCTCCTCTGCTAAATCTTCATAGAGAGGGCAGGTCTTGCCACGGTAGTTCTTGTCCAGCCACTCCGGGCTGACATTGTAGCCACGGCTAGCCATCTCCTCCATGATCAAGCGATGATAGGCATAGAGACGATAGGGCGAGTAGGTAAAGACATAGTCCACCGTCGCATGCTTTCTGCCCCAGCCATTGCCACGTAGGGCGCAACACTCTCGATGTTGCCCCAAAAGCTGAGGCCGGGGAAGTTGTGAAATCAAAGTCTCATGCCAAAGTCTCATGGGAATCTCCTTTCAGTAACGTTGAATGTTGCAAATAGGTATTTGGATAGCGTTCAAGCAAATCTCGAGTCTTAGCAATCACATCTTCCTTAGAAGCCTGGCCAAAGCGATAGTGATCCAGCAAGAGCATGTAGTCCTTGCGCTCAGCATCTGTCGCTTTCTTTTTAAAATAGCCCCAAATATGCTGAAAGGCATTGCAAACCTGACCCCTGTGTTCTGGGATTTGACAAGCACGGTTGATCAGTTCTTGAACCTGACTCACCTCCACCTCTTCATTCTTGAGATACTGACGAATCTCATTGTAAATATTGCTAGAATGACTCAAAACGAGGTATTTGTTTCTCGCCCAGAGTTGCTGGCAAAGGGCACGTTGGTTGTTATTATTCATATTTGAGATTATACCATGTTTACTCTATGATTTCCGCAATTTTTACATCGTAGATACTTTGAAGATTGAGCCAAGTTATCATCGAGATATTAGTGATCTTTGCTAACTTCCGAGCAATATCATTACTAATTGATTCCTCACCATTCACTAACTTATAGAGCTTCATTTCAGAAATTCCTAAACGCTCCGCAAATCCCTTTTGCGTTACGTTATAATCTTCAATCAACTCCTCAACATACTGACCTGGATGAAAAGCAATTAGGTCTTTGTATTCAACAATTTTATTAGTCATAGTGATTACTGACCTCCTCTATTTTTAGAATTTCGATTTCTTGCCGACTAGAAATAACTCCAAAAGTATCAGTCCTATACATTGCTCTCCATTTTTTTATCCTTGTAGGATTGAATCTTGTCAAATAATATAGCCAAATTAGAATATCCTTGCATCATTTCATGCTGTTTTATAAATTCCCAGCTTTCTTCATAATCGTCTGCTGGGCATCTGCTCTTGAAAAATGCTAAAATCTCATCTAATCCCTCGTCACCTTTTTCATCATACTGGTCAATAAAATTATCAGCAGCTTCCTGCTTTTCATAATCTGGTAATAATTTTTCAAATAAAACATGCTCTAAATTGACAGAATTATAATATACATAACAAGAAACTTGTATTCTATTGATTGTGAGTGACTCACCTTCTTTTAACAACTGAGCAAGTTTTCTAGACTTTCTTTGTCTAGTTTCTACTATCTCGACTTTTTTTTCTTGTGTCGAAAATAATAGTCTTTGAGTTTCTATATCATATTGAAATGAATCTTTTGGTTCGATAGAACTATCAATCACTAGAGACATTGGATCGATATATATTCCATCAGTGTCTGTGACAAAAGCAACAAAAAGTAAATCCTTTGCTTTCAATTTCTTTTTATCCAATTCCTCAGTAATTCTATCACTTGCAATTTTAGGACCAGACGAAAGAGAATATCTTCTATCAGAAAAAACATCCCCATATATTACTTTTAGTGTAATATGTAACTGATTCAATTGTTTTACTAATGAGTCTGTCACAAAACCTACTACAGTTTCATCAGATTCACCCTCTACGAATATTAGAATAACCTTTCTACTTTTATTTGCCAAGTTTCATACCTGCCTTTCTCAAAGCACGTTTAATTTTACTATTAGATACTCCTTGGTAGAGTTCTTCCGCTTGACCTCCAACCTGTATAGCTCGCAAATAGGTATCTCTCAAATTATTACTTGGTTTTATCCCTGTAAGTCGAATATAACGATTTGTAGGAGAAGTTGTTGAAAATACAACTTTATAAGAAGGAAGCTTCTCTAAAACACGCAAATTATGAGAGGTAAAAATGAGTTGTCCCTTAGCACTTTCAGAAAAAATTTCAATTAGTTCCCCAAGTAGATATTCAAATACTCCAGCATCCAATTCGTCTATAATAGCTATAATATTTTCCTTATTATAGACCTCTACCAAGAATCCAAGCATACTAATAATCTTACGTATACCTTCTGATTCATGTTTTAAAGAAAATCTCTTACCTGCACGATTAGAAATGAAGTTGACCTTTTTATATTTTTCTCCATCTGAATGGGTCTCTGTTTCTCCAGTTTCCATTTCAAGTGTCAAGTCAGGTATAATAATAGGAACAATTTCATTCAAATAAGTAATTGTCCCATCATATACAGGATAAAGTTCTTCAGGTATTGAAAATCCACCATTTTGAAGAGACATTGGAATAATTCCTTGAAAACTAAGATGAGATTCACGGTTATGATAGTTGATTGTCACTGGAGTGACTTCTCCACCTGTCATACTAGATAATTCCTGATTAAATATCCTTAAATTTTGACAGAATTCCTCCATTACTCCATATATTTCAACAAGAGTAGAAAGTTCTTTCTTTCCTGATGCAGTGATGAAAGAACGTAATTCATTTGAAAAAAGGAAGGAACGATTATCATCAGTAATAGTTTTTGTTAATACACTAATCGCATCTTTCCCCATAATGCTTCTTTGAGATTTTAAAGTCCCTGTGTGTTGAGGTTTCACAGAATCAAAATTACTTCCCTCATACTCATATCTCATTAGATAACGATATCTAGCACCACTTTCTAAGGGTCTATAGCCAATCTCTTCTTTTATTACTATTATATCTTGACTACCTGTAGGCTCACTTGCAGCAAACTTTACTTTATACCAAATATTATAACGTTCTGGGACTTCTAACTCTAGCGTAATGTTATTTTCACCCACTTTGTCTATAGCATTAAAGATACCCTTTTTATGAGGTGGAATAGACCCACCTCTTATTAAAGCAGCCAATACTTCAAATACATCTACAACTGCAGTTTTCCCGGATCCATTCTGACCGTAAATACCCGTAACATTGATAAAGTCTGATTTATTCTGAAAATCTATCACTCCATATTGAACGTTTTTTATGTTTTCTATAACAATACTCTTTAACTTCACCATAGATTCCAGCTCCTTATTTCCCAATTTTAATCTATTATACCAAAAAAAGTCATTTTGTATGACTTTTTTTATTATATTTTTCAAAAAAAGTTTGTTTTATTTTTTAAAAAAAGGAATTTCCCCTACTCCACCTTCACCTGTCCATTCATCAGCATTGGCAAGAGCCAATCGCGAAGTTGGGTGAGTTGTTCTACTTCAATTTGAATGGACTTTCTTTTCTCAAAACTTGCCTTAGTTATAGATCTATATTTTTCTATAATTTCTTTATTCGGAATAATAATTTTTAATGGAACTAAACTAGTTCTAGTAAGTTGCTTTTGAACTGAACCAGTAATTACCGAGGATATAGATAAGGATAAAAGTAAATTACTTATATAATCAATATTATATATATCATCTTTTGGTTTAACAACCATTGAATTTCCTGTAATCCAAGAATATGGTCGTGTTATATTTATTATTCCACAATTGCCACGACAACTAATTGTCACCATACTATCTTCATGGTTATATTCAGAATATCGTCCAATAATTCCATTAGCACCGTAAACTAAATACTCACCATCCTCTATCATGTCTTTATCAGAGATTGTTTTTGGCTGATATAAATCAGCAAACTCACCAAGTATAGAGTTTCCCCACCCCTCTGGGATTTCGCGTTTAAGTTCTGGGCTATAGACCATCTTTCCGCCTGATGATTTGTAGGGTTTGCCATTCTGGTCTGGGAAATCAAACTGCACAAACCAGTAGTCATAGAGGGTCTTAGCCATGGCTTCCAACTCTTGGTTGATTTGGTTGTTGATTTGTTTTTTCTTTTCTAACGAATAAAGGAAATCACCAATTTTCTTTTGAGTATCAAAATCTGGTAGCATAATTTCAAGATATGAAAACATCGCCTCATTGAAACTAGCTCTTAGTGTCATTACAGTATTATTTATTATTGTTCTTCTAAACAAAGGACTTCTTAAATAAAAAGCCATGAATTTAGGATAAACAATTGTTTTATCAACCGGCCTAAGTCTTTTCAAAAATCCACTGAAACTAGCTTCAGGATAATCCTTCAAAGCAACTGAAGACATAGCCAATTCATCAACTGTTTCACTAGTGCGTGTTAAAAATATATCACCCTCATTTATTGAGTATTTTTGCTTCTCACCATCTGTCGTATCCATTAAATCAATTAAACTGTCTGGCAAAAAATAATTATTAAAAACAACAGAGAATGAAAGAAATGGTGAACCGTGTCCCGCTTGCTCTTTAGTTGAAGAAATTCCTGAACTCATTTCATAAAGTTCTGATAATTTATATTTTTTCCACTCACTCATACTTCAACCCCTTCATCTGCTTCTCTATCTCCTGCTCCAATGCATGCGATTGCTGGAAGAGGTTGGTGAGTTTGTTTTGAAAGGCTGTCATCTTTGCTTCAAACTCTTCTGCTGTGATATCTACATAGTCGATCTTGATGTCAAAGTATTGACCTGCGCTGAGAGAGTAGTTTTTCTCCTTGATTTCCTCATAAGAAACAGTGACAGAAAAGTCCTCGACGGCTTCTTTCTTGATAAAGGTCTCGACGATCTTCTGCTCTTCCTCAGGAGAGAGCACGGTCTTTTGGTTCTTGCCTTCCTTGACCTTGGTTCCAAGGTTTGAGGCATCGATGAGGACGACATCGCCCTTGTTTTTCTTATCAATAAAGAGGATGGAGACGTTGGTACCTGTCGTCGCAAAGATATTAGACGGCATAGAAACGACACCAGCCAGCATTTGATTGTCCACCAAGTGTTGACGGATAGCCTTATCAATCCCTGACTGGGCAGTGATAAATCCTGTTGGCAAGACAACGGCTGCTTGACCATCTGGCTTCAAGGAGTAGATGATATGCTGAACAAAGAGCTCGTAAATCGCCATCTTATCCTTAGACTTGGCTGGAACTTTTGGCACTCCTGCAAAGAAACGCTCACTGGCTTCTGGCAAGCTTTCCACTCGGTCGCGCCACTCTGAAAAATCTAGCTTGAAAGGAGGGTTAGATACGATATAGTCCATCTTTTCAGGATGACGGTTGGCGATGATGGTATTTCCCTGTACGATATTGTGAATGGAGTGTTGGAGACCATTCAAGATCAGATTGAGACGGAGGAGATTAGATGATTTTTGCGAGATATCCTGACTGTAAACAGTGGTCTTATCCACACCGATACGACTAGCCAGGTTCATTAGCAAGGTTCCAGAACCAGCAGACGGGTCATAAATCCGCACGTTTGATGGTTGGTCATTTCCCACCAAGATATCAGCGATAATCTTAGCCACAGAGTGAGGCGTGTAGTACTCAGCGTACTTACCACCGCCATCTTTGTTGTAGTCCTTAATCATGTACTCAAAGAGGGTAGAGAAAAAGTCGAAACCTTGTGAGAAAATGGTCTCATCAAACTTAACGCGCGCAAGGAGATTGATAATAGCTTTTGCCACTTCGTTACGCTTACTGCTATCTGAGATGGTATCTGTAATCAAACGCTCATCAAAGAGACGGATAGCTGTGTCACCGTCTGTATGAACAGAGAAAATATCGTTATTGTCAATAGCTATCTGATTAAGGGTATTTTCAAAACTCTCGTAGAAAGTCGCTTCATTTTGCTGACGGTGAAGGGTTTCGATTAACTGGTCAGGCTTGAGCCAAGCCGTACTGGTACCGATATCCTCCAAGAGCCAGTCATAGTCATCTACACTCAAAGTCAACAAGTTCTCATAAGTATTAACTTCATCTAGACACTTTGCCTGATATAAAAACTTATCATTTAAAAATTTGTAGAGGAAGGACTGGGTGAGGAGTTTGTACTCACCCGCTTCTCCTCCTAGTCCTGCATGAGTAAAGACTGCTTTCAAATCATCTACCAAGTCTTGGACTTGGATTTTATATGTTTCATTCATTAGTGTTGGTATTCCTCTTCATATCCTTCAAATAGCGACTCGACGATATCGTTAAAAACCTGTCTTGTCAAATCACTTGCAGATTGGTTGGTTTTCATTGAAATTCGGGCTACTTCTCGAATCAATTTCTTGAAGAAGTCCTCATTATCAAGCACTCCTTGATTTTGACCGATTTTGTGGTCCAGTACAACTTTAGAATCTTTAATGACATGATAAACTGCTGGGTACTCGCTTACCATAGTCGAGTTGGTCACGTGTTTATAGGAACGCGCCGCCATTTCATCTCCGCCAAAATTCATCGTCAAACGTCTCATATGAGTACAATGATTTTCCACTGACCTAAAGAGGTCTTTATACTCCTTTTGGATTTCTTTGATGTTTTTCCATAGTGTAGCCTTCTTGCCCATATATTAAGTGTTTTTTCATGATGCGCTGGAATTCTTCGTAGAGAAAAACCCACTCAGGATCTTTCTCATCACGCTGTTTTATGATACCTCCAGCAACTCGACGCTTCAAATCTTCTAAGTCATTGGCTGCTAGACGGAGTTCTTCCTCCGCAATCTTGACAAAACTAAAACTGGTCTCAGACATGGCAAGATTTAAAAGAGTGCGACTAGAAAAATCATCTGGCTTATCTATCAGGGACAAGGTCAGCAAACGTCTTGAGATGACATTGAGCAGAGTTGCAATCTGAGCAATATCAATCTGCTTAATCAAATGGTCATAACCAAGTAAGCGGGCGATATTATAGTATTGCTTAACCGATTCTAAAGCTTTTCGTAGTTCATTTAGTTGCTTTCTATCCTTGATATCATCAATTGATTGAGAAAAGAACTCTAGATTAGAGGTTGGATAGTCCATGAGGATGCGCTCTGTCTTGCTTAGTTCCTGAGAAATTTCCTCTGCTGGCACAAAGAGCGACCCAAACACATCCTCTCCATTTTCCCCAGTCAGGGTCGTATCATACTCTTGATTGAGTTCTTCCAAATATGCACGATTAGTCTTGTCAAACTCCTTAGAAATATCCGCAAAATCAACTACATAGCCAAAGAGATAGTCCTTGTAAGGACGATTCACACGAGTCAAAGTCTGGAGAAGGTTATGAGCCTTAATCTTGCGACCTAGATAGAGACGCTTGAGGCGAGGCGCATCAAAACCTGTCAGGAGCATGGAATAGACGATAATGAGGTCAATCTTACCTTCTTTATAGGCATCCACCTTTTCCTTTTTCTCTTCCTTGTCTCCCTCATCATGGAGGATGAGAGCAGAGGTCAAGTTGGTTGTTCCAGCCTTGCGTCG
This sequence comes from Streptococcus mitis, assembly GCF_016658865.1. Classification (NCBI taxonomy): domain Bacteria; kingdom Bacillati; phylum Bacillota; class Bacilli; order Lactobacillales; family Streptococcaceae; genus Streptococcus; species Streptococcus mitis. Next base: position 1,599,799 of record NZ_CP067992.1, read on the forward strand.
TTCTTCTAACTGTTTTTCAAGCTCACGCGCCTGCTTGGACGAATCACAGACAATCATGCCACCAATGGTCTGGTCATCAAAAACCAAATCACGCGCACGATTAAAATCCTCCATGATAAAATCAAGCATAGGTTGCACATAGTGCGGATGAGCAAAGATATCTTCTTTTGATAAATCTCCACGTTGGATTTCTTCATTGATTGCTCTGAGATTATCTTTATAGGACGTCTCGATATCTTCTCGCATCAAACGCAAGGTAAAACCATCATCTATAGACTGGTTGTAGTAGTATTTATGGATATAATCCCCAAAAATATCACGTGTGGTTGCATGGCTTTCCTTGGTCTTACCATCTTTCTTGTAGGTAATCAAGGGGGTCCCAGTCAAGGCAATCTTGATCGCATTGGTATCTGCCTGATAGAGATTTGGCAGGTAGGAACCTCGTTCGTTATAAGAGCGATGGGCTTCATCGATAAAGTAGATATTTTGACGATTGAGATCATAGCCAGAGCGGTCGGTCAGGTCTGAATCATCTTTGAACTTCTGAATATTGACAACAGCGACATCATAACCATCTTGTTTTTGATTGAGTTCTCGAGGATTGTTGATGCGCTTAACTTTTAGACCTCTTTTAGTAAATTCCTTAAAGGCTTGGTCTGCCAAATCCAAGCGATCAACGACAAAGTAAAACTGAGGAACAATACCCTGTTTTGAGAAATAATTAGTCAGATAGCGGATATTGAAGAAAGCCAGGGCTGTCTTACCTGAACCCTGTGTATGCCAGATAACGCCTTTTTTGACACCTTTTGCGATGGTTTCTTCGATAGCTCTTGTAGCGAAGTATTGCGGATAACGCATGACATGCTTCTGCAATTGCATCTGCCCTTCCTTGCTTTCTTCTTCTACATAGACCAGCCCAAAGCGAAGCATGAAAAGCAGGCGTTCTTTTTGATACAGAGATGATAAGAAAGTATTGCAGGGAGTGTCGGGCTGTAAGTTTGTTGTAAATTCTGGTTGAGACTTGAGAGCAAAACGCTTCACATCCTCAAGGACAAAGTCAATTTGTTCATCTCTTAAAGGTACAATTGAACCAAGAAAATCTACTTCTCTTTCTTCCTTGAAAGCATTAAATTTTGTTTTTGAATAGGCATTTGAACCGTAGTAAGAACCCTGTTTTTGTTGACCTTGGCCACTGATATAAGGTAAATTATCTGATAAAGCTATCAACTGGGTAATATTGTTAAAACGACGGAACTTACGATTTTCAAAACGGTATCTAGTCCTGTCCTGTTCTGACTGAATCCCTGTCTTTCCATCACGGATAGCATTGGGTTGTTTAAGTTCGATATAAGAAAGGGGAAGTCCATTGATAAACACAACTATATCTGGACGAAATTCATCTTGCCCATTTTGACAAGTGACTTCAAGCGCCAGATGGAAGGTATTGGCTTCAGGATTTTCCCAATCGATATAAACAGCACCTTCTTGTCCCTGTATCCTTTTAAAGAAGGAACGCCCCAAATCATTTTGATCCAGTTCCAGCTTGATATTGGCCAATTCTCTCTCAAAATCTTCATCTGTTAAATAGTTATTAAATGTTAAAAATCGCTCTTTAAAAACAGATACAAGAATATTGGTATCTGGATCTCTTTCTTCAATTTCCTTCCCATTTCGAGGAAGATAGGTATAGCCCATACGCATGAGATGCAGAGCTGCTGGGATTTGTACTCTTGTTAATTCAGAAAAATCTTTTCGTCTTGCCATAAAAACTTCCTTTTGCTAGTCAGAACTGTCTATTTTTACTAACAATATCTTTCAGACTATCTCTTCAATTTGTCTCATAGTTAATTATCTATTATATCATGTTCCGGCCAGAAAACGCTCACTTCCTTCTATTTCAAATCACTTTTGACCTTTTTCTTAGTAATGATGCGGTCGTTTTTGTTGGCTAGAGATTTGAGTCGAGCTTCTAGCAGGATTTTTCGCCCTACTTCGTTGCGGGTGTAAACGAGTTGGTAGTTGCCCAGATACGGTGCGACTGCGTCTAAAAAGAGCTGTGCTTCTTCCTTGCGTTTTTCAAAAAGGCTAGGAACCACAAAATACTTGGACTGACCTGCTGGTGCTTTTTTAGCTACTAAGAGGTAGCGTTGATTGTCCACGGGAGCAAAGAATTCACCCAAGGTCTGAGAGAAGAGCTCCTTATCTCGCATGCTGCCACCTTTTAGATAGGCAAATACGTTAAAGCTTTCCTTGTCCTCCTCGACCTGCACGCGCGACTGGTTATCAGACAAATGCCCTGCAGTCACCATGACTTTGCGAATAGCTTCACCGATCTGGCGCAAGCGTTTATAAGGACTCTTGTAGCTGTAATATCGAAAGGCTGTAATGGCCAGGAAAAGGAAACAAAGAGCTGTCAACCATGGCAAGGCAAAGAAGGTTAGTCGAACGACATAAGCTAGGAGACTAACGGCAAATACCATCAGAGCGTAGCGAAGCCACTTTTCAGCATCCGCTAGGGCAAGCAGAGGGATTCGTTTGCTGTCAGTTGCAACTTCATTGACAATCTCAATCTTATCTGCAACGATGAGAGATTCCTGCCATTTTTTACGTAAGGAGGCGCGATCCTTGGATAGTTCCATGATCTTCTCGTTATAGTCTTCGAGTTTCTTTTTCTTAAATGGGAACTCAGGAAAGTTCAAGCGATCCAGACCTGTTTCAATGGTATCTTCCTTATAGGACAAGCCAAGGAAATGGTCCATGCGACGGGCAAGGGTTTGTAGGTCCTGATAAGTATTGAGGTCTTGTTCTTCTTGATCCTCCTTAGAAAAGACTGGATTTTTGTAAGGTTTGATGGCTACTAGGTGCCAGATATTGCTGGTCTTATCTGGATGTCCTGGCCAGATACGGATGGCACGGCCCCGCATTTGATTGCTGAGCATAAAGCTTCCGACAAAACTTCCGAGGATGAGAGAGTTGACGCAAGGGGCATCCCATCCTTCTCCCAAGAGAGACTTGGTTCCGATCAAGACCTGGATAGAACCTCGTTGGAAGAGCTCGGTCACTGCTGCGACCATCCCCTTAAAGCTGGATGGAAAGCCTACTTGGAGATAAGTACCTTGATCGAGTTTTCCAATGGCAGAGAAGCTTAAGCTAGTGTTTGGAATGAGTGCTTCTAGTTCTGCCTTGACACTAGCAGGTATGATCACGACACTACCAGAAAGGACTGCTATCGGGACAGACAGGTCTTGCTTTTGTGCACTTCTGCGAATGGTTTCAAAGTAAGGGAGTACTCCTAATTGCGTGATTGGTGCTTGGTCATCTCCCAGATAACTGGCAAAATCCTTGCGGATATAGTCCGCCAAGATCAACTGTCTCAAGTCCTTTCCTAGGCTGGCATACTCGGTCTCAAAGATAGATGCAATCCCAGCTAGTTTTCCTAGAGATTGGTTGAGGATTTGGTCATTGGCCTTGGATTCGACCAAGAAAACCTGTCGTTTTTCAATCAGTCCTCTTGATTTCAGATTTGCCTCTATCTTTTTCTTGTTCTCCTGTGGATCCTCATACCAGTCAGGAGTCTGATAGAGAAGGCCTTGCAAGAGAACTTCTAACCAATAATAATTGAGGGCAGGCAAGCCTTCAGCTCCCAGTAAATCTCGTAGATGCTTGGGAATTTCCTGTTTTTGAGCTTGTAGATAAATGAGGAGTGCTGAGAGATACTTGGGATCCTCAAGGAGCATATCCGCAGAAATTTCCCCTTTGAGGACCTTGGAACTCCGAATCAACTCTTGGAAGTCAGGATCAAGGACTAGTTGACTGACATACTGCCACTTGGTGTCTTCAAACTCTTCCAAGCGCTTGTCCTCTTCCTTGGTCGGAAAACAGATATAGACAAAGTCCTGATGAGGGCAAAGAGTGTCTTCCTTAACCAGTTCTGGCACTGTGATTTCTTGGTCAATCTCACCACACATCTGGAGATAACGATCCCAGAGTTCTGGTTCACTGTCATAAGGCGGTGTCGCAGTGAGAGAGATGACTTGCAGTTGCTGGTAGTTTTTACGGAAGTCTTCTAGACTTTTCCACCATTCGTTTCTCAAGTGATGGCATTCGTCCAGACAGAGGGTTTCTACACCCCTTTCCTTGAGTCTGTCAAGCAGGTCAAAGCCTATAAAGTCCTCAACCTCCCCATTATCTTCTTGAGATTGTACCTGTTGCATAGCGCTGTGAAAAGCTTGGTAGGTGGCGATGGTGATTTGCTTCATGTCCTTGAGATTTTGAGACACGAGACTTGTGACTTGGTCCTCATCCTCTAAAAAGGCCTGGCGAATCCTTTCTACCCATTGTTCTCGGATGGTGACCGTCGGCACCAAAACGAGAGCAGGTTTATCAAAGCGGGCAATCAACTCGATCCCTATAGTTGTTTTCCCTGAACCTGGTGCTGCCACCAAGTGAACATGCCCATCTGCTTGGTATTCTTGGAAGTTGCCCAAGACCTGTTTTTGGTAGTTGCGCCAAGTCCCATTAAACTTTAATCCCAACATGATTCTTCCTCAATTTAATTTAGCATTTGATTATTTCCATTTTACCATAATTATTCTACCTCTAGACACTCAGATAGTTTAAAACCGTAAATTATGGTATAGTAGAACTATACTATCTATGAGGAGTTTACATGTCACAGGATAAACAAATGAAAGCTGTTTCTCCCCTTTTACAGCAAATTATCAACATCTCATCGATTGTCGGTGGGGTTGGGAGTTTGATTTTCTGTATTTGGGCTTATCAGGCGGGTGTATTACAGTCTAAGGAAACCCTCTCTGCTTTTATTCAGCAGGCAGGTATCTGGGGGCCACCTCTCTTTATCTTTTTACAGATTTTACAAACGGTTGTCCCTATCATTCCTGGGGCCTTGACCTCGGTGGCTGGTGTCTTTATCTACGGTCACATCATCGGGACAATCTACAACTATATCGGCATTGTCATTGGCTGTGCCATTATCTTTTATCTAGTGCGCCTCTATGGAGCTGCCTTTGTCCAATCCGTCGTCAGTAAGCGCACCTACGACAAGTACATCGGTTGGCTGGATAAGGGCAATCGTTTTGACCGTTTCTTTATCTTTATGATGATTTGGCCCATTAGTCCAGCTGACTTTCTCTGTATGCTGGCTGCCCTGACCAAGATGAGCTTCAAGCGCTATATGACCATCATCATTCTGACCAAGCCCTTTACCCTCGTGGTTTATACCTACGGTCTGACCTATATTATTGACTTTTTCTGGCAAATGCTTTGACATGTAAAAAATCCGTTTGGTTTCCCAAGCGGATTTTGTGCTTTATTTTGAAACTTCTTTTGCAAGAACAAAGTTCCCAAGTGTGGCAGAACCATTTCCTGCGACTGCTGGCGTCACGATGTAATCCCGCACATCTGGTACTGGTAGGTAACCATTGAGAAGAGATGTAAATTTCTCACGGACACGGTCCAGCATGTGTTGTTGAGCCATGACCCCTCCACCAAAGACAATCACGTCTGGGCGGAAAGTCACTGTCGCATTGACCGCAGCTTGAGCGATATAGTAGGCTTGAACATCCCAAACAGGGTTGTTGAGTTCAATATTTTCCCCACGAACACCTGTACGAGCTTCCAAACTTGGACCAGCTGCATAGCCTTCCAGACATCCCTTATGGAAAGGACAAACACCCTTAAACTCTTTTTCAATATCCATTGGGTGTCTAGCAACATAATAATGACCCATTTCAGGGTGACCCACACCGCCGATAAACTCACCACGTTGGATAACACCTGCACCGATACCTGTACCGATTGTGTAGTAAACCAAGTTTTCGATACGGCCACCAGCGTTGTTACGGGCAACCACTTCACCATAAGCAGAGCTGTTTACGTCTGTAGTGAAGTACATTGGCACGTTGAGGGCGCGACGAAGGGCACCAAGCAAGTCCACATTTGCCCAGTTTGGTTTTGGAGTCGTTGTGATAAAGCCATAAGTTTTTGAGTTTTTATCAATATCAATCGGACCAAATGAACCAACTGCAAGACCAGCAAGGTTATCGAATTTTGAGAAGAACTCGATGGTTTTATCGATTGTTTCGATTGGAGTTGTTGTTGGGAATTGTGTTTTTTCTACAACGTTAAAGTTTTCATCACCGACAGCACAGACAAACTTTGTACCGCCCGCTTCCAAGCTTCCATATAATTTTGTCATGATAAACCTCTTGTTTTTATTTTCTTTATTATAGCATATTTCGAAAGTCTAAATTTCTCTATTTTTTAGATTTTCCTCTGTAAATCTTACCATTCAAGCAAAAACGAACAAACATGTCATTTGTTCGTTTTCACATTAGAGAGGATTGATTAGATTTTCACTTCGATCACAGCATCCCCCTTCGCAACTGAACCTGTTGCGACTGGAGCTACTGAAGCGTAGTCGGCTGTATTTGTAACGATAACCATTGTTGTATCATCAAGACCAGCTGCAGCGATTTTGTTTGAGTCAAATGTTCCAAGAACATCGCCAGCTTTTACCTTGTCACCTTGAGTAACTTTTTGTTCGAAACCTTCACCGTTCATTGTTACAGTGTCGATACCAACGTGGATCAAGACTTCAGCACCGTTAGTTGTTTTCAAACCAAAGGCGTGACCTGTTGCAAAGGCGATTGAAACTTCAGCATCAGCTGGTGCATAAACCACACCTTGGCTAGGTTTCACAGCAATACCTTGTCCCATAGCTCCACTTGAGAAGACTGGGTCATTGACATCAGCAAGAGCTACAACGTCACCAACGATAGGAGTTACAAGTGTTTCATTTTGAAGAGCTGCTGGAATGTTACCAGTTGTTTCTTCTTGGACCAAACGTTCTGTCTCTACTTCAGTAGCAACTTCTTTTTCATCCTCGTAACCAAACATGTAAGTAAGAGCAAAACCAAGTGCAAATGATACAGCTACCATAAGAAGGTATTGTGCAAGTTGTCCGTTACCAACATAAAGCATTGTACCAGGGATGATGGTGATACCATTACCAGTACCAGCAAGTCCAAGGATTGAAGCCAATCCACCACCGATTGCACCAGCAATCAATGAAAGGAAGAATGGTTTACGGAAGCGCAAGTTAACCCCGAAGATAGCAGGCTCTGTAATACCGAGGAAGGCAGAAAGAGCAGCTGGGAAAGCAAGTGTTTTTAGTTTTGGATTTTTAGTTTTAACACCAACCGCAACAGTTGCAGCACCTTGAGCTGTCATAGCCGCAGTGATGATAGCGTTGAATGGGTTAGCATGGTCAGCAGCAAGCAATTGAACTTCAAGCAAGTTGAAAATGTGGTGCACACCTGACACGACGATCAATTGGTGAACCCCACCAATCAAGAAACCACCAAGACCAAATGGCATGTTAAGGATCGCTTTTGTAGCGATAAGGATGTAGTTTTCAACAACGTGGAAGACTGGTCCGATGACAAAGAGTCCAAGGATAGACATAACCAAAAGTGTCACGAATGGTGTTACCAAGAGGTCAATCACATCTGGAACAACCTTACGGACAGCTTTTTCAAATTTAGCTCCGACAACCCCGATGATGAAGGCTGGAAGAACGGAACCTTGCAAACCAACAACAGGGATGAAACCAAAGAAGTTCATAGCTGTTACTTCACCACCTTGAGCAACTGCCCAAGCGTTTGGAAGTGAGCCAGAAACAAGCATCATACCTAGAACGATACCAACGGCAGGATTTCCACCGAATACACGGAAGGTTGACCAAACAACCAAACCTGGCAAGATGATGAAGGCTGTATCTGTCAAGATTTGTGTGTAAGTTGCAAAGTCTCCTGGAAGTGGCATTTCAAGAGCGTTGAAAAGACCACGCACACCCATGAAAAGACCTGTTGCTACGATAACTGGGATGATTGGAACGAAAACGTCACCGAAAGTACGGATAGCACGTTGGAACCAATTCCCTTGTTTAGCAGCTTCTGCTTTCATGTCAGCTTTAGATGATGTTGGCAAACCAAGTGCAACAACTTCATCGTACATTTTGTTAACTGTACCTGTACCAAAGATGATTTGGTATTGACCTGAGTTAAAGAAAGCACCTTGAACTTTTTCCAAGTTCTCAATCACTTCTTTATTGATTTTTCCTTCATCTTTGACCATGACACGAAGACGAGTCGCACAGTGGGCAACACTGTTGACATTTTCACGTCCGCCCAAGGCATCGATGACTTTTTTTGCAATTTCTTGATTGTTCATTTGCAAAAATCTCCTTATATAAAATTTTATTCTTGTTTGAAAGCGATTTTATCCGCCCTACGACTTTTATTTTATCATGTTTTAGAAATATGTCAAGCGTTTTGCAGAAAAATATTCTATCCACTTAGTAAGCATGTTTTAGATTGATTGATTTTGACTGTTTTATCAGGCGTTCCTTAAAAAAACAAGTCTAAAATCTTAGTTAAAAGGGTTTTGTTTCATTATCTTTCATATTTTCCTGAAAATGCGATTGATTTCCTGCATTTATTTTGTGACAAACGTTTGACAGTTTTTTCTCTTTTTTAACATAAAAGGCTTGCTTTTTTTTCCGAAAACGGTTACTATTAAAAGTGATAAGATTTTTGGAGGAATGAAAGAATGGAATGGACTACTGAGCGTCGTTACAGACTTTATCAAGACTGGACGCAAGAAGAAATTAAGAATATTAAGGAAAATATGGCACAATCTCCATGGCATACTCATTACCATGTTGAGCCAAAAACAGGACTCCTAAACGATCCAAATGGCTTTTCTTACTTTGATGGAAAGTGGATTGTTTTTTATCAGAACTTTCCTTTTGGTGCAGCCCACGGTTTAAAATCTTGGGTGCAATTGGAAAGCGAGGACTTGGTTCATTTCACAGAAACTGGAGTCAAAGTTTTGCCTGATACTCCATTAGATAGCCACGGCGCCTACTCTGGTTCTGCCATGCAGTTTGGCGATAACTTATTCCTATTCTATACAGGAAATGTCCGTGATGAAAACTGGATCCGTCACCCTTACCAGATTGGGGCTTTGATGGATAAGGATGGCAAGATTACGAAGATTGACAAGATCTTGATTGACCAGCCAGCAGACTCTACTGACCACTTCCGCGATCCGCAAATTTTTAATTTTAAAGGTCAATACTATGCCATCGTCGGTGGACAAGATTTGGAGAAAAAAAGCTTCGTCCGTCTCTACAAGGCTGTTGACAATGACTACACAAACTGGCAAGCTATTGGTGACCTTGACTTTGCTAACGATCGCACTGCCTACATGATGGAATGTCCAAATCTTGTCTTTGTAGGAGAGCAGCCTGTCCTTCTCTACTGCCCTCAAGGATTGGATAAGAAAGTTCTAGACTACGACAATATCTATCCAAATATGTATAAAATCGGGGCTTCCTTTGACCCTGAAAATGCCAAAATGGTAGATGTGTCTCAACTTCAAAACATGGATTACGGTTTCGAAGCCTATGCAACCCAAGCCTTCAACGCTCCTGACGGACGTGCTCTAGCAGTTAGCTGGCTTGGTTTGCCAGATGTTTCTTACCCATCTGACCGCTTTGACCACCAAGGAACCTTCTCTTTGGTCAAAGAACTGACTATCAAAGATGGCAAACTCTACCAATACCCAGTCGCAGCTATCAAGGACCTTCGTGCTTCTGAAGAAGCCTTCTCAAACCGTGCCCAAACCAATAACACCTACGAACTCGAACTCAACTTGGAAGCCAATAGCCAGAGCGAGATTATCTTACTTGCTGATAAAGAAGGCAAGGGACTTTCCATCAACTTTGACCTTGTAAATGGTCAAGTGACAGTAGATCGTAGCCAGGCTGGTGAACAGTACGCTCAAGAATTTGGGACGACTCGTTCTTGCCCTATCAATCATCAAGCTACTACTGCTACAATTTTCATCGATAACTCTGTCTTTGAAATTTTCATCAATAAAGGAGAAAAAGTATTTTCTGGTCGTGTCTTCCCACATGCGGACCAAAATGGTATCCTGATCAAGTCTGGAAACCCAACTGGAACTTACTATGAATTAGATTATGGTCGCAAAGCTAACTGATGTCGCCAAACTTGCAGGCGTCAGCCCTACTACCGTCTCACGGGTTATCAATAAAAAAGGATATCTATCTGAAAAAACCATTCAAAAGGTCAATGAAGCCATGCGAGAATTGGGCTATAAACCCAACAACCTGGCTCGCAGTCTACAAGGAAAATCTGCTAAGTTAATCGGCTTGATTTTCCCAAATATTTCCAATGTTTTCTACGCAGAATTGATTGATAAATTAGAACACCAACTCTTCAAAAATGGTTACAAGACCATCATCTGCAACAGTGAGCACGATTCTGAAAAGGAACGCGAGTACATCGAAATGTTGGAAGCCAATCAGGTGGACGGTATCATTTCTGGTAGTCACAACCTAGGAATTGAAGACTACAATCGTGTGACAGCGCCGATTATTTCCTTTGACCGAAACCTATCACCTGACATTCCAGTCGTCTCCTCTGACAACTATGCTGGTGGGGTTCTTGCTGCCCAGACCTTGGTCAAGACAGGCGCCCAGTCTATCATCATGATTACAGGGAATGATAATTCTAACTCGCCAACCGGACTACGCCACGCTGGTTTTGCATCCGTACTCCCCAAAGCTCCTATTATCAATGTTTCCAGTGACTTTTCTCCTGTCAGAAAAGAAATGGAAATCAAGAATATCTTGACCCGACAAAAACCAGATGCCATTTTTGCTTCGGATGATTTGACTGCTATTCTAGTCATTAAAATTGCTCAGGAACTTGGCATTTCTGTCCCAGAAGAACTCAAGGTCATCGGTTATGATGGGACTTACTTTATCGAGAATTACTATCCTCATTTGACAACTGTGAAGCAACCTTTGGAAGAGATTGCCTGCCTTACTGTTGACCTTCTCTTGCAAAAGATTGAAGGTAAGGAAGTTGCGACAACTGGTTACTTTTTACCAGTTACCCTATTACCAGGAAAAAGTATTTAATACTCTTCGAAAATCTCTTCAAACCACGTCAGCGTCGCCTTACCGTAGATATATGTAACTGACTTCGTCAGTCTTATCTACAACCTCAAAGCAGTGTTTTGAGCAACCTGCGGCTAGCTTCCTAGTTTGCTCTTTGATTTTCATTGAGTATAAGCACAAGAAAACTCAGACTAATTCGTCTGAGTTTTTTTATGATCTTAAGTTTTCAAGATAGCGCTGGGCTGTCTCTAGGTTAAAGGTTTTATCTGCGATAAGTTGCTCGACTAGGGGAGCAACTTCAGATTCACTAGCACCTGCGAGGAGTGCTAAGGATTTGGCCTGCAATTTCATGTGGCCCTGCTGGATTCCCGTACTCACCAAGGCTTTGAGGGCAGCAAAGTTTTGGGAAAGCCCCATCGAAACGATAATCTGGGCTAATTCTTTGGCAGAAGGATTTCCCAGTAATTCATGACTGAGGGCTACACGAGGATTGAGTCCGATAGAGCCACCCTTGGTCGCTACAGGCATAGGCAGGGTCATCTCACCGACCAATTCTTCTCTTTCAAGATCCAGCGTCCATCGGCTAAGACCTTGATAGCGTCCGTCTCGACTGGCAAAGGCATGGGCCCCCGCCTCAATGGCACGCCAGTCATTACCAGTGGCAATTAAAATGGCATCAATACCATTAAAAATCCCTTTATTGTGAGTAGCTGCTCGATAAGGATCAGCCTGCGCAAATTGGCTAGCTAAAGCCATTTTCTCCGCAATTTCTCGTCCTTGATCCTTTTGGCGACTCAAGTATCGAAAAGCGATGCGACAGCTTGCAGTAACTAGAGAATCGGTCGCGTAGTTGGACAGGATTCCCATAAGACTCTGCCCCTGACTGAGTTCTTCTAAGACTGGCTTCAAGGCTTCCAGCATGGTGTTGAGCATATTGGCACCCATGGCTTCCTGGGTATCAACATGAAGATAGACGACTAGAAAGTCTGTTTCGCCTTTGATCTGTTCTACATGCAAATCACTCGCCCCACCCCCGCGTTTAACGATAGAAGGATAGGCTTGATTGGCAAGTTCCAAGAGCTCCGCTTTCTTGCTGACAATCTTCTCTTGCGCTTGTTCAGGATTAGCAACTTGATAAAGGGCTACCTGTCCAATCATCTGGCGCTCATGGACTTGTGCAGTAAAACCGCCTGCACGCTTGATGATTTTACTAGCATAGCTGGCCGCAGCAACCACAGAGGGCTCCTCTGTCACATAGGGTACGGTGTTTTCCTGACCATTGACAAGAACCTCTGGAACCAGCGAATAAGGCAGAGAAAAAGTTCCCACCACATTCTCACTCAACTGGTCTGCGACAGTCACACTAATCTGTTCATCCTGCTCCAGACTGGTTTGTTTTTCAGGACTAAGGAGCGCCTGAGCTTTTAACAGCTCAAGGCGCTCATGGTATGATTTTTTATAAAATCCATTCCAACTTATCTTCATTATTTTTCAACCTTGCTATAACGGCGTTGGTGGTCGACAATTTCAACCAAGGTATAGTCTTGATTTTCATAGCCAGCAAACTGGGCAGAGTTTGTTTCATCCAATACCACTTCCTCAAAGAAGACTTTTTCATAGTCTGCAACAGACAGGGCAGTTCTTTGGTTGAGCTTGTTCAAGCGGTCTTTATCCAAATAAGCTTCATATCCTTCAACCAATTCACCACTGAAGAACTCAGCCACAGCCCCACTTCCGTAACTATAAAGTGCAATTTTATCCCCAGCCTTCAAGCTATCTGTATTTTCCAAGAGAGATAAAAGTCCAAGAAAGAGGGAACCTGTATAGATATTCCCCACCTTTTGACTGTAGAGAATAGACTGGTCAAAATGCTTTTGCAAGAGGTCTTTTTTCTCTTGAGGCAGACTCTTATCCATGATTTTTTTCAAGCCTTTTAGTGCTAATTTAGGATAAGGCAAGTGGAAGCAAACAGCCGCGAAATCATCCAAAGTAAGCTGGTAGCGTTTTTGGTATTCAAGCCAAGTCGTTTTCAAACTATCCAAATATTGTTGAGTAGAATAGACACCATTTACATAAGGGGTTGTCGAGTAATTTGGACGCCAAAAGTCCATGATGTCACGGGTTTGAGCCACATTGTCATTATTAAAGGCCATAATGCGTGGATTTTGTGTAATCAACATAGCCACACTGCCAGCGCCCTGAGTTGGTTCTCCTGGAGTTTCAATACCGTATTTGGCAATATCACTGGCAATGACCAAGACCTTGGACTCTGGAGAATTTTCCACATGCAATTTGGCATAATGGAGGGCAGCTGTCGCTCCATAGCAGGCTTCTTTAATCTCGAAACTACGAGCAAAGGGCTGGATGCCCAGCAAACCATGCACAAAGACGGCTGCAGCCTTACTCTGGTCAATTCCTGACTCGGTAGCCACAATGACCATGTCAATTTCTTGTCTCTCTTGCTCAGTTAAAATAGAGTCACTAGCACTGGCCGCCAAGGTCACTATATCCTCAGTTAGGGGCGCAATACTCAATTCCTTGAGTAAGAGTCCTTTGCTTAATTTTTCAGGGTCAATGCCCCTTGCTTCTGCTAAGTCTTGTAATTTCAAGACATATTGACTGGTCGCAAAACCAATCTTATCAATACCGATTGTCATATTTACCTCTGTTTTATCATTCATGTAAAAAATCGTTCTATACTATTTTATCACAAATGACAGTAAAAGAGAGAAAAAAGACTTGATTCACCAAATCAAGTCTCTTGTTCGTCTAACGATTTTGCTGTTTTCGTAAGTAGGAATACAGTCTGAGAATCACTGTTCCGCTAGCCATGCCAATAGAGATTACCAGAGCCAACATGACAACTAAAGTTGCACTAGCAATCGCGTGACTATAGTCTCCTGTCACAAAAAAGGCCGTTGTCCGATAAGACAGATATCCCGGAACCAGAGGGGCCAAGATGGCCAAGATAAAAACCACAGCAGGTGTCTTATAAAGAATACTTAAAATCTGGCTGACACAAGAACCGATAATGGCCGCAATAAAGGTAGCCACAATAACATTGGTCGGTTCCTTGAGCAAAAGATAGATTAGCCAGACAGCCATGCCCAAAATCCCTCCTGGTAAGAGCATAGACCGCTGAACATTGAGTACGATTAAAAAAGTGATGATAGCAAGAAGACTTGCTACTGCTTGTAATAAAAAGGTTGTTAGTGTCATATTAATTCATCAATACCAAGGCGACAGAAGTTCCCGCCCCTAAAGCAAGGGTAATGAGCAGGGATTCAAACATCTTACTCATACCAGAGTTTATGTGGTTGGTCATAATATCACGAACCGCATTGGTCAAGGCAATCCCTGGTACAAACGGCATGACTGCACCAGCTATAATCAAATCTGCTGTTGAAGGAAAGCCTGTGTGGCGAGCCCAAAACTGGGCAATCATCCCAAAGACAAAGGCTCCAGCAAAGGCCGTCACAAAGGGAATTCGGATAAACTTCTCCACATAGAGGGAAAAGGCAAAACCAAATAAGGTAGCCACTCCTGCCCCAAGTGCGTCGTAGATATTTCCACTAAACATAATTGAGAAGAATGGGGCACTAAAGGTCGCAGCCAAAGTTACCTGCAACTTAGTATAAGGAAGGGGCTGGGCTTGCAAGGCCTTCAATTGCTTGAAGGCTGTCTCTAAATCAATCTCCCCCCCAACCAGTTGACGAGAAATCTGGTTCACATCGCAGACTTTTTCAATGTTATAAGAAGAGGAGGTCACGCGTTTCATTCGCGAAATATTGGTATTTTCAATGGAGAAAAAGATAGCGGCAGGCATGGCAAGAACATTGCAATCCACAATCCCCTGCGAATGCGCAATGCGGATCATGGTATCTTCTACACGATGAATCTCTGAGCCACTTTTAAGGAGAATGGTTCCTGCTAACATAATGACATCGATGACGGCATTTAATTCTTTTGATTCTTCCATGCTTGCCTCCTTTTATCAACTCCCTCTATTCTATCACAAATCCGGAGTCAAAAAAAATCTTTGCCATGAAATCATGACAAAGATTCGTTTAATCACGAGAATTTTCGTGGTTTCCTTCACTATTTGGTTGAGTCGGAGTAGGAACCGTTCCTTGTTGATTTCCTTGATGGCCACCTTGTTGATTCCCTTGATTTGGAGTAGTAGGTGAACCTTGGTTACCACGTGGAACTGACGTTGAAGAGGAACTTGATGGTGGTGTTTTGGGTTTATAAATCGAAATTTTAATACGTGTGCTGGCTAAATCAATTTTTCCACCCGGTTTTGGACTTTGCTCTACAACAGTCTCCTCAGCTGTTCCTTCAGGAGCAGTAGACACTTCTACAACTTCGATATTAGCTTTTTTAATTCCATATATCTCTGTAAGATTATTAACTGCAAATTCTCGAGTTGAACCAATATAACTTGGCATTGAAATAGAATTTACTTTTTTAGCAACAGTCAGAACTATTTGAGTTGCCTTGCTAAGATCATAGGTTGTTCCCTCCGGTAAACTTTGTTTCATGATTGTACCAGCTTCGATTTCGTTGGATTCTTCTTCCTCAATCATAATTAGATTTTCTGGAACCTTCTTGCCTTTCAATTCTGCCACTACATCACTAGATTTTCGTCCAAGATAATTTCCAAGTTGGAAGGATTGCTGACCAGAAGACACAATCAAATTAATTTTTGTTCCTTCTTTGCGTGTCGTACCGGCGTCAGGATCGGTACGAATAACACGACCTTCTTCAACCTTATCACTAGCCTCTGTTTTTTCTTCACCAACCTCAAAATTGGCTTTCTTAAGCGCTTCTTTAGCCTCAGCAACCGTCTGACCTGCCACCTTTGGAACGGCAATGGTAGCGGGCGTTCTATATAAAATCCATACCAAGGATGCCACAACTAACAAGAAGGTCGCAAATAAAATTGGATAACGTGCTTTCAGGCGACGCCGTTTGGTTGGCTTTGGACTAGGTACTGGTTTTTCTGTCTGATGAGGCTGGGGCTTAGATTGAGGTCTTCCCTCTTGTACCGGAGCTTTAGGAATAGAAGTCAGCGTACTTTGTGGAACTTTAGGAAGAGTTTTAGTATCTGCCTTAGTTGCATCGTCAAAGACCAGCTTTGGTTCATTACGACGATTATTAGATAAACTACTCGACAAGTCCACATACATCTCAGCGACTGATTTGTAGCGATCGGTCAATTTCTTGGCAGTTGCCTTGATAACAACATTTTCTAAAGCCTGAGGCACAGATGGATTTTCAGCTATAACCGATGGCAGTGGTTTCTGGAAATGCTGGAGGGCGATGGTCACCGCACTATCCCCATCGTAAGGAATATGACCTGTCAGCATCTCATAGAAAATAATCCCCATGGCATAGATATCACTCTGCACAGTTGCTTTAGAACCACGCGCCTGCTCTGGAGACAAATAATGAACGGAACCTAGCATTGAGTTGGTCTGAGTCAGACTTGTCTCTGCAAAGGCTACTGCGATTCCAAAGTCTGTAACTTTGGCAGTCCCATCTGGGGTCAAAAGGATATTTTGCGGTTTCAAATCCCTGTGAACAATCCCTCGAGTATGGGCTAAGCGCATAGCCAGAAGGATTTGTCCCATGATTCGAATCGCTTCTTCATTTGAAAGAGGGTGATGTTCCTTGATATAGCGTTTGAGATCTAACCCAGCAACATATTCCATTGCGAGATACTGTTGTCCCTCTTCTTCACCGATATCTGTAATCCGAACGATATGAGGATGGTCCAAATCTGCCATGGCTCTCGCTTCCCGCTGAAAACGAGCCACAGCAATCGGGTCTGTCTGGTAGTTGGTCCTCAGAACCTTTACTGCCACTTCTTCACCGTCCAAAATCAAATCCTTGGCCAAATAGACATCTGCCATGCCTCCTCGACCAATTTGTTTGATAATTCGATACCGCCCGGCAAAAATCTTGCCGATTTGGATCATTCTGTTTCCTCCTCATTAACAGCAATAAGGGCAACTGTGATGTTATCTAAACCACCTGCATTGTTGGCAAAACGGATCAAGGTTGCTGCCTTATCTTCCAAAGAAATATCGCTGGTTACAATATCAGAAATCTCACTTCCTGAAATCATATTTGTCAAACCATCGCTATTGAGTAAGAGATAGTCCCCAGGCTCAAGGGTGATTATTCCAAAATCAGGCTGAATTTCATCTTTTTGACCAATAGATTGAGTAATAATATTTTTCTGTGGATGGCTAGCAGCTTCTTCAGGTGTCAATTGACCTGCCTTAAGCAATTCATTGACCAAAGAATGATCGCTCGTTAACTGGTGGTATTCTTCTCCACGAATCAAACCGATACGAGAATCCCCGATGTGGGCATAGATAGCCTGATTATCAATAATGGCTACAGCCTCAAGGGTTGTTCCCATTCCTTTATAGGCTTCATTTTGTCCCAATTGGTTAATCCTTTGATTTTCAATCTCAAGGTTGTTAGCAAACCATTCACGCACTTCATTAACCGTATCGATTTGTGTATCAACCCAAGCTACACCCAGGTCTGTTACCGCCATCTCACTAGCGATATTCCCTGCGCGATGACCTCCCATACCATCAGCTAGGATAATCATGGTACGCCCAGCTCTATTGACATAGTGGTTGACATAGTCTTGGTTATTTGTTCGTTTCTGACCAACATCTGTTAATAATGAAATTTCCATGTGTTAGTTCCTTCCTAATCTGATATCTTGCGAAATTGACTGATGAAGAATCCATCACTTCCATACAATTCAGGGGTGATGAGGATACAGCCATCTTTCATGATATCCTTACATTCATGTTCTAGTTTCACCTGCTCAAATTCAGGATGACTTTCTAAAAATGCCTGTACGACTTGAAAGTTCTCTTCTGAGACAATAGTACAGGTACTATAAGTTATTATACCACCTTTGCCTAGTGTTTGACAAACACTACCTAATATTTCTAGCTGAATTTCCTGTAAGGATGCGAAATCTGCCGTTTCTTTATTGTATTTGATATCAGGTTTCCGGCGTAGAAGACCGATTCCTGAACAGGGAGCATCCACTAAAATCTTGTCAAAGGAATTCTGACCAAAAAACTCATGCACCTTTCTGGCATCCAATTTTTGCGTTTGAACCCGTTCTGCGACCCCCAAACGTTGGGCATTTTCTTGAATTAAGTCCAACTTATGGTCGTACAAGTCCAGAGCAGTAACCTGACCTGTTGTGAGATAAGAAGCTATATGGGCTGTTTTTCCACCCGGAGCCGCACAGGCATCTAGAACCTGCTCATCACCTTGTAAATCAAGCGTCGGAGCAACAAGCTGACTGGACTCGTCTTGAATGGTAATAGCTCCCTCCGCAAACAAATCATGGCCTGCAAAGTGCCCCTGCTCCTTAACCAAACCAGAAGGAGACAAGGATGAATCACTGGCCTCCAACAAGGCTTGGATTTCCTCTTTTCGTCCTAGGTCTGTCACACGAATACTGGCCTTGTTGCGCACCAAAAGACTTTCAAAAATGGTTTGTGCTCTCTCTTCTCCATATTCTTCCTTGAGCTTAGCAACGAGCCAAACCGGAAGGGAATATGCAATGGAGTCACGCTTGTTTTTTCGTTTGATGCTGGTGATATCTGGCCATCCTTCACGCAAGATACGACGAAGGACGGCGTTGACCAATTTTTCACTGCCTTTTTTACGAACTTTGGCCAATTCCACTGCTTCATTGACCACAGCATGATCTGGAATCTTGTCCAAATAACGGAGCTGGTAGACACTAACAAGAAGAAGGACATAAAGCCAACTGTCTAACTGGTCTCTGTCTTCGATAAAGTGGGATAGGTACCATTCCAGAGTCAGTTTACGGGCTACCGTTCCATAGACTAGCTCGGTCACCAATCCCTTGTCTGCTACAGAGAGCTGACTTCCCTTAAGATGCTTATTTAAAGCGATGTTTGAGTATGCTTGATTGATAAAGACATCCTCTAATACTGCTAGGGCTAAACTTCTAGCCGTTTCTACTTTAGTCACCAAATCGTTCTCCTACAGTCAATGTACGTCCAACTCCATTGAGGAAGGATGCAATGTCCATCTTAGGTTTACCAGCTGGCTGCACTTGTTTGAGGGACAGAGCTCCTTCTGCTGTTGCGACAATCAATTCTTTCTTACCAATTGAGAGGATCTCACCTGGATTTCCCTGACCTTCTACTGGTAGGGCTTCATAAATCTTAAAGCGGTCGCCCTTATGGAATGTATGGGCAACAGGCCACGGGTTCATGCCACGGATTTGGTTAAAGAGTTGACGATTGCTTTTATTCCAGTCCAGTTTTTCTTCCTCTGGCTTGATATTTGGCGAGAAAGTAACCTGACTTGGATCCTGCGGTTCAGGTTTGATGTCACCAGCAATATAGGCAGGCAAAGTGTCCAAAAGCAAATCACGACCAACGACAGCTAATTTCTCAAATAAGGTACCGACATTATCCTCATCTGTGATAGGAATGCTACGACGAGAAATCATATCTCCTGCATCCATTTCCTTGACCATTTCCATAATGGTCACACCAGCTTCCTCATCCCCTTGAATCAAGGCATAATGGATAGGCGCACCACCACGGTGTTTTGGAAGAAGGGAAGCGTGAACATTGACCGCAAAATCCATGCTATCAAGGAGTTTACTTGGGAGAAACTGCCCAAAAGCAGCAGTCACAATTCCATCCGCTCCAAGTTTCATAAGAGATTCCATCTCTGGACTTCCAGATAATTTTTCGGGTTGGTAGATAGGGAGTCCAGCTTCCTTGGCAGCCTGCTTGACTGGGGGCTCTTGGATTACTTTTTTACGGCCGACAGCACGGTCTGGCTGGGTTACAATGGCTAGAATTTCGTAACGGTCATCTGTCAAAAGTCCTTTTAAGACTGTTGCTGAAAAGTCGGGAGTTCCCATAAAGATTAGTTTTGTCATATCTTCTCCTTCTTATAAAAATTGCTGTGGCTCATGGTCAATGCTGAGACGGAGCTCACTATTTTCCCGTTCTTGAGTCAAGGCCAGAACCTGATTTAGAGTCGGCCCCAGCTCATCTTCTAAACGGTATTTAATCAAAATTTGGTAATGATAGAGGTTGTGGGTACGAGCAATGGGTTTGGGCGTTGGCCCAAGGATGTCACTGGTTTCAGACAAGCCTGACCGCAAAATGTTCATGACTTCATAGGCACGTTTGACCACCTCTTCTTCTTTCTTGTGAGAAAGGGTAATGCCAATTGTGAAATAGTAAGGTGGATAACCAAGTTGTCGTCTGATTCCCATTTCATAGGCATAAAAACCTTCGTAGTCCTGTTCCTTGGCAAATCGAATAGCATAGTGTTGCGGATTGTAGGACTGGATCAAGACCTGACCTGCTTTTTCAGCCCGACCTGCCCGACCTGCCACCTGAGTCAAGAGCTGGAAGGTTCTCTCAGAAGAACGGAAATCAGGCAAATTCAAGGCCGTATCCGCATTGAGAACTCCGACTAAGGTCACATTTGGAAAATCCAAACCCTTGGCAATCATTTGTGTGCCAAGTAAGATATCCACTTCCCCTCGTCCAAACTGGTCAAGTAGAGCTTGATGACTGCCTTTCTTACGGGTCGTATCCACATCCATGCGCAGAATACGTGCCTGAGGAAAAAGCTCTGCTAGCTCGTCATAAGCCTTCTGGGTTCCTGTCCCATAGTAACGAATACTTCGACTCTTACAGTTAGGACAGACCTGAGGAATGTCCTTTGAAAAACCACAATAATGGCAGTTCATGGTCTTGGTATCCATGTGCAAGGTCAAGGAAATGTCACAGTTGGGACAAGTATCTACCGTCCCACACTCCCGACACATGACAAAGCTAGAATAACCACGGCGATTGAGCATGAGAACCACCTGCTCTTTTCTAGCCAGACGGTCTTGGATGGCTTCTAGCAAAGGTGGCGTAAAGTTTGACGTCTCATTTTGTCCGATATAGTCCCGAAAATCAATCACTTGAACCTCAGGAATGGTAGCCAAAGGATTGGCACGTTGGGTCAGACGTAGGTGTTGATAGACACCTTTGCCAGCACGCGCCCGGCTCTCTAAGCTCGGCGTTGCAGACCCAAGCACCAGAGCCGCTTGATTATACTGGGCCCGTAAAATAGCCACTTCTCTGGCATGGTAACGAGGATTACTATCCTGCTTATAAGTTGCTTCATGCTCTTCATCGATAATCATGACACCTAGATTTTTCAGCGGAGCAAAGATGGCAGATCTGGCACCCACAACAACTTGAGCATCTCCTCGTTCCACCTTGCGCCATTCGTCGTACTTTTCACCATTGGACAGGCCTGAGTGAAGGATGGCCACTTTCTCACCAAAACGGGCAATAAAACGCTCCGTCATCTGTGGAGTCAAGGAAATCTCAGGCACCAGCAAAATAGCTGTCTTGCCCTTGTCCAAGGCCCCTTGGATAATCTGCAAGTAAACCTCCGTCTTCCCACTTCCTGTAATCCCTTGAAGGAGGAAGGGAGGCTGGTGACTGCCAATCGCACTCACAACCGCATCACGCGCCTGCCTTTGCTCTGGATTCAACTCCAAAGGCTGACTTGCTTCAATGCCTTCAAAATAAGCAGCCGAGCGTTGCACTTCCTTTTGGACTATGGTCACAGCACCTTGTTCCACAAAAAAGTTGACTTGCTCCCGCGAATAGAAATCTAGCAAACTAGCCAAGGAAGCGCTCTCAGGATGAGACAGCAGATAGTCTCTCAGTTCTAACTTTTTCTTGGCGCGTGTAGAAATCTCTACACCTTCTAATTGAGCAAGGTCTACCTCATACCAAGACTGGGTCTTAACCTTCTTTTGATCAATTGCCTGGTATTCCAGACCAAGCAGTCCTTTTCTAGTCAAACGCATCATTTCGGCTTGTTTGGCAAGGTCTAGTGAAGAAAAGGCAAGCGAATCCTCTGAACCAAACAAGCGCTCTCGGTCTGCCTGACTCAGACCTGCCAGAGGATAGAGAATCTTATCATAGCTGGAGTTCAGAAATCCCGGTAACATAGCCTTGAGGATGGAGATTTTATAGGAGAAGACGGACTTGCGGAGCTCTTCAGCTAGCCAGAGTTGTTCTTGCGTGAGAACAGGAGAAAAATCCAGCACCTCTGCAATATCTTTTAAATCCTGCTCCATCTCTCCTTCGTCTGATTGAGACTCCAAACCAAGAACAATCCCTTGAATCAGGCGATTGCCCTTACCAAAAGGCACATGAACCCGCATCCCAACTTCCAGCATTCCCAGAAACTCCTCAGGAATCCTGTAACTATAGGGCTGGTCCGTCTGCATCAAGGGCACATCTACAATAATCTTGGCTATAGCCATCTTCTCACCTCCTCCTTGTCAGTACATTCTTGCAATAGAAAAAATAAGATTGAGTCCCCCCAACCTTAAATTTTTTCACCATCTTCTTTTTCTTTAGCGATTTGCTCTTTGATTTTCTTTTCTTCTTCTTCTTTGCGACGTTTTTCTTCTTCGATACGGCGACGCACTGCTTCACGTTTTCCTTCTGGATCTGGGTGAATTGTTACGTTTCCTGATTCGATTTCTTCTAAAGCGCGAAGAGTTGATTTTTCAGACTTGAAACCTTGAGTTGCTGGCGCACCTGCTTCCAATTCGTGGGCACGTTTTGCTTCCAAGATTACGAGTGAATATTTTGATGGAACCTTGTCAAGCAGGGTATCAATAGAGGGTTTTAACATCATTTGCTTGTACCTATTTTCTAAATTTTATCGGGTAGTTGGAGATTTTGGTAACATCTCCTGATAGTGACCAATGACACGATCCACACGGAAGTGCTCTGCTTCAATCACACGTTTGACACGCTCAGCAGCTAGGGGCACCTGATCGTTAACAATCGCATAATCATACTCACGCATGAGGGCAATTTCTTCCTTGGCTTTTTCGATGCGTTGGGCAATCACTTCTGCACTGTCTGTTCCACGACCTACCAAACGATCTTGTAATTCATCCAAATCTGGTGGTGTCAGGAAGATAAAGACAGCATCTGGAACCTTTTTTTTGACCTGAAGAGCACCTTGAACTTCAATTTCAAGGAAAACATCGATTCCCTTGTCTAAGGTTTCATTGACGTAGGTCAGAGGAGTTCCATAGTAGTTGCCGACATATTCTGCATATTCCAACATCTGTCCTTGGCGAATCAGCTCTTCAAACTCTTCACGAGTACGGAAGAAATAGTCAACACCGTCCACTTCTCCAGGACGTTGTGCACGTGTCGTCATCGATACAGAGTATTGAAATTGGTTTTCAGAACTCTCAAAAATCTCTCTTCTAACCGTTCCCTTCCCAACTCCTGAAGGACCAGAAAAAACGATTAGTAAGCCTCGGTCTGCCATTGTGTCTCCTTTTAGTCAGTCTGTAAAAATAAAATAAGATTTCCCTTCAGATAGTAGCAATTAGCGCAAACTATCCTTCTACAGTCTTTCTATCTAGTGTAACAAAAAAGCAGTAATTTTTCAACTGCTCTTTCTTATTTATTTAGCATAAACTGTTAGTTTACAATACTTTACTACTAAAAAGTCTTGAAATTTTATTCTATTTAAGAGATAATAAAACTACTAATATAAAAAGGAGAAGTTTATGGGAAATTATAAAGGAAAAAATGTTGATGAAGCGATTGAAAATGGCTTATCTGAACTCAATCTCAAAAAAAATGAGGTTAAAATCAATATTATTGAAGAAGGAAGTGCTGGAGTATTTGGTTTTTTTGAAAAAGAAGCTGAGGTTGAAATCACACCATTAAGCCCAATGGAACTGAAAATAAAAAAATTAATTCCATATTTAATTGGTGCAGGTGTAATATTTTTTATTCTTCTACTAATTCTAATTGGAGTAAACTCAGATAAGTCGTCTACTGTTTCTACCCCTTCCTCTACACAAACTAGCTCTACTGTTGAAAAATCCATCGAAAAAACAAGTGAGCCATCATCTACATCACAAAATTCTACATCTATTTCATCTAGTTCAACTAGCAACTCATCAAGCTCTACCGAATCCTCATCGACAAGCCCATCACAATCAGCTGTCATCACGACTGAAAACAATGATGATTTTAAGGCACTATTGCAGTCTAAAGATTCAAGTACCGTAATAAATTTTATTCAAAAATATAAAGGTCAAATCATCGAATTTGATGGACACATAGCAGATATTGCACACTATAAAAATTACAAAACAAAATTCGACATACTTATTCATGGTGGAAATTACTTAGGAGAAGAACAAGCACCTTCGGGACCAAACTTTAAATTTGTAAATATAACAACAGTTTCAAACTCAGCTTTCAACTCTTTTAATGGCGAAAATATTTCTAAAGGACAAAATGTACGTATAAAAGCACAAATTGGAAACTATAACTCCACTCAAGACTTAGTCTATCTATCTCCAATTGAGGTTTCACCTCGCTGATATAACTAATTATATCAAATAATTTATTCAAAAAACTGAAGTCAGATTCTCTTCTGACCTCAGTTTTTTATTATTTAGCATAATCTACTGCACGAAGCTCGCGAATCACGGTTACCTTGATATTTCCTGGGTAATCGAGATTGTTTTCAATTTTCTCACGAACTTTGTGAGCCAAGATTGTGACTTTGTCGTCCTTGATTTGTCCTGGATTGACCATGATACGGATTTCACGTCCTGCTTGAAGGGCAAAGCTATTTTGTACCCCTTCAAAGCCGTTAGCAATTTCTTCCAAATCATGAAGACGCTTGATGTAGCTTTCAAGAGACTCACTACGAGCACCTGGACGAGCCGCACTCAAGGCATCTGCTGCAGCAACAATCACTGCAATCACGCTTTCTGGTTCGACATCACCGTGGTGACTAGCAATCGTATTCACTACAACTGGATGTTCCTTGTACTTACGTGCCAATTCCATACCGATTTCAACGTGGCTACCTTCAACCTCGCGGTCAATGGCTTTTCCGATATCGTGAAGGAATCCAGCACGACGGGCAAGAGCCGCATTCTCACCAAGTTCACTGGCCATAATACCAGCCAATTTAGCAACCTCAATCGAATGACGCAAGACATTTTGTCCATATGAAGTACGGAACTGCAAACGTCCCATAATCTTCATCAAATCTGGATGAAGGTTCGGCGCACCAATCTCATAGGCTGCTGCCTCACCGTATTCACGGATCTTATTGTCAATCTCTTGACGGTTTTTCTCAACCAACTCTTCGATGCGAGCTGGATGAATACGACCATCTTTGAGCAACATTTCCATGGTCATACGGGCAATCTCACGACGGATTGGGTCAAAACCTGACAAGGTCACCACTTCTGGCGTATCGTCGATAATCACATCGACCCCTGTCAAGCTTTCAAAAGTACGAATATTACGACCTTCACGACCAATAATGCGTCCCTTCATAGTATCATCTGGCAGATGAACTGTTGAGTTTGTTGACTCCGCTACATATTCACCAGCGATACGTTGCATTGCTTGAACCAGAATGTCCTTGGCCATTTTGTCAGAACGTTCCTTGACCTCTTGCTCAGCTTCGCGAATGCGGCTAGCAATCTCCTTGGTCAAGTTCTCCTCTGTCTGAGCCAAGATAATATCTCGTGCTTCTGCCTGAGACAGGGCACCAATACGCTCTAGTTCTGCTTCTTTTTGTCTTTCGACTTCCTCTAATTGCTCTTCACGCGCATCAAGGTTTTTCGCTCTATCAGAAATACTTTGTTCTTTTTGTTCAAGTGTTTGTTCTTTACTCGTCAAATTGTCGTCCTTACGGTCAAGGCTAGTAGCTCTCTCTGTCAAACGACTTTCGATTTGTTTGAGTTCTTGACGTTCTGATTTGAATTCAGCGTCCACTTCTTCACGGTATTTTCTGGCTTCTTCTTTGGCCTCCAATAGTGCTTCTTTTTTAAGAGACTTGCTTTCACGTTTAGCTTCATTAATAAGTAAATCCGCTTCACGCTCAGCTTGTCCACGTAAATTAGTTGCTTCTTGTTCAGCATTTAAAAGCATCAACTCCGCAGCTTCCTGAGATGATTTCATCTTAGCTGAGATGCTGACATATCCAATGACTAAACCAATGATGACGGCAAAAACAGCAATCGCAAGCGACATGATTTCCATGTTTTTACCTCATTTTATTATTATTTCGAATGACATACATTCTTTTACATTCTACCATAAAAAAGTGATTTTCACAAACCTAAAATAGAATATGTTTTGGGGAATTTGGAACGCATTTGCCAAAATAAACTTGTTATTTAGAAATAGTAGTTTAGTAGAGACTTGAGAAAAAGCCTGCTTTTCAGTAGACTTAGTAATGATCTTTGAAAGACAAGAAAGCCACGCTATCTCCATCCATCATATAAATCAATCGATTTTCTGCATCAATACGACGTGACCAAGCTCCTTGGTAGTCATACTTGAGTGGTTCTGGTTTTCCTATTCCTGTAAACGGATTACGTTGAATATCCTTGATTATCTTGTTGATTCTTTTGAGTGTTTTCTTGTCTTGAGTTTGCCAGTAGCAATAATCTGCCCAGGCATCTTCTGTAAACTTGAGTAGCATTCCTCACTCCTCAATAACATGGATCTGAGTGCTTCCAGCACGGACTTGAGCCATTCCTCGCAAGACCTTGTCTGATAACTCCTTGTTTTGAGCAATTCTCAAAGTTTCCTGAATGCTATCCCACTCGCTCTTTGAAAGGACTACAATGTCCTCGTCTGGATTTTTATTGACCACCGTTAAAGGTTCAAATTCATCATTTACCTTCTTCATGTAATCTTTTAAATGATTTCGGAATGTTGAGTAAAGAACTGCTTCCATAACCATACCTCGTTTTACCTCTTTTCCACTATTATACACGAAAAGAAAGAAATTATCAGGAACTTGTACAAGATTTTCTTTTCTATCTATATATTCGTAAAAATTCTCAAAAAGCCCACCTTTCAGTAGACTTAGTTTGTTTCTATTCTAATCGGCACTCTTCCAAAATTCTGCTCTGCTATACTTGGATTTCCTAGTTGGTAAATCTGGTCTGCCTTTTGAGTCATGATATCCCATGGTTCTTTGCCAATTCGGCTGACTAGAGTGGCCTGTCCTTTCAGAGACTTGAGATGTCGTCTGCCTTTTTCGGTAAAACCAAGAACATGAATCCCTTCTGGTAAGTCACTTTCTCTAGCCTGCACCAAGATATAGGTCAAGAGGCGTCTGACACGCGCCTTAGTGTAGCGTTTGGTGGCAACCACTTCAACCAATTCGTCAACAGACTGAGCCGTCTTGATAGCTTCCTTGATGCGCACAGCCGTTTCTTGATTGACCTGATAGATGGTGGTTAGGTCGGGATTTGACAAGATCTGATAGCGGAGCATAGCAAAATAATCGTCCCATCTCACTTTACTCGCCTGCTCAAAGAGGGCAACAGAAGGCATAAAGCGTTCTAAAAAATCTTTGTCGCTTTGATGCTGACGCAGGGCTGTCGCCGAGGCAAATTCCACATCCTTATCCACAGAATGGTAACCAGCTCCCTGCCGCTGAATCGGATGGAGTTTGATGTTGCGTCCCGCAACCGCCTTGGCATAGGCCAGAGCAAGGACATGATTGGGCGTATTTCCTGAAAAATCAAGACCTGCAAATTCCTTCCACATGGCTTGGGTTTTCTGGGGATAGGAAAGAGAATCAGGCAGATTTTCCACAAATTTCTCCATCTCAGCCCCCTGCTCTGTGTATAAGTCAGCGATTTTCTGGTAATCTAGAACTTCCTCCGTCCCAAAAGCGAGGCTATCAATGCCCAACCTAGCCAAGATATCCACAGCTCCTTGGCCGAAGAAATCCGCCGCCTGAACACTGACTAAAAAGGGCAATTCCACCACCAGATCCGCTCCATTTTCCAGCGCCATCTGGGCCCGTGTCCACTTGTCTACGATAGCAGGCTCTCCACGCTGCATGAAATTCCCAGACATAGCCACGATTTTCAGCCCCTCTGCCTGATCCAGCAGGTATTTATGCCCATTATGAAAAGGATTAAACTCCGCGATAATACCTGTGATGGTCATGATGTTCTCCTACTTTTAACGCCTATATTTCTATACCATCAATAATATCTAAAAATAAATTCTCAATATCCTCATGCACTTCCTCTCTATTTATTTCTTTAAATATAATATTATCTGTGCAACTTTGATGATACTCTTTCTCAATAAATTTATAAATTTTACTTTTTAAATCTTTACCATTAATCATCGAAATCTTGTTTTCTAAACTGACTTTCCATCGATTATCAAATAATTCCTGACATTTAGAATACTTCTTTGATGCTTCCCACTTAGAATCTAATTCTTTACCATCCCCCGTTCCATAAGCAATCATCTTATCATAAAATTTTCCTAATGTCTCTTCTCGAAAAGTTTCGCAGATATCTTCTACTTCTTGATAAAACTTAGCTCTATCTTGTCCTTTTGATATTCTAAATAAAACTTCAGGAATCAAAAGATAATTTTCTATTTCTTTTTTAGTCCAAATATGTAACTTTAGACGCTCTTTCGTTTCTTCTTTAGCTTCTGCATCCTGTTTTATTGAACTCAAGTACGAATCGGGATAATAATCTCTATCTAATATTCCAATTATACTTAGCTTTCCATCAATACTCTTAAAAAAATCAGCCACTTTAAAATATTTGTTAAAGTTCGAAAAACCTTCTATTTTTATAGAAAATATATGATCAATTGAAAAATCACTTTCAGGGTATAACTTATCAAAAAACTTCCTCAAAAACCACATATCTTCACCTTCAAGAAATAGTAATTTCTTATACGTAAACAAACGTAACAAAGACATATTTTGAATACTTCCGATTTCATCTACCACTTTTTGAACAGCGAGTAACTCATTCGTATACTTCAACTTTTTCTTTTTATTACTAACATTCAAAATATTCTCTGAATCGACTTCAGAAATAATTTCTATAGAATGAGTCGCAATAATCACTTGTTGAAAATTTCTACGAACATATTTCAATAATTTTCGTTGTAAATCAGGATGCATATATACATCTGGCTCATCTAAAATAACCGTCGTTATCCCTTGGTTTTTTGATTTAGTAACAAACCACATCATTTGTAACCACATTTGAAGCCCATTACCAACATACCCTAATTCTGTCATAAAATCATTCTCTCCTACAACTAAAGAAACCAAAGTATTATCTGAAAAGTGGTCAAGTTTTGGAGGATTTATTTGCAGATTTTTCCATGTTTGCTTTATTAATGAAGAAAATTCATTAAATACTTTTTCATCATTAGTCATTTCTAAATAAATTTCGTTTCTGAAGTGCAATGATGATAAATATGTATCCTTATCTTTCCTTACTGTTTCTTCCGACAAATATTTTTCAATTTTTCTTAACGGACCTATTTGAGGTAAAATATTTAACTTAGGAAATCCAGAATTGTTAAAAGTATTTTTATTAGTAATAATTTTACCATTCGAGTCATAAACAAGTGCAAATATTAATCCATCATAGAAATGAACTACAATTTTATATCCATCATAAAATCCTGCAGTGAGTTTTGGTTTAGCCCCTTCGTCATAGTTATGTGGAATCGTACCAGTATTGATTTTTAACATCTTACCATTAACAATAATACATTTAGCTTTTTTAGGGAAATCACGAGCCAAACCGTCAGGAATATTTCTAAAAATTGGTTTGGATAAGGCATAAGAAATTATTCTCAATGCTTCAATAATGGTTGATTTCCCTGCATTATTTTTTCCAACTGCAATTGTTAAATCTTTAAACTCTAGTTTTGTATCTTTGAAACAACGATAATCTTCTAAATGTAAAAATTTAAGCATCTAATTTGCATCCCCTTTTCAAATTCATAAAATTATTTATTACACACAAAAAACCAACGGGTGCTGGTTTCTGTTGGCTCCTTGTCTTCAAAGTCCGCATAGAGTTTGAAAGACTTGAAGCCAGCTTGTTCCAGCAAAATATCATAGGTCAGAACCTCATAAGTCCGCTCCTCATGCACTTCATCGTGGCGACTAAAGGAACCATCCGCTTCCTTGATAAAGAATGTCAGCTCATGCACAATGGAGTGAGGCGCCGCATCCTCGTAGGTATCCCAGAGCATGGCGAAATCTTCCGCATTTTCATGATAGGAATAGCCTGGAAAAACCTCATCCGTCTGGTAGGTCGAATGCACATCAAAGATGAAAACTCCATCTTCATTGAGGGCATTATACACTTCCTTAAAGACGTCTCCTACCTCCACCTCATCCTGCATGTAGCAGATAGAGTCCGAATAACAAGTGACAAAGTCATATTTACCCACCTTGGATAAATCCAGCATATTGCCTTCGATAAAATCAATCTTTTGTTTGGCTGAAGCCGCTCTCTTCTCCGCAATCTTCAGCATATCTGCGCTCAAGTCAAGTCCAGTCACATCAAAACCAGCTTGAGAAAATCGCACAGACTGGATGCCTGTCCCACAAGCCAATTCCAAAAGCTTCTTTCTCTCCTTGGTCTTAGGCAAGTGACGCAGAGAAAAATCCGTCCATTTGTCGTATAAACTATCGTCCATGACTGCATCATAGACCGCCGCAAAGGTTTCATAAGTTGCCATAATCATGATACCAAGAGCCTCCATGGCAAACACCACTCGCCCTATACCTTTCTATCCATTTTTTCTAAAATAAGCAAAGAAACCCAGTTGACTGCAACTGAGTTCATCTTCTAAGCAAGAGTTTCAGATAAATCTACAGAATCCGCCTCATGCCATAGTTTTTCCAGATTATAGTGGGCACGCATTTCTTCTGAGAAGATATGCACAACGACAGCACCGAGGTCCAGCAAGGCCCAGCCTCCAGCTGCATCGCCTTCGATATGGCTACCTTTAAAGCCTGCTTCAGCTACTTTTTCACGGATATTGTCAGCGATAGCGTCCAACTGACGGCTATTCATAGAGCTAGTGATGACAAAGTAGTCCGTCACGCTGGTTAAATCTTGTACATCAAGTGCGAGGATATCCTCCGCACGTTTCTCATCAGCCGCTTTCACGACTAGTTCTAGTAATTCTTTTTCGTTCATTTAGTCCTCTTTCAAATAGTGCACAAAGGCGTTATAGGTTTCAAGGGTTTGGGGATAGATGGGAAATCCCTGATGAGCTAGATGCTCCACGGTACGAGCTGTTTCGTAGGCCACTGCCTTATTGAGCGATAGCTCAGCAATCTCACGTGCCACATCCACTCCAGGAAAGGCTCGATTGTGCTCAATATAGTCTGCGACGTAGATGACTTTTTCTAAGTCAGTCATCTGATCAGCACCGACTGTATGGATTTCAATAGCTCGCAGGATTTCAGAGTCTTGCAAATTCAAATCTTCTTGAATCTTGTAGATGCCCACCATGCCATGCCAGACATTATTGCCCCAGTTTTTGAGGCCAGGGTCTAATTGGTAACAGTCAATCAAATCCAGAAATTCCTGATCTGATAGCTTTTTAGCATAGTCATGAAGAAGGCCTGCTAAGCCTGCCTTCTCAGTATCCACACCGAATCGTTGGGCAAGTTCTATGGCTGCACTCTCCACCCCCAAACAATGGGTTAAACGTTTTTCAGGTAGAAGCTCTGCCATTTTTTCCAACAAAGCCTCACGAGAACAATTGATATAGTCTTGATAGGCCATCAGTAGAGCCCCTCCTTCTCGATGTAGTCTAGCACCGGCTTAGGCAGGAGAAAATTGGGTTTTCGTCCTTGGACAAGGAAGTCCCGCACCATGCTGGATGAGATATCCATGAGAGGCACATCCACCCAGATAACGGGATAGGAAGTCCCTGCCTTGTAGCGTGGGCGCTGAACCCCAACAAACTGAACCATGTCAACCAGTTCATCAATTCGGTACCACTTAGGCAGATAGTCAACCATGTCGGCACCGATGATAAAGTAATAATCCGTATCTGGATGTTGCTCTGTCAAGATTTTCATGGTGTCGTAGGTGTAGGAAATGCCCTTGCGCTCTAGCTCGATAGTTTCAATGGCTAGGCCTTCAATCCCCTCAATCGCCAACTCAAGCATCTTGAGACGGTGATGTTCAGGGATGGTTTCTTTTTTGTCCACATGAGGAGGTTGGTATTCAGGCATGAGCAGAACCTGGTCCAGCCCCAACTGTTGCCGTACTTGGTCCGCAACGATCAGATGGGCATGGTGAACGGGGTTAAAATTCCCTCCTAAAATCCCGACTTGCTTGCGTTTTTTCTCCTTGAGTTCTGGCTCCAACTCTACCTTGGTAAAGGGAGTCAATAGTTCGATTGCCATAGGCTAGTCTCCTTTATTTCTCTGTAAAAACAGTTATTTGGAGTAGGTTTTTAGATTTCTTTGACTTTTTTAGAAATCTTGCGATTTTCTTTCTTGCTAGATTGTTTAAACAAAATCAAGATGCGTCCGATTTTTTGGACAGTATCCACACCAATTTCTTCTTCCAAGATTTCAGCTACTTCGTGGATATTTTCATCTGTATTTTGCAAGAGCGTTACTTTAATCAATTCGCGGGCGTCAAGAGCTTGACGAACGCTGGTTTTGATTTGGTCGTTCAGTCCATTTTTCCCAATTTGGATGATAGGTTTGAGGGTGTGTGCCTGGCTGTTGAGGAAGGCACGTTGTTTTGATGTTAATGACATAATTTCTTCCTTATTTTCTGATAGTTATTTTAGGTGGTGAGGGACGGTCGGAACTAATTTTCCAAAGATCTCATCTTTGAAAAATGGATTTCCTGACCTTACAATTGAGCCTTGGTCTCAATTGTGCCCCTTGCCAATCTACAGATTGGCAAGACACCACGGCAATAACTATCTCTACATGAGCTCACTTTGTTCGCTCAGTGATTTTATTTTAAATAATTGCTTTTCGTGCGACGACTGCGACGCCTTCTGGTGCCCAGACGGCGACTTTGGCGGTGCCTGTTACGCGGATCCAGCCGAGTCCAGAGATGACTAGGTCTGTCTTGTCCTTGATGGTAAATACATGCTCAACCAGTTTAGGAAAATCTTCTTTTTCCTTACTATTTGGTGGTGTTAGAAGGGTTCCAAGGTGCTTATCGTAGAAAGCACTAGCGCCTTCAAGCTTGGTACGATGGAGTTTGAGTTCATTATCAAAGAAGGCTGTGAAACCTTGCTTTTCACCAGTGATGAAATCAAAGCGTCCTAGACCGCCTAGAAACAAGGTTTGCTCTGGATTGAGCTGATAGGTTTTAGGCTTGATTTCCTTTTTAGGGCTGACATACTTGAGGTTTTTGGCCGTCAAGTAGTGAGCCATCTGGTGACGGTGGATAATCCCCGGTGTATCGTAGATATAAGATCCGTCATCAAGCGGAATCTCAATCTTGTCCAAGGTTGTCCCTGGGAAGCGTGAAGTCGTGATGACATTCTGATCACCCGTAATTTCTTGGATAATGGCATTGATAAGGGTTGATTTTCCAACGTTGGTCACACCGACCACATAGACATCACGGCCCTTTCGGTAGTGCTCGATTTTGTCTATGACTTCCTTAATAGCATGTTTGTTTTGGGCTGAAGTTAGGACGACATCGACTGGACGAAGCCCTTCTTCGTAGGCACGTTCCATGAGCCACTGGCTAATCTTACCAGGCTTAACTGACTTAGGCAGGATATCTTTTTTATTTCCCACCAAGAGGACATCATTGCCCGATACAAAGCGTGGCAAGCCTGGAATGACAGAGCCATTAAAGTCAAAGATATCAATGACATTTACCACTAAAGCATCACTGTCTCCCACCTCGTGCAAGAGCTTGAGGAAATCATCGTCCGTCAACTGGACATCTGTGATTTCATTGTAGTGGCGGAGACGGAAACAGCGTTGGCAATAGACTTCACCAGTCTCCAAACCTTTTTCAAGTGCCGACTGGGGGGTGAAACCAAGACCAGCCTTGTCTGTCGTCTGAATGGTTGCTCCACAACCAATACAGAGAATTTCTTCCATAGTTAAATTCCTTTTTTATATGTAATCGGTCCGTACTTTTCAGTGATTTTTCGCATCACACGGCGCTCACGAGCTCGGTTAATTTGCGTTTTGATCGAGTCATGTTGGACCAAGGGTTTGACTAAAATCGAGCGAATGCCTGCACGGTGGGCTGCTCGTATATCTGTCATGAGCTGGTCACCAACCATGACCACTTCGCTTTTCTCATAGTGGAATTCCTTCATGGCACGATTAATCCCAAATGTGAAGGGTTTCAGAGCCCAATAAACGTAATCAATCCCAAATTTCTCAACTGCTCGTTGGACACGTTTTTTGGTGTTATTTGAGACTACGATAATGCGAATGCCCGCGTCCCGAAGGTCATGTAGCCATTGCTTCATCTCTGGCGTCCCATCAGGGTTGTTCCAAGCAATGAGGGTATTGTCCAAATCGACCAAAACAGCCTTGATTCCCTGCGCCTGCAGGCTTGGGACTGTCAGATCATAAACTGCTTCCACAGCAAAATCTGGCATGTAATTTTCAATCGCCATTCTGGCTCCTTTTCTTAACTTTTTTTCGCAATTTTCCTTAGTAACAATGACAAGACAATCCACAACCCAGCACTAGCCAAACTGATGTAGAGCCAAGCATGGGGCTCATCTGTTAAAGGTAGGGGAACATTCATTCCGAAAAAGCCTGTCACGACTGCCAAAACCGCTAGCAAGACTGAAATGATGGTCAAGGTTGTCAAATTATCATTCAGATTATTGTTTAGGATGTTGTTATAAGATGCTGATAGTTGTTGGAGTACTTGAGAAATCAAGTCTGTCATGGATACCAGCTGATGAGCCTCAATCATGGCATCATCAAACTGTTCTCTCTCAATCTCGTTAAAACTGCGATAGAGGGCATGCCCTTGAATATGCTCCAGCAACATGCGATTTTGCTTGGCAGCCGCAGTAAGATAAACCATACCAGTCTCCAAGTCGGACAGCGCAAAAAGATTTTTCTTAGTTGTTCGCTGGCGCAAGAGCCCATTGACCTCATCTTTACTCTTGTCCATTTGCTCGATGACAGGATAGTAGGCATTACTGATGATTTCCAGACTGGCAAAGAGAAACTTGTAAATCGAAAGCGTGTCATGACTCTCCAGATAACGGGTCATCTGTTCAATGACATAGGCGTTCTTGATATTACTAATGGTAATCAGACGATGATGTTCCACGATAAAGGTCATGGGAAAGGCTTCGTAGTAGGCCTTATCCTTTTTCAAGTTCAAGACATTGTAGATAAAGGTCACAGTCCCATTTTCACGGTGATAATCCATGTGGGCACGCTCATTTCTATCCAGCGCATATTCGATGGTTTCCTTGTCCAAACCGTAGATTTCAGAAAGGTCCTCTAATTTTTTCAACTTGTCCAAATCTAGGTTAATCCAGGTACAACCATTGCCCAACTGTTTTTCTAAAAACATCTTCTCTCCTTTACCAAACTCTTTCTATTGTACCATAAATCTGCTAAAATTTCAGGCCTGGTCTGTACGAGAGAAATTGCTGACGACGGTGATATTCCGATTGGGAACGAAGTGCAGAACCTGGTCTTCTCCTCTGAGTTGCGTTGTTCGAATGCCAACACTAACCACCTTGCCCGATACAGTAATAGGACCATTTGTCAGAACAACCTCATCTCCTACATCCAGTTGACGTTCAAAGAGGATGAAAAAGCCATTGATGACATCAGACAGAAAACCTTGGGCTCCCATCCCAATAGCCACCCCAGCAATCCCAGCTCCAGCAAGCAAACTAGAAACTGGCAAACCCAAAATAGACAAGATACAATAAAGCAAAAAGAAATAAAGGGTATAATTAAACACATTCTCTAATAAACGTGAGATGGTTTTTTGGCGCCCGACATCATGACGAGACATTTTTAGAGAAGGTTTGACAATTCTCTGCACCATTGTATGAAGCAGTTTTTTAGCTATGTAGAATAGCAAAAATAGAAATAACAGAGAAAGTACCTTGGTCAAGATATTCTCAATAATCGTTGTTATATCAAGCTTATTGAGGTAGGTTTGAATAAATTCTTTCATAGAAAACTCCTTTCGTTTATTATACCATACTTTTACAAGTGATGAATCTCCATAAATATTCAAAAATAATAGCCAAAATAGACAGAAAATTCTTGATTTTAGTTCATATTTATACTATAATCATAAACATTACACAACAAAGGAGGTTGTTATGAAAAAAATCATTCATGCTTGGAATAAGGCAAGCCTAATCAAACGGATTTTGATTGGCATGCTTATTGGAGGAACCCTAGGGCTGACACTTCCTAACATTTCAGGAATTGGTCTACTCGGAGATCTCTTTGTTGGTGGCCTCAAAGCCATCGCACCTATTCTAGTCTTTGCCCTCGTTGCTAACGCCCTTTCCCAACATCAAAAGGGACAAGATAGCAACATGAAAACGGTTATCTTCCTTTACTTGGTAGGAACCTTTGCAGCGGCACTTGTTGCTGTCCTAGCAAGCTTTATTGTCCCTGTTGAGATTACCTTAAATAGTGCCAATACAGAAATCGCACCACCAGATGGAATTGGCCAGGTCCTCAGCAACCTCTTGCTCAAACTGGTTGACAATCCAGTCAATGCCCTCATTACTGCCAACTACATCGGTATCTTATCATGGGCAGTTATTTTCGGGATTGCTATGAGAGAGGCCAGCAAAAATAGTAAAGAATTGCTGAAAACTATGGCTGATGTGACTTCTAAGATTGTCGAATGGATCATCAACCTAGCTCCCTTTGGAATCCTTGGCCTTGTCTTCAAAACTATCTCTGATAAGGGAATCGGAAGCCTAGCTAACTACGGAATCTTGCTTGCCCTATTGGTGACAACTATGTTCTTTGTGGCTCTGGTAGTCAATCCACTAATTGCCTTCCTCTTTATGAAGAGAAATCCTTATCCCCTCGTTTGGAAATGTTTGCGTGTCAGCGGTGTGACAGCCTTCTTCACTCGTAGTTCTGCAGCTAACATCCCTGTAAACATGAAACTTTGTCACGACCTTGGACTAGATCCAGATACCTATTCAGTTTCTATCCCACTTGGTTCTACTATCAACATGGCCGGAGCAGCGATTACTATTAACGTTTTGACCCTTGCTGCAGTAAATACTTTGGGAATCCCTGTTGACTTTGCGACAGCCTTTGTCCTCAGTGTAGTAGCAGCAATCTCAGCCTGTGGTGCTTCTGGTATTGCCGGAGGATCCCTCCTTCTTATCCCAGTTGCTTGTAGCCTTTTCGGTATTTCTAACGATATTGCCATGCAAGTTGTCGGTGTTGGATTTGTCATTGGGGTCATCCAGGACTCATGCGAAACAGCTCTCAACTCTTCAACAGATGTCCTCTTTACTGCCGTTGCCGAATACGCAGCAGCCCGTAAAAAATAACTCATAAAGACAAGCCTGCTCAGGTCTTGTCTTTTCCGCTTTTATTCGAACTTACTAGGAAATCCATATGTCTATTAGCCAACGTACGACCAAACTCATCTTAGCTACCTGTCTTGCCTGCCTTCTTGCTTATTTTCTCAATCTCTCCTCAGCAGTTTCAGCTGGAATCATCGCCCTCTTGAGCCTATCCGATACCCGTAGAAGTACCTTAAAACTGGCCCACAATCGACTCTTTTCCATGCTTCTAGCTCTAGCTATTGGTGTTTTGACTTTTCACTTGAGCGGATTTCATATCTGGAGCCTTGGCCTCTATCTAGCCCTTTATGTGCCCCTAGCCTATAAGATGGGTTGGGAAATTGGCATCACACCAAGCACTGTTTTGGTTAGCCACCTCTTGGTACAAGAGTCAACCTCTCCAGAGCTTCTAGTCAATGAATTCCTTCTCTTTGCTATCGGTACAGGTTTTGCCTTGCTTGTCAATCTCTACATGCCTTCACGAGATGAGGAAATTCATCACTACCACACATTGGTAGAAGAAAAGTTAAAAGATATTCTCCAACGCTTCAAATATTATTTATCCAGAGGAGATGGACGCAACCGAGCACAGTTAGTTGACGAATTGGACACCCTTTTGGAAGAAGCCCTCAGACTGGTCTATCTAGATCACTCTGACCACCTCTTTCACCAGACCGACTACCATATCCACTATTTTGAAATGAGACAGCGACAAAGTCGTATCCTGCGAAACATGGCCCAGCAAATCAACACCTGTCACCTAGCTGCCAGTGAGAGCCTGATTTTGGCCCAGCTCTTTTCAAAAATTGCAGGCCAACTAAGCCAGACCAATCCTGCTTCTGATTTGCTAGATGAAATTGAACGTTATCTGGAAGTCTTCCGTAATCGCAGTCTGCCCAAGACAAGAGAAGAATTTGAAACCCGTGCCACACTTCTTCAACTCCTACGTGAAGCCAAAACCTTCATCCAAGTAAAAGTTAATTTTTACCAAAAATATGGATAGTAATACTCTTCGAAAATCTCTTCAAACTACGTCAGCTTCACCTTGCCGTATATATGTTACTGACTTCGTCAGTCTTATCTACGACCTCAAAACAGTGTTTTAAGCTGACTTCGTCAGTTCTATCCACAACCTCAAAACGGTGTTTTGAGCAGCCTGCGGCTAGCTTCCTAGTTTGCTCTTTGATTTTCATTGAGTAAAAAAAGAAAACTTCAGATCAATCACAAAAGGTGAATATCTGAAGTTTTCTTTTATTTGTAAGTTATTACCATAAATGTTAACAGTAAAACGAATAAAGCCAAACTCACTAATAAAGTAAGAACCTTGACCAAGGTATTGCTCTGCCAGTAGCTTGGTTTACCAATATTACTAGTGGCATCCATGGAAAATAGTTGATTTTGACGAGGTTGTATGGTTACCAATACAATCAAAGCAAGAGAGAGGATAATAGCTAAAACAATCAGAATATCAGTCATAGGCCTACCTCAAAATTCCCAGTAAAGTAAAGAGTAAACCAATCAGAATCATTAAACCCAAGATGAGTGAAAAAATCTTACTAATCTTTTCCCCTCGGGTTTCTTTTTCTTTCTTGATCGGTTTTTGTTTCAACTCTTCCATACGACCTTCAACGTCTTTGTAAAATAAATCTTCGTCTGACATGTTAGCCTCCTAAAACGGTTTGCATGGTTTCCTTATATCGCACCAAGTCAACATAGTTGGCATGTTGGCCTTGTTTGCCAAGTGCCTGACGCATTTGTTCAACATCTGAAAGGGCCAGTTTAATGGTCTCAACCAAAGCAGAAACTTCACTACTTTCAAATAGATGATCAGGAGCGATATAGAGTCTATTGTGCACTGTCTGATTAAATCCAAGAATCAAGAGATTGTGCTCAAAGGCCTGACGCACCGCCTGCAACAACTCATTGCTGTGATTGATATCTAAATAAATATCCGACAGTTGATACAGCTCCTGAATCTTCTGTGGACTAGCATTCTGGTAAAGGACCACATTAGGATAGCAAAGCATGTCTAATAACTTAGAAGACATCTCTGTTACCGCCGCGATGCGGAAAGTGACATCAGGCAAGGCTTCTACGATTGCTTCTACTTGCTCAATCTGATCTGAATTAGTCAAGATTAAGGCATCTCGTCTTAGGAAATTATCGCGTTTAAACTGGTAATGGTAACCCAAGTGGACAAACTGATCATGGTATTTCTCGTCAGTCAACTCTAAAGCACGTTCATAAGTCGCTTTGTTTGGAATGATAATCTTCTTAGTACGCACATCATCGCTTTCCAAAATCAACTGCATATTGCCTGGAATGGCATCATAAAGAGGTTCCTGCCAAACCAAAACATCTGAGCCAGATTTATCTGGATGATGGAAGGAAACCAAGAAAGGAGTCGCTAAGGTATTAAAGATAAGCTGATGGCTATCTAATCCCAAATCTTGTAAAAAGAAGGTGATAAATTCAACTTTATTTACAAAAGATCGCATAGGTTTACCTGGTAAGGTCAATAAGATATCACCCGTCACATGGTTTTCAAGTAAAACTTCCTGACCATTGACAGCTTTGTAAACAGTCATAATCCGTTCACTATCAGCGCTATAAGTGGTTGTAGCAAAGCAAGCTCCGAAGCGATTGTAATGGTCAACCTGACGGACTCTACCTTCCAGGTCTTTCCAATCTACCTGTTTTACCAAGCGAGCCTGCATTCCATCAGCATAATGAATGACGGCCCTCTCCTCTGTCATATCTTCAATACGAGCAGACTGATTATTGCCTGAAATTTCCCAAAAAGCTGGAACAGGGACTTGGTTGAAATAGAGAGGTTTTCCCTTTTCATAGCCTAGATAATAGGTAAAAGGAGAAACCAGACCATCAGGCAGAAAACCATCTGCATCGATGACCACTCCAAGTTGAGAAAGACCAGTAGCGACTAGACTTTCATGTAAATCTCGACTTTCCTGACTATAACGATCATAAAGTTCAATCATGGAGCACCTCCTCTACTGTTTTCTTCCACTTTTCTAAAATTTCTTCGGTTAAAAAGCCTTCTGCAATTTGATAAGAATGGTCACGCATAGATTCCAAACGATTTTCTTGATACAGTTGACAAATCTTAGCTGCGTAAGCTTGCTTGATTTGGTCTTCTACATGGTCAGATGAACTTGGAATCAAATAACCATTTTGCCCATCTTCTATAAAGGTCTGATTACCATAAGGCACATCAAAACCGATGAGAGGGAGGCCTGAACCAATAGCTTCCATCAAGGTCAAACCAAAACCTTCACTGGTTGAAGCCGTCAAGTAGACCTCATACTGGCTATAAATCTGCGAAAGTTCCGCATGTCCCTTGAGCTGGATATAATCCTCAGCCTGATGATTTGCAATAATATCTCTAAGCAGAGAATCCTCTCCACCGCTACCATAAATATCAAAGGTTAGTTCAGGAATTTCCTTACGAGCTTCAATAACTGCCTTGACCAACCAATCAATGTGTTTTTCTTTGGCAAGACGTGAAGCAGTAATCAATGAAAAAGGCTTACGTCCTTGACTTGACTCGGTCAAGGAATCAATACTTCCTACAGGAATGGTAATAACCTTTGGTTGGTGCTGGGTGTATTTGGCAAATTGCTCTTGCAACACTTCCTTTTGTCTATCAGTTGATACGATAAAGAAGTCAACCTTATCTGCATTGGTAAACTGATAGTCGTAGTAATTATTCCAAAGGATATAGTCATCGTCTGTAGCACTTTCACTATAATGCTCCGCATGAACAACTACCGCTAAATACGCTGCTTGTGCTTCCTCAAAAACAACCTGTCCAATGCCTGTCTCCCTATCCAGAATGACTAAATCAGACTTATTTAAATTCAAGGATTTCATAAAAGCACGCATGAAAGCTGGTTTCCCATAGAAAATCTTATCCTTAAAACGATAAATTTCTTCCTTCCCTTGATTCATCAAGATATCATAGGCTGGAGTCCCGTCTTCATTGTAGAAAGTTCTTTGGTATAAGACTGCAACATTGTCCTTGGGAGCAAAATATTCGCTACAATAGCGCGTATAAGAAAAGTAATCCTTCCGAATCAAATTCCCCTTAAAAACATACTCGGCATGTTGGACCAAGTCCTTATCCTCGTCAACCAAATAACAGGTGACAAACTTATCTTGGTCAGAAAAGAAGAAACGCAAAATCTTGCCATTCTTTTCTCGATGACTTTCAACACCGTCAAAAGTACCTAATACATCTGCCACTGTCACACTAGTCGGTGCAATCTTGATATCTGTAAAGTGATTATAAAGCCAGATAACTTGCTCATCATCAAAACCTATATTGGCTGTCAGATGCTGAATATTATCAGCTAAAATCATATCTGTAAAGATAAATTTAGAGGGTAAATTCAAACTTCGAAAAATACCGGCACGATAGGCTTGAGCATATTCTACACCGCTACTGGCCCAACCAATTCCTAAATTTATATTGTAAATTGTCATATTTTCTCCTCTTATGGAAAATGAGTCACGATTTCACCTTTTGGAGTGACCTCAACCAGCCCCATCAGGAGATTCCGTACCATATCAGCACGAATTTGCTCTTTCATCGCTTCAAAACCTGCATAGGCTTCTTGATAATATTCTACAATTGGATTTTTCTGTGCAGCAGATTGACCACCGATAGCCATAGATAATTGTTGTAGATAGTCTACCTGCTCCACCCAGTTATCATCAATAGCCTTGAGCATGGAGAGTCGTAAAAACTGTTCATACAAGCCGTGTTTCTCCAGTAATTCCTTCTTTTCAGAGAGTTCTCTATTCACAACTTGTTGAATAAAGTTGCGGACTTGTTTCTGATTAGATAGGTCTAGATTATCTGGAATCTCCTTTACATGGAAACTGATATTGGTAACAATAAAGTGAAACAGTAATTCACGACTGGCATAGTGTTCAGCCGCTACCGCTTCTGTATATCTCTCGATGATATCCAAAACTACATCTTCTAAGTCACGAGAACCATCTATTAGACGATTGCGTTCCTTGTAAATCATATCCCGTTGAATATTCATACTTTCAGCATATTCTAGAGTCTGACGGCGTGCCGAACGTCCAGCACTATCACTGGCATGCTGAGCCCTTTCGACCAGGTTACGATACTTACGACCTTTGAGAATTTCTGGTTGCGTCATATCTTGAACCTGATAATCTTTATACTTCTTGTGAACCCAAGATGGACCAAATTTCTTAATAACATCATCTTCCAGTGATACAAAAAACTTACTCATGCCTGGATCTCCCTGACGGCCCGAACGACCACGGATTTGAAGGTCAATCCGCTGACTCTCCATCCGCTCTGTTCCGATGACAATCAAGCCACCAAGTTCTGCAACTCCCTCACCGAGTTTAATATCCGTACCGCGTCCTGCCATTGAAGTTGCTACTGTTACAGCCCCCATTTGACCTGATTCTGCGATGATTTGAGCCTCACGCGCAGCATTATTAGCATTGAGGACATTATGAGCTATTCCCTCACGAAGCAAGAGCGATGAATAAAGCTGAGACATTTCAACTGAACCTACAAAAACCAGTAAGGGATTCCCCTTAGCATGATACTCTTTGATGTATTCCAAAGACTCATAAACTTTCTCTGGTAAAGTCACATAGAGATTATCGGGATAATCAATTCGTTGCTTAGGACGATTGGTTGGAATCCGAATAACGGCCATATTATAAGTCTCAAGAAATTCTTTTTCTGCTACCTTTCCTGTCCCCGTCATCCCAGATACTTTTTTAAACATCTTAAAGAGACTCTGATAGGTGATGGAAGCCATGGCTCTCGTTTCAGGAGACAACTTCACGTGTTCCTTGGCTTCAATGGCCTGATGGAGACCTCCCTGCAATTTGGTCATTTCCATTAAACGACCAGTCCCCTTATCCACCAATACCATCTCATTTCCACGAATGATATAGTCCTTATCTTTAGTAAAGAGTTTATGGGCTCGAATCGCATACACTAAATGA
The DNA here is from genome assembly GCF_016658865.1 of Streptococcus mitis. Classification (NCBI taxonomy): domain Bacteria; kingdom Bacillati; phylum Bacillota; class Bacilli; order Lactobacillales; family Streptococcaceae; genus Streptococcus; species Streptococcus mitis. The sequence goes on from NZ_CP067992.1 coordinate 1,643,317, forward strand.
CGAGCAAAAACCGCATGTTCTTCCTTGTAAAAATGATCTATGCCTAAGAAGCTTTCAGCAGCCTTAGCCCCCTTGGTAGTGAGCCAAACCTCATCCTTCTCCTCTTTGAAAATATAATCTTCTCCTTCGACTAGCGTTGTCACTAGTGTATCAATGATTGCATAGTAATTAGACTGAACACGGGGAGAACCCGCAATAATCAAAGGAGTTTGTGCACTATCAAGCAAGATATCGTCAATTTCATCAATAATGACATAGTTAAAAGGTCGCAAAAACTTACCTTCTTCATTCGAAGCCAGATTATCATTTAGGTAATCAAAACCTAAATTACTATTGGTTGTGTAAATGATATCCGAAGCATAGATCAGTTTCTTTTCTTCTGCTTTCATTTCCTTCTTTGGATCCCCTGTAAATGGGACCCCAATAGTCAAGCCTAGGAAACGATAAACTTGGCCCATTTCCTCTGCATCCCGCTTTGATAAATACTCATTAGGCGTAACAACCATCACACCTTGACCTGAAAGAGCGTTCAAATAGACCGGCATGGTAGCTGTTAGGGTTTTACCTTCCCCCGTATTCATCTCAGCAACATTTCCGTAGTGCATGACAATAGCTCCCATGACCTGAACATCATAGGGGAACATCCCTAAAATCCGCTTGTCTGCTTCACGCACCACTGCAAAAGCTTCTACTAAAAGGTCATCTAGACTTTCTCCCTTGGAAAGACGCTGACGAAACTCCACTGTTTTAGCAACTAATTCTTGATCCGAAAGAGAGGACATCTTGCCTTTTAAGCTATTGATCCTCTTTAAAATCTTTTTCACTTTCCTAAGCTGAAAATCTTGACTGAATCGTCTAAACACTTTTTATCTCCTTGATTGAAAAATCATAAAAGGTTAATTCTTGAAAACCAGCACTCAAAAGGGAAATGCGATAAGTATAGGTATCCTCTGGATAAGTAAAGGTAAACTCTCTTACCTTTTCAACTTTTTCTTCCAATACATCCTCATAACGATTTAAGAAGATCAGTTTGATATAGACACCATTCTCAGGTTGACAATCAAAATGCATCGCTAAATGATATTGATGATTTCTTTTGAGTAATGGAAGTTGTGGCTGGGTCCTAGCACCTTGGTAATTAACACTAGAAAACCAAGTCCTCAAAACTTCACCAGATGGCAAGAGGGGGTTATATAAACGCACACTCTTGTCTGGGTAGTAGGATACATTTGATCCGTACATATAAGTCCCACCAACTTCTCCCCAATGAATGGACTGTCTCTGTGTGATTATCATCCTTTCTCCCTTCCAAAACCACTTGCTAGTACCATCCGATAAAAGTGGATAAACCAAGCAACATTGGTATCTGTATCATCATTGTGTCGACCTGCCGTTCCTTTAGATAAGATTTTAGCACCTGTATTACACAAATAAGTAACTAGTTTCTCATAAGCCTGCGGATCCATATCTTCATCTTTCATGTAAGATAATCCAAAGGTAGTATTGGAAAAATCTGCCTGCTTAAAAGTTTTCCAAAATCGCTGATCCAACTCCGTCATATCTTGCCAACTCGTCCCACCTGTATGGTGAATTAAGCAATCAAAAGCTAAGTTAGAGACACCCGGTGCATCCAAACGTCCACGGCTAGCTATGGTTCCTAAATTTGCCAAGGGTTTCCCTAAAATCACAGCATGAGGTTCAAAAGTAGCACCGTAGTAGAGAGAAGGAAACGTTCCCATAGAAAGGCCTGATAAAATCAAATCCTTAGAGGTTAAACCAAGATAATCTAAATAATATTGAATGGTGGCTTTTAACTTACCTTCTAATTCATCACTTCCAAGGTAAAAAGCCCCACCCTCTAAACGAGGATCTGAAAAGAGGAGGAAAGGACATCCCAGACTCTTCATCATAAAGTAGCCCTCGAATCCTTCTGCAGGTCGATAACCTGCAAAATAGACAGCCAAAGGCGGTTTAAAATCACCTGGATGGAAGAAATAGTTTATTTCATCACGCTTGGAATCATGAAGGATATTTCCACCAAGTACAAACTTACCAAATTGTTTTCGACTCCAACGTTGGTGAAGATTACCTAGTTTGATAGCTCCACGACCTCTTGCTTCAACAGATATCGAAAGAAAGTAATCTCCATCTCGACTATCCATAAAAAGTGCTTGCTCCAAGTCTTTTTCAGACACTATGATCTCTTCAAAAATATCATCAACAGATCCACTCCAAATTTTACGGATGACCAAACGAAAGTCACAATTTCCTTGCTTTTCATATTCAAGCCACAACTCAATAGGAAGTGTTTTTTGAACAACTATATTATAAGCCCAATAGGCAAGTTGGGAAAAATCTTGTCCAAATCCACCTTCCAAACTCACATAATCTAATCCCTGATAAGAAATAGCTCCTGTAAAGTTTGGATTCACTTGTATCATCGAAGGAAAGAGTTTATCACCATAACCACCGCCAAAAAGAGATTTACTCAAATCATTGATGAGTTGTTGGGGACTTGAAAAATCAATTGCTTGTGCACATCGTTTTTTTAGAAAATCCACAACCTCTCTATCATTTATTTGTAGATTCTGGTTATAAAATAAAGTATAAGGTTCAAAATATTTTACAAAGGAAAATAAGTCTTTAGCATACTGACCATCTTCTATTAAAACTGCATGAAAACGGTTAATATCCTCTTTTTCAATTATTTCACGAAGGGCTACTGACGAGTTGGGGTAAAAATGATACCAACTCATATTTTCAGGTATGTCATAGTGATTTCCCCAATTGGCAAGTCCTATCTGTAAAATATTAAGTTCCTTTGACATTTTTAACCTCCTCTATCCATTTCTCTAATTTTCCAAGAAATTGTTGTCCAGTGTGCTCCTTAATCTTATCAATCGAATAAATTAAAGACTCATTCCATTCTTTTAATCTATCTGTATAATAATGTGCAGCCTTAGAAAATTCTGTCACATCTGTCAGCAAATAACCATTTTTTAAATGTTCAACATAGACTGTTTTAACTAGGTTGATTTGAGGAGTCCCTGCACTAATCCCAGCTATCTGTGTGTAGAGATGAGGATATCTATTTAAATCCACAATCAAACGAACAAATTCTAGTGTTTTTATTAAATCTAACTCATCATTCAAGTTGACAAACTGTATACGTAAGTCCTGGTGTTGATTTTCTTCCAGAGGATTTTCTGCATCACCATAATCAATCGCCTTTCCCAGATTTTCGGATTGAATGTTTTCTTGGATGAAAGACTCAACAATCCCTTCCACCTCATTCATTTGCTCCTGACTAGCAGCAAAGGCTCCAAAAATCACTTCAGTATCTTTATTTTCAGAGACAAAGGCCAAGACTTGAAGTAGAGCTTGATTATCAATCCCCTGTTCAAAATCCAGTTGATAATATATGATGGATTCTTTCTTAGTTTGGCTTCGTCCCAATCGTAATCGGGTGTCAAAAGATGATAAATGATAAAAGTGATGCATTCGTTCAGGATACAACTCCTGCAACAATCGTAAACTATCCTCTCTATCCACCAAAATCAAATCCGATTTTTCAAAAGTTAAATCTAAATCCCTAAAGGTATCTTGAGGATTACGTCCAATGAAAAGACTCAACAGTTTCGGATTTTTCTTAGGTAATCGGTCTAAGACAAGCTGATCATGATGAGAATGAGAAGGAAGCATAAAAATATCCTGGTCCTTCACATACTTTTGCAGATAATTCTCAAAAAATTCTGCCACCAAGTCTCCCATGTTTTGGTAAATAAGTGCTTTAAAGCGATAACTAAAAATTGGATTGATTTCTACCCGTCCGCCTTCTTTTAAACGTTCTCTGAATTGCCATACTCCCTTGGGATTCAGATATTCTTGATAAGCCACTTGCCCCTCTTCAAAAAAGATAACACTCGATACAAACCCACGGTCATCCATGATATAGTGCATATGTATTTGACCATTCGGTTCAAAATACTGTATATCACTGATGAAGCCTTCAACCCCATGTTCAACCTTAGCAAATTTCTTCCCATTTTTTTGAACGATAATCGTAAAGGGACTATAAATAAATTCACAGTCATCATCCCACTCAATATCTCTAATACTTAACACTTGGGTATGGAGATTATGAAAATCTTGCATAACATCAAAAACGGAATAAGTATCCGTTTCTAACACACCATGTCTATGTAAAAAATAACGTAGATGAGGCTGGTAAGCTAATACTAATAGACGAGAATCTATATCTTGCTCTTGAAAGAGCCGAATCTGGTGAAAGGTATCATCAAACTCTAGACGAAAACGAGAAAAATACCATGGAGTGATATCTGCATGCCATTTCCTCTCAAAACCATACCAAGCTGGAATAAAATAATACATAAAAGTCTCCTAAATCAAAGGTTTATAGGTCTCATTTAGCCTTAAAGCCTTGACCTCGTCTCTAATCGTAAAAATCATGCCCCCAAACATCATAAACAAGCCTGGAATCATTGCCAATCGTAATAATTTTTCATCAAATAAAACAAAAAGCATGGGACCACCTGCCATGATCACATTAAAGAGACCACCTATGACTGAGAAACGAAGGACCAATCGATTAATAAATCGACTAGTGTCCTCTCCTGGATAAATTCCATAAATGTATTCTCCAGATTTTTTCATGCGGTCTGCAATCTCTTCTCCATTCATAGTAACAAATGCAAAAATAATACTAAATAAAAATAAGACCGAAATATAAACATAGACCCACAAAGGCTTCCCAACAATAAATTCCTTTGATAAAGCCGCTAGCCCTGAATGATTAGGGAAAATAAAACCCAGCAAGATGAACAGATAAGCCGGTACACTAAGAAAACTCATCACATACATATAAGGCATCCCACCTGCAGGATTCAGCATGATTTCGAGATAAGAATAGCGTTTAAAACGATTGTGTAAGCCAATTTTATTAACAGGAACCAAATAGCGAGCTCGATACATAATGGCAAGTAAATAAGAAAAGACAACGGTTAATAAAGCAAGTAACACAATAATCCCTGTTGGAATATGAACCGTTTGAAATGTTTCAATAACATCCTGAGGGATATTTAAAACAATACTGGATAGGAGGATTACAATAGAACCCCCAATCCCCATACTAGCATTTAAATCTGACAACCAAACAAGAAAAAATGTTCCTGCTATCAGCAACAAGGTATTCATTAGAGCAACCAAAATTGCCGAATAGGAGGATTGAACTGGTAAGCTCAAGCTAACTGCCAAGGATTGAATAACAGCAATCAGCAAGGTCAGATACATTTTTCGACGATCTTGAATTTCAATCGCTGTAGAACTTAGCCCCAATTTTTTAGAATATGAAAACATCTGCCACAAAATCATAGCTGACATCCAAGGGGAGAGTCCAACAGAAAAAATTGACAAACTTCTCAGATTTCCACCTGTTAGGGCAGCTGAGAAGGCTAGATAGGCTGTTGAACCTCCTAAAAAATCTTTACTATTTAGGTCAACAAAAGGGAGAGTAATACGACTTCCCAATACATAGATAAACAGTAGAAATAAGGTAAATAATCCTTTTTTTACTGCTATTGACGAATAAATCTTAGTCACAAAATACTCCTTTATTAGCTTTGGGGTCAAATCTCACTTTTATTATATATTATTCTTACACTAAACGGTAAAGATTATTCTTCTAATTTCTTAAGACTTTAACCATTTCCTCAGGACTTTCTACAGAAAAAATACCATCGTAAATACTATCATCTGGGGATTTCCTAGTATTATCAAACGTAAAGATTTTTACCCCTCTATCTCTGGCCTTGGATAAGACATCTAGAACCTCTGCTCCATGATTAATATCTAAATAGACAGTTGTATCATCTAAAAGCCATTCAATTCTATTATGAATGATACTCTGATAAAGAGTTACATTTTCATAAACTGATAAGTTAGTTAGAGCAGGGGCACAATATACTGGAGCTCCGATATTAAAATGCCAATCAGGTAAAGACTTTATTAAATATTCCAAGTGTTCTACTTCTAAAACCCATGTTACAATAAAAACATTCTTCTTAGATTGATTGCTACGGTCAAAATAATTAAGATTTGCTTTTCCTGATATCATTTCAGACCAGTCTAAATCTCTATAAGCCCACCACAATTCTCGAAGACGCGATACACTATACGTGTTCCAAGGTTTATCATGACTTGCAAAATGTGTTATTACTGGTCTACAATATTTCAAATTTTCTAGATTTCCTGATGTATTAAGGAAATCTAGTCCTATTAATTTATTAAAATCATAATCCAATTGCAACCATCGATTTTCAAAATAAATGTTTAAGATACTTTGGTCTGCCATTTGAACCTGGTCTTGCTTTTCTTCGGTTAATATCAATAAGTCATGTGTAATATTTTGTTCTCTCCACATATCATTATTGATTAATAACACTCCAGCATTAAAACCATTAATAGATAATTCCCATCCATAATTATCTTGTACTGCTGCTATAGGATATCCATTTAGATCTAATTCAAACAAGGGACTTAAATCTCCACTTACAATTAAATCACAATCAAGATAAAGCGATCTACTATCATTTATAACATTAGGAATTAAAAATCTATAAAATGTTGCATAATTTATATGATTCGCCGTTTTAAAGTCTTTAAAGCCATTAGACTCCAAATGAATATTTTTAATGCTGGAATCAAAATGTTTTAATTTAGGAACTAATAATTTAAACCATTCTGGCGCTATATCACTATTTAAAATATAAAAATCAACTTCTGTATTATGACAAAGAATCGATTTAATTGTTGTCTCTAATTGAACTAAATAAGCATTATCCGCTGCTAAGACAATTGATTTCCTCATGACTCTCCTTCCATAAAACTTTTAATCATTTCTACCATTTCATCAGGCCTATCATGATGACAAATACCAGCATATGATTCTTCAGGTATAGTCAAGCAACGTGTATTATCGAAAGTTAGTATCGGCTTTTCACATTTCTTTACTAAATCATAAACATATACTAGTTTCTCATCTAAATTTAAATCTAAATAAATATCGGAACTCTTTAGAAGTTTTTCCACTAAAATAGGAAAAGAATTAGGGTAAAGAGTCACATTTTGAAACCTAGATAATCTCTTTAATTCATCCGACATAAAAGTATGAGCAACAATATAAAAATGTACTTCTGGCAATTGTTCAACTAGATAATCAATTTTTTCTACACACCAAGAATTGGTTAAATTCATGCAAGTTAATGCTGGTTTATAAATATCTGCAGAATAAAAAACATCCTTTTCTTTCCAGCTAGATACTATATAACTCCATTCCATAAAAGAATATTTCCACCACTCTTCTCTCAAACGTCCAACCGAAAACTGCTTCCATGGTTTATCAGGAGAAATATAGTGCAAAATTTTTGGAAGAGGTGTTAGTGGAATTTCAAAAACAAAAGCATGATTTTTTTCAGCTGCACCAGCATCAAAACCTACTTGAAAATTATAGGTATCCTCTAACTGGTAATAACTACTTTGAAAAAGAATATTGAGAATAGATTGATCTCCTTCCCCCACATTTTCATGTTCTTTTTCCGTTAATTCAACTAACTGCTGACGCATATTATTTGATTTCCATTTTTTATTGTCTATCAATAGAACTCCTGCGTTAAAACCAACACCTGCTCCAAAGCAAGAGCGAGTTGCAGCCAAATAATTTTCACCTAAATCTAATTCAAACAAATCGGTCAAATCACCAGTCACAATCAAATCACTATCTAGATAGAGAACTTTATCTTCTGTTACAAAATCTGGAATAAAATAGCGTGCAAAGGTCATATGATTGATATGAGGTAATTTATTAGACCAGTTCATTTTATACTGTGAACCAATTAACTTGCAATCAATCAAATCGCCTCCCATCTCTTGTAAATATATTCTTATTTGACTAACCCATTCCTGGGGAATATCCTGATTGAGCAAATAAATTTTCAAATGACTGTTGTGTCTACAGAGTGACTTCATCGCTGTTTCGATTTGTCGAATATAAGCGTAATCACCTGCAAATACTACTGCACGTTTGGTATTTCCCATTTTAAATCCTTATCATTTATTCTAACTAACATTATTTATTGTCCTACATACATTAAATCAAATAGATTTTATTTTAGAATCTTTACATAAAATCAATCTGTTCACTTACTTATCAAGCAAACATAATGTTTCCTTGATCCATCTCATCGTATCTGTTGATGATAGATTTTTATCTTCAAGTTCTTTTTTTCTTCGTTTTAAAATTTCAATAAAAGAATCAACATAACGACTGACATCTATATTTCGAGCAGCAAGAAGAGCTATAAAATTTTCACGCTGTTGTAAATCACACCTGACCTTGAGTAAACTAAAATGTCTCGTCGATCCTTCACCTACTCTATAAACATAACTATCCCTATTGATATAGACAGATTTAGGTGAGATTAGATAGATTTTAAACCAAAATTCCATATCTTCACCTAAAATAGTTAGAGAATTAAAACGAATATCCCCCACAACATCTTTTCTTACTAACTTTCCACTTACAAAACGATATGAATAATCGAAAGAATCCAAATCAATTAATTCATTGATTAGTTCTAGATGATGAAAGACTCGTTTATCGTAACCTCGTTGAAAAGAATGAACATACCAAGTATTATCTTCCATAGAAAATCTTTTATATGTTGAAATTGAGACTGACGCAGATTCGGATACTAGAGCAGAATATAGAACTTCTAAATAATCTTCCTCAACCCAGTCATCTGAATCAACAAAAGTTAAATAATCACCTCTGGAGTATTCAATCCCCAAATTACGAGCAGAAGAAACTCCGCCATTTTCTTTCCCATAGTAATGAAAACGGGAGTCACTCTCTGTATATTCCTGACAAATTCTTCCTGAATTATCTGTAGAACCATCATCAATCATAAGCACTTCAAAATTTGTATAAGTCTGTTTAACAAGACTTTCCAAGCAAATTCCAATATAACTTTCAGTATTATAAACTGGAATAATAACACTAATCAAAGATTCCATACATTTCACCTACAATCTTAAAATTATAGAATAAATCTTTATTTATATAGCAATATAGTTGTCGGGCAGTCTCTATGTAAATCTTGAAAAATTTCCGTTAAATTCCTGTTCATAATAGATTCTTTTTATTAAAAATGTCTATTCTTTTAGAGAATTACCCTCATTAATTTCTTTTTTTGTCTAAAAATGTTCAATCAAAATTGAGAACTTATTAATCATACTTATAAGTTATTCTAAAATCCTTGCAACAATCTGATTGTTATAGGTCTCATCCTCAATGAATTCAATATCTTGGTCAAAATTATGTTCAGCAGTATGTTTATGAGAAAATTTAACCTTGGTTTTAGCACCCATCTTCATCCACTCATACTCTGAATCAATATGACCAATATCGAGGACCCTATATCCCTTCTTAAAAAGATTATAGGATAAAATTTTAGCTGTAGGGCCAAGCATACATAAAACAAGACGATTTTCAGCATACTGTAATACCGCTTCTTGAATCTCTTCTATGCGCGAAAAAGCATTTTGAGAAGGACAGATAATCCGCTTAATTGAACTTGCTCCATCAAATAAATCATTGCCTACACCTGAACGAGAAGTTACTCCTTCTACAATCAGAATGTCCTCATCCTTCCAAATATGTTTTAGTTTTTCAAATTGACTGAATGATTGCGATTTATCCATATAGTCAATGTATGGTCGAGATACAAATGTAGTCCCATACCAATTTGCTCTAGCTAATTCTACATAATCTTTTAAATGATGTTCTAAATGTCCCTTCCAAAAGGCTTCCGCTGCTGGTGTAAAATTTGAACGATCAGCAAATACATTTGGTAAACCAATAACTAATTTTTCATCACTTTGAAGAGAAATAATCTCTTTCAACTGACTTGCAAGGTTTTCATCATAAACTTGATAAGGAATAGATTTTCCTAACATTAAATCCATCTCTCCATCTCCAAAACGGATAATAGAAGATTGGTTTTCTATTATATAATCTAGAGTTTGATCAATATCCTTAACCATAATCGCTGGTCTTCTTGATTGGAATGTTCCAGAAATAATATTTTCAATGTCTTCCACCATACGTTCGGGTACTTTTGAAGAGTATATCTGTTGTCCAAAAGAACCATGTTGGGTACTATCAAAAGAGAAAATGATTTTATTCATTTCATGAGCTGATCTCACTATATCATGTGTCGAATGGCCACAGCTAATATCTAAATACAAGCCCGCTCTTACTTTTAATTGTTCTAATTTTTCTGTTGTTATAGCTGGATGTAAACGAATATTTTGATAGTTACTTTGTAGTTCATATAACTTTGGCCCCATATCTGTCCAAGCTGCGATATCAAAGATAACATGTGGAAGATATTGAGCTAAATAATCTAATTGTTCAATGTCCTGTGTATCAGTAAATATTAAGCAATGAAATGTCTCCTGATTATAATCTTTTAAAAATCGAGAATGACTAGCATAGTCTTTGATAGCTTCTATCATTAAATTGACATTTTCTTTATCAAATACTATTTGATCATACATTCCATGCTGTGTATTAGAAAAACTTAAGATAGGAATCCCAACGTTACAAACATCTTTCAAAATACTTTCAACTTCTAATCCCTGATGGATATCCAGATAAATATCCACTTTTCTTTTCAGTTTTTCCAAGACAGGAGGAACAATCTGTGGATGCAATCTCACATTATCATAGACAGCTAATTTTATCAGCTTATCACCCATATCCGTCCAAGCTGCGATATGAAAGACTACATCTGGTAGAGCCGTAACTAGCTCTTCTATCCCTTCTAAATCTTGGGAATTTGTCAAAGTTAAACAAGAAAATTCCTTATCTAGAGGCGATGTCATTTCAAACTCTCCTATATGGTGTTGTAAAATTTGATTCCACTCCAAATCATGAAATTCCCACCATAAATCACGATAACGGTTGGCTATCAAGGTGGTCCATGGCTTTCTGTAGGTAGTAAAATGAATCACCACTGGTTTATCGTTAAAAGCCAGATGTTCCTGCCAATTATTATACAAAGCAACCACATCATGTCCTACTTGTAAATTATAAGCTCTACCTAGTTCTAACCAATCATCTTGTAAGACCTGATTGAAAATCGTTTGATCACCATTAAAATGCTCAAAGCGACCTTCTTCAACTTCCTTTGTTGTTATTATAGACTGTTCAATTAACCGTTCTTTTAGATTCTCTTGACGCCATTTTTCATTGTTGATTAGTAGGACGCCAGTATTGAAACCTTGACCATTTGCATCTCTAATCGCTGCGATATAATGTTCTCTTACATCCTGCTCAAATAGACTGTCTAATTTATCATTAATAAGTAAGTCACAATCCAAATACAACACAGTATCTTCTTGTATATAGTCTGGAATAAAGTACCTAGCATAGGCAATTGAACTAATGTGAGCCTGTTTTTTCCAATTCTGAAACACAGCTTGTTCAGGTAGTTTAACATCGATAATGTCACTACCTAACACGCGAGCTATTTTTCGTGGTTTGCGGAACCAATCTGGCATGATATCTTGATTTAAAATATAAATCTTAACATCTCGATTGTGGTATAGGATAGATTTTATGGTTGTTTCTAACTGCGTGGTGTAATTACGATCACCAGCTAATACAATTGTTTTAATCATCTTGTTCTCTTAATCAATTCCTAAGTGATAAATCGCATCTACCAATAGCTTTTTAGTGAAATAGCCCTCTTTCAGCAGATAACTAAATGTCTTGATACGATTCGTCATTTCTTGATATTCTTCTACATTCATTTTATCAACTATCGCATGAACTTCTTCTAGGCTATCTGCCACGAAGCCCAATCCTTGATCTACTAGAAATTTAGCAGTTGATAAGCTGCTCGGTACAATCACTGGGATACCAGCTGTTAGATAGGTACTAACCTTATGAGATATATTCAAGGTATAGTATTGGTTACTTTCTCCCTCATTTTGATGGGTTCCCCAGACAATGCCAAATCCACCCTTTGATAATTCTAGCAACAATTCCTCATCTTTTTTCCATCCTTCGATGCTGAGATTTCTAGCACTAGAACTAGCTTCCCCTTTATTTGAAAATACTCTTAAAGGCGTATCTTGAGACCAATTTTGCAAGTCTGGGAAACGCTCTAAACTTCCAGCAAAAAAGAGTTCTTTTTTAAAAGTCGGAGTGTATAAGGATAAATCATGAGGATGATCCCACATCCCTTGAATGAGAATTTTCTTAGTTGTCAAGCCTTCTTCCATCAGGCGTTCTTTCATCTGTTCAGATGGAACAATCAAAACGTCCGATAGATTATACATATACATATACTCTTTCATGAGATAATAATTACTATCAAACATGAGAGGAACAACATCATGGATAAAGCAAACAATTTTTACCTGCATATCCTTCAGCTTATCAAACAAGACTCGATCAAACTCAAAGCCATTCCAAGTAGGAGACTGAAAGACTAAGATATCACCAATAGAAATACTGGCCATAATACCATCCAGACGTTTATTCATTTCAGAAGGACTATCTGAAGCAATATTATAAAAATAGATACCAACTTCTCTAAATCCCAGTTGACTGGCTATCTTTTGTACAGCATTTTGGGCTAGAATAACCGTACTATCACCAGCCATACCGTATAAGTTTGTTAAATGTAGTTTCATATTGTATTATCTCATTTTTTATTAATATTTACGGAAGCAAAGACAATTTTTCCATCATCCTTCGATAAATCTCTGTGAACTGCATATTTTGCTCTTCTAATCTTGCTACTACTCTTTGTAATCTATTTTTATAAATCAAATTATGATTGGTCAAATCATAATTCAAACTTGCTAAAATAGCTAGTTTTTCTTCCCTAGCCTCGATTTCATCATACATACGCTTTTCACTCCATATATTCGATAAAGTACCATTCAAACCAACACGGTACCAATAAATATAACTATTTAAATAGACAACCCGTGAAGCCTTTAGGAGTACTTTCCACGTCCAGTAAGTATCTTCCGCAATTTTTCCTAAAGGAAATGGCAAATTTTCTAATAGCTCTCTCTTGAATAATTTCAAATAAGCTACAGTCCAATTCCCATTTCTCATTTCTTCGACACCTTCTCTATCTATGATTTCTTTTCCTTCTATCATTCCAAGAGAATCATCTGGATTAGAATTATAAAACAAATATTGGCAACGTGATTCATCGTAACAATTATAACGTCCGATACTAATATCCGCATTTTCTTTTTTCAATGCATCATATAACTGTTGTAAAGCATCATTTTCCAACCAATCATCAGAATCTACAAAAGTAAGATAGGAACCTTTTGATTGTCTTATTCCATAATTGCGTGCATCTGATAGGCCTCCATTTTCTTTTTCAAAATAACGGAAACGAGCATCCTTAGCAACATATTCTCTACAAATATCTGCTGAATTATCTGGAGAACCATCATTGATTAATAAGCATTCAAAATTTGTATACGTTTGTTTTTGAATACTATCTAAACACATTCTCAGATAATTTTCCACATTATATATTGGAACAACAATACTGATTAACTCATTTTCCATTGACTTCTTCTCCTAAAAATCTGCGAATAGCATCTACCATCTTATCTGGCTCACTTGCTGAAAAAATCTGACTTCTTCCTGTGCTATCATGACTAGTATTATCAAAACCAAAGATTGGTTTATTGCGTTTATGAACTTCTTCGATAATGTTGACAATTTCTCCTTCATGGTTAATATCAAGATAGAAATCCATTTTATCCAAGGTTTCTTTCATATTAAACTGATTAAAATTCGGCATAAGTGAAAGATTCAGATGTATCTGTAAATCAATAACAGAGGGAGCAAAATTTGTATGCGCCAAGATCGTAAAGTGCACTTCTGGCAATTCCGATAGGAGATATTCCAAGGACTCCATGGCAGCACTATTTGTAAAAATACAAGTATGATATAAGGGAGCTCCTACTAATTCGTTAAAAGAGCGTTTAACGATATCTGAACTTAACAATACATCGTTCCAGTTCAAACCATAATAAAACCACCAGAGTTTACGAAAACGTGTCAGCGTTAAATGGGTCCATGGTTTAAATTCTGTGGTATAGTGAATAATCTTTGGTTCACAATTTCCATAATAGTTAGATTGGTACCATTCACTATTCCCTCTTAAATGAAGAAATTGATCTAAACCAACCATGAAATTATACTCTTTATCCAAATGTAGCCACTGATCACCAAAATACATATTGAGAATCCCTTGGTCTCCATAGACATGTTCATGATGTTTGGCAGTCAACTCCAGTAGACTTTGTGTCAAACGATTTTCTCTCCATTTCTTTGCATCAATCACCATCACACCTGAATTAAAGGTTGTTAAGCAACCACTCTGATCAAAATCCTGAACAGCTGCGATAGCATATCCATGTAAATCCAAGAAAAATAAGTCGTCTAATTTTGCATTGACAATCGTATCTGAGTCTAAATAGAGAACCCTATCTTCTATAACTTCGTCTGCAATAAAATATCTAAAGAAAGCAGCATAGGAAAGGATTGCATTTGGTAAGTAAAAATCACGAAGATTATGAACTGTTTTTTTAACATTGACAATCTCAGATCCAATAACTTTCAAACGATGTCTCATTAATAAAAACCATTCACTAGGTAGGTCGTCATTAAACACATAAAATTTCACTTCGTGATTATGAACTGAAACTGACTTTATAACAGTTTCTACCTTATCAAGATAATTAATATCAGCTCCTAAAGCAATAACTTTTCTATACATTCTTATCTCCCGATTCCTCTATGTTTACCAACTGAAAAAACATGCTTCTGACAATTAAATCCACTTTATTATTAATTTGAAATACATTCCAAGTCCCATCTTGGAATGATTTTTTCTTGATGATTAGTGCCTACTCGACTTCATTCAGATACTCTCTCACTCTAGAAACTAGTTTATCTGGATCACTTGACGAAAAGACTTCCTGACCTTGATTTCCATGGACTGTATTCTCAAAAGCATAAACAGGCTTATTCTGTTTTATTGCTCTATTAACAATACCATCCACCTCACCCCAATGGTTGATATCTAAATAAATGTCTGATTTCTTCATCAAGTCCTCAATAATATCATCATGATGAACATTTGTATATATATTTACGTTTTCATAACGATTGAAACTTTCAAGATAATCCGAAATATTTGTTTTAGCTGCTATATGAAAAGCTACCTCTGGAAGATTCTGAACAAGGTAGTCTAAATTTTCTAAAGTGTCTGAAGCTGTTAAAGTGAAAACGTGAGACTGGTGTTGTTTCCTAGAAGTGATTTTCAAATCCTCTTGGGAAGTAACAATAGAATTAGCTGGTATATCTTTATAAATCAGCGCATTTGCTCCAATAATGACATTATCCCCAATCGTCACTCCTTTTAAAATGACGACATTAGTCCCAATCCAACAATTTTTTCCAATAGTTATTTTGTCAGCAGTAAATTTAATTTTTTCGATATGGTAATTTGAATATTTATGGTTATGGTCAAAAATCCTTACTCCATCTCCAAACATAGTATCTTTACCGATTTCAATTTCTTTACCACAACGAATCGTACAATGATCATTAAAGAAAACTCTATTTCCAAGTGTTAATTTAGCATTATCAGATACTTCCAAACTTATAAATGAACGCAATGTAACATCCGTTCCTAGTTCAATAGTAGCAGTAGGAGATATCTCTATATGATGAAAATCTCCTAATAACTTTACAGAATCTTTAAACTCCATGTCTATCTTCCACTTCTCTTAATTTTTCAATCATTGCTTGAACTTGGTCAACAGCATATACTTTCTGACCCGCTTCGTAGGATTTTGTATTCTCAAAGGATAAAATAGGTTTCCCAAGTATTGCAAATTGATTGAGAATTTCTTCTGTCTTTTCACCATGATTAATATCTAAAAGTACTTGACTGGTTTCTACCAATTCATTATCAACATCTACCAAATAGTGAATTCCATTAAAAATAGTCACGTTTGGATAAACCGTCATCTGAGCCAATCGATCACTAACCATCACTCTAGCAGCGATTTTAAACTGAATATCTGGTAAGGATTGAACCAATGTTTCAATTTGTTCAATATGGTCTGAAGCTGTATAGATGAGACAAGTGAACGGTTCCTTTACAGGATAAAGGTGAGATTTTTGTAATGGATGTAAATGATGATTTTGTCCCAATTCTGTCCATTCAAGGCCATGGTAGTACCACCAAACATCACGATAGGTTTGAGCCGCCAAGTCCTTCCACGGTTTCCTATGAGAAAGATAATGAATAATAGCAGGATAGTCCTGACCTGCAGGTAATTGATAATCAGTGAACTGCTTATGAATGACAATATGATTATAATCAAAGTCCAATTCCAACCATCTGTTTTCAAAAAGCATATTTAAAATACTTTGATCAGCTTGTTCCACCTTATCATGCCATTCATTGGTCAAATCAATCAATTTTTGGGTCATATTCTCTTTTTTCCAAAAAGCATTATTTACCAAGAGAACACCTGCATTAAAGATTTCTTGACCAAAATAAGCTCTGCCCCCAAAATCTCTAACAGCAGCCAAAGGATAATCTTGTAAGTCTGTAGCAAACAAGTCGTCCAGATTTTTCGTTACAAGTAAATCACAGTCCAAATAGAGGGCCTTATCCTCTTGCACGAAATCAGCTATGAAATAGCGTAAAAACACTGTATAACTGATATCCGTTTTATAACGTGAAATTTGCTCAGAGGTTACCCGACAATTGATAATTCCTGAATCAAACCTCTCTAAGCACTTATTTAATTGCCTAATCCATTCATTAGGAAAATCGCTATTAATCAGATAAAAACGAATCGAGCGATTGTGGTAACAGATAGACTTGATAGTAGTCATTACTTGGTCTACATAGGAATAGTTTGCTGCGAGGACAATGGCTTTCTTTTGTGTATTCTTACTGTTTTCAAGTTTGTCTAGTAGATATTTTTTTGTCTCAAACTCTTTATAGGTAGGAGTTTCTTCTAAGCCGCTGACCTTCCCATTAGAAAGACTCCCTTCTAACATCTGACGATAAATAGCTAAATGCTTTTCTAAAGGATATCCTAGACTGGCTAATAAAGTGATACGTTCAGACATGGAATCAACCAAGGCATGCATCCATTTTTCTGTCCAAGTTCTAGATAAACTATTATTTCTGATGCGATAAGAATAGATTCCTTTATGGATATAAACAATCTTTTCTGCCAACAGATAAATCTTTTGATTGAGGTAACCATCCTCTCCTAATTTACCTATGTCGAAGCGTAACTGCTCGAACAATCCTGCCTTATAGAGTTTACCCCAAGCAGATATCAAAGCAAAATTCTTCATTTCTTGGGATTCATATAAGTTCTCAAAGATAGAAATATTGTCATATACTTTCTCATAATAAGAGTCTCCTAATATATGAAAATAGAACATTCCTTCACTTTCGTTGAAAGAATAATAATTACCTACTGCAATATCAGCCTGATACTCTGTTATTTTTTTGTATAGGGTTTCTACATAATCTAACTCAATCCAATCATCTGAATCCACAAAGGTCACATAATCTCCGGACATATTTTCCAGACCGGTGTTTCGTGCAGCAGACAGGCCAGAATTTTCTTGTTCTATATAGATAATTCGGTGATCTATTTCTACAAATTCTTTACAAATCTCAGCTGAAGCATCAGTAGAACCATCATTAACGACAACGATCTCAATATTTTTATATGTTTGAGCAATAATACTATCTAGGCATTTTCTTAGATAGCTTTCCACATTGTAAACCGGTACAATGACCGTTATTTTATCATCCACTAGCGATTTTCTCCTTATATTTATTATACAATTTTTTAGTCAAAATTTCAGCTATATAATAGTAAAAACCCCTTGAAAATTCTACTTTTTCAAGGGGTTTCTATGATTTACGTGCACGAGTTAGTTTAGCCTAAATTTATAGGTTATCTTACTCTTCTTCATCACGTTTACGGCGTTTCGCAACCAATCCAATACCTGTAACTGCTGCTAAAGCTCCTAAAAGCACGGATGATTTGGAAGCTTCTGTACCTGTATTCGGCAATTGCTGTCTAGTCTTACCTGCTGACTCAGACGCTGATGTGCTTGCTGATTGGCTTGCACTTGTTGACGCTGACTCAGACGCTGATGTGCTTGCTGATTGGCTCGCACTTGTTGATGCTGACTCAGAGGCACTTGTGCTTGCTGATTGACTCGCACTTGTTGATGCTGACTCAGAGGCACTTGTGCTTGCTGATTGGCTCGCACTTGTTGATGCTGACTCAGAAGCTGATGTGCTTGCTGATTGGCTTGCACTTGTTGATGCTGATTCAGAGGCACTTGTTGATGCTGATTCAGAAGCGCTTGTTGACGCTGATTCAGAGGCACTTGTGCTTGCTGATTGGCTGGCACTTGTTGATGCTGACTCAGAGGCACTTGTGCTTGCTGATTGGCTTGCACTTGTTGATGCTGATTCAGAAGCTGATGTGCTTGCTGATTGACTTGCACTTGTTGACGCTGACTCAGAAGCTGATGTGCTTGCTGATTGGCTGGCACTTGTTGATGCTGACTCAGAGGCACTTGTGCTTGCTGATTGGCTCGCACTTGTTGATGCTGATTCAGATGCCGATGTGCTTGCTGATTGACTTGCACTTGTTGACGCTGACTCAGAAGCTGATGTGCTTGCTGATTGGCTCGCACTTGTTGATGCTGACTCAGAGGCACTTGTGCTTGCTGATTGGCTCGCACTTGTTGATGCTGATTCAGATGCCGATGTGCTTGCTGATTGACTTGCACTTGTTGATGCTGATTCAGATGCCGATGTGCTTGCTGATTGGCTCGCACTTGTTGATGCTGACTCAGACGCTGATGTGCTTGCTGATTGGCTCGCACTTGTTGATGCTGACTCAGATGCGATGTGCTTGCTGATTGGCTCGCACTTGTTGATGCTGACTCAGAGGCACTTGTGCTTGCTGATTGACTTGCACTTGTTGACGCTGACTCAGACGCTGATGTGCTTGCTGATTGGCTCGCACTTGTTGATGCTGATTCAGAGGCACTTGTGCTTGCTGATTGGCTCGCACTTGTTGATGCTGACTCAGAGGCACTTGTGCTTGCTGATTGGCTCGCACTTGTTGATGCTGACTCAGAGGCACTTGTGCTTGCTGATTGGCTCGCACTTGTTGATGCTGATTCAGATGCCGATGTGCTTGCTGATTGACTTGCACTTGTTGACGCTGACTCAGAAGCTGATGTGCTTGCTGATTGGCTGGCACTTGTTGATGCTGACTCAGAGGCACTTGTGCTTGCTGATTGGCTCGCACTTGTTGATGCTGATTCAGATGCCGATGTGCTTGCTGATTGACTTGCACTTGTTGATGCTGATTCAGATGCCGATGTGCTTGCTGATTGGCTGCGCACTTGTTGATGCTGACTCAGACGCTGATGTGCTTGCTGATTGGCTCGCACTTGTTGATGCTGACTCAGATGCCGATGTGCTTGCTGATTGGCTCGCACTTGTTGATGCTGACTCAGAGGCACTTGTGCTTGCTGATTGACTTGCACTTGTTGATGCTGACTCAGACGCTGATGTGCTTGCTGATTGGCTCGCACTTGTTGATGCTGATTCAGAGGCACTTGTGCTTGCTGATTGGCTCGCACTTGTTGATGCTGATTCAGATGCCGATGTGCTTGCTGATTGACTTGCACTGTTGACGCTGACTCAGAAGCTGATGTGCTTGCTGATTGGCTCGCACTTGTTGATGCTGACTCAGAGGCACTTGTGCTTGCTGATTGGCTCGCACTTGTTGATGCTGATTCAGATGCCGATGTGCTTGCTGATTGACTTGCACTTGTTGATGCTGATTCAGATGCCGATGTGCTTGCTGATTGGCTCGCACTTGTTGATGCTGACTCAGACGCTGATGTGCTTGCTGATTGGCTCGCACTTGTTGATGCTGACTCAGATGCCGATGTGCTTGCTGATTGGCTCGCACTTGTTGATGCTGACTCAGAGGCACTTGTGCTTGCTGATTGACTTGCACTTGTTGATGCTGATTCAGAAGCGCTTGTTGACGCTGATTCAGAGGCACTTGTGCTTGCTGATTGGCTGGCACTTGTTGATGCTGACTCAGAGGCACTTGTGCTTGCTGATTGGCTCGCACTTGTTGATGCTGATTCAGATGCCGATGTGCTTGCTGATTGACTTGCACTTGTTGATGCTGACTCAGAAGCTGATGTGCTTGCTGATTGGCTCGCACTTGTTGATGCTGACTCAGATGCCGATGTGCTTGCTGATTGGCTTGCACTTGTTGATGCTGATTCAGAGGCACTTGTGCTTGCTGATTGGCTCGCACTTGTTGATGCTGATTCAGATGCCGATGTGCTTGCTGATTGACTTGCACTTGTTGACGCTGACTCAGAAGCTGATGTGCTTGCTGATTGGCTGGCACTTGTTGATGCTGACTCAGAGGCACTTGTGCTTGCTGATTGGCTCGCACTTGTTGATGCTGACTCAGAGGCACTTGTGCTTGCTGATTGGCTCGCGCTTGTTGATGCTGACTCAGACGCTGATGTGCTTGCTGATTGGCTCGCACTTGTTGATGCTGACTCAGATGCCGATGTGCTTGCTGATTGACTTGCACTTGTTGATGCTGATTCAGATGCCGATGTGCTTGCTGATTGGCTCGCACTTGTTGATGCTGACTCAGAGGCACTTGTGCTTGCTGATTGGCTTGCACTTGTTGACGCTGACTCAGACGCTGATGTGCTTGCTGATTGGCTCGCACTTGTTGATGCTGATTCAGATGCCGATGTGCTTGCTGATTGGCTCGCACTTGTTGATGCTGACTCAGAGGCACTTGTGCTTGCTGATTGACTCGCACTTGTTGATGCTGATTCAGAGGCACTTGTGCTTGCTGATTGGCTCGCACTTGTTGATGCTGACTCAGAGGCACTTGTGCTTGCTGATTGGCTCGCACTTGTTGATGCTGATTCAGATGCCGATGTGCTTGCTGATTGGCTCGCACTTGTTGATGCTGACTCAGAGGCACTTGTGCTTGCTGATTGGCTCGCGCTTGTTGATGCTGACTCAGACGCTGATGTGCTTGCTGATTGGCTCGCACTTGTTGATGCTGACTCAGATGCCGATGTGCTTGCTGATTGGCTTGCACTTGTTGATGCTGATTCAGAAGCTGATGTGCTTGCTGATTGACTTGCACTTGTTGACGCTGACTCAGAAGCTGATGTGCTTGCTGATTGACTTGCACTTGTTGACGCTGACTCAGAAGCTGATGTGCTTGCTGATTGGCTTGCACTTGTTGATGCTGATTCAGAAGCTGATGTGCTTGCTGATTGGCTCGCACTTGTTGATGCTGACTCAGAGGCACTTGTGCTTGCTGATTGGCTCGCACTTGTTGATGCTGACTCAGAAGCTGATGTGCTTGCTGATTGGCTCGCACTTGTTGATGCTGACTCAGATGCCGATGTGCTTGCTGATTGGCTTGCACTTGTTGATGCTGACTCAGAAGCTGATGTGCTTGCTGATTGGCTCGCACTTGTTGATGCTGATTCAGATGCCGATGTGCTTGCTGATTGACTTGCACTTGTTGATGCTGACTCAGAGGCACTTGTGCTTGCTGATTGGCTTGCACTTGTTGACGCTGACTCAGACGCTGATGTGCTTGCTGATTGGCTCGCACTTGTTGATGCTGACTCAGAGGCACTTGTGCTTGCTGATTGGCTTGCACTTGTTGACGCTGACTCAGACGCTGATGTGCTTGCTGATTGGCTCGCACTTGTTGATGCTGATTCAGATGCCGATGTGCTTGCTGATTGGCTCGCACTTGTTGATGCTGACTCAGAGGCACTTGTGCTTGCTGATTGACTCGCACTTGTTGATGCTGATTCAGAGGCACTTGTGCTTGCTGATTGGCTCGCACTTGTTGATGCTGACTCAGAGGCACTTGTGCTTGCTGATTGGCTCGCACTTGTTGATGCTGATTCAGATGCCGATGTGCTTGCTGATTGGCTCGCACTTGTTGATGCTGACTCAGAGGCACTTGTGCTTGCTGATTGGCTCGCGCTTGTTGATGCTGACTCAGACGCTGATGTGCTTGCTGATTGGCTCGCACTTGTTGATGCTGACTCAGATGCCGATGTGCTTGCTGATTGGCTTGCACTTGTTGATGCTGATTCAGAAGCTGATGTGCTTGCTGATTGACTTGCACTTGTTGACGCTGACTCAGAAGCTGATGTGCTTGCTGATTGACTTGCACTTGTTGACGCTGACTCAGAAGCTGATGTGCTTGCTGATTGGCTTGCACTTGTTGATGCTGATTCAGAAGCTGATGTGCTTGCTGATTGGCTCGCACTTGTTGATGCTGACTCAGAGGCACTTGTGCTTGCTGATTGGCTCGCACTTGTTGATGCTGACTCAGAAGCTGATGTGCTTGCTGATTGGCTCGCACTTGTTGATGCTGACTCAGATGCCGATGTGCTTGCTGATTGGCTTGCACTTGTTGATGCTGACTCAGAAGCTGATGTGCTTGCTGATTGGCTCGCACTTGTTGATGCTGATTCAGATGCCGATGTGCTTGCTGATTGACTTGCACTTGTTGATGCTGACTCAGAGGCACTTGTGCTTGCTGATTGGCTTGCACTTGTTGACGCTGACTCAGACGCTGATGTGCTTGCTGATTGGCTCGCACTTGTTGATGCTGATTCAGATGCCGATGTGCTTGCTGATTGGCTCGCACTTGTTGATGCTGACTCAGAGGCACTTGTGCTTGCTGATTGACTCGCACTTGTTGATGCTGACTCAGAGGCTGATGTGCTTGCTGATTGGCTCGCACTTGTTGATGCTGATTCTGATGCACTTGTTGATGCTGACTCAGACGCTGATGTGCTTGCTGATTGGCTCGCACTTGTTGATGCTGATTCAGATGCCGATGTGCTTGCTGATTGGCTGGCACTTGTTGATGCTGACTCAGAAGCTGATGTGCTTGCTGATTGGCTCGCACTTGTTGAAGCACTTTGACTTGCACTTGTTGACGCGGACTTAGATGCGCTCGTTGAAGCACTTTGACTCGCACTTGTCGACGCTGACTTAGATGCACTTGTTGAAGCACTTTGACTCGCACTTGTCGACGCTGACTTAGATGCACTTGTTGAAGCACTTTGACTCGCACTTGTCGACGCTGACTTAGATGCACTTGTTGAAGCACTTTGACTCGCACTTGTCGACGCTGACTTAGATGCACTTGTTGAAGCACTTTGGCTTGCACTGGTTGATGCTGATACTGATGCACGGTAATCTGAATCTGATATATTTGGCGTTACCGTATTTACCGTTCCATCTTTATAAGTGATAGTCACCGTTCCATTTTCTGCAATAGAATAACTTCTAATACGGTTTGCAGTCTCTGGATTTGCTGTTTTCACAGCAGCTAAGATTCTATCTTTCTCACGCTGGTTCAGAGCGTTTGGATGTTCAACTTGGAAGACTTCTGACGGCTTCTTACCAGGGAATCTTTCATTCAATTTACCTTGCGCAACAACTGCTGCTGGAGTGCGTGCTTCATTATTAGACAGGTCCACAGCTTTTACGCCAAGTGTCCATCTATTCCCATCTGCATATTCCTGATTAGGATTATAAGTCGCTGTATACTCTAAAGTAGCAGGAGCATTCGTTGGTTTATTCTTGAATCCTGGTGCACTATCATTCGAAGAATAGTCACCTGAGAATATTCTATCTTTATCAGAAACACCATCATAAAGTTTCAAATCTCTAAGTTTGCCACTATTATCTGAACCTTTCAAGACAACTTTAACTTCATCTCCGGCAAAAATCTCGTATCCACTCGTACCAGGACGGACATTATTTTTCGGAGAAAGCTTTTCCCACTTTTTAGTCTTATCATTCTTGACATAGATTTCAAATTCAGGATTTGGAGCTACATTTTCTTTAGTAATGGTCTTAGTAGTTGTGGCAGAAGTAAGGGTCTCTGTTCCTCCAGCAGGAGTCCTTACAACTTTCTCTTGTTTAACCGTTACATTTCCTGTAGGTAAGAGTCCATTATTGCCGTCGTATGCTTTTTTCAGATCAGCAGGTTCAAAGGTAACGCTTGATTCGTTGTCCTTCGCTTTTTTCTCGAACGTATAGCCTGCTAAAGTCAAGGTTACAAGAGCTCCAGGTGTCACATTCGTTACAACAATTGAACGATTTGGCAAACCACCTTTTTCATTCACTGAATCAGCTGCAATTTCAGGGGCTTGTGGCTTTACTTTCACAGTAACGGGGACATTCTGTTTAACTCTGACCCCTGTTGAATCTGCAGGTAGTTCTACTTCTACTTCCTTAGTAAAGGTTCCTACCTCAGTGAGTGACGGTGCACCATTGACCCATTTGTAATTAGTGTTTGCTGCATTAAACTCTGGGCTTCCAGATACTTTTGTAACCGCTTCTTTAGGATTTGCCACTGCTTGTTTATAAGCTGGATCATCTGTTTTATTCTGTGTGAAAGTATAAGAACGATTTGATTCAAACTTATAGACATCATGGACAACATTAACTGTATGACTTAATTTATTAGAGTCATTTTCCCCCATACGACCTACCGGATAGGTAAAGGTCACTTGGTAGGTATTTCTTCCTGTCTCATTTGTATTGATAGGCGAGCTAGAAACTACTTGACCATCTTTACTCCAAGCTTGGCTTGCACCACTTGGATATCCAGCCGTCCCCTCTTTATCAACATAATTACGCCAAACTGTTCCCTTATGAGGAGCTGTTCCTTGAATATCATTTACTGGACCTTTAGGCTTAATTGTCGCCAGAACTTCATAATCTACAGTAACATCTTCACTGCCACCATTAGGATATTCGATGTGTGCAATAGCTTGTTTAGAACCTGTCTCTGATGTCTTAATTTCTGCCCCTTGTTTCCAAGTAATTCTTGTTCCAGCAGGGAATTCTTTACCGTTAGCACGCTGGATAAAGTTACTTGCATTCTCTAGGTCACCAGCCTGCTCACCAATATAAGTATAGACTTTAGGGACTTTGGCAATTGGATTGTATTTTTCTAAGGCAGCATTGATAGTACTTGTGGTACCATCACGATAGGTGACTGTGATCGTACCATTTGTTGAAACTTCAATCTTAGCTTTCGTTCCTGGGAAGGTTAAAACGGTACCATTTGCGTCCGAAGTTACGTTTGAATTTGATACATCTTTAGTAAGGTCTTGATTAGCTAGTAAATCACGTTTATTGGCTGCATTATTAATAAAATTATTATAAACTTCTGCAATTTCTTGTTGTGTTAAATGCTCCAAATCCTTAACTTGAACAACATCTCCACTTTGAACATCATGACGCTCGTTGAAACCTTTGATGGTATAAGTAACAGTAGCTTCAGAAGTTTTATTACCCCAATCTATCGCCCAAATACGATAGCTATAGGTTTTCCCTACTTCAGCGGACGCTTCACCGTTACCTACAGTACCGGCTATAGCAGACGGGATGTTTTCAAATTCTTGTCTTTGATTTATAAATGGAGTTTCCTTATTTCTAGGATTATAGGGATCATATTTAGGATTCGGTCTATTTATCTCTTCTCCAATCGCAGCCCCACCATAAGTAACACCAGGAATCGCTTCACCCCCATTTAATCTATACAAGCGGAGTCTAGATCCTTTTTTTAATATAGAAATTTTTTGATTAATCGAGTCATCATTATAAACATCAAAATGAGTACCGCCAATAATCTCAAAACCTGGACCAGATTTCTCTACTGAAGGTGGTGGGGTTGGTCTAGATGGATTATACCCTGTTGGAACACTTGCCGATTGAACTGTAGAAGCATTTCCTTGAGTATTTTGCCCGATAGGGGCTGAGCTGACCTGCACCTGCATATCTGCAGTCGCAGTCGGCACATTGTTATCGTATTTAACTTTGACTACAATTGTACCGTTTAAGTTTCTATTTTGTCCATGTCTGTAATTATAAACAATTTCAGAACCCTGAGTAAAGGTTGGAGTCATCTGATTGTCATTAAATGTTGCACTTTGGACATGACCACCTCGGCCGACATTTATTTTAACACCCACATTGCTCAAAGCACTATTAGCCTGAACATTCATAGTGTACGTCGCGATACCAGTAGCTTTATCAAAAGTAGCGACTGGGCTACTTACTGTCATACGGCTATCATTTTGAGAAGGAGCCCAACTTGCACGAAGGGAAGCATCACGCAACATGGTTTGACCATTACGGGCATCACGCGCTCCTGATTGCGCTCTTAAAACAGCATTGACAATAGAATTACGAGCTAGAGTAGCTTTTTGCACCACCTCTGTCCAGTCACTCGTTGGATCTGCCAAGGCTTTTTCAATAGCTGTCACTGCTGCATTTACTTTAGTAATTGCAGAATCAGTATTTGGTAAACCAGCAGCCTTCGCTAAGTATTCACCCATTTCAGCTGAAAGCTTGCTTAACTTCTTACGATTTTCTTCATTTTTCTTTACAGAAGTTTCTACAGATGACAAGGTTGCAGCTGTCGCTCCCACTAAACTTGTTGTATCTGAATTTGTTTTAACAGTGTTTGACTCAATAGTAGCAGGCTTCAAAATTGATGAATCAATCTTGTCAACCTTTGATTCATTTTGAGTCGATGCTTTCTTCTCATCTTGAATTTCAGATACAGTTTTTTCTGAGGAAGCTCCTACAGATGTTGACACACTACTTGTTTGGCTAGTAGATTGATTCAAACTAGTTGACATACTTGCAGAATCTGAAGCACTAGCGCTGGCTGAAGATGATGTGCTAGCTGAGGCACTAACTGATGTACTAGCGGAAGCACTTGCTGAGGTGCTGGCTGAAGTACTAGCCGAGGTGCTAGTAGAAGCTGATTCTGAAATCGAAGCGCTTTCGCTTATAGAAGTAGACAAGCTAGCAGAATTTTCTGAGTTACTTAGAGATGTCGTACCCAAAACTACTGTATCATTTGTAACCAAAAGATCTGGATTTTCCAGTGTTTTTTCCACGGCTACTGTTTCATTTGCAAATACTTTTGTTTGAGTAGCAACACTACCACCTAAAACAGCCCCTGTGGCAGCAAGCCCCTTGATAATATCCAAACCTGTAATAGAAGAATTTACTTTATCCTCTACTACTTCAGTCATGACTTGCGTCGTATCTACACCACCACGCAAGACCTTGAACAAACCAAAAAGAGAGGTTGAAGCTCGCAACCAATGTTTTCCTGATTTGATTAACTTATACCGCGTCACTCGATCGGTTTCTCTATACTCACCTTTTTGACGTCTAAAAAACATGTTTTACCCTTTCCCTACATACCAAAAGTGGACAATCCACCCTATTTTAATCATACCTTTAAAGTATACTTTAAATGCAAACGCTTGTCAAGAAATTTGATATATTTTTATATAATATTACCATTCAAATATTTTGAAATATCGAACCATTTATAAGTTCTCTAACAACATCTAATACCTTTGTATAAAAAGCCTCAAATAACTTTTTAAAATATATATAGCTAAATTTATTTTAGTTGTAAAAAGTATATAACGTTCGGATTTTTAACATATTATATAAACAAAATATAAAAACTTGACTATTCATGTTTCATTGATAAATTCATAATGTAATGCAAAAAATACTATCGAAGTACATCTTGTGACAATAGATTTTCATAAAAAATTGCTTCGAATCAACTCGATTCTCCCTGTAACTCCTATCAAAAATGCCCACAATTAGGTTATAATCATGGGCATTCTATTGATGTTTTTTCTAGTTAGCTAGGCCATTATCTCCCCGTCACGACAGAAAAGCCCACGAATTGATACCATTCGTGGATTTTTCCTAGTAAAGCATTTAGGTAAACCGATTGTTACACTACGACACGGAGTTTGGCAAATCGATTTCATTTGCCAAACGTAGTTAGTAAGGCAGTTAGCTAGTTCGCCAAATAGCGACTAGCGTCCAACAATTAGGAACTTTAGTTCCAATTGTTGGTACTGAGTTACATCTTCTCTTCCAACTCTACATCTGGATACTTGTCCGCAAACCAACGGAGGGCAAAGTCATTTTCAAAGAGGAAGACTGGTTGGTCAAAACGGTCTTTGGCCAAGATATTGCGACTTGATGACATCCGTTCATCCAAATCCTCAGGCTTGATCCAACGAACGGTCTTTTTACCCATTGGGCTCATGACTACTTCTGCATTGTACTCGCCTTCCATGCGGTGTTTAAAGACTTCAAACTGGAGTTGACCAACAGCACCCAGCATATACTCGCCTGTTTGGTAATTCTTATAAAGCTGAATGGCTCCTTCTTGCACCAATTGCTCAATTCCCTTGTGGAAGGATTTTTGCTTCATGACATTCTTAGCGGAAACTTTCATGAAAATTTCAGGTGTAAAAGTTGGCAGTGGTTCAAATTCAAACTTGTTTTTGCCAACAGTCAATGTATCCCCAACCTGATAAGTACCTGTATCATAAACCCCGATGATATCACCCGCCACGGCATTGGTCACATTCTCACGACTTTCCGCCATAAACTGGGTAACATTAGACAATTTAGCCCCCTTACCAGTACGAGGCAGATTGACACTCATCCCGCGCTCAAACTCACCCGAAACGATACGAACAAAAGCAATACGGTCACGGTGTCGAGGGTCCATGTTGGCTTGGATTTTAAAGACAAATCCTGAGAAATCCTTGTCATAAGGATCCACAATTTCACCATCTGTTTTCTTGTGACCATGTGGTTCTGGAGCAAACTTGAGGAAAGTCTCAAGGAAGGTCTGCACACCAAAGTTAGTAAGGGCTGAGCCGAAGAAGACAGGTGTCAATTCTCCAGCAAGGATTGCTTCCTCTGAAAACTCATTTCCAGCTTCATTTAAAAGCTCAATATCATCTTTGACTTGCTCGTAGAAAGGATTGCTACCAAAAAGCTTGTCCCCATCTTCTAGACTGGCAAAACGCTCATCCCCTTTATAAAGTTCCAAGCGTTGGTTATAAAGGTCATACAAGCCTTCAAAGGCTTTCCCCATACCGATTGGCCAGTTCATCGGATAACTTGCAATACCCAAGACTTCTTCCAATTCTTGCAAGAGATCCAAAGGCTCACGACCGTCACGGTCCAGCTTGTTCATAAAGGTAAAGACGGGAATGCCACGGTGTTTTACAACTTCAAACAATTTCTTGGTTTGCGCCTCGATACCCTTGGCAGAGTCCACAACCATGACCGCAGCATCCACCGCCATCAAGGTCCGATAGGTATCTTCTGAGAAGTCCTCGTGCCCTGGTGTGTCGAGGATATTGACGCGCTTACCATCGTAGTCAAACTGCATCACAGATGAAGTCACCGAAATCCCACGTTGCTTCTCGATATCCATCCAGTCAGACTTGGCAAACGTCCCTGTTTTCTTCCCTTTTACGGTACCAGCCTCACGAATCTCGCCCCCAAAGTAGAGCAACTGCTCAGTAATAGTAGTTTTCCCCGCGTCAGGGTGGGAGATGATGGCAAAGGTACGACGTTTCTTAATTTCTTCTTGAATATTCATAAGTTCTCTTTCTTTGATTCTCTATTTTTCTTGTTTCAATAGCTAAGAATGATTTCTACATTGGATTTTACCATTCCTTTCAACACTCCATTATATCGGATTTTGAGTAGTTTTTCAATTGCTCATCCGATGAAAAAAGTTAGCTAGAGCACTGATTTCACCTGGTTTCTCTTTTTCCACCGTTTTTTGAACAAGATATCAAAAAGAACCAGAGCCAGTGAAAGGATGACGGACACAAGTAGGTACTTTAGCCACAGGGGGGCATCAGGAATAAAAGGTGTCTTATTTAACAAGCCATAATTCCCACCAGTCACCTGATTAACCCCAACTAGAAAGAGATTGAGGATAAAGGTATAGACTACAATCATATATTTCTTGAGTAGGCTCTTGTCATAGTGATTCATCAAGTAGACCAAGGAATTCACTAGAAGGGCATAGTGCCCAATCAAAAATGAAAAACTGGTAATATGGGGGAAGTCATAGGGGTCAAAAACTGGGTAAACCAGTGCAAAGACAGCTCCACTTGCTCCTAAGAGGGCAAAGTACTGCTTGCTTTTCCATTTATCGGGCAAGAAAACCACAGCAAACATAGCTAAACGGCAATGATAAAATGGGAGACTATTAGAAAAGGGAATCCCAAAACCAACATACCAACTATAGAGTGCTAGCAACTGGAGGATCTGAATCCCCTTAAACAAGTATACAAATTTCGGATTTTTGTGATAAGCAAGTGCCCCATAAATACAAAGCATTAAGACCAGCATCATAACCCCATACCAAAAAAGTGAAATGGGAGGAGGGACTGTCTGAGTTCTGGTGATAAATTGATGGAACATGTTTCTATCCTAACTCTTATTTTTTCTTTTTTCTAGTTTAACTATTATAGCGAATTAAAAACGATTTTTCAATTTCTATTTCTTTTCAGTTTGGCTCCCTTATTTATAGGAAAATATGGTAAAATAGAACAGACTCAAAATCATCATTTCACGAAAGGATGCAAGATGAAAATTACGCAAGAAGAGGTAACACACGTTGCCAATCTTTCAAAATTAAGATTCTCTGAAGAAGAAACTGCTGCCTTTGCAACTACCTTGTCCAAGATTGTAGACATGGTTGAATTACTGGGCGAAGTAGACACAACTGGTGTCGCACCTACTACGACCATGGCTGACCGCAAGACTGTACTCCGCCCTGATGTGGCCGAAGAAGGAACAGACCGTGATCGCTTGTTTAAAAACGTACCTGAAAAAGACAACTACTATATCAAGGTACCAGCTATCCTAGACGATGGAGGAGATGCCTAATGACTTTCAACAATAAAACCATTGAAGACTTGCACAATCTCCTTGTCTCAAAGGAAATTTCTGCAACTGAATTGACCCAAGCAACTCTTGAAGATATCAAGTCTCGAGAGACAGCTATCAACGCTTTTGTTACCATCGCTGAGGAGCAAGCTCTTGCTCAAGCTAAAGCTATTGATGAAGCTGGAATTGACGCTGATAATGTCCTTTCAGGAATTCCATTTGCAGTTAAGGATAACATCTCTACAGACGGCATTCTCACAACTGCTGCATCAAAAATGCTCTATAACTACGAGCCAATTTTTGATGCGACAGCCGTTGCCAATGCAAAGGCTAAAGGCATGATTGTTGTAGGAAAGACCAACATGGACGAATTTGCCATGGGTGGTTCAGGTGAGACTTCCCACTACGGAGCAACTAAAAACGCTTGGGACCACAGCAAGGTTCCTGGTGGTTCATCAAGTGGTTCTGCCGCAGCTGTAGCTTCAGGACAAATTCGCTTGTCACTTGGTTCTGATACGGGTGGCTCTATTCGCCAACCTGCTGCCTTCAACGGGATCGTTGGTCTCAAACCAACCTACGGAACAGTTTCACGTTTCGGTCTCATTGCCTTTGGTAGTTCATTAGACCAGATTGGACCTTTTGCTCCTACTGTTAAGGAAAATGCTCTCTTGCTCAACGCTATTGCCAGCGAAGATGCCAAAGACTCTACTTCTGCCCCTGTCCGCATTGCCGACTTTACTTCAAAAATTGGTCAAGACATCAAGGGTATGAAAATCGCTTTGCCTAAGGAATACCTTGGCCAAGGGATTGACCCAGAAGTTAAAGAAACCATTCTTAATGCTGCTAAACACTTTGAAAAACTGGGGGCTATCGTCGAAGAAGTCAGCCTTCCTCACTCTAAATACGGTGTTGCCGTCTACTACATCATCGCTTCATCTGAAGCTTCATCAAACTTGCAACGCTTTGACGGTATCCGTTACGGCTACCGCGCAGAAGATGCAAGCAACCTTGATGAAATCTATGTAAACAGCCGTAGCCAAGGTTTCGGTGAAGAAGTGAAACGCCGTATTATGCTAGGTACTTTCAGCCTTTCGTCAGGTTACTACGATGCCTATTACAAGAAAGCTGGTCAGGTCCGTACCCTCATCATTCAAGATTTCGAAAAAGTCTTTGCGGATTACGATTTGATTTTGGGACCAACTGCTCCAAGCGTTGCCTATGACTTGGATTCACTCAACCACGATCCAGTTGCCATGTACTTGGCTGACCTCTTGACCATCCCAGTCAACTTAGCTGGTCTACCAGGAATTTCGATTCCTGCTGGATTCTCTCAAGGTCTACCAGTCGGTCTACAATTGATTGGTCCTAAGTACTCTGAGGAAACCATTTACCAAGTTGCTGCTGCTTTTGAAGCAACAACAGACTACCACAAACAACAACCCGTGATTTTTGGAGGTGACAACTAATGAACTTTGAAACAGTCATTGGACTTGAAGTCCACGTAGAGCTCAACACCAATTCAAAAATCTTCTCACCTACTTCTGCCCACTTTGGAAATGACCAAAATGCCAACACCAACGTGATTGATTGGTCCTTCCCAGGTGTTCTGCCAGTTCTCAATAAAGGTGTTGTTGATGCCGGTATCAAAGCTGCTCTTGCCCTCAATATGGATATCCACAAAAAGATGCACTTCGACCGCAAGAACTACTTCTATCCTGATAATCCCAAAGCCTACCAAATTTCTCAATTTGATGAGCCAATCGGTTACAACGGCTGGATTGAAGTAGAGCTAGAAGACGGTACAACCAAGAAAATCGGTATCGAACGCGCTCACCTAGAAGAAGACGCTGGTAAAAACACTCACGGTACAGATGGCTACTCTTATGTTGACCTCAACCGCCAAGGGGTGCCATTGATTGAGATTGTATCTGAAGCCGACATGCGTTCTCCTGAAGAAGCCTATGCTTATCTAACCGCCCTCAAGGAAGTTATCCAGTATGCTGGCATTTCTGACGTTAAGATGGAAGAAGGTTCGATGCGTGTGGATGCCAACATTTCTCTTCGTCCTTATGGTCAAGAGAAATTCGGTACCAAGACTGAGTTGAAAAACCTCAACTCCTTCTCAAACGTGCGTAAGGGTCTTGAATACGAAGTCCAACGTCAGGCTGAAATCCTACGCTCAGGTGGTCAAATCCGCCAAGAAACACGCCGTTACGATGAAGCCAACAAAGCAACCATACTCATGCGTGTCAAGGAAGGCGCTGCAGACTACCGCTACTTCCCAGAACCAGACCTACCTCTCTTTGAAATTTCAAACGAGTGGATTGAGGAAATGCGTACAGAGTTGCCAGAGTTTCCGAAAGAACGCCGTGCGCGTTACGTGGCTGACCTTGGCTTGTCAGACTACGATGCTAACCAGTTGACTGCAAACAAGGTCACTTCTGACTTCTTTGAAAAAGCTGTTGCCCTCGGTGGCGATGCTAAACAAGTCTCTAACTGGCTCCAAGGTGAAGTGGCTCAATTCTTGAATGCTGAAGGCAAGACACTGGAACAAATCGAATTGACACCAGAAAACTTGGTTGAAATGATTGCCATCATCGAAGACGGCACTATCTCGTCTAAGATTGCCAAGAAAGTCTTTGTCCACCTAGCTAAAAATGGCGGTGGCGCGCGTGAATACGTGGAAAAAGCAGGTATGGTTCAAATCTCAGATCCTGAAATCTTGATCCCGATCATCCACCAAGTCTTTGCGGATAACGAAGCCGCCGTTGCCGACTTCAAGTCAGGAAAACGTAATGCAGACAAGGCCTTCACAGGCTTCCTTATGAAAGCAACCAAAGGCCAAGCCAACCCACAAGTTGCTCTTAAACTGCTTGCACAAGAATTGGCGAAGTTGAAAGAAGATTAATATGTAAAAAACCAGCCCTGAGGTTGGTTTTTTCTCCCCTACCATCTCCCAATAACTATTTTGGCTTTATTTCCAGAACATTTTATGGTAAAATGAAGAGTAATAATATTTATTAAAGAGGTAAAAACATGATTGAAGCAAGCAAATTGAAAGCTGGTATGACGTTTGAAACTGCAGACGGAAAATTGATCCGCGTTTTGGAAGCTAGCCACCACAAACCAGGTAAAGGGAACACAATCATGCGTATGAAATTACGTGATGTCCGTACTGGTTCTACTTTTGATACAAGCTACCGTCCAGAAGAAAAATTCGAACAAGCTATTATCGAAACTGTTCCAGCTCAATACTTGTACAAAATGGATGAAACTGCCTACTTCATGAACACTGAAACTTACGACCAATACGAAATCCCAGTCGTAAATGTTGAAAATGAATTGCTTTACATCCTTGAAAACTCTGATGTGAAAATCCAATTCTACGGAACTGAAGTAATCGGTGTAACTGTACCAACCACTGTTGAATTGACAGTTGCTGAAACACAACCATCTATCAAAGGTGCTACTGTTACAGGTTCTGGTAAACCAGCAACTATGGAAACTGGACTTGTTGTCAACGTTCCAGACTTCATCGAAGCTGGGCAAAAATTGATCATCAACACTGCAGAAGGAACTTACGTTTCTCGTGCCTAATCTCTAGAAAGAGGTCATTCTATGGGAATTGAAGAACAATTTGGCGAAATCGTTATCGCTCCACGTGTACTTGAAAAAATTATTGCCATCGCAACTGCTAAAGTTGAGGGTGTCCACTCATTTTCAAATAAATCCGTATCTGATACCCTATCAAAACTCTCTCTTGGTCGTGGCGTCTACTTAAAAGAAAGCAACGAAGAACTAACTGCTGACATCTATCTCTACCTTGAGTACGGTGTGAAAGTACCAAAAGTTGCTCTTGCTATTCAAAAAGCAGTGAAAGACGCTGTCCGTGATATGGCTGATGTGGAACTTGCTGCTGTCAACATCCATGTTGCAGGAATCGTTCCAGACAAGACACCAAAACCTGAGTTGAAAGATCTATTTAACGAGGACTTCCTCAATGACTAGTCCATTATTAGAATCTAGACGCGAACTTCGTAAATGCGCTTTTCAAGCTCTCATGAGCCTTGAATTCGACACAGATATGGAAACGGCTTGTCGCTTTGCCTACACACATGACCGTGAAGATGAAGATGTGCAAATTCCTGCCTTTCTTCTGAACTTGGTTTCTGGTGTTCAAGCTCAAAAAGACGAGTTGGATAAACAAATCAACCAGCACCTCAAGTCAGGCTGGACAGTTGAACGCTTGACCTTGGTCGAAAAAAACTTACTACGCTTGGGTATCTTTGAAATCACATCATTTGATACTCCTCAGCTGGTAGCAGTCAATGAAGCCATTGAACTTGCTAAGAATTTTTCAGATCAAAAATCAGCCCGCTTTATCAACGGACTGCTTAGTCAATTTGTAACTGAAGAAAATGAATAATCGAAAAGGTGTTTGGTTTTCCAAGCACCTTTTACTTCATCCTTGATACAGAGTAAGAACCACATAAAAACTAGAACTAACTGCCAGTTCTAGTTTTTGTATTAATATTTTCTAAATCTTTGATAGCGTTCTTCCAACAACTCTTCTAACGGTTTTTGCGAAAGTCTAGCTAGCTCAGCTTGAAGTTCTTTCTTTACACTCTTAATCAGTTCTTTGCTAGAAAGTCCTGCTTCAGAAATCACCTTGTCTACCACGTCCATTTCTAACAGCTCATGAGAAGTGATTTTCATCAGTTCTGCCGCTTCCATGGCACGACTGCCGTCCTTCCATAGAATGGAAGCAAAGCCTTCTGGGCTGAGAATGGCATAGATAGAATTTTCCAGCATCCAGACACGGTCTGCGACTGCCAGAGCCAGAGCTCCACCTGAACCACCTTCACCGATAATAATAGCAATAATCGGAACTTTCAGGTCACTCATTTCCATGAGATTGCGAGCGATAGCTTCTCCTTGACCGCGTTCTTCCGCGCCGACACCAGGATAGGCACCTGCAGTATTGATAAAGGTCACAACTGGACGACCAAACTTTTCAGCCTGTTTCATCAACCGTAGAGCCTTACGGTAGCCTTCTGGATGCGGTTGACCAAAATTCCGCTTGAGGTTATCTTGTAAACTCTTGCCTTTTTGGATACCAACCACTGTTACAGCTTGGTCCCCAAGCCAGCCAATACCACCAACAACTGCACCATCGTCACGAAAAGAACGGTCACCGTGTAATTGGATAAATTCATCAAAAATGCCTGTCGCAAAGTCTAAGGTTGTC
Source organism: Streptococcus mitis (assembly GCF_016658865.1). Lineage (NCBI taxonomy): Bacteria > Bacillati > Bacillota > Bacilli > Lactobacillales > Streptococcaceae > Streptococcus > Streptococcus mitis. The sequence goes on from NZ_CP067992.1 coordinate 1,679,635, forward strand.
AAGCGACTCTGCTCACGCGCTTCTCTGACTATTTTTGCAATATTCATCTTGGACTCCCTCCGTGCAATCTGACTAGGCTAGCAATTGTATCTGGCAAGTCTCTTCTTTTAACGATAGCATCCACAAAGCCATGTTCTAATAGGAATTCTGCCTTTTGGAAATCCTCAGGCAAGCTTTCACGAACCGTATTTTCAATGACACGACGCCCAGCAAAACCAACCAAACTTTGTGGTTCAGCCAGAATGATATCGCCTTCCATAGCGAAGGAAGCTGTTACACCACCTGTCGTTGGATCTGTCAAAATCGTCAGGTAAAAGAGGCCAGCATTTGAATGGCGTTTAACTGCTGCAGAAATCTTTGCCATCTGCATGAGACTCATAATTCCTTCCTGCATACGGGCTCCACCAGATGCTGTGAAAAGAACAACTGGCAATTTTTCAACAGTCGCATACTCAAATAATCGAGTGATTTTTTCCCCTACAACCGTACCCATAGATGCCATGATAAAGTTGGAATCCATAATCCCAAGAGCCACAGTCTGACCTTTAATAAGAGCAGTTCCTGTCACAACGGCTTCATCCAGACCTGTTTTTTCACGCATGGTTGCCAGTTTCTTTTGGTAACCAGGGAAATGCAAGGGATCCTTGCTTTCAATCCCTGTAAACAATTCCTTGAAGGTTCCCATATCAATCGTCAAAGCCAAGCGTTCTTGGGCAGAAATACGAAAGGTATAGCTACAGTGCGGACAGATACGCTCACTTCCCAGATCCTTCTGGTAGATGGTATGCTTACAACCCGGACACTGGGAGAATAATTCATCTGGAACCTCTGGCTTAGCTTGAGGTTTTTCCCTAACTGAACGATTGGGATTGATTCGAATATACTTATCTTTTTTACTAAATAGAGCCATTGATTCCCCTTTTCGGTTTAAACTCTTGAAGTCATTTTATTCTTTTTCTTGATATTTGGGTAAGAAGGTTTCCATCAAGAAGGAAGTATCGTAATCCCCAGCAATGACATTGCGATCTGAAATGAGGTCAAGCTGGAAATCAGCATTGGTCTGCACCCCCTCTATCTCTAGTTCATAGAGGGCTCGTTGCATTTTCATCAAAGCATCAAAACGATTCTCTCCATGAACGATGACTTTGGCAATCATACTATCATAATAGGGGGGAATGGTATAGCCTGGATAAACTGCTGAATCTACGCGCAAGCCAACCCCTCCACTTGGCAGATAGAGATTGGTAATCTTACCTGGACTTGGAGCAAAATTAAAAGCTGGATTTTCTGCATTGATCCGACACTCGATAGCATGGCCACGTAGGACAATATCTTCTTGCTTCACAGACAAAGGCTGGCCTGCCGCAATGCGAATCTGTTCCTTAACGATATCCACACCTGAAACAAACTCTGTTACTGGATGCTCTACCTGAACACGAGTATTCATCTCCATGAAATAGAAGTTTCCACTGGCTTCGTCAAGAAGAAACTCAATGGTCCCTGCATTCTCATAGCCAACAGACTCTGCAGCTCGAACAGCCGCAGCACCGATTTCATGGCGTAGCGTTTTTCCGATTGCAATCGAAGGGCTTTCTTCTAAAACCTTTTGGTTATTCCGTTGAAGAGAGCAATCTCGTTCCCCCAAATGGATTACATTTCCATGTTCATCTCCTAGAATTTGAACCTCGATATGACGAGCTGGATAAATGACCCGTTCTATGTACATGGCACCATTGCCATAATTAGCCTTGGCTTCACTAGAGGCAGTTTCAAAAGCTGAAACAAGGTCTTCTGGTTTTTCAACCTTACGAATCCCTTTACCACCTCCACCTGCTGAAGCCTTGAGCATCACAGGATAGCCAATTTTTTCAGCAACAATCAAAGCTTCCTCAGAGTTATGCACTTCTCCATCCGAACCCGGAATGACGGGCACGCCTGCTTTAATCATCTGAGCACGTGCATTAATCTTGTCCCCCATCATATCCATAACATGGCCAGATGGACCGATAAACTTGATGCCAACCTCTTCACACATGGTTGCAAATTTGGAATTTTCACTGAGAAATCCAAAACCGGGGTGAATAGCTTCTGCTTCAGTCAAGACTGCAGCTGATAGAACCGCATTAATGTTAAGATAAGACTCAGTTGCCTTGCCAGGGCCGATACAAACCGCTTCATCTGCCAAAAGCGTATGAAGGGCTTCCTTATCAGCAGTTGAATAAACCGCTACCGTCGCAATCCCCAATTCACGCGCTGCACGGATAATACGGACCGCAATTTCACCACGATTGGCAATTAAAATTTTTCGAAACATGGAGAACCTCCTTAGTTCCCAATTGCAAAGGTAAGAGTACCACTAGCAGCAAGCTTGCCATCCACTTCAGCTTTGGCTTCAACCACGGCAATGGTACCACGACGTTTTACAAAAGTCGCTGTCATAACCAATTGGTCGCCTGGTACAACCTGCTTCTTGAATTTAACCTTGTCCATACCAGCGTAAAAGACTAGTTTCCCCTTATTTTCAGGCTTAGACAACTCCAAAACACCAGCAGTTTGCGCCAAGGCTTCCATGATTAGAACACCTGGCATAACTGGGTATTGAGGAAAATGGCCGTTAAAGAAAGGCTCGTTGATAGTCACATTTTTGATGGCAACAATAGTATCCTCGCTCACTTCCAAGACACGGTCCACTAGGAGCATGGGATAACGGTGGGGTAGAGCTTCTTTGATTCCTTGAATATCGATCATTTGATACGTACCAATCCTTTACCAAACTCAACCATTTCTTCGTTAGAAACGAGAATTTCCGTTACTACACCATCCTTAGGTGCTGGAATTTCATTCATAACTTTCATGGCTTCGATAATCACCAATGTTTGACCTTTTTTGACACTATCACCAACTGAAACGAAGGCCGGTTTATCTGGGCCAGCAGCCAAGTAAGCCACTCCAACAAGTGGGCTCTCTACAACATCTCCCTCAGCAACTACACTTGTTTCAGCTGGAGCTTGAACTTCTTCTACAGTCTCTGCTGGAGCAGATGTAGGAGCCGCTGAATTTGGTGTTGCTAGAACGGGCGCTGGAGCAACTGGAGCTGCAACTTCAGGCACAAGTCTAGCTTCATTTTTGCTAAACTGCAACTCATCCGTCCCATTTTTATAAGAAAATTCTCTCAAACTTGACTGGTCAAATTGAGCCATCAAGTCTTTAATATCGTTTAAATTCATACTTATTTATTCTCCCAACGTTTGAAAGCAAGAACGGCATTGTGGCCACCAAAACCAAAGGTATTTGAAATAGCGTATGGAATCTCTTGCTCCAAGCCTTGTCCATAAACGACATTGGCTTCGATATAGTCTGATACTTCGCTTGTCCCAGCTGTCATTGGTACAAAGTTATGACGCATAGCTTCGATGGTTACGATAGCTTCTACTGCACCCGCAGCCCCCAGCAAATGTCCGGTGAAAGACTTAGTTGATGATACAGGTACTTCCTTGCCAAGAACAGCTACGATAGCACCACTTTCTCCTTTTTCATTAGCAGGAGTTGACGTTCCGTGAGCATTGACATAGGCTACCTGCTCTGGAGAAATCTCAGCTTCTTCCAAGGCTAGTTTGATGGCCTTGATAGCTCCCTGACCTTCTGGATGTGGTGAAGTCATGTGGTAGGCATCACAAGTATTTCCGTAACCAACCACTTCAGCAAGGATAGTAGCCCCACGTTTTTCCGCGTGGTCAAGGCTTTCAAGAACCAACATCCCTGAACCTTCACCCATGACAAAACCATTACGGTTCTTATCAAATGGGATAGAAGCACGACTTGGGTCCTCTGTAGTAGAGAGAGCTGTTAGGGCTTGGAAACCAGCAATAGCAAAAGGTGTGATAGAGGCTTCTGAACCACCTACCAACATAACGTCTTGGAAACCAAATTTAATTGAGCGGAAGGCATCCCCAATCGCATCATTTGATGAAGCGCAGGCAGTATTGATCGATTTACAAACACCGTTTGCTCCAAAACGCATGGCAACATTTCCTGAAGCCATATTTGGCAAAGCTTTTGGAAGGGTCAATGGTTTCACACGTTTTGGACCTTTATCATTTAAGCGAAGTACTTGATCTTCAATTTCCTTGATTCCACCAATACCAGAGGCAACAATAACACCAAAACGATCCTTGTCAATAGCCTCTACATCCAGATTGGCATGATTGACAGCCTCTTGGGCTGCGTACAAAGCATACAAAGAATAGTTATCAAAACGATTGGTATCTTTCTTTACAAAGTATTTATCAAAAGGAAAATCTTGAATTTCTGCTGCATTATGCACATCAAAGTCACTATGATCAAATTTTGTAATTTGGCCAATTCCGATTTTTCCAGTTGTCAAACTATTCCAAAATTCTTCTGGTGTATTTCCGATTGGAGATGTTACTCCATAACCTGTTACTACTACGCGATTTAGTTTCATCTTTTTTACCTCTAGCTTCTGCTACATACTTAAGCCACCATCAATGGCAACCACTTGACCAGTTAGATAATCTTGGCCTGCTAAAAATACTGTTAAATCTGCAACCTGCTCTGCCTGCCCAAATTCTTTCATAGGAATTTGTGCCAGCATAGCATCTTTTACCTTGTCTGATAGAACAGCTGTCATATCGGACTCAATCATTCCAGGTGCAATAGCATTAACCCTGATATTGCGATTGGCCACTTCACGCGCCACAGACTTGGTAAAACCAATCAAACCAGCCTTAGAAGCTGCATAGTTAGCTTGACCGATATTCCCCATCAAACCAACTACACTAGACATATTAATGATAGCACCTTCTCTGGCTTTTATCATCGGTTTCAAGACTGATTGTGTCATGTTAAAGGCACCAGTCAGGTTAACCTTGAGCACTTTTTCAAAATCTGCTTCTGTCATCTTGAGCATTAGGGTATCTTGGGTAATCCCTGCATTGTTGACCAAAACATCTACTGAACCCAGCTCTACAATAGCTTGATCAACCATACGCTTAGCATCTGCAAAATTTGATACATCTCCTGAAACGGGAACCACCTTGACACCATAGTTTGAAAACTCAGCGAGCAATTCTTCTGAGATTGCCCCACGACTGTTTAAAACAATATTGGCTCCTGCCTGAGCAAACTTGTGGGCGATGGCAAGACCAATCCCACGACTCGAACCTGTAATAAAGATATTTTTATTTTTTAGTTGCATTCTTTTCTCCTGTTTCCTCTTGTATTTGTGGGAGAAGGGATTACTCGTTTTCTAGCAAGGCTTCCAAACTCGCCTGATCTTCAACATTGGCTAGTTTAGCTGTTTTATCAATTTTTTTGACAAAGCCTGACAAGACTTTCCCTGGGCCAATCTCGATAAAGTTGGTTACTCCTGCTTCTTGCATAACTGCAATACTTTCATAGAAACGAACTGGTTCCTTGACCTGACGCGTCAAGAGTTGAACTATATCTTCTTTTTGCATGACAGCAGCTTCTGTATTACCAACTAGGGGACAAGTAAAATCTGCAAAACTTACTTGAGCAAGAGTTTCAGCTAGTTTCTGGCTAGCAGGCTCAAGGAGAGCGGTATGAAAGGGACCTGACACCTTGAGTGGAATCAAGCGTTTGGCACCTGCTTCTTGCAAGAGTTCGACAGCTCGGTCAACTGCAGCCACTTCTCCACCAATCACAATTTGTGCAGGTGTATTATAGTTGGCTGGAGTAACCACTCCAAGTTCAGAAGCTTTTCGACAGACTTCTTCAATAACCTCTACTGGCGTATTGAGAACTGCTACCATCTTGCCAGAACCAGCAGGGGCCGCTTCTTCCATATAGGCTCCACGCTTAGCTACCAAGGCAACCGCATCTTCAAAATCCAAGGCACCGCTGGCTACCAAGGCAGAGTATTCTCCAAGTGACAAACCAGCAACCATATCAGGCTGATAGCCCTTTTCTTTCAATAAACGATAGATAGCAACTGAAGTCGCTAAAATAGCTGGTTGCGTATAGCGGGTCTGATTGAGTTTTTCTTCTTCCCTATCAATGAGATAACGCAAATCATAACCGAGTACCTGACTCGCTTGATCAATCGTTTCTTTGACAATAGGGTAGTGATCATAGAGATCCCGTCCCATACCTAGATACTGGGCACCTTGGCCAGCAAATAAAAAGGCCGTTTTAGTCATTTCTTACAACTCCTGCCCAACGAGAGGCTTCTTCTTGAATTTTCTTAGCTGCTCCGTAATACAAATCTTTTAGGATTTCTTCAACGGTTTCTTCTTTGGAAACAAGCCCAGCAATTTGACCTGCCATAACAGATCCACCATCCACATCTCCGTGAACAACCGCTTTGGCTAGTGCACCTGCTCCCATTTGTTCAAAAATTTCCAAATCTGGATTTTCTTGTTTAAAGGCATCTTTCTCAGCTTTTTCAAAATCACGAGTCAATTGGTTTTTAATCGCACGAACAGCATGTCCAAAGTGTTGAGCTGAAATCGTAGTATCGATATCTCTAGCTTTTAAAATTTTCGCCTTATAATTTGGATGGGCATTAGACTCTTTTGCAACGACAAAGCGAGTTCCAACCTGAACAGCTTCTGCACCTAGCATAAAGCCAGCTGCAGCACCTTCACCATCTGCAATCCCTCCTGCAGCAATAACAGGAATAGATACAGCAGCAGCAACCTGGCGCACCAAGGTCATGGTTGTTAATTTACCGATATGCCCCCCAGCTTCCATTCCTTCTGCAATAACGGCATCTGCACCGATTTTTTCCATGCGCTTAGCTAGGGCAACACTAGGAACAACAGGAATAACTGTAATACCAGCAGCATGGAAACGTTCCATGTATTTACTTGGATTTCCTGCTCCTGTTGTAACTACCTTAACACCTTCCTCGATAACGAGGTCTACAATATCTTCCACAAAGGGAGACAAGAGCATGATGTTGACACCAAAGGGTTTATCCGTCAATGATTTGATTTTATCAATATTTGCCTTGACAACTTCTTTAGGGGCATTCCCCCCACCGATAATCCCTAGTCCTCCAGCCTTGGAAACAGCCCCTGCCAAATCACCATCAGCAACCCAGGCCATCCCTCCTTGGAAAATAGGATAATCAATGTTCAATAATTCTGTAATACGCGTTTTCATAGTGCCTCCATCGTTTCTTGCTTACGTAATAGTTCGATACCGTCATAATTTGACAATCAAACTATTGCCTAAACAAGAGGGAGCGGGTTTCCCTACTCCTTCTATCTTATATTCTGCTTATTTTGTTTGCTCTTCAACGTAGGCAACCAAGTCACCAACTGTTTTCAAGTCATCTTCTGCTTCGATTTGGATATCAAAAGCATCTTCGATTTCTGAAATTACTTGGAACAAGTCCAATGAATCTGCGTCCAAATCATCAAAAGTTGATTCAAGTGTTACTTCTGATGCGTCTTTTCCAAGTTCTTCAACGATAATTTCTTGTACTTTTTCAAATACTGCCATGATAGGACTCCTTTAAAATAAATAGTTTTTTTATAACAATGTGTTCACCACATGATTACCTAAATTGTAAGAATGAGCGTGCCCCAGGTCAAGCCTCCACCGAAGCCTGATAGTAGAACAGTCTGGCTACCATCTAAACGGATGAGGCCTTGTTCTACACACTCTGAAAGTAAAATCGGGATACTGGCTGCACTGGTATTGCCATATTCCATCATATTGGCTGGAAGTTTATCTCGGTTAACACCGATTTTTCTAGCCATTTTATCCAAAATACGGTCATTAGCCTGATGAAGTAGCAGATAATCCAAGTTTGTCGCCTCTATAGGAGATTCATCAATAGTCTGCTTGATAGACTTGGCTACGTCCCGAATAGCAAAATCAAAGACCGCGCGCCCATCCATCTTCAAAAATGAATCTGCATTTTCTTGATCTGAAAACGGAGAATGCAAGCCTGAATGTCCATAAGTTAGACACTCGCTACGACTCCCATCACTATTGAGACTCTCAGCCAAAAAATGCTCTTTCTCGCTAGCTTCTAGCAAGACTCCACCAGCACCATCTCCAAACAAAACAGCTGTTGATCGGTCTGACCAATCGACTGCTTTAGAGAGGGTCTCACTACCAATCACCAAGCCTTTTTGAAAGCGACCAGAAGCGATAAACTTTTCAGCAGTTGAAAGAGCAAATACAAATCCACTGCAAGCCGCTGTTAGGTCAAAAGCAAAGGCCTTATTAGCACCAATATTAGCTTGAACACGAGCAGCTGTAGAGGGCATCATCGAATCTGGAGTAATGGTAGCTAGGATGATAAAATCCAACTCCTCTCCTGTGATTCCAGCTTTTGCCATCAGTTTCTTGGCAACTTCTGTAGCCAAATCACTAGTAGATTCTGTTCTTGAAATATGCCTTTGTCGTATTCCCGTCCGACTTGAAATCCACTCATCATTGGTATCCATAATCTGAGCCAAATCATGATTTGTAACCACTTGCTCTGGCACATAATGAGCAACCTGGCTTATTTTTGCAAAAGCCATTATCTCAAATCCTCCAAAAATTGATAAAGATTGGTCAAACCTTTGCTCATAACCTCCATCTCTTGCTTACTCATACCATCAATGATTTTTTCAACCATAGCCTTGTGGAAGCGTTTATGTAGTCTATGAACCAAGCGACCTTTCTTTGTCAAATGCAGATGCACTACACGTCGATCATGTTCTGAACGAATGCGTTCAATGTAACCCTTGCGTTCGAGATTATTCAAACTAGTCGTAACTGTCCCAAGAGTCACCATCAACTCTTTTGACACTTGACTTGGTGTCACATCTGGAACTTTTCCAATCACATCAATCGTATGCATTTCTTTGATGGAGATATCCTTGAAACGACTACCCCTCAAGCTAACTTCCTCAATAACGAGGACATTGTTAAATATAGACGTTAAATATTCATTAATTCGTTGGTAGTCCAATCTTTCCTTCCCTCCTTTTCAAAAAAACTTTTAGAATCAAAACATTTGACAAAAGAATTATATCAAAGTTCAAAGAATGGTGCAAGTATTTTTTTATTTTCCTGTAAATTTAGGTCTTCTTCTTTCCGAATGAGCCCGAACTCCTTCTTTGAAATCCTCTGTTTTGGCTAGAGATTCTTGAAGATTCAGTTCTAAAGTAGCATAATCTTGCCAATCTTTAAATTGGCTCTCCCACACCAACTTCTTGATGGCAGCATAAGAATTGTTTGAGCCACGTCTTAATTTTTTAAGAATCTGTTCTCTCGTCTTTTCAAGTTTATCAGCTTCACAGACGCGGTAAACTAGTCCCCATTCTAGAGCTTTTTCTGCGTTCAAAGCCTCACCTGTCATAGCCAATTGAGCAGCACGCGTCACACCAATACTTCGACTCAAGAGATGAATTCCTCCTGCATCCGGAGCCAAGCCAACTCCAACAAAAGCTTGGATAAATTTAGCCTTATCCGTTGCCAGACAGAAATCTGCAGCAACAGCCATATTCGCTGCGGCACCTGCAACAGCCCCATCAACCTCCATCAAGACAGGTTTAGCAATTTGCTTGATTTTATAAGAAATAGTATTGACCAATTCTGCGATTTTCGTCAATGATGGAATATCATCCTCATCGACTGCTCGCTTCATCTCAACCAAATCTCCCCCAACAGAGAAGACTTTGCCATTCGCGTTGATTAAGACAAAATGCACAGCCGGATCCTCTTCTGCCAAAATCAGAGCTTCTAAAATCTCCTCACACATAGGGATATGAAAACCATTCGCTACCTCAGGACGATTCAAGGTAAGGATTGCCAAATCCTCTTCAAGCTGATAAATAATGTGTTCCATCTGGACTCCTTTTTATTTTATAAGCAGTTTAAATTATTTTATTTCAAAAGTATATCTTTTTTAAAATCAGAAAGCAAGAAAAAATCAACTGAAAGTGTCTCAGCCGATTAGAAAGGCTCGCTTTGTCCTAGAAAGCATCTTATTTTCTTCATTGAAAAAAGGCTTTCTTTCTGCTATAATCGTATAAAATACTTACTTTAGGAGTTCTTATGAAAGTTGTTAAATTTGGAGGTAGCTCTCTTGCCTCTGCTAGTCAATTAGAAAAAGTTTTAAACATCGTCAAAAGCGATTCAGAGCGTCGTTTTGTAGTCGTTTCTGCGCCTGGTAAACGCAATGCTGAAGATACTAAGGTTACGGATGCCTTGATTAAATACTACCGCGACTATGTTGCTGGTAACGATATTAGCAAGAGCCAAAACTGGATTATCGACCGCTATGCTGCTATGGTTAGTGAACTAGGGCTAAAACCAGCTGTTTTAGAAAAAATTTCTAAAAGCATTCGTGCCTTAGCCACTCTTCCTATTGATGAAAATGAATTTCTCTACGATACTTTCCTAGCAGCCGGTGAAAATAACAATGCTAAATTGATTGCTGCCTACTTTAATCAAAATGGGATTGATGCACGCTATGTGCACCCTAGAGAAGCTGGTATTGTGGTCACAAGTGAGCCTGGTCACGCTCGCATCATTCCATCAAGTTATGACAAGATTGAAGAATTGACAAATGCAAATGAAGTCCTTGTCATTCCTGGTTTCTTTGGAGTTACTAAGGAAAATCAAATCTGTACCTTCTCACGTGGAGGATCAGACATTACAGGTTCTATCATTGCTGCAGGTGTTAAGGCAGACCTCTATGAAAACTTTACAGACGTTGATGGTATCTTTGCAGCCCACCCAGGCATTATTCACCAACCACACTCAATCCCTGAGTTGACCTACCGTGAAATGCGTGAGTTGGCTTATGCAGGATTCTCAGTCCTTCATGACGAAGCCCTTCTACCTGCCTACCGTGGAAAAATTCCTCTAGTTATCAAGAATACCAACAATCCTGACCATCCAGGTACTCGTATCGTTCTAAAACACAGTAGTGATGAATTTCCAGTTGTGGGAATTGCCGGTGATTCAGGCTTTGTCAGCATTAACATGTCGAAATACCTCATGAACCGTGAGGTTGGATTTGGTCGCAAGGTTCTGCAAATCCTTGAAGACCTCAACATCGGTTGGGAACATATGCCAACAGGTATCGACGATCTTTCAATCATCCTCCGTTCTCGCGAACTAACTCCTATCAAGGAAGAAGAAATCCTTCGTCAGTTGGTTCAAAAGGCTGAAGTAGACCATGCAGAAATCGAGCACGACCTTTCAATCATTATGATTGTTGGAGAAAAGATGAAGAGCCATATCGGAGTAACTGCTACTGCGACACGTGCTCTATCTGAAAATAAGATCAACATCCAGATGATGTCTCAAGGTTCTAGTGAAGTGTCTATTATGTTTGTTGTCCATAAGGACCAAGAGAAAGCAGCTATTAAAGCCCTATACAATGCCTTTTTCGGTGAAAGCAAGGAAGACTAAGCATGGCTCAATCACTTAACAAAACAGTGCTCCTCAATACGACAGGCACCTCCTACCTCTCTATAGCTGGGAAAGTTGGAAAATTCCTTGTCGGAGATCAGGCTTTGGAATTTTACCCCGATGTCAATGTTGAACAATTTATCCAGATTCCTTGGAGCCATATTAACCAGATTGGAGCCAATGTTACTGGTCGCAAAATCAGTCGTCACTTCGAAGTCTTTACAGACAGAGGAAAATTCCTCTTTGCCTCAAAAGACTCGGGTACCATTCTTAAAATTGCACGCGAAAAACTGGGCAATGACAAGGTCGTCAAACTTCCGACCCTGATTCAAACCATTAGTCAAAAATTTAAAAATCTATTTGCAAAAAAGTAGAAACTTTAGTATAATCATAGCAACGGATAAGTAGGTTATCTTCTTCTTTCAGAAAGTCTGCGGATGCTGCGAGCAGATAGGAGGGATAGGTGAAATTCTACCGTTAGTAACAATTGCATACACAATCAAGTGCACTCCTGTGAAGTTGGATGGAACCGTGGCCCTGCCACTCCAACGCTTTGTCAGGTGTGCTTTTTTCATAAAGGAGTTCTTATGTTAGATATCAAACGTATTCGTACAGACTTTGATGCTGTCGCAGAAAAACTGGCTACACGTGGTGTAGATGCTGCTGTCTTGAATGAGATGAAAGAAATCGATGCTAAACGTCGTGATATTTTAGTCAAGGTTGAAACTCTCAAGGCTGAACGTAACACAGTTTCAGCTGAGATTGCCCAAGCTAAGCGCAACAAGGAAAATGCAGATGACAAGATTGCTGCCATGCAAACTCTATCTGCTGAAGTCAAAGCCTTGGATGCTGAATTGGCAGAAATCGATGCTAAATTGACAGAATTTACCACTACTCTTCCAAATATTCCAGCTGATAGCGTTCCTGTTGGGGTTGACGAAGATGACAATGTGGAAGTTCGCCGTTGGGGTACTCCACGCGAGTTTGATTTCGAACCTAAAGCTCACTGGGATCTGGGTGAAGACCTTGGCATCCTTGACTGGGAACGTGGTGGTAAGGTAACAGGAGCTCGCTTCCTCTTCTATAAAGGTCTCGGCGCTCGTTTGGAACGTGCTATTTACAACTTTATGTTGGATGAACATGGAAAAGAAGGCTACACTGAAGTCATCACACCTTACATGGTTAACCACGATTCTATGTTTGGTACTGGTCAATATCCAAAATTCAAGGAAGATACTTTTGAATTGAGCGACAGTAATTACGTCCTCATTCCTACAGCTGAAGTTCCTCTGACAAACTACTACCGTGATGAAATCCTTGACGGTAAAGACCTGCCAATCTACTTCACTGCTATGAGCCCATCATTCCGTTCTGAGGCTGGTTCAGCTGGCCGTGATACTCGTGGCTTGATTCGTTTGCACCAATTCCACAAAGTTGAAATGGTTAAATTTGCCAAACCAGAAGAATCTTACGAAGAATTGGAAAAAATGACTGCCAACGCTGAAAACATTCTTCAAAAACTAAACCTTCCATACCGTGTCGTTGCGCTCTCTACTGGAGATATGGGCTTCTCAGCTGCCAAGACTTACGACTTAGAAGTTTGGATTCCAGCGCAAAATACTTACCGTGAAATCTCAAGTTGTTCAAATACAGAAGATTTCCAAGCCCGTCGTGCCCAAATCCGTTACCGTGATGAAGCAGACGGCAAGGTGAAACTCCTTCACACTTTGAACGGTTCTGGACTTGCAGTTGGACGTACAGTGGCTGCTATTCTTGAAAACTACCAAAATGAAGATGGTTCTGTGACCATCCCAGAAGCACTTCGTCCATACATGGGTGGAGCTGAGGTTATCAAACCATAAAAATAAGGTTTAGCTATTTCTAGCTAGACCTTTTTTCGTAACCAATTCATATAAGCGCCCAATACAAAGGATAAAATAATTAAGCAAATAGCGGTTTCAGCCAGTACCAGATAATCCAGAAATGGAAGTTTCAAAATTCCCTGAGCCATCTTAAGCGAAGTAGCTGTGATAATGGTCGGGAAGGTGAGAGCTGAAAAGGCTGGTTGGAAACCTTGTTTTAAAATATTAGGCAGGCGAGTCAAAACAAAGAAAAAGAAGGATTGGGAAGATAAAATCATAACTATTAAGACCCAAGTTGGTAGGCTGGCTCCTCCAACTCGGACTAGAGAAGCCAAGAGTAGAGAAAAAGGAGCACAGTAGATCCCTTCTTGTCCAAGCATGGCTTGTGGGAGTGGATGTTTCTTTAAATCGCTATAAATAAGCGGGTAGAGATAGAAGGTCAAGAGAAATCCAAAACTCAAGGTCGCATAGGCAATTTCAATGATACCTACAAGAGGATAGGTCAAGGCTGCTACTGCTATCCCCACATAGAGAACCGTCCAGCTTGGAGTGGCATGAACCCTCCGCCCCGGATAGGCAAATTTGATAGTGAAACCAGCAATCAGGGCTACATCCAAGAGAAATGAAAACCACCAGAGCCCTTGAGCAACCAAAGGGAAATGAGGAAAGACTCTAAAGACATAAGTCGATAAAATCATCCCAGCCATGGGAAAGGTGGCCATTCCTGACAAAAGAGGGGGCTTGGTCAACTCTTGCTTGGTTTCTTTCCAATTAAAAAGATGCAGAAGCAAAAAGTAAATCCACAAAATCAAACCTGCTAGACTCAACAGATGGGACAGAACCGGCAACGTATCTAAAATAAGATTTCCAGCTCCTGCCAAACCTAGCAAACAACCAGAAAATACCAAGGGGAGTTTTTTCATCCTAACCTCCAATAATCATGTTAGTTTCAGTATAGCATAAAAGCGCTTAAATGAGGGGATAAAAAACGAAGTTGAAAATTCAAGCTTCGTTTTTATTCCACTATTTTTTAACTCGTTGCTAAGATATGACGCAACTGAACAGCACTTGGAGAAACAATTGGAAGAAAGGCTCCTTCATTCCAACGACGAATAAATCCAGATGTTGATTTACTAAAGTAGCCTCTACCTCCACCTGCTTGTAACTCTAATAGAAGACTCTGAGCAACAACATCCACAATGTCTATTCTTAACTGAAATAGTTCACGCGGATTGGCAACAAAATAAGACCTGTCAGACAAACCTTGATAAAGCTCTCGACGAATAGCATCTAACTGTTCGATCTGATGCTTCCACTCATCTGTCAATACACTGCGTTTCACCAAGTCTTTTTCTACTTCTGATAGAGAACGTTCAGCTAAACCAAAAGCTAGACCAAATTGGTAGCCTAAAAAAGCTGGACGATTTTGTGCCAAAAATTGGTGAGCATCTTTTGATAAAATCCATTCCTCTTTCAAAAGGACCTTATTAAAAGTCAGAGCAGCCGTGTTTCCTCCTTGAAGAGAAACAAATTCTAAGTCTTCAGAACGACTAAAATTCTCTGCATCTGATGGTACAGCCACCACATAACTTGTACTTGGATCATCTGTAAAACCTGCCACAAAAATAGTTAAAAATCGATTTCTTCGAGCATTAGTTACCCATGGCAGTCTTCCTTTTAGATACAATTGTCCATTTTCTTCAAGAACGCGAACATTCAGTTCCTCTAGGTCAGATAGATATTTGACAGCATTGGACAAGGCAGTAGCACCTGCATATTCTCCAGACAAGAGTTTTTCCAGATAGGTTTCCTTAAAATAGGAGTTATCTGTATGGAGAATATTATCAATTAAAGTGCGTTGTCCCCATGAAATAAAAGAGGCTGTTAAAGAATGTTGTGCGAGCTCTGCAAGGATATCAATAACATCTTGATCACTTCCTCCTGAACCTCCAAGAGATGCAGGAATCCCCACACGAAAGGCTCCCTCTGCTGCAATTTTCTCAATCAACCGTTCTCCAGCTTGACAAGACTGCTTGTCGATTTCATCAGCATGCTGGTCTAACCAGCTCAAAAATTCTTCTGAAAAAAATCCCATAGCCTTTCCTCCTTCTAGGCATAAGGTTGCAATTCTGGGTTAATTGGGGTATTAGCTAGATTATTGGCATAGTTACAGAGGCTTGCTAGGCTGACACCAAGAACCACATCCAAGGCATTTTGTTGGCTGTAGCCAGCTTCTAAAAACTCAGCCAAGGCTTCATCTCCCACACGTCCCTTGGTATTGATAACCGCCAAGGTAAACTTAGCTAGGGTGTCCAATTTAGGATCTGTTTCAATTGGAGTACGATTGCGAAGGGCTTGAAGAAGGTCATCATTCATCTGGATTTGTTTGATTGAAAAGGCTGTGTGACCTGCGACGCAGAAGGCACAACCATTGGTCACAGCTGCCGTGATTTGCACCACTTCACGCTCAACGGGTGTCAGGCTGTTGCGACGATTGATAGCTCCGACAGTACGGTAAGCCTCTAAAGCAGTCGGTGCATTAGCCAAGAGACCGATTAGGTTAGGAATATAGCCATTGTTATCTTTTTCTACTGTTTCAAGAACTTCTTTCACTTCTGCTGGTGCTGATTCTACTGTATGGATTGTAAATGTTGTCATCATAAAACCTCTTTTCATTTTGTTGAAACCTAGTCTATCACAGATTCTATACCCTGTATAATATATATTTTAAATTGCACTGATAGAAATTTTTTATGAAAGCAAAAAATCACACGCGGTGTGTGATTTCATTATTTATCAAAATACTTTTTAGTCTCAGCAATGACGACTGGCGACAAGACCAAGAGGGCAATCAAGTTTGGCAGAGCCATCAAGGCGTTGACAATATCTGCGATAATCCAAACCATATCCAACTCGATAAATCCTCCCAACAAGACCATGAGTACAAAAATCACACGGTAGAGCCAGATAAAGCGAACCCCAAAGAGGAACTCGAAACAACGTTCCCCGTAATAGTTCCAACCTAGAATCGTTGTAAAGGCAAAGAGCACAAGGAAGATGGTCAAGAGAGCAGGTCCAAAGTGTGAAAAGACTGTTGAGAAGGCTGACTGAGTCAAGGCAACTCCATTCAAATCACCACTCCAAACACCAGTTACCAAGATGGTTAAACCAGTCAAGGTACAGATAATGAGGGTATCAATAAAGGTTCCAGTCATGGAAATCAAACCTTGCTCTACCGGTTCATTTGTCTTAGCCGCAGCAGCTGCAATGGGAGCAGAACCCAAACCAGATTCGTTCGAGAAAACACCACGCGCTACACCATTTTGAATAGCCATCCGAATACTAGCACCGGCAAATCCACCCACCGCAGCAACCGGACTAAAAGCCGATGTCAAGATTAAAGCGATTGTAGAAGGAATTTTCCCGATATTAAAGAAAATAACTGTAAGAGTTCCCAAAATATAAATAATAGCCATAAAAGGAACAACAGTAGTTGAAACCTTTGAAATGGACTTGAGTCCGCCAAAAACGGCAATCGCTACTAATACAGACAAAACGAGAGCCGTGATAGCTGGCGAAATAGTCGTCGTATTTTGGATAGACTCTGTAATCGAGTTGACTTGGGTAAAGGTCCCGATTCCTAATAAAGCTACTAGCACACCTGCCAGGGCAAAGAAGATAGCAAGTGGTCGCCACTTTTCTCCCATCCCTAGAAGGATATAGTGCATGGGACCTCCCGCTACTGCACCATGGTCGTCCTTTGTGCGGTATTTAATCGCCAAGAGTCCTTCCGCATACTTGGTAGCCATCCCAAAGAAAGCAGCCATCCACATCCAAAAGAGGGCTCCTGGTCCACCGACCTTGATAGCCGTCGCCACCCCGATAATATTTCCCGTACCAACTGTCGCTGCTAGGGCTGTACACAAGGCCGCAAAGCTGGATACATCGCCATGCCCCTTGTCCTTAGTAAAAATAAGCTGGAAAGCCTTGGGCAGACGCAAAACCTGCAAAAGTCCTAGACGAGCAGTTAGGTAAATTCCTGTTCCGACCAATAAAATCAAAAGAGGTGGGCCCCAAGCAAAAGCATCGATTGATTTAAGCAATTCTAACATTTCCTTCTCCTATCTTTTCAACCCCAAAAGAAAGAGCACATGCAAGATACATGTACTCTGGAATGCTTAGATAAATGCTAAAAAGCGGTCTATCCTAGCTCTGTCCTTTTACCTGAGAGTTTGAGCAGTTACCTGCCTTGCCCCTTCGGTGCCTTTACGGTCTCTCCAGAGTTCCGTCCATTTACAGTCATGAAAAATCAAACGATTTACCACTTCTATTAAACTTCATTCGGTGTTGGTATTTAATTGATTCTTATTTTACAAAAAATGTTGGCTTTTGTCAATGTGTTTTAGAAAATTCTTATTTGACTTTGTAGAAGAAGGATTGATCATTCCCATGTGCGTGAGGTGCTTGGTGAATAATCATTCGGTCTCTACTAGTATCAGATGCATCTTCTACAAAATTTGGCTCAGTAACTGTCGGAATAACCACTCCAGCAGGAATCATATCGAGTTGCGCCCTAATAGTTGGAGCTTTATAACTTGTAATTATATATCCATCTTTAAAAACAGCATCATTGATATCCACATAAAATTCTGCTGGTTCTATTAAGCCATTTTTACTAAAAACTAGATCCTGTCCCCCATTTCCTGTACTCCATCTTCCCTCAATACTAGAAAAATCTCCGTTTTTGATGGCGTTTATATCCATTTTCCCTGAAGCTGTTTTGGTAGTTGAAGATGCTGTTGCAGCTGTCCCCTTGTCTGAATTACTTCCTCCAGGAAGTTTATCTGAAACTGACTTCCAACTTAGGGTTTCTAGAGAAATGGGCGAACCGACACCAAGATCTGCTAACTCTTGAGCTTCCTTAACTTTTACCAAAGACTGTCCATCCTCACTAAATTGGTAGTAAGCATAAATATGACTCGTTGCCGAACTAGATCCACGATAGAGCAGAGAATTGTCTGGCAGGATACCGACTGTCATTCTCTCACCAATCTGGTCTAAACGATTTTCTTGATTGGTCAGACGGATCACCTTTCCATCTTTCAAAGTACGAATATCAAGTAAACTCTTTTCGCCGCTCTTCATTTCAAGAGCAAGCAAGAGTTCATCCACTCCGTCGTTATTCAAATCTGTCTTGTGGTAAACCACATCTGTGTAAAAACCTTGAGAAGACTTTACTTGACTAGCTAGGGGATTGACATCCATACCAGTCGGCAAGGTGCCTTTAGCTACTTTTTCATAGTCATCCAAAACCTTATTGTAGTAACTGCAATCTATCTCTGGACTTGCCGCAGATGTATCTGATGTTGAATAAGATGGTGTTTCCGCGCTTTTGTTCCATGGTAGATACTGACAGCCTCCCAAAACCAGTGTCAGTAAAAGCGTTGTGACTAATAAAAACTTTTTCATATTACTCCTTTATCTAAGAGAAAGGAATCAGCATGTGCCAATTCCTTTCGGTATTTTTATTTTATCAAAATGTTACCTATCCGAAAATTATTTTCCGTTTCTATTTATTTGTTATAGGTCATCTCTCACAAGCTATAATTCTAGCGAATCCATTTACCTGATGCATCTACACGATAACCATCTGGCGTGCGTTCATTCACAGCCATCTTACCATTTGATTTAAGATAGTAATTACCTGACCAAGCATTTTGAACATAATTTCCATTCACATTGATAAAGTAGTAGCTATTGTAATGAACATCAAAAACCCAATTGTTAATGACTTTTTTACCATTTTGGTAGTATGAGTTACCTGACCAACCAGTTTGAATTTTAGGTATTGGTGTTGGTGTCGATTTCTCTTGTTTTGGTGTTTCAGGTTTATTGGACGTTTCTAGAGGATTGACATATTTTTCATTCTTAACAGTGAATGTCGCTGATATACCGCTGAAAATATGTAAAGTTTTAGAAGTTAGTTCATCTTCACTATAAAATTTTAGATAATATTCTCCATCAGGTACACTTGAAAAAGTTGTAGAATCTTGTACAGTACGGGGTACAGGCGCAGCATCAAATCTTCTTCCTAAAGCTTCTTTTTTAGCTTTTTTCCAGTATTTTTATTTATAAGATCTGCTCGTATATACGCATATGAGCTACCAGGTACACTTTGAACAGTCATATCAACATAGATTTTTTCATTTTCTGAACCTGGAGTAATCTTAGATTTTACCTCATGATTCTCGGTACGAGTAATTTCAGCACGCACTGTTTGTGCTGAAAAAGGTAGAACTCCTGCTGTGTCTACAAGAGAGACAAGACCAAGTGTTGCAGCCGCTAGACTAGTCACTAAAACTGTTTTTGACTTCATCATCAACAATCTCCTTTAAATTTTTATTGTTTACGGTTACAGTAAGGGGTGGACTCTACTATATTTATGAAAAGAGTATCTGTGTTTATCTTTTATTTGATTAGCAAATGAAATTTTTATGAAAAAAGTATACTTAATCTTTTTCCTAGTTATTAGACTAAAGACTTTCTATTTTATCATTTCCACCTACTCGTCAAATATGCCTTTTCTCCTATTGTCCAGTTCTGATCATAAGGATCTACTGACCATTTTGTTGCCAGTAAAAAAAATGGAAACTTACTGTAACCAATTTGAGCTTCTACTAGATCGGTGGTCGTATTATACCTTCTATCTCGTTTCCACTTACCAATTTTTTGACTTCTATTCCTATTCCAGATAAAAAGTTCCTCTGGAAGTGCATAAATTCTACCATCATGAGAACTACCTTTCATTACAGGATAAAGGTACTGATGCAACTGATATTCACATCGCTTATTTAAGAGCCAATATCCTAGAATCATATAGAAGGGATTTATCTTTTCAAGAGGTAAGATAATTGGTAAAGGTAAAGCATTACTCACATCCACTGGTTTTGTAAGATACATTAACCATAACAATAATGATGAAAAATAAACTATAAATGTATGTAGTGGTATTCTATTCAAAACAATCATATATAATTTGTAATTCTTTATCTGTATCAAACAACGTCTTACATTAATACTGCCCACAATTATTTTATATAGAAAAATCACACAGAAGATAGGTAAAAAAATATATACAAAAATTAAGAAAGATGTTAAAACGATAAACTCAGCTATTCCAATAACAGCTGGATATTGAACTTTATATGTTTCAAAATCCTTTAATACAATGAACCATGGAGCGATAAAATACAAGCACGAGAATATTAGTAAAGCAATTTTTAAATAGAAAATATTCAAGAATTGACTTAATTTTAAAATGTTTGTTCTCATATAAATTCCAGCTCTCCTATCCATCCAATTTATCATTTCTTAAAACCATGACAATCTTAAAGCAGAATCCCCCCTATATTTGTTTAATAATTTGTAGGTATATATTAATCTGAACTTATTAAAATAATTTCTAATACTTCCTTCTACTTCCTTAGAAATATTTTACTTGATTGTATAAGTTCTAGTAAATTCAATTCGGCTCATATTATTCTTGAAATATAACTCATATAAAAAATCTATAACATCAAATCCTTTATTGTTTTTACATGATTTAGCGTTTCAAAAGCAAATTAAATGTCTGCCGAATCATCTGTCCACCAATTGTATCCCTAAACTTATCTTCCCTAGATAACTCATCTAACATCTCTTCTAGACTAACAGCCTTAATATGGCCTGGCCAAAAGACATTATCCAATCTACCTGCACCCTTATAGGTAGGCATCAAGACAACACGTGTTTCCAAGCGATAATATTTTAATAAATTTGCAAATTTATGGGAAAAGCTTTCTTCTGCATAAGACATGTTAGGGGACATTTTTTTAGGTCTGCCTATTTGAGCTCCTGTAGCACTGTCTATAGTGTACAATAAACCATCCGCTTCTCTATAAATCACATTTCCTGAAGCATAAAATTTTAAATCTACTAACCAAATCGTAGATCCAGAAACAATAACACAATCAATATCTGCATCTACCCTTTCATCTTCTAAATTGAGATTATGAACAGACCAAAAGGTAACTAATTTTTCTAAAAGTCCTTGTTTTTGTAATGCTTTCGCAAAATTGATTTCACCCTCTTGACCAAGATTAACTGCAGATTCATCGAATCCTGATTTATTCAATCCTTTTCCAGGTTCTCCAAACATCAATTCATGCTGATAAAGTTGATAATTCTTAAGCTTTTGTGGCTCAAATCCTGTCATTTTACCATTATGAGTTGCCTTGGAAATACTGGGAAGTTCACTATGTTTAGGTGTAGAAGGAGTAGGTGGTTCTGGAGAAACCTTAGCATTCTGTCTTCTGCCCCAAAGAAATCCTAATATAAAATATAGTATATTTCTGCGATGCTTAAAAAAGCGCAACAATTTCTCCACCTCCTAAAAAAATACCTTATTTAGCAATAGTCACTTTACTTGGTCTAAGAACCCTATTATTTAACAAATATCCTTTTTGCAATACTTCAACAATATTATTTTCACTTTGTTCATCAGTAGCTGCTACTGTATTAACAACCTCGTGCATACTGGGGTCAATCA
Organism: Streptococcus mitis; assembly: GCF_016658865.1. Classification (NCBI taxonomy): domain Bacteria; kingdom Bacillati; phylum Bacillota; class Bacilli; order Lactobacillales; family Streptococcaceae; genus Streptococcus; species Streptococcus mitis. The sequence continues at coordinate 1,701,496 of NZ_CP067992.1, forward strand.
TACCACTATTATCAATAACTTGTAATCCATTCAATGAAAGAATTTGCAGCAGTTCTTCAGCAATTGAAGTAAGCAAATCTGATTTTTCTTCAGATGATTCAATACGATCAATAACTTGAAGAATCTGTTTCATAAATGGAGCAAATTTCTCACCCTTATCTAAATCCTGTCTATAGATTAAATACTGCTTCAGTTCTTCAATCAGACTATTTTTTGCTTTATCTTCTAATAAACGGCGTGTAATTAAAGATTCAATATCTTCAACTTTATCTACGATATACGAAACTTTTTCATGCAATACTTCTTCACTCATAAAAACTTTATCCTTTCTTTCTTCTATTTATTTGCCATCCTTTAGGGTAATTGTAATACAAGACAATATTTGATAACAATGCCAAACTTAATGCGTTACTAATCCAAAAGCTATTTACAAACTTATCAAAGAAACCACTCAAAAACCAATTGGCTGCAAAAACTAAGATGAACATGAGACATCCCATACCTTGTGAATGGCGTGTTGTGGCATAATTGATATAATTTTTATTTTCAATAAATTCATTGTAAAAACCATTATCTATAATTTTATTTTCAATCCCTAAACTTTGTGCCTTGGCCAAGTAAGCTTCTGCAATTCGAACACGCGCCTTATTATCTAAAACTGCTTCATTCTCATATTTTGTTCGATCAATATATTTTCTAAAGAAAGCCTCAACGTCTGTATCAGGTGCTTTTTTCATACGCTCTATCGTGATATCTAATAGTAACTTAAAATATACTTGCTGGAAATCTTTATTGTTACCATAGCGTTCGTTTAAGGTATCTAAATAATTCTCACACTCATCTTCAGATTTCAAAAATAGAATACCTGCATAATGTAGTTTATGCTCTAGTGAATCTGAAACATCTACTAATTTTCTTGCAAAATTATAGGCTTCCTCATTATCTCCAATTTCTCTATAAGAGCATGATAAAAGGTAATAAATATATTCTTCATTATTTTTATTTTCTTCTAAATAATGATCGTACAGATATCGAACATCTTTTACTGCCTGTTTATACTGATCAAATAAAAATAGTGATCTCCCCTTTTTCAAAAGATAAAAGGAATTATTAGATAGTTCAAAAGCTTCCTGATAATACTGAATTGCAAACTTTTGCTGATTCTTTTCACAATAAACATCACCTAACAAAGATAAGATATCTGCGTTTTTAGGTCTCAATCTATTAGCTTCACTAATAGCTAATTCTGCATCTGATAACTTTCTATCTTCAAGGCTAATCATAGCCTTGAAATACCAAACATCTGCATCATTTCGATTTATTTTTAAGGCTTCTTCAATGTAGGAATAAGCTAATGATTTCTTTCCTGAATAGAAGGCCTGTCTAGCTGAATCAAGATAGCTTGAATTTGAATGATTAGTTGGAGTCGAATCAGGGACTCCTTCAGAACTTTGTTTAGAATTTTCTAATTCCCTATCATATTTTTGTCTGGTTTCTTCACTTTCAAATACTTTTTCTGCCTGTGCAATGACTTCCATCTTTCTCTCAGCCATTGATCTTTGATCAATATTTGGAGAACCTGTCAACTGGCGATAGCGTCTTCTATTTGACTTGATACTTTTCTTGACATCATCTAATGAACTTGTTTCTGAAATCCCTAACTCTTCATAATAGTTTATGACCGACATTGTGTTCCTCCCCTAATCAATAGTTAAATCTTTTATTTTACGACTAGCTACTTCTACAGCACTTTTATCGAGATTTGCTTGTCTCTCTACTTCAAAAGTCCCTAATAAGTGATTATCCGAATCATGTACCTCTACAAAAACTGTTTGATCGACATCATAATGATAAGTTACCTTCAAAACCGTTCCTGCTGGCCAGTCACCTGGTAATTTAATGGTACTCTCTCCTATAACCGTAACAAATTGCGGATCCTCGTCATCCCCTTGAGTAACCTCTACTAACACATTTTGTTGATTATCAACAACTGTTGAAAAATACTCAGAGTACTTGTTTGGTACCTTGGAATTTTTAGGAATAATAATTGTATTTCTTTTCACACCATTCGAAAGAGCCAGAGTTCCCAAGGCTTGAGAAGTAACATCCGAAACAACTAACTTTTCTGCTAATCCACGAACTGTTTCACTAACATCTGCACTTTCTGATTTATTAGCGATTTCCAATGCTGCCTGAATAGCTGCTCCTTGTGCTACAGCTTCATCTGGATTAATAGAATATACAATCTTCTTCCCAATTTTCTCTTCCAATTTTCTTTGTACCATTGGCATTCGAGTTGAACCACCTATTAATAGTACTTGGTCAATTTCATCCCATGACATTCCAGATTCTTCAACAACATCATCTAACAGCTCCTCTGTACGATTCATTAGACTTTTTGTTGCTTCTTCAAATTCTACACGTGTTATAGGAATTTTATAACTTTTTCCTTTATAGTCGAGAAAGACATTTGTTTTTTCTACAGTTGTTAGTCCTCTCTTTGTATTCTCTGATTTTTCACGAAGTAAGGCAGTAAAATGTTCATCCGTATAAATATCCTCTGCTCCCTGTTCTTCCATCTTTTCAGCAATAATCATTGATAAGGCGTTATCAAAATCAAACCCTCCTAGATTACGATCTCCATCGGTGGCAATAACATCAAACTCGCCATCTTTTATTTTCATTAATGTAACGTCAAAAGTTCCACCACCTAAATCGTATACCAATACTGTCTCATTTTTTTCTGCTGATATACCATATGCAAGTGCAGCGGCTGTCGGTTCATTTAAAACTCGTAAAACATTGAGTCCAGCAATTTCTCCAGCATGTTTTGTTGCTGTTCTACGAGCATCATCAAAATAAGCTGGAACAGTTATTACAACATCCTCTACTTTGTCACCAAGGGCATTTTCTGCTCCTTCTTTTAATCTTTTTAAAATGATTGCTGAAATTTCTTCTGCTGTATAAACAGTATCACTAGGAGAATCAAACTTCCAATTTGGATTTCCCATTTGCCTTTTGACATACTGTACAACTGCTTCAGGACGACTTGCTGCCAAATTTTTAGCTTGAATACCAACAAGTGGTTCATCTTTCCCATCAAAATCCTGAAAGAATACAACAGATGGAGTTAAATTTTCACCATCTTGATTCAATAAAATTTGTGGTTGTCCAGTCTCTGATAATACAGATACTGCTGAATAAGTCGTTCCTAAATCAATTCCAATTGCTTTACTCATATTTCACTCCTAATCATTATTTGATTTAAACTGTGTTAGTATTTCTGTTAAAAACTCACAGTATTTTAATTCTGCATCAATCTTGCTCTGATTTTTCCCCAAAGTTCTAAGACTGCTAACTGTTAAATTACTAAGTTGAGCTCCTAATTTCTGACCCAATGACAAATCCGATTCTCTAATTGCTTCCCTGAATCTTTTATTATCTTCTGATATGTAGTATTTTTTTAATTGTTTACTCTCACCTAAAGTATCTATAGTCAGAAGCTGTACTGATCCTTGGTTTTTTAAACGAAAACAAAACTTTACATAGTCTTTCTGGTGATTTGGGTGTGAAATAACTAGACATTCTTCAATCTCTTTATTAAACAAACCACCGAGTTTTATTTGTTCTTCATCAATTTTACAAGGAAGATCAAACTCTTTTGCTTTTTCAACAATTTTCGTCTTACAATATTCTAAATCTAATCTAGGATTATTCTCATCGGAATAATATCTCCATTCATCTATATAACTTTCCAATTCTTTGTATTTAATCATCAACAATCTCCTTTTATATTTTATTGTTTACGGTTACAGTATAGCATGCTATTTACCTTATTTACAAAAAGCGTATTTATATTTACCTTTATTGAACAATTACCCCCCCCCCCCCCCGAAAAAGCGTAACTATAATTACCTTTTTCTAAAAAAACCTTAAAAATTGGTAGAATTATGATAGAATGGAAAAAAGGACTTGAGGAGATTTAGGATGCAAGATGAAAGTGTGTATGGATTAGTCTATAAGGCTATTCGTGAGGAGAGAGGATTTACACAAAAGGAAGCTGCTGGGACTACAGTGACTCCTCATTTTTTACGTCAGTTTGAGCAAGGGAAATCTCGAATAACCATTCAAAAATTTGAAGAGATTCTTTCTAATATTGGAATTGATAAAGAGACCTTTGATAGTCTCAAAACACAGATGTTTCCAACGGAATTTCATAAATTACAGGCTCAGGTTGCTGATTTGGCCTACAAGCGTGAATTTAAAAAAATCATTAGTTTGATTAATCAACCCATGGAAAATCCTGGGATTGCTGAACACTATGTGATTGCCAACCGTGTAGTCAATAAATTTGCTATCGCAAACATCATTGGCGATTCTTTTCTGACTCCAAAAGATTATCAAGAACTAGAATATATCAAGAACTATCTGAGTGAATTGGACGACTGGAATAAAATTGAGGTTAATATCTTTTCATCTATCCTGCCTCACTTTTCAATCGAATTTTTAGATTACAGACTCTACCACCTATTAGATACTCTAAAAAAACAAACTGAATACCATTCAATCCGTACTGCTGACTACTATATTGCCTGCTTAAGAACTGCTATCAAGCATTACTCTGTCAATGGCTACTATGATAAGGCTGAGAATTTAGCAGTGAAGACTCTGGAAGTGATTAATACTTTCCCTCTACTGAGTACCAAGATGACAGAGATGATTAGCATTTCTATGGAACGTGCTAATAATTTTCTCAGAAAAGACGATGTCAGAGGTCTAGAACTTGCTAAGCATATCTTTGCCAGTCTTGATAACTTTGAAAAAATCTATCCAAATCAACTTCTGACTCGAATGAGAGAGGATTTCTTTGTTACTGTCACACAACTCAATCACACTGGCCAGCCTTTAGATATCTAATCTAGAAATCAAAAAAGCTTGAGGAATCATCTATATTCCTCAGGCTTTTCTTATCCTTTAAAAGTGACAATAGTTGCACCACTGCCCCCAGCATTTTGCGGGGCATAGCCGAAACTCTTGACATGTTTGTTTCTTTGTAGGTATTTGGTGACTCCTTCACGGATGACACCTGTACCGATACCATGGATGATATCGACTTGGGCCATATTGTTGAGCAGAGCTTGGTCGATAAAGGCATCTAGCTCATTCATGGCCTCTTCATAACGTTTGCCTCGAAGGTCCAGTCTTGCTTGTGGGCCACGACCAGAAGTTCGTTTCACAACATTGACTTGTTTCTTCTTGACTTGCTTTTCTTGCTGGGCTTGAACAAGATCAAATTCTTTTTCTTCCAAGGTCATCTTGATTAAACCGACTTGGGCTTCCCAACGGCCATCCTTAAGTTGGCTGGTCAAGGTACCACGCTGTCCATAACTGAGAACCACGATATCATCTCCCACCTTTGGAGCTCGTTTTTTCTTGGCCTTTTGAAGGACCTTGTTTTTAGACAAGTCCACTTTTTCAGGAGCTAATTTTTTCAGCTTGGCTTTGGCTTCAATGATTTCATGGGGCTTGAGTTGGGATTTGCTATGGAGATTTTTGAGAATCTGATCACTTTCACTTAGGGCCATGTCCACAATCTCAGCTGCCTGTTCACGCGCCTTGTTAAGCTCTGTTTCCTTTTCACGATTGAGCTCGTTGTAAAGTTTTTTGAGAGCACGATTCATCTTGAGATTCTCTTGCTCCACCTCACGGATATTATCCAAGCGTTTACGACTTTCAAGCGTCTGCTCTTCCAGTTGCTCAATAATCCGGTTGACATCATTGTCCTGATCGACCTGCTGGCTGGCATCCCCTACGATGACTTCAGATAGGCCTAGACGTTTGGCAATTTCAAAGGCATTGCTTCGACCAGGCACGCCCTGCATAAAGCGATAGGTCGGGCGAAGAGTGGCAGTATCAAACTCCATGCTGGCATTTTGCACAAAGGCTGTCTCAATACCATAGGCCTTGAGTTCGGGATAGTGGGTGGTCGCCATGGTCTTGACTTGACGCAGGCGAAGGTCCTCCAGAATAGCCATGGCAAGAGCAGCTCCTTCTTGAGGGTCTGTACCAGCACCCAACTCGTCTAAGAGTAAGAGGGAATGTTGGTTGACCTTGCCAAGAATATCCACGATATTGGTCATGTGGCTAGAGAAGGTAGACAAACTCTGCTCAATAGACTGCTCATCGCCAATATCGGCAAAGATTTCTTCAAAAATACCCACACGACTTCCCTTTTCTGCTAAAATCGGCAAACCAGACTGAGCCATAACCTGCGTCAAGCCCAGAGTTTTGAGCATGATGGTCTTCCCACCTGTATTTGGACCTGTGATGACAATGGCTGTTAAATCTTGACCAAAATGGACATCATTCGCAACCGCATTTTTGACCAAAGGATGGCAGACATGGAGCAGTTGAATCTCCTGATTTTCTGACAGCTGAGGAACAACTGCTTGCCTCTCTTGGATAAAGCGGACCTTGGCACGAATCAAGTCTAGATGACCGATAATCCAAGCATCATTGGCAATCTCAGCAGCATGTGGGCGGACACGCTCAGAAATTTCTTGGAGAATGCGAAGCATTTCATAACGCTCATCTGCTCGCAGACTAGCGATTTCTTCGCTCAGTTTGACCACCTCACGGGGTTCGATATAGACGGTGTTTCCGCTGGCAGAAATGTCATGAACAACACCTGCAATCTTGTTGCGGTAGGTGTTTTTGACTGGTAAAACCTGACGGCCATTTCTGCTTGCAACAATCCCTTCCGTCAACATCTGCGCTTTTTGTTTGAGCAAATCTTGCAAGACATCACGTACCTGACTCTCGCTATCATGAATTTTTCGACGGATTCGTGCCAATTCTTCACTGGCAAAATTTTCAATGAAACCTGCATCATTAAAGGCTTGTAGATTTCCTTGTAATTGCGGAAAATCGTGAAATTTCTCAAACCATAGGGCTAATTCTTCCAAGCTGACATTTTCCAGATTAGAATAAAAACTTTGCAGTTCTCGGCTAGCAAGAAGTACGCGCTTCAAGAGTAGGAACTCCTCGATATTGAGGTCCGCTCCCATCTCCAACCGCTTGCAGACTCCTGCGATTTCCTTAGTTGCGAGAATGGTAAAATGCGGTTGCTCGACAAAGAGAGCCTGCATTTCCTTCATCTCAGCAAAAGCCTGTTTGATTTTATCTGCTTTGGCAGTCGGAGCAAGCTGTCTCAATTGCTCCAAGCCCTGCTCGGTCAACAAATGAGGTTCAAACAAAGCCTTGACCTTATTGAACTCTAATGTTTCTAATATTTTCTTATTCATCTTTATTTCCTTATCTTTGAATATCTAGGTGTGGTAGCTTTTTACATTCTGATAGATTCGAGTCAAATCTGTAAACAAAGGGCTAGGAAAATTCCTGCCCTTTTTATCCGATTAAATTTGTCACCCAGATTTGTTTGAGCCAACTGGTTGTTACCGGTATGCTCTGGATGATGTGTTTTGCGACGATACTCTTTTCAAGAGGATTTTGTACAGCCGCCATGGGGATGGTCGCCAAGATTGTCAAGGTCATTTGCAAGACAAATAAGGTCACCAACATGGACAAGATCCCTGCTGAAACTTGGAACAACTTACCACCCAGTTTTTTACTAGGAAGTAAGTGCAAAAGGAGACCAAGTAAACGACCGATACTATAGACTATCCCAAATACCAGCAAGTAGCCGATCCCTGCGTAAAAGACCTTATCCAACTGAAAGAGTTGATCCGATGGGAAAAAGAAAGTTCCCTGACCTGCCTGCGGATTTGCATAAGGTAGCAATAAATGAAACTGTTCTCCAAGCCCCTTGTAAAACTGGCCAGCCACAAAAGCAGATGCCATGGCTGAAATCAGGTAATAAACCTGTAAGAGCAGGCCTCTCCGATAGCCGATATAAAATCCCCAAGCCAAGACCAATAGAAGAAGGAGTGAAATCATAAGGAATCCTCAATCTTGCTCTGTTCTTGCTTGCAAGTCACAAGCTTGTGACGGAGTTCTTCTAATTCTTGCTCCTTATCATCAAATTCAATCTCACGGCTGAGCTGAGTTGACAAACAGTTGACTGCCAACAAAAGAGCGATGGTTTCATCGTCTGCACTAGGCATTTGTTCTTTAATTGCTTGGTATTTTTCTGTCGCAACCTTGGCGATCTCCTCCATAAAAAGGTTATCATGCTCGCTGGTCAAGGTTAATGATTTTTTCCCGAATGTAAATTTGAATCGATTTAGATTTGCCATAAAATTCACCTCACGATATTATACCAAAATTCGCTAATTTTGTCAGTTTTTACAAATTTGCCTGCTTTTATGGTACAATAGAAACTATGGCAAGTATTACACTCACACCAAGCGAAAAGGAGATTCAGGCTTTTCTTGAACACTATCAAACTAGTCTAGCTCCCAGCAAGAATCCCTATATGCGCTACTTTTTGAAACTACCTCAAGCAACGGTTTCTATCTATACTTCTGGAAAGGTCTTGCTTCAAGGGGAAGGAGCTGAGAAATATGCTAGTTTCTTTGGCTATCAAGTTGTAGAGGAAACCAGGGGACAAAATTTCCCTTTAATTGGGACAGATGAGGTTGGAAATGGTTCCTACTTTGGTGGGCTTGCAGTTGTGGCTTCCTTTGTCACGCCTGACCAGCATGCCTTCTTGCGAAAACTCGGTGTGGGGGATTCTAAAACTCTGACTGATCAAAAGATCCGTCAGATTGCCCCTATCCTCAAAGAAAAAATCCAGCACCAGGCACTCCTTCTCTCACCAAGCAAGTACAACGAGGTCATCGGAGACCGCTACAACGCTGTTTCTGTTAAGGTAGCCCTCCATAACCAGGCTATCTATCTCCTCCTTCAGAAAGGTGTTCAGCCTGAGAAAATTGTGATTGATGCCTTTACCAGTGCTAAAAATTATGACAAGTACTTGGCACAAGAGGCCAATCGTTTCAGCAATCCTATCAGCTTAGAAGAAAAGGCTGAAGGCAAATACTTGGCTGTCGCAGTTTCTTCTATCATTGCACGTGATCTCTTTCTAGAAAATCTTGAAAATCTGGGACGAGAGCTGGGCTATCAACTTCCAAGTGGAGCTGGAACGGCTTCTGATAAGGTGGCTAGCCAGATTTTGCAAGCCTATGGTATGCAAGGACTCAATTTCTGCGCCAAACTGCACTTTAAAAATACTGAAAAAGCGAAAAAACGCCTAGAAAGGTAAGTTATGAATTCATTTAAAAATTTCTTAAAAGAGTGGGGATTGTTCCTTCTAATTCTGTCATTACTAGCTTTAAGTCGTATCTTTTTTTGGAGCAATGTCCGCGTAGAAGGGCATTCCATGGATCCTACCCTAGCGGATGGCGAAATCCTCTTTGTTGTCAAACACCTACCTATTGACCGTTTTGATATCGTGGTTGCCCATGAGGAAGATGGTAATAAGGACATCGTCAAGCGTGTCATCGGAATGCCTGGCGACACCGTCCGTTACGAAAACGATAAACTTTACATCAATGACAAAGAGACGGACGAACCTTATCTAGCTGACTACATCAAACGTTTCAAGAATGACAAACTCCAAAGCACCTATTCAGGCAAGGGTTTTGAAGGAAATAAAGGAACTTTCTTTAGAAGTATTGCTGAAAAAGCCCAAGCCTTCACAGTTGATGTCAATTACAACACCAACTTTAGCTTTACTGTCCCAGAAGGAGAATACCTTCTCCTTGGAGATGACCGCTTGGTTTCGAGCGACAGCCGTCACGTAGGTACCTTCAAAGCAAAAGATATCACAGGGGAAGCTAAATTCCGCTTCTGGCCAATCACCCGTATCGGAACATTTTAAAAGACCTAAGAGGCCGAGAATCAAGAATCTCAGCCTCTTCTTCTATCGTGAGAAGTGATAGTTTATTGACTATAATAAAAATATCCCGAACTCTCACCTATTCATGCAAAGGAATTTTATGGAATTTTATTTTTCAGGAACCATTGAACGGATTATTTTTGAAAATCCCAGCAATTTTTACCGCATCCTCCTCCTAGAAATTGACGATACGGACGCAGAGGATTTTGATGATTTTGAAATCATTGTCACGGGTACCATGGCTGACGTGATTGAGGGAGAAGACTATACTTTTTGGGGGCAAATTGTACAGCACTCCAAGTATGGGAAGCAACTGCAAATCAGCCGGTATGAACGCGCAAAACCAACTAGTAAAGGGCTGGTTAAGTACTTTTCAAGTAGCCATTTCAAGGGAATTGGTCTCAAGACAGCTCAGAAAATTGTGGATACCTATGGCGACAATACCATTGACGAAATTCTGCAACACCCAGAAAAGCTAGGAAGCATCGCAGGACTATCTGCCAAAAATCGCGAGGCTTTCGTCTCCACTCTCCGTCTCAACTACGGAACCGAGATGGTTTTGTCCAAACTAGCCAACTACGGCATTCCCAATAAACTAGCCTTTCAGATTCAAGACTTTTACAAGGAAGAAACTCTTGATGTGGTTGAAAATTATCCCTACCAATTGGTTGAGGATATCAAGGGTTTAGGCTTTACTATTGCTGACCAATTAGCGGAAGAACTCGGCATCGAAAGTCAGGCTCCTGAGCGCTTTCGTGCCGGTCTAGTTCACAGTCTTTTTCAGGCCTGTATGGGAACAGGGGACACCTATGTTGAAGCACGGGATTTGCTGGAACAAACCCTTACTCTCCTTGAATCTTCCCGTCCCGTGGAACTGGATCCTAGCCAAGTAGCCCAAGAACTCTCCTACCTGATCGAAGAAGACAAGGTTCAGCAGATTGATACAAAAATCTTTGATAACAGCCTCTTTTTCGCTGAGGAAGGCATCCGCAGTCACTTGGTTCGTATCCTTGAAAAAGGAAAACAGAAGAGCCATGATTTAGAAACTATTCAAAAGCATATCACTACTGTCGAGGAAGAACTGGGAATTGAGTATGATAACATTCAAAAACAAGCTATTTGTGATGCTATCCAGAACAAGGTCTTTATCCTAACAGGTGGACCTGGTACTGGTAAGACAACGGTTATCAATGGGATCATCGCTGTTTATGCCCTTTTAGAAGGACTTGACCTCAGGAAAAAAAGCAATCTGCCGATTCTTCTTGCTGCTCCAACTGGCCGAGCAGCTCGGCGCATGAATGAATTGACAGGTTTGCCTAGTGCTACCATACACCGCCATTTGGGAATGACAGGGGACGATGATACCAGTCATCTGGAAGATTATCTGGATGCTGACTTTATCATCGTAGATGAATTTTCCATGGTGGATACTTGGCTGGCCAACCAACTCTTCTCCAACATCTCTTCTAGCAGTAAAATCCTCATCGTGGGTGACAGCGACCAACTACCGTCTGTCAGCCCTGGACAGGTTCTAGCGGATCTGCTTCATATTCCCTTGATTCCTCAGACTCGTTTGGAAAAAATTTACCGACAAAGCGAAGAATCAACCATCGTCACTCTAGCTAGTCAGATTCGACAGGGCATCTTGCCAGCTGACTTTACCCAGAAAAAAGCAGACCGTTCCTACTTTGAAATTGCTAGCGGCCATATTCCAGCTACGATTGAAAAAATCTTAGGCGCTGCCCTAAGAAGTGGTATCCCTGCCCGTGATATCCAAGTTCTGGCTCCCATGTACCGAGGAACAGCAGGGATTGATGCCATCAACCAACTCATGCAAGACCTGCTTAATCCACCACAAAAAGACCAAGTCAGTTTTGAAGCTCCCCAGTGCCACTATCGTAAGGGCGACAAGGTCATTCACTTGGTCAATGATGCTGAAATCAATGTCTTTAATGGAGATTTAGGAACTATCACAGACCTGATTCCTGGTAAATACACCGAGTCGAAACAAGACGAAATTGTCATTGATTTTGATGGCAACGAGGTCTCTTACCCACGTAACGAATGGTACAAGATTCGCCTGGCCTATGCCATGAGTATCCATAAGTCCCAGGGAAGTGAGTTCCCTGTTGTCATCCTACCTATCACTAGTGCTAGTAGGCGTATGCTGGAGCGCAATCTCATCTATACAGCCATTACACGCGCCAAAAGCAAGCTTATCTTACTAGGCGAATTACAGGCCTTCGACTATGCCACCCAGCATATCGGAACTGCCCGAAAAACCTATCTGATTGAACGCTTCAGTGATTTATTGGAGAATGTTGAAGAAAAGCAACAAGCGGTCTCTGAAACAGTCACATCAAGTACCTCTGAACAATCCTACATCTTAACCGAAGAAAACTGGGACAGCATCCCCGCCATGATTGGGATTACAGACGTAGACCTCAAAGAGATTTTTGGAAAATAGTGCATAAGAAAACCCACCAATTCAGGTGGGATTTTTGTTTATTAAGATTATTTAACTGTTGCTGTGCTTGTGATCAATTCAACAGCTTTTTTAATTGTGATGTCGTGTTTCAACATATCAGCTGAAAGCAAGCTTTGTACTTGTGCAACTTCCATGTTGTAATCTGCAGCCAATTGCTCGATTTCTTTTTGGATTTCTTCTTCTGAAGCATCAAATCCTTCAGCTTTGGCAACTGCTTCGATAACAAGGTTAGTCTTAGTACGTGACTCAGCTTCTCCCTCGTATTGTTTGTGAAGATCTTCTTGAGTAGTTCCAGTGATTTGGAAGTACATGTCAGGGTTGATACCTTGACGTTGCAAGTTTCCAAGGAATTCGTTTACTGAACGGTGAACTTCTTCGTGGATCATTTCTTCTGGAAGTTCTACGATTTCAGCGTTTTCTACAGCTTTATCAATTGCTGCACCTTCAACTGCATCTTTGTAAGCTTCTTCTTTAGCAGCAGCCAATTCCTTGCGGTATTTTTCTTTCAATTCAGCAAGTGTTTCAACTTCTTCGTCGATGTCTTTTGCAAGCTCATCGTCAAGAGCTGGAACTTCTTTAGCTTTTACTTCGTGGATAGTTGTTACGAATTTAGCTTCTTTACCTGCAAGGTCTTCTGCCTGGTAGTCTTCTGGGAATGTTACGATAACATCAACAGTTTCACCAGCTGAGTGACCTACCAATTGGTCTTCGAAACCAGGAATGAATTGACCTGAACCAAGCCCAAGTGAGAAGTTTTCACCTTTTCCGCCATCAAATTCAACACCGTCGATAGAACCAACGAAGTCGATGACAACAGTGTCGCCGTTTTCAGCAGCAGCTTCTTTGATAACCAATTCAGCCAAGTTGTTGCGTTCGCGTTCGATACGCTCTTCAACGTCAGCATCAGTTACTTCTTTTTCTACATCTACTGATACTTCAAGGTTTTTGTAGTCACCCAATTTTACTTCAGGTTTTGTAACAACTTCAGCAGTGATAACCCAGTCTTGACCTTTTTCCATTGAAGTTACATCAATTTTTGGTTGTGCAACGACTTCAAGACCAGCTTCTTTTACAGCTGCTTCATAAGCGTTTGGTAAAAGAGCGTTCATAACGTCTTGGTAAAGTGACTCTTCACCAAATTTTTTGTCGAAGATAGGGCGTGGAAGGTGACCTTTACGGAAACCTGGAACATTAAGAGATTTCTTCACTGAGTTGAAGACACGGTCCAATTCTGGTTTGATTTGGTCTTGAGAGATAGTAAAAGTCAAGACACCACGGTTTGTTTCTTTGTTTTCAAATGATACAGACATTCTGTCATTTCTCCTTAAAATTTTTTAAATACAGTCTATTATAACATAAATGGGCGACTTTTTTCAACTAATGAATGCGCTTTTCAATGACGCTAGAGGTACTTGCTTGCTTCTTTGATACTAAATTAAGTCATTGCTCTGATATTATTTTATATAATTACTAAAACTCCTCATGCCCCACCAAGTGGTGCTGAAAGGCATAGACCGCTGCCTGGGTGCGATCGCTGACTTCAAGTTTGGCAAGAATGTTGGACACGTGAGTCTTGACCGTCTTGAGAGAGATGAAAAGTTCGTCTGCGATACGCTGATTTTCATAGCCCTTAGCGATGAGTTGGAGCACATCTCGCTCACGCGCAGTCAGGTCCTCATGTAGTTCTATGTGATTGCGGTGGTATTCGACTTTTTTGCTGACCTCTTGCTCAATGGCCAACTCCCCAGCAGCCGCCTTACGGACAGCATGGAGCAGTTCGTCGGCACTAGAAGTCTTAAGCATATAGCCACGAGCACCTGCATCTAAGACGGGCATGATTTTTTCATTGTCCAAATAAGAGCTCACAATCAAAATCTTGGCTTCAGGCCATTCTTTGAGGATAGCCAAGGTCGCATCAATTCCATTTATCTCAGGCATAACGATATCCATGACAATGACATCTGGACGCAGTTTCAAGGCCAAGTCAATACCTTGAGACCCGTTTGCCGCCTCGCCCACAACTTCTACATCGTCTTGGAGGTCAAAGTAACTTTTCAAGCCCAATCGGACCATTTCATGGTCATCTACTAGTAAAATTTTCATCTCTACTCCTTTATGATTCCTTACCTAACAAGGGAATACGGATATCAACTGCCAGTCCTTGCTTGGGAGCTGTTAATAACTGAACCGTCCCTGCCATATCTTCGACCCGCTCCTTGATATTACGAAGTCCATAACTCAAGTCGTCTAAGCTCCCCAACTGGAAACCAATCCCATTATCCACCACCTTCAGCTGCAATTCAACATCCGTCTGATAGAGATAGACATCCAAACAAGAGGCCTGGGCATGGCGGAGGGTATTGCTGATCAACTCCTGCAAGATGCGGAAGATATGCTCCTCGATTTTCTTGGGCAATTTCGTCACATTTTGCTTGAAACTAACCTTGAGATCGCTCTTGTCCTCAAGCTCTTTTAGGAGAATTTGAATCCCTTCAATCAAGCTCTTCTGTTCCAATTCAACTGGTCGCAAATGCAAGAGCAAGACCCGCAAATCCTTCTGGGCTGTTTCAAGGATGGCTGTAACACTCTGCAACTGGATCTGCATCTTTTCTCTATCCAATTTCAAAGCCTGCTGACTGACGCCTGACAAAATCATGTGGGCCGCAAACAACTCCTGACTGACTGTATCGTGCAAATCCCGAGCAATCCGCTTTCTTTCCTGCTCAATGATTTCCTCTTCCCGAGCAAGACTGTGATTTTCAGCCTTTTGAAGTGCTTCCGTCAAGAGGTTAAGTTTCCCTGACAAGGACTTGAAACTGGCATCCAAATCTGAATCGGAAACCTGAACCACTTCTTTCCCTGCTAATAAACGCTTGAGATTAGTCTGCATTTTTCTTAGAGAAAGCTCTTCAACACCTCGCCAAAACAGGACTAAGAGACAGGTCATGGACATGCTGAATACTAACAACAAAAAGACAAATTTTTCTGTTTTTTCGACATCATGTAAGAAAATAGTCCAGTCAAAGTCAAGGATTTCCAGCAAGCTGTGGGAGAAAAACAAGACAAATAATAAGGAGGTGAGAGCAATGATTACATAGGCTTGTTTTTTCATCCTCTGACCACCCCCACATCGCCAATCATAGTGGTCAAGAAAATCTTGACACTCTTGTTACTCTTGAGATAGTCTCTTGTTTCCTGATGATAGTGTTCATTGCGGAGGGCTCGCTTGGGCTGGTTGAAAAAAGTCAAATCCCCATAGAGACAGTTAACGCTGAGACTGACTTCCACATCTACAGGTACGATGATTTTGGTCGTGCCTACCATCTTTCTAAGGATAATGACATTGTCATGATTGGTTAGAATGACCCTCTCCAGATGAATGGTGTCCTTGCCCATGAGACGAAAGAGATTGATATCATCAAACTGGCAAGTCTGGTAGCTTGAAAAATGATGGAGATTGCCAAACCAACGATTTTTCTCCTTCTTAACCGTTACCACCTCTTCAAACACCAAATTGGTCTGCTCTTTTTCCTGGTTCATCATCGGATAAAGAAGAAAGAGGCTGTATATAACCGCAACAAAAATAGCTAAAATCACAAAAGGATTGAGCATGACGATGAAAAAGAAGAGAATGGTTGCCACCACCAAAAGAAGGTTATTGCCCTCTTTACCAGTGTAATAGCGAATCAAAAGCAAAAAGAGGAATAAAATCAGCAGAAAACGCGAAAAATGCTCTGATACCATCAAAATCAGAGCTCCTGTCAACAGACAGGCTTCGATAAATAAAAAGATTTTAAATTTTCTCATAGGTTCATCCTCTCTCTTCTATTTTATCACAATTCAAAAAAGTCACCTCAGTCTGAAGATGGAAAAAAGGCGGTGGTTACGCCTTTTTCATCTGTTCCTTTGCTTCTTTTAACTTTCCATAAAGAAGATAGTCTACTTTTTGCAGATCTGCTATGGTGGCACAATTAAGGGCACACATAATCAAACGCAGATCGTCTTTCCAGCCTTGGACAATGCCAATCACTTCTTCAACTGTGTAGGTTTCAACCAATTCTAGAACTGTTCGAGAGAGTCCTACAGCCTTAGCACCAAAGACCAAACACTTAATCATATCCAGCGGATTGCGAACACCTCCACTAACTAAGAGTTCAGCCTTGTCTTTCCAGTCTTGGGCATTGATAAGGGCCTGCATGGTAGATTGCCCCCATTGATTGAGGTAATCACGTTGCCCACTGCGGCGATTTTCAATATAGGCAAAACTGGTACCACCACGACCTGACAGGTCAAAGGTTCGAACGCCCAATTCATAGGCTCTCTCGATGGTCTTGGCATCCATTCCAAAGCCCACTTCCTTGAGGACAATAGGAACAGGGATTTGTTTGCTGTAGTCTGCTAGATGCGATTGCCAGCTTCTAAACTTCCTTTCTCCCTCGGGCATGAGTAATTCCTGCATGACATTGACGTGCACTTGTAAAAGTAAGGGATTCATCTCCGTCACAGTCTGCAAACCAAGTTCAACCGGCTTATCCAATCCAATATTGGTTCCAAGAAGGAGATTTGGATGATCATACTTGACAGAAAAAGAGTCATCTGCTGGATCTTTGAGGGCTGCGCTATAAGAGCCCGTCACAAACAAAATTTCACAGGCTTCCGCCACCTGAGCTAGTTTTTGATTGATTTCTCTTCCCTTATCGCTTCCACCCGTCATAGCATTGATATAAAAAGGAAAGTCCCACTTTCGACCAGCAAATTCTGTCGACAGATCGATTTCATCTAGATCGTAAAGAGGCAAGGAAGAATGAATCAACTCCACCTCATCAAAGCTATTATAGGAACTTTTCTGCTCAAGGGCATAGCGGATGTGCTCATCCTTACGATTTGTCGTCATGTCCTATCCTTTCTTGGTATAAGAGCTCAATCCCCAGATCGGCCCAACGATTTTTTAGGGTTTCAGTTGATTGCTCATCAAAACTCAAGGCAATACCACAATCACCACCACCAGCGCCACTACTCTTGGCAACAGCCTGCAAATCTTGACTGGCTTCTTTCAACTGTCTAAGCGAAGGCGTGTAAATATCTACGCTCAAGCCTTCTAAAAGTTGACTGGCCACTTCTACTTGCTCGATAATTTTTTCAACTTTCCCCTGCTCCAAGGCTTCTACCAAAGCAGTCACCGTTGCTTTTGAGGAAGTTAAAAAATTCTGATTGATGTTTTGCTTGATTTGCTGGACCATGTTACTAGATACGGCTACTTCCTTAGTCCATCCCACTAGGAAATCACATTCTAGGGCAGGTTGTACGTGTGAAATTGAAAAACCCCAATCATGCTCCAAAACTGTCGCCAAGTTTTCTTCTTCTAACCAAGTTGCCACCTTTTGACGATCAAATGACCGGTAGAGAACCAAATCCTCTGCCACAATACAGGCAAGATCGCCCATGGAACCATTGTCTCCTCGCTTGAGCAAGACAGCACTAGCCAGCTTAAATAAGAGATCTTGATTAACCGAAAGATCATATAGAGCAAGCAGAGCCTTGATAACCAAGACAACGACACTACCGCTAGAACCCAGACCAAACTTTTTGCCTTCTCGTTCCATTTTTCCACGGATTTCTAGAGAAAAAGGTCTTAAAGTTTGACCTCGATAAGTCAGGAAATCTTCCACTAAAGCAATTGTTTCTTGAATCAAGCTGTAGGCAGGATTTGGCGTCAAATCAACTGCGAAATCAAACAGATCCGAATAGATACGATAACTATCAGAAAAGGCAATCTCAGCCCTTATATAGATGGGAATGGCCTTTATCAAGGCTAACTGCCCTGGCTCTAAAATAGCATATTCACCTGCCCAATAGAGTTTTCCGCAAGTTTTAACAGCAATCATCTTGGCTCAAATCCTTTGTTTTTGACACAATCAAGCGGTAACGTTGACCGAAAATTTCTGATAAATGCTCCAAGTCTTTCTCTTGACAGAGGACCTTAACATTGGGACCAGCATCCATAGTAAAGTAGCAGGCTTCTCCTTGCTTGCGAAGTTGACGGACAAAGTCCATGGCTTCATAAGATGCATCCGTCAGATAAGAAAAGGCTGGCGATGCTGTTTTGGTCGTAGCGTGCATAGCAAGAGCATTTTTCTCCGTTAAATCCCCAACCTTGGCAAAATCATTCTCTTTGAGATAAACCAGCATATCCTGATAATCCTTCTCAGACTGACGCACCCAGTCGTCAAAAGTCGTCGAAGTTTCCACACAGAGTTTCATCCCGTCACGGCTAGAAATTGGTTTTTTCTTGTCCTCTAGCACCAACATGATCATAGCTAGTTTCAAGTCTGTCTCTACAGGGTAAATCTCTCCACTATCCTTGTCCCAGGCACCTAATGGTCCATAAAAACTCCGAGAGGAAGATCCTGAGGCAAACTTCGCTTCCTGCGCTAACTGACTTCTATCCAATCCAAGCTTGAAATAAGCATTGCAAGCCTTGACCAAGGCAGACAAACCACTAGAACTTGATGACAAGCCTGCTGCGGTAGGCATATTATTTTGAGTGTCAATACGAACAAAGCCCTCACCATCTGGACGGTAGCGGTCAATAATCTTACTCATCTTAGCATGCTCTGCCTCATTTTGTAGCTGACCATTGATATAAAAGGCATCAGCTGTCGCATCCGTCGGTAGAGATGACAAAGTCGTCTCCGTATACATATTCTCCAAAGTCAGAGAGATACTACTAGTAGCAGGCACCATCTCTTTCTCTTTTTTCTTTCCCCAATATTTGATAATAGCAATATTTGCGTAGGAACGTACTGTTACAGGCTCTCTATCCATGTCTGAACAGCTCCTTTCTCTTCTAATCTTTCTGCTAGTTCTTGAGCTTGTGTCAAATCGGCTGCCAAGGCTATGATACAGCCTCCTAGCCCACCACCGCTCATCTTGGAACCCAGAGCACCATGGCTAAGAGCCGTTTCAACCAAAGAATCTGACTCAGGACTACTAACCCCAATTTCTTTTAAATGTAAATGCGCTTGACTGAGGATTTGTCCCAGTCCTTCAGCATCTTTTCGTGAAATCGCATCTTCTGCCTGCTGGGTTAATTCTCCCAAGGCATGCAAAAACGGCAGGGCATCCTTGCCCTTACTTTGAACCACTTGGATAGCTTCACGAGTGTGACCATAAACGCCCGTATCAGCAATTATCAAATAGGTAGATAGATTCATCTCAAGCTCTGTAAATCCTACGTTCTTGATAAAGCGAATAGGTTGGTCACTTAAACAGGTCTTAGCATCCAAACCACTAGGATTCATATGGGCAATCATCTCAGCCCGATTGACCAAGATTTCCAATACATCATGAGGCAGGTCGGCCTGATAGTAGTCAAAAACCGCACGAATAGCCGCTATGCTGATAGCAGCTGACGAACCCATTCCCCGTTTTTCAGGGATAGCCGAATCAATCTCACAGCGAATGCAGGCTTCTTTGATATCCAAATACTCCAGCGAGGCATAAACCGCCATGGACAAGGTATCCTCCTCATAGAGACGCCAAGGACTCGCTGCAGGAACTACCTTACAAGTCACCTCCACCTCCAAAAGGGGCAAGGAAATAGCAGGATAACCGTAAACGACCGCATGCTCCCCTATTAAAATAATCTTACTATGTGCCTGACCGACACCAACTTTTTTTGTCATTTTTTCCTTTTGCTAGACGAAAAAGCCGTCTCATACTCAATGAAAATCAAAAAGCAAACTAGGAAGCTAGCCGCAGGCTGTACTTGAGTACGGTAAGGCGACGCTGACGTGGTTTGAATTTGATTTTCGAAGAGTATTATTTTTTCCTACAAGTATTTATTCTCTCCTATCTATTTTATTATATTTTCACAAAAAAAGCGATTGTTTCCTTCACAATCGCCTCTTTCATTATTGAACCCATTCGCCATTATAGTTGACGTAGTAGCCATCTACGGTCGTATTCACTGCCAAAGCACCTGAGCTATAAGCATAGTACCATTTGCCATTGACCTGGAACCAGCCTATCTTCATATCTCCATTACTTGCATTTAGGTAGTACCAAGTTGAACCATCTTGATACCAACCAGTTGCCATAGCTCCTGATGAACGGAGATAGTACCACTTGTTACCAAGGTATTGCCAGCCCGTTTTCATATCACCATTTGACTGGTCTAAATAATACCAAGTTGAGCCTTCCTGATACCAGCCAGTTGCCATTGCACCTGATGAACGAAGGTAGTACCACTTGTTACCAAGGTTTTGCCATCCAGTTTGCATAATGCCAGTTTCTGGGTCTAGGTAATACCACGGAGCAGGTTTGCTTCTATCAATGCCAAAAGTAACATGGAAATCTTGAGTCCAACCCTTAGCAACTTCACCAATTGGTAGTGGATTGTAAGAATCATCGCCAGAAATTCCTAGCTTATTTAAATAATACCAATTGCCGTCTTCATAAGTCCAACCTGTCTTTACAGCATAATTATTATCAAAATAATAAGTTCTCTTTTCAGCAGATGGAGCATATTGTTCACCGTATACTTTTCCTGTATTTTCAGACGTTTTTGCCTCTAGTACTTGTTTATCTGTTTGTTCTAGCAAAGCACCATCTTGTCCAAAATAGTACCACTTCTCCTGAAGGCCAATTTCTAAGACTGGACGATTATTAAATAAATTATCACGATAACCTGTTCCATGAATTTCTACGTATTGCCAACCGACAACCATTTCTCCTTTATCACCAAAATAGTAAGTTTTACCGCCTATTTTATGCCAATAGATTGCTTTATGATCATCTTTTACATAATATTTTCTATTATCCTTATCAACAAATTGGCCACCTGTGGTATCCGCAAATACAGTATTTGTAGCTAGCAAACCAAAGAAAAATGCTGTTAATCCAACTTGCATCATTTTTTTCAAAATTTTCATCTATATACCCTCCAACATTAAATCCACTCACCAGATGAAGCAAAGTTATAAACTTTACCATCGATAGTTTGGCTACCTGTAACCATTGCGCCAGAGGAATTGAGATAATACCAGTTTCCATTTACTTTTGTCCAACCTGTCTTCATATCTCCATTACTTGCATTTAGGTAGTACCAAGTTGAACCATCTTTCACCCAACCAGTTGCCATGGCTCCTGATGAACGAAGGTAGTACCACTTGTTACCAAGATATTGCCAGCCTGTTTTCATATCGCCATTTTCAGCATCTAAATAGTACCAAGTTGAGCCTTCCTGATACCAGCCAGTTGCCATGGCTCCTGATGAACGAAGGTAGTACCACTTGTTGCCAAGTTGTTTCCAACCAGTTTGCATTGTAGCAGTTGTTGGATCTAGATAGTACCAAGTTGAGTTATCATTGGTCCAGCCACGCACTAGTTCCCCAACCGTCAAACTGTCGATACGAGCATCGAAGCCACCATCCTTCTGTAAATAATACCAGTTTTTCTCATCATGAACCCAACCAGTTTTTAAAGTATGATAACTACGTTGATCTTCAAAATAATAGACTCGTTTCTCTGCTGGACTATCATATTGTTCTCCATGATGTTTATTGGTATTTGTAGCAGTTTTTACCTCTAAAACTTGCTTGCCAACAAATTCTTGAAGAACCCCATCTTTACCAAAGTAGTACCATTCTGGCATTGGGGATCCTTCTAATCTTATACCATTAGGGTAAGGACCAATTGTACTACCTTTAGATGGAAACGGAATATATTGCCAGCCGACCACCATCTCTCCAGATAAAGGATCAAAATAATAGGTCTTCCCATCAATCACTCGCCAGTAGGTTTCTTTGAGTTCCCCCTTCTTGTAGTAGGTTCTACCATTTTCTTGGACAAATTGCCAACCTTCTGAATCAGCATCATCCGCCAATACTGCACTTGTTGCTAGCAAACCGAAGAAAAAGACTGCTAATGCAATTTGCATCAATTTTTTTATTGTTTTCATTAGACGTATCCTCCATAACTGATTATAGCAAAGCCCCAACTGTATGTCAATATATAGAGAACCCCCTCAAAAAAAGCAGTTACATAACTGCAACTGCTTTCTATTCTTGCATGGTGTAACCGACACCACGCACGGTTTTAATGTAGCTTTTTTGACCTTTTACATCAAGCTTGCTACGTAGATAACGGATATAGACATCCACGATATTGGTTTCGGTCGCACTTTCATACTTCCAGACACTTTCCAACAACTGTTCACGAGTCAGAACTTTCTTGCTTCCCATAAGAGTAGCCAAGAGGTCATACTCACGACGAGTCAGAGCAATCATCTCCTCGCCACGATAAACGGTATGATGTTCTACATCCATACGCAGATTGCGATAAGACGTTGGAACCTTCATCTGACTACAATGTTGGTCGATAAAGTCCCGACCTCGGAAAATCGCTGAAATACGAGCCACCAAATTATCAATAATAACTGGCTTATAGATGTACGAAACGGCAAAGCGTTGGATTGTCTCAATCTGATCTTGCAATTCTTCACGATGGTCCAAGACCATGATGACTGAGGCTGGCTTAGTCCGACTCAGTTTGTCTGCAAAATCCTGGGCTGTCATATCCCCCAGATGAGCATTCAATAAAATCAAGTCATAGTCTGTCTGAAGAGCCATGGAGAGGGCTTTTTGCCCCTCCTCAACCTGATCAACTCGGTATTGCTCTTTTTGGAGTTCCAAACTTAAAAAATGAGCTAGATTTCGTTCTTTCTCAAGTAATAAAATCCGTTTCCCCATGGCAGACCTACTTATTTTTCGTCATACCAAGAGTAGTGGAATGTTCCTTCTTTGTCTTTACGTTGGTAAGTGTGGGCACCAAAGTAGTCACGTTGCGCTTGGATCAAGTTAGCTGGAAGGTCAGCTGAACGGTAGCTATCAAAGTAAGTAATAGCTGCTGAGAAAGTTGGCACTGGTACACCAGCTTGAACAGCAAGAGCTACGATATCACGCACTGCTTGTTGATACTTAGCAGTAACATCCAAGAAGTACTCATCCAAAAGAAGGTTAGCAAGGTCTGCATCACGGTTGTAAGCATCTGTAATCTTTTGCAAGAAACGAGAACGGATGATACAGCCATCGCGCCAGATAGATGCGATATCTGCAAATGGCAAGTTCCAGTTGTTTTCTTTAGAAGCTACACGCAATTGCGCAAAACCTTGTGCGTATGAAATGATTTTTGAGAAGTAAAGGGCTTGACGGATTTTTTCAATCAACTCAGCCTTGTCTCCTTCAAATTTGAAGGCAGCTGGTTTTGGAAGAACCTTGCTAGCATGTACACGTTCTTCTTTGTAAGTTGAAATGTAACGTGCAAATACTGACTCAGTGATGAGTGACAATGGTACACCAAGGTCAAGAGATGATTGGCTAGTCCATTTACCAGTTCCCTTGTTACCTGCGGCATCAAGAATGTAGTCTACGATTGGTCCATCTTGACCTTCATCGTCTTTACGGCTCAAGATATCAGCTGTGATTTCGATCAAGTAGCTGTCCAATTCACCCTTGTTCCACTCAGTAAAGATTTCAGCCATGTCTTCTGCAGAAAGACCTAGCAAGTGTTGCATCAAGTCATAGCTTTCTGCGATCAATTGCATGTCACCATACTCGATACCGTTGTGAACCATTTTTACATAGTGACCAGCTCCATCAGGACCGATGTAAGTCACACATGGTTTGCCATCTTCTGGTGCTTTAGCTGAGATTTCTTCAAGAACATCTGCAACCAATTCGTAGGCCTCTTTTTGTCCACCAGGCATGATAGAAGGACCTTCAAGGGCACCTTTTTCACCACCAGAAACCCCAGTACCGATAAAGTTGATACCTGAGTTTGCCAATTCTTCATTACGACGGATTGTATCTTTGTAGAAAGTATTTCCGCCGTCAATCAAGATATCACCCTTGTCAAGGTGAGGAAGAAGGGCTTGAATTGTCGCATCTGTACCAGGTCCAGCTTGAACCATGAGCATAATACGACGAGGTTTTTCGATTGAGTTTACAAAACTTTCAACGTCATAGCTTGGTACAAAGTTCTTTTCAGGATGGCAAGCAATTACATCTTCAGTTTTTTCTTTACTACGGTTGTAAATAGCAACTGTGTAACCACGTGATTCAATATTAAGGGCAAGGTTACGACCCATTACGGCCATACCTACGACACCAAAGTTAGCTTTTGTCATTTGACACTCCTCTTGTTTAATTTGTTTTATTTTATCATTTTTACTTTTGAAAAGAAAGAATTTTGTAACGACTACTTAGTAGTCCAAAGCATCCGCATGTCCAGAACCATTTCCAACAAAGTATCCTGTCTTACAGTTAAGGGTAAAGAGATAGGTTCCATCTGGCTTGTAGAGGTTGTAATAACCATTGCCATTAACGATATTGACACGTTCAAGGATGTATTGGTTACCAGTGATATAACCACGTGAACGTGAAGTCGCTAGGATTTTTTCCAAGACACCATCCGCGAAATCCCATGCAGAATTATTGCTATCATCAACAGCTGATTGATTGAACGGCACACGACTCGAAGCTCTCTGGAGGTCAACTCCAGAACTTGATAAACCGCCATGGCTATCATCACGTGCAGAAACTGAATTGTTTGATGAGACGCTTGAAGATGGACTTGTGTTGTCTGTAGCCCTCTCTGTTGATGAACTTGAACTTTCTTGACTTGAGCTTGAACTTGAAGGAGCTGTTTGTTGACTCTTACCTAGACTGATAGCCTTATCTAGCACTTTATCAATCTCCGTATTTCCAGTTTTAATATCTGTAAATTTAGCATCTGATTTAGCTTTAGCGTTAGTGTCCAAAACTCCATCTACAATAGCTGGCTTATCAAATTGAGCATTGACATCTTGAATGGCCTTGATTTGAGTTACTAGACTATCATACTTAGATTTTGCAAGCGTATATTCACGACTACCTTCTAGCTTATCAAGCAAGGTTTTAAGTTGACCCAGTTTATCAAACTGGCTATTCTTCAAAGCCGTTTTGTTGCTATCTGTATAGAAGGCATCATATAAATTATTGAATTCTTCCACATCTGACTGCGTGTTTGTAGTTGATTGAGAAGTCTGGATTTCCTTGGTAGAACGATCCACTTGACGATAAACATAATAACCAGTTCCAAGGATAAGAACCACTAAGGCTGCTAGAATACCATAAAGTACCCATTTCTTCTTACTATTTCCATCTTCACTATCTGTCACTCGATAAAGTGTTGGAATATCTTCAGTCTCAAATTCTTCTACAAGAGGTGCTTCTGAAACTCGTGTTAATTCTAAATCATCAAACTGACTCAACTCATCTTCTGGAGCTGGAGAATCTACTCCTGTTCCCTCACGAAGCTCTTGAAGTAAATTATCTAGAGTCTGAGTCTCCTCTATCTCTTCTACCTCTTCTTTTTCAACTAAATCATCCTTGCTAAACTGACGCGTTTCAAACTTATCTGCCTCAATTTCATCTTTATGTTGTTTCACATACTTGTCCAAGATAGAATCTCCAGGCAATACACCTGCTTCCACCTCTTCATTTTTTAGCATGACTTCTCCAACCGTTAGCTCTTTGGCATCATCAAAATCAAATTGCGCTTCTTGATGTTCTGTTATATGACGATCATGTCTTTTCTTACTCATGAGTTTTCCTTCCTACTTTACTTCCTGACGCTTAACACGCTGACCGAAATATTGATACAAATCAACTTTTAAAGTTCCATTGTACAACTTGCGCTTCTTGTCCGCCTGACTGCCGTACTTGGTCTCAAAGGCTTCATCACTAGTTAGGATAAATTTGCTCCACGTTTTCAGCGGTGCAAATACTTGCCCCATCTCAGCATAGAGTTTGGTAACTCCTGCATCATCTGACAAGCGTTCCCCATAAGGTGGGTTAGAGATGATCACTCCATTGATTTTATCGGAACGCAAATCCTGCACGCGCATCTGCTTAAAGGTAATATCTCCTGCAACCCCTGCTACTTGAGC
Organism: Streptococcus mitis; assembly: GCF_016658865.1. NCBI lineage: Bacteria > Bacillati > Bacillota > Bacilli > Lactobacillales > Streptococcaceae > Streptococcus > Streptococcus mitis. The sequence continues at coordinate 1,727,833 of NZ_CP067992.1, forward strand.
ATTGGCCTTAGCAATTTCCACCATACGTGCATCGATATCGCAGCCCATGATATCTAGCTCAAGCTCACGATCTACTTTTTTAGTCGCCTCTGTGCGCACTTCTTGGATCAAGCGATCGCTAATCCAGTTCCATTCCTCAAAGGCAAAGGAGCGACGAAGACCAGGCGCCATCTTTCTAGCAATCATAACTGCCTCGATACAGAAAGTCCCCGAACCACAGGTCGGATCAATCAAGGGCTTGTCTGGATACCAGTTAGAGAGTTGCAAAATAGCTGCTGCCATGTTTTCCTTAATAGGAGCACCACCTTTTTCAGTACGATAGCCACGTTTAAAGAGGCTAGACCCGGTCGTATCAATCATGACAGTTGCGACATCTTTCAGAATAGAAACCTCAATCTTAAACTCTGGGCCATTCTCCATCAGAGGAACACCTTCTGGGCGGGCGTAGTGTTTTTGCAACTTCTTAACAACGGCCTTCTTTGAAATAGCCTGTACACTGGGTTCATTGTGTAGCTTAGATTTAACGCATTTGGCTTTTGAAATCGGGAATCGAGCTCCAAGTGGTAAATAATTTTCCCAATCTAGAGCGAAAACTCCTTGAAAGAGCTCCTCAAAAGTCTTAGCTGGGAACGTTCCTACGATAATCTTGATACGATCTGCTGCCCGAAGCCAGAGGTTGGTTTCGATAATGGCTCTCACGTCTCCTTGAAAACGAACACGTCCATTTTCAACCTGACAATCGTAGCCCAACTCTCGTACTTCACGACCAACGACAGCCTCAAGACCCGCTGCAGCAGTAGCGATTAAATTAAATTCTTTTTTCATTTTCAGTCTTATAAGACCTTTCTATATGTCCACTTTAAAAAATGAGGTTGAGAAAGTTTTCTCAGCCCCAACCTATATGCAATTTTCTATAAGCCATGTTTTGTTCCAGAAGTGACTAGGACCACTTCCTTCGATAATCATCTGTCTACCGCTAACAGCCTACAGCTGAAAGTAGTCAGAGTACTACGTTCGTTTCCGTGTACTCCATGCCCCGACCAAAATTTGGGTTGCTAGCTTGAGGGGTTTACCGCGTTCCACTCTCTCTGTTTCCAGAGAGACTCCGTCACTGTGGCACTTTCAAGCCTACTCTGGCCTATCCGAGGACTTAGCCATTTCAACTGCCGTAACGATTTCTCGTCCCTAGGCTTATGGTTTCGCCTAGCACAAACACTACAGGCATCACAGCCTGTGCTAGCATGGACTTTCCTCATGAAAAGAAATTCTCCTCACGCGATTATCCAAAAATTGCACTTTTCAAATAAGCTCTTATAAATCAGAGTTATCCAAAATTTGTTTCCCAAATACTTCTTTCTCAAGACGATTTAGTCGTTTCAAAATATCAAAATTCGTCATAGAAGTTGTAGCCGTCATTTCAAGTGGTTCTGCTTGAACCGGTGCAGATTCAGGTTTGCGAGACAATTCTTCCTTCAACTCTGCAATTTCTTGACGGAGAGACTTGACTAAGGCAGCATAAGTTTCGTAGTCCTTGATGACATCGTCCAAAAATTCATCAACTTCAACCTTACTATATCCACGGACTTCACGTCCAAACTCTTGCTCAAAAATATCTTTTGCTGAAAAAATAATACTTGCCATCTCTCTCTCCATTCTCGGTTTCTAATAGTATTATTATATAAAAAAAGGCAAACAAAAATCAAGGTCAAAGGCTTACTTTTCAGAAAAATTTTCTGCTAGCTCATTTAGGTCTTCAAACGTTAGCCTTTTTATGCGATACCCTTCCTGATTTTTCATCAAGGTATCCATAAATTTTAATTTGGTCTCATTTTCTGGATCATAGAAAAAATAAGCTAAATCAGTATTTTCCAGTAAAAATCGTTGGTAGTCTCGTAGTTGCCCCATATGTTCATATTTAGGATAGGCATATTTGACAAAATCTACCTGCTTAAATTGGCTAAGTTTAAGCTGATTCGCTTCATTCCAATTTTCCCCGTGTGTTTCAAAATCAAAAATGGTCGCTAGGTTGAAATCATATTCTTCTTTCATTTCATTTGCGACATCAAGTACCCAAGATTCAAATCCCAAGTTCCCTGTAAAGACCAGCCAGTTAATCCCTTCTTCTGCCAAACTTTCTAAATCACGGCGAATGGCTTTCTTTATAATTTTTAACCTGATATCTTTTTCGTTAAAGACACCCAAGTCAAAATTAGAATATCCCATAATTAAAGCTATAGTCATTTTTACACCTTTCTTTCTATTTTTATGGTATAATAGAGTGATGTCATTGTACCAATAAGGAGAAATATGGTCAACTATCCTCATAAAATTTCATCAAAAAAAAACAAAACATCCATTTCTCAACCAAATAATTTCGCAAATCGAGGAATGACTTTTGAAAAGATGATTAACGCTACAAACGACTACTATCTGACGCATGGTATGGCAGTTATCCATAAAAAACCCACGCCTGTTCAAATTGTCCGAGTAGACTATCCTCAACGTAGTAGAGCCAAAATTGTAGAAGCCTATTTTAGACAAGCTTCCACAACAGATTACTCTGGCGTGTATAGAGGACATTACATTGACTTTGAAGCCAAGGAAACACGACAAAAGAATGCTATTCCAATGAAGAACTTCCATCTTCACCAGATTCAACATATGGAACAAGTTCTAGAACAGCAGGGTATTTGCTTCGTACTGCTTCATTTTTCTTCTAAACAGGAAACTTATTTGTTGCCGGCATTTGATTTGATTCGCTTTTATCATCAAGATAAGGGGCAAAAATCTATGCCACTTGGATATATTCAAGAATATGGATATTTAGTAAAGCAAGGGGCTTTCCCTCAAATTCCCTATCTCGACATTATCAAAGAACATTTACTAGGTGGTAAAACAAGATGAACAAACAAACTATTCTGCGATTCTTAAAGTATATCGGAATTACGTTCCTTACATTATTTATCGCATTATTTCTATTAGGTGGAGGTGTCTTCCTCTACTTTGTTAGCAAGGCTCCAACCTTATCTGAAAGTAAATTAGTTGCGACGACCTCTAGCAAGATTTATGACAATAAGAACGAACTGATCGCTGACCTTGGATCTGAACGTCGAGTAAATACTCAAGCAAATGAAATCCCTACTGATTTGGTCAAGGCCATCGTGTCTATCGAAGACCACCGTTTCTTTGATCATAGAGGTGTTGACACCATTCGTATCATGGGTGCGGCATTGAGAAACCTCCAAGGCGGAGGAGGCCTCCAGGGAGCCTCAACCTTGACTCAACAATTGATCAAATTAACTTATTTTTCTACTTCAACTGCCGATCAAACTTTGTCACGTAAAGCTCAAGAAGCTTGGCTAGCCGTTCAACTAGAGCAAAAAGCAACCAAGCAAGAAATCCTGACCTACTACATCAACAAAGTCTACATGTCTAACGGTAACTATGGAATGCAAACTGCAGCCCAAAATTACTATGGAAAAGACTTGAAGGATTTAAGCTTACCACAGTTAGCACTCCTAGCCGGAATGCCTCAAGCACCAAACCAATATGATCCTTATTCTCATCCAGAAGCTGCTCTAGAGCGTCGGAACTTGGTACTTTCAGAAATGAAGGGACAGAAATACATCAGTGCAGAAGAGTATGAAAAAGCTATTAATACCCCTGTTACCGATGGTCTACAAAGCCTGAAATCCGGTAACAGCTATCCTGCATACATGGACAATTACCTTAAAGAAGTAATCGACCAAGTTGAACAAGAAACTGGTTACAACCTTCTTACTACAGGTATGGATGTCTATACAAATGTGGACAAAGATGTCCAACAACGACTCTGGGATGTTTATAACACCGACCAATATGTCACTTATCCTGATGATGACATGCAAGTAGCTTCGACTATTGTAGATGTATCTAATGGTAACGTTATTGCACAACTTGGTGCTCGTCATCAAGCAAGTAATGTTTCATTCGGCACCAATCAGGCTGTGGAGACCAATCGTGACTGGGGATCAACAATGAAACCCATCACTGATTATGCTCCTGCTTTGGAATTCGATATCTATGACTCAACTGCTACCATTGTACGCGATATCCCGTATAATTATCCTGGAACAAATACCCCTGTCTACAACTGGGATAGAGGATACTTCGGTAATATCACCCTGCAATATGCACTACAGCAATCTCGCAATGTTCCTGCTGTAGAAACACTCAACAAAGTTGGATTAAATCGTGCAAAAACCTTCTTAAATGGTTTAGGAATTGACTATCCAGATATGCATTATTCTAACGCCATATCAAGTAACACAACTGAATCTAATAAGCAATACGGCGCAAGTAGCGAAAAAATGGCTGTTGCTTATGCTGCATTTGCCAATGGTGGTATCTATCACAAACCGATGTACATTAATAAAGTTGTCTTTAGTGATGGTAGCGAAAAAGAATTTTCTGACCCTGGTACCCGAGCTATGAAAGAGACCACTGCTTACATGATGACAGAAATGATGAAAACAGTCTTGACCTCTGGAACTGGTTTTAACGCCTATATTTCATGGCTTCCTCAAGCCGGTAAGACAGGTACCTCTAACTATTCAGATGAAGAAATCGAAAATCATATTAAATCAAGTCAACTTGTTGCACCGGATGAAATGTTTGTCGGCTATACTCGTAAATATTCGATGGCCGTATGGACAGGTTACTCAAATCGTCTTACTCCAGTCATCGGCAGTGGGTTCACAGTTGCTTCTGCGGTCTATCGTTCAATGATGACTTACCTATCAGAAGATGACCCCCCAGGAGATTGGACTATGCCTGAGGGCTTATATAGGAGTGGAGAATATGTCTTTAAGAATGGAGCTCGTCCTACATGGACTGCTCCTGCTACTCAACAAAGTTCTACACCTGCTCCTGCAAACCAGACTCCAGAGACTTCAACCTCTCAGTCAAGTGTAACGACACCAAACACAAATCCAAATCCAAATTCAAATTCAAATACAGCTACTCCCAATGCTGGAACCAATGAGAATACGGCGACACAACAACCAAGTACCAATCAAGGGCAGCCTAACCAAAATCCTCAACCAGCGCAACAATAAATTACTAACCACCCAAAAATTGGGTGGTTTTTCAATCTGTTCTTTGTCCAATCAATAATTAGATAATAAAAACCTGAGAAGGTCAATTGTACTTCTCAGGTTTTTTGTTCTATACACCTACTGGTTTAGAATACTGTTAAGAGAGAGTTTAATTGTCATACACAACTAATCTTTTTTACTTTTTGCTACAAAGATAGCAGATAAGGCTAGTCCAACGCTTGCCAAGAAAATAGCTGTTTCTGACTGTTTTTCACCAGTCTCTGGCAATCTCTTGTCTTCCTTAGCAACTTGAACTGGTGCTTCTGGAGTCTGAGATTTTTCTAACGAACTTAGCTTAAATTCTGGTTTTTCTACTGTCGGAGCTGGTTGGTCACCTACGGTTGATAATGGGCCTGTGTAGGCTGGTAGCTCATGTTTCAAGGCCATAACTGAGTTAACTCCACCCTTGAACTCTGGTTTCTCTACTGTCGGAGCTGGTTGGTCACCTACGGTTGACAATGGACCTGTGTACTCTGGTAGTTCGTGTTTCAAGGCCATAACTGAGTTGACTCCACCCTTGAACTCTGGTTTCTCTACTGTTGGAGCGGCTTGGTCGCCTACTGTTGCTACTGGGCCTGTGTACTCTGGTAGTTCATGTTTCAAAGCCATAACTGAGTTGACTCCACCCTGAAACTCTGGTTTCTCTACTGTCGGTGCAGCTTGGTCACCTACGGTTGATAATGGACCTGTGTAGGCTGGTAGCTCATGTACCAAAGCTTCAACTGCATTTACACCACCTGTAAATTCAGGTACCTCAAGCACTGGTGCTGGTTCTTCACCCTTGCTTGATTGAACAGGTTCTTCTGTCAATTCTTGATAGAAGCTCGCCAATTCATAAAACTCAGCCTTGCCACCTTCCCAGACCAGTTTAACATCTAGAAGAGAACCACCATTTCGGATAGCAAAGGTTTGGAGACTAGATGTAATGGCACCAAGATCTGTCCAACTTTCTTGTCCATCCTTAAGTGTTCTCGCTTGAACTCGTGCTTTCGCTCCTTCAGGAAGGCTTGAAACGAGACGAAGATGGTTAGCATTGGTTGGTTCAGACAAGTGATAAATCATTTCTCCCTTATCTTGTTCTGCTTTGTAGCTAGTCAAAACTTTTCCATCTACGAGATTAGTATAGAAGTTACCTCGGCTTTCGCCACCGTTTCCTTCTACAGTTGGATCATTGATTGGTTTGACAAATTCGCCATCATTGATCACCAATTCTGTAAATCCTACAAAACGAGCATCATAGTCAGCTGTATAGAGGACACGAAGATAGTTTGCTTTGACTGGTGTCGTCAATTCACCCTCGATGTAACGATTTCCTGGCATCTTAGAATCATGTGTCCAACCATCTGTCAATGAATCATCGTGTGTACTATTGGCTACACCATCTCCCACTGTCACAACATCCGTCCAAGTTTTACCGTCTTGGCTGACTTGAATTTTACCATCACGAAGATAGTTTTGAGTTCCGTCTTGGATGTAGGCTCTGATCTTCTTAACAGTGCGTTCGCTACCAAGTTTCAAGGTTACATGGCCATCTTTATGGGCATAGTCTGAAAACTCAACGAAGTTGTTGTACACACCATCAAACAATTGATCGAGGTTATTAATCTTACGAACATCATTACTTCCGTATGTTGGATGAATGCCCATAGTTGTTGATTCTAGTGTTGTTGGTTGGACTTCTTTGGTAGTTACTAGAAGAGAAGTAGATGGAACAGCCTGCTCTTGATCTGTCTTATTAACAAGACGAACATAACGTACCAAGTGGGTTGCGACAGTTCTGTCTGTCAACTGGCTAGCTGGTGTCCATTCTTGAGCATTTGCAGAATACTCTAGACTGAGTGCTGGATTTGTTTGACCTTGGAGCTGGATGCTTTTGACTTGATGGATACGGTCAAGTTTCATTCCTAGATAGCTATTTGCAGGAAGTTTAGTTCCAGCTGGAATTTGAAGTTCATAACGACCAAGGCTATCAAATACTGGCGTTTCTTTCAAAGCATCCACGTTGGTGTCTGTTAAGTCGCTATTTCCAGAGCGTGTCTCAACAGAGAAGTCCTGAATACGCCACCAAAGGTCACTTGCCTTAGTATTGCGTACTCGGATGTATCGAGCATTGATAGCTCTAGTCACTTCCTTAGTTTGTTCTCCTGATAGGCGATCTAACTCTTGCCATGCAGATCCATCTGTAGAGTACTCAAGTACACCTGCGGCAAGTTTATCACCAGTTCCTTGACGAAGACGAACTTTAGTGACTGACTTGACTTCACCTAGGTCAAGTTGTGCCCAGGCATCTACTGGAGTCGTATTGCTGCCGTCAGCATTTGCCATCATAGCTTCTGTATTATCTTTACCATCAGTAATTTGACTTGCTGATGTTCTCAATTTATAAACTAGATTTGAGCTGAGGCTAATTGTAGCAGTTTGTTGTTTACGAGCGTTCTCTACTGGACGATTTACTGCAATCTCGCGAACTGCAAACCAGGTGTCATCACGATCTTCTGTAGCAATCATACGTACTGCTTTAGCTTTGATGTTAAGATTTTCAAACTGAACAAGTGACTCATTACCAACATAAGTTGGTTCTTTCAAACTTACCCAATTATCTTTTTCATCTTGATACTGCACTTCAGCCTTACTAAAGGTATCACGTGGATTTGCCTGAGTTCCCATAGCAAAGGTCAAGGTTTGGATATCTACCGGTTTGTTGAATTTCATGCCGATATAATCACCTGTCTTGATACTATTTGGTGATTTAATCAAGGCATGAGTTGCCAAGTCACCATCCGTTACTTCTGCCAAACCACCTTCTACACCTGTTCGATTGGTAATAAAGGTGCTGATGATTTGATCTGGATGCAAGACTTTTTGAACTTCAGACGCTAGAACTTCTTTCAAGGATAGGATAAATGGACGGATATGTTGAACCCCCAATTCAGCCTTTTCAAGATGGTCTACATAATGGAAGGTATGAGTTTGAGACTGTTCGTACAATTTCAAACCTTTATAGTAGCTGTCCCAAAGTTTGGCTGCATCATTTGTAGCCATAGCCTCTGTGCCTGTTAGGAAGGCATCAAGGGCATTCATTTGGTCAATTGCATTATCCAACCAATAGTGGATCTGTGCAACCATTTTTTTATCACCTGATGCTTTATAAAGTTCAGCTGCTTCTTTAATCTTGGCAAATTCTGCACGCAAGGCTACACGCTCTGCAGTTACATCTTGACCCGCTTTGAGCTTAGTCATGAAGTCTGTCAATTTTGGAGCTAATTCAACTGATTCTTCTAGTTTAACGACACGACCATCCATGTTTTGGTTGATCATATGCTTACCAAGTTCGCGGAAGGCTGCTGATACCTTGCTATCTCCAAAATGACCATTTTCAACAAAGTTGAAGGCAATGTCATTGAGTTTCTTAGCTTCTTCTTCTGATTTCCACTGTTTCCATGTATATTGAGCTCCAGCAAAGAGGGCTATCTTAGATGGTTCAGACTGTTGCATTGGGTTCAACATGATACCGGATAGCAAGCTTGGATCCACATTTGGATGAAGGAATTTCTCACCACCACCTAGAATCAAGTGTTGTTTAGAGTTATCTGTAACTGGCCAGTTCACCCAAAGTGATACTGGACGATAAGTTTTACCACCTGCAGTTAGATTGTTCTTGAGAGTTGATAAGAAGCCTTCAGAAACTTCACCCCAAATCTTACCACCCGTCAAAGTCATAGAGGTTGAACTTGGGAGATTTTCATTTAGAGATTTCAACTCTGCTTCACGCCCATTACCCCAATACTGACCTGGAACAAAGATCATTTCTTTGCGAAGACCGCTATAAGTTCCTTGCATTTCTGTCAACCAGTTGGTCATATCCTGCATCAAGCGGTTGTAGCTATTGTAGCCTCCAACTGGGCTTGATGCATCATCGGCTAGAATACCAAATTCACGGACACCCACTTTCATCAACTGGGTAAATTTAGCCTTGATGGTTGCCAAGTCTTCTTGGTAATGCGCTTCATTACCAAATCGGATACGGTTGTTCATGAATGGATGGATGGTCCAAACATAGCGAGTTTTACTTTGATTTCCGACGCGAGCAAGTTCACGAATTTCAGCTAGTTTTTCTTCTGGGTAAAGTTCACGCCATTTCTTGTTGTGGTATGGATCATCTTTCGGTGCGAAGAAGTATTGGGTCAATTTCAAATCGCCACCAAAACGCATGAGTTCAGCACGATCTGCATTAGACCATGGATTTCCATAGTAACCTTCGATGAAACCACGATTCTTGATTTCAGCGTAATCTTCCACTGTCACATTGCGAAGAACTGGAACTTTACTTTCTTTGAGCATGTGTTTCAAGGTTGTCAAACCATAGAAGACCGCATCTGTGTCTTTTCCGACGATGGAAATCGAATTATCCTTGATGGTCAGAGCATAAGCATCAATTTTGTCAAAGAGACCTGCTGAAACGTTAGATAAGTTTTGTTCTGCTTGTGTTCCTCGTCCATGTACTCCAAGATAGATATTAGTTGCGCCAGCAACTGCTGATTGACTAGTAGTGTAGGATACTTGATTGTCCTGCAAGACACTCTTCAAGCGATTACGAGTATAAATATCGAGTTGATCTCCCATTACCAGATTGACTTGCTTACGAAGAGCTGTGACTCCTTCTCCATAAGTCACTTTTTGTGGAGTTGGGAAAACCTTGTACTCTTTCTTGAGATAATCTGTGCTCTTGCTGGCAGCCGCAATGCTATCTTCGCTAGCTGGTTTGCTTGCAGTGAATTGATCCGCTAGTTCAACTGTTCCATCACCTGTTTGCTCGACTTTTGGAGTTTCAGGTGTAGATGGTTGTTCTGGTTCTGGTGTTTCTTGTCCCTCTTTGATAGGTTTCAATAGATGAACTTCAGCTGCACTTGCAAAGCCCCCAACACCTGATAGAACTTTCAACTCAATCTTGTTGGTATGAACCGCCGCAAAGTTAACTGTTTTTTCTTGAGCGTTGTTGTCCCAGTTTCCTTCTGAAACCTTGACCATTTGGCCATCTTTTTGTGCGTAGATTTCGTAGCGAGTAACGACTCCATTTCCACCACCTGGACGTGGAAGATAAGTCAAACCATTGACTTTTTCTACTTCTTTCAAGGTCATGGAAAGAGTGTACGGAGCAGTATCACCAGTCCATTTAGTATGCCAGAATGTGTTTGGATCATTGTCAAAGGCTTTTTCAACAGCGCCTTCAGTCGCTGTTCCTGGTGTTTCTTGACTAGTTGCAGAAATTGTGAAATGATCTGTTGGAATCAAACGAGGATTTACAAATGGTTTATCTGACAACTCTGCACTATGTAAAATTCCTTTGAACCCACCGATGCTTTCAAGCGGTAGAACCAAGCTATTGTGAGCAAAACGAGGGTGAGCTGGATTCGCGATACGTTCAATCTTCTCACCATCCACATAGAATTCCGTTGATTGTGGTTTGGTCACGATAGAGATTTGATAACGTTTATTCTTTTCGAGTTTTTTCTTGAACTGGATATGGAACTGTTCAAATTGATAAGCAAGATAGCCGTCTTTATCAGCTAGATAGATACGGTTGTCTCCACTTGTTGAGAAGGTTTGTTCACCGTCTCCAGTGACAGTTACATCAAACTTCAAGACATGACCTGGACCAACATCACCAGCTAATCCTTCGATACTGCTATCTTTCTCAAAAGCCAATCCTTGCTCGCTTGTCTTCACCTTCTTACTTGCATAACTTTTCACTGTTTCAGGATTGATGGTAAACAAATCACTTTGATCAATCTCTTTTTCAGGATTTGACTGTGGCGCATAAGGGCTCGTTGGTAGGGTACGTTCTGCAAAGGTCGCAGCCGAACGGTCAGATCCCCAAGTGCGTTCTGCAGTTGTTTGCATGCTCTTAAAGAAGCGTTTAAAGATATCATAAGATGTCAAACCTGTCTCATGAAGATCAATATTGTCATTCCAAACTGCGTGGCCCCCACCAATTACATTTGGATTTGATGCTTCTAGAAGTGGACCATGACCTGTTCGGAAATCATTTGGTGTCCACCTATTGTATTGTGTTTCATAGTTAGCATAGTCACCGTAAGCTGTTTGACGATTATCTCCATTCGGAACACTATATGTTGGGATATCTGTTATGTTGATAATCTTAGCTCCCTGAGCAATAGCTTCTTTTGGTTGCTGCCAGCCAATACTCCAGATATCAACTTCTACATCTTTCCAATCAACCGCTGTTTTACCTCGTTTCGCACTGAGCGACCCCCAAATACGAGGTGTATAGCCTTTCCCTTTAATGTATTTAATAAGGTCATTGACATAACGACGATAGCTTTCTCTGCTTCCGTAGTATTCATCCGTTCCGATATGAACAGTAGACACCCCATGAAGTGGTGCATCTGGACCATCAAGAAGTTTGTCATAAACTGATTTGACAAAAGCCAGCGTTTCATCGTATTTATTATCTAGATCGAGCATGGCTACTCGCTCTACATTATGTTTACCTCTGTAATCGCTCAGGCTACCTTGATACATGAGGTCTGGACGAACTTTGACAAATGACAGAGCATGACCTGGTGTGTCAATTTCAGGTACTAGATTGATATGCAAGGCCTTAGCAAGTTTAATCAGATTTTGCATCTCTTCTTTAGTATAGTGCTCATCTGATGTTAATTTTTGACCATTCTTACCGACAATATCTGTCTCTACACGGAAACCTGTCTTAGCATGTTCTAGAACGTACTTAAGCTCTTCTTCTTGTGTTAGGTTCTTACCTGCTAAGTGCTCTTTTAGGAAGATATAGTTATCGTTGAGGTGCAACTGCAAGTCGTTCATCTTGTAGTAAGCCATGTTGAGCATGATGTCTACAAGGGTGTCATAAGGAATAAATTTACGACCTGTATCTAGCATAAAGCCACGGTGACTGAAGCTTGGGAAATCACGGATTTCTCCATTTTGGAGATTGCTTTCCCCCATTTGAAGAAGAGTACGAGTAGCATAGAAGGCACCTGTGTTTGTGGCAGCTTCAATGGTAATGACACCATCTTGAATAGTGATGCCATAACCTTCCTTACCATACCCCTTATTTTCAACTTTTTTAAATTCAATTCGTTTTTGAGCCTGCTTGTCACCTGTCGCAAGTTCCAATCCACGGCTTGCAAGGTCTGACTGGTAGAAAGTTGCTGCTTGTTCAAAGCCTGAATCACCTGTCGCAAGAACTGTATCTGAAGTGATAGAAGATTGACCTTCTTTTCCATACCATTGTTGAACAGCTGGTGCTACTTTTGGTTTGATACCCACACCTTCGTCCTGATGTAGCCCCTTGATGACTACTTCAAATTCTTTAGTAAAGGTATGTGAATCTTTAATTTGCTCTACCATAACCTTAACGCGTTGATCAGTCAAAGGTTTATAAATATGATTTTGAAGATCAATCACACCTTGTTTATTGCTACCGATAAGACTAACTTTGCCTGGTAGAGTTGGCAAGACAAGTGACTGGCCATCTTTAGCAACAGTCAATTCTGTAACCTGACGGATATCCGTTACCTTACTTGTATCAGGAATATTCGAATAAGCTCGAATTTCTTGAATACCAACGTTTCTCCAGCCCATTGTGCCCGCTTGATAGTCATTGATTTCTAACTTGAGATATTTAGCTTGAATACTATTGGCTAAGTCAACTTTCTCATCTAAAACAGGTTCTCCAGTCTTGGTATGAGCTAGCTTCCATTGTTTTTCTCCACTAGCATTTACATCATCTTGACCTGCATAGTAGAGACTCCAAGATTTGATATTTGGATCATTTTGACCATTGCGAACACGGCGATCCCAATCAATTTCCACATGTCTAATAAGTGTAGTCTTGGGAAGAGTTAATTCGAAAGTTGGTTTGTCAATATTTTGATTTGTTGACCAACGAGTATCAGGATTACCGTCCACTGCCTTGTCAGCAGTATAAGGAGTACCAGTTTCTGAGTCGTTTACTTGAACAGTTACACCTTCTAAGTGGTTACGATCTTCTCTATCTTCAATTTGCTTTTCAACTGGTTTGATTGTAGGTGTAGCTGGTTCTACAGGTTTAGAATCTGCTTTTGGTGTTTCAACCGGCTTCAGAGTCTCAGCTGGTTTGGGAGCTGTTGGAGTTGTTGCCGGGCTTGTTTCTTCAGTTGCTGCAGGACTTGTTCCTGCAGTATTTTCATGATTTTCTTCATGACCTGCATCTGCCGTTGCCTCTGATTCAGCTTTCTTTAAAACAGCTGCTAAATCATCTGGCAACTTGTCTAAAGGCTGAGCTTGTGTGATTGTTCCTTCTTTCTCAGGTGTTCCAACTGTCTCTGCAGCTTGCACTACATTTGCACCAAAGATACTAGCACCTATCAATACAGAGGCTGCACCAATTGCAAATTTTCGAATACTATAGTGACAGCGTCTTTCAAAAAAATGTCTATCCATCTTTCTCCTATTCCTTTCTCCCACTTATTACAGTAAGCGGTCTCATTTCCCATTTGAAAATGGAGAGAACCTAGAGGTTCTCTCCAACTAAGTTATTTCTGTCTGAATTCTAGTTCCTGTAAGTTATAAAATTCAGTCTTCTTTAATTTTCTTTTCGTTTTGTCGCAAGGACAGCAGCAGATAAGGCAAGACCGACGCTAGCTAGGAAGATAGCTGTATCCGATTGGCTTTCTCCCGTTTCTGGCAATCTCTTCTTATCTTCTGTTGAAACTGAAGTTTTAGATTCTGAAAGTTTACCTTGACCTAATTGACTAATCTGATACTCAGGTTTTTCAATTGTTGGTGCTGCTTGATCGCCTGCTGTAGCCAATAGCCCTGTGTAAGCTGGCTTTTCGTTTACCAAAGCTTCTACCGCATTAGCACCGCCTTTATATTCTGGCAATTCATGAACTAAGGCTTCTACTGCATTGGCTCCACCTTTGTATTCTGGAACTTCATTGACAGCTGCTTCTACTGCATTAGCGCCACCTTTATATTCTGGCAATTCATGAACTAAGGCCTCTACTGCATTGGCTCCACCTTTGTATTCCGGAACTTCATTGACAGCTGCTTCTTCACCTGCTGTTCCAACTGGTCCTTTATACTCAGGTACATCAAAAATTGGTGCTACTTCTTCACCAGCTGTTCCAATCGGACCTTTATACTCAGGCACTTCGAGAATTGGTGCTGCCTCTTCACCTTTACTACTTGTAGGAACATCTGGTTTCACAGTCTGATCTTGTAGTTGGTTGAGATATTCTGCAAAATAGGCAACCATTCTTTCAGTCAAGAGATGGTTATCCGTAGCATATTTCATGCTAGCTACTACACTTGCTACTTCCTCTTGATTTTCTTTGCTGGTCAATTTTTGAGCTTTCGCTAAAGCTGTTTCATAACCTGACAAATCAAGAGCTGTTTCTGCCACCTGTGGACGACTAAAGATCAACTCTGCAGCGGCTTGATATCTATCACCACCGTCTCCATAAGTCTTAGTACCTGTCAAAACAATTTTCTTAGCCTTGATTGTCTTACCAAAGTCAATGTCTTTTGGTTTATTGTTATCTGGCCAATCAGTTGCAGTAAAAGTATGCTCTTTACCAGACTCATCTGTCACAACCAGTTTCACATCTCGCAAATTACCATTTGATCCTGATCCGCGTGGCACATAACGGAAGCCTGTGATTTCTGTCGCTTCTTTCAAGACCATAGTTGCAGGTTTGCCAACATCTCCACCACTCCAAGACGTATGCCATAGACTTGACAAGTTACCATCAAAGGCATTTGCTAAATCTTCTCCCGCTTGCGCTGGAGCATTTAGACTTTCAAAGTCTTCTGCTACCAAGGCTGTTTTCTTTTGTACCAAGGCATTCTTCAGAGCGTCAATCTTAGCAATCTCAGCACGCGCTTCTTCCACGCTAATATCATCATCTGCTTGACTGAGGTTAAAGACAGCTTCCTTCAAGGCATCCATAGATTCCTTAGTATAGTTGGTCATAGCAACCGTTGGCAAGTAGTTCTTCAGAGCATTTTCTGTCAACATCTTACCAGTTAGAGTGATTTCCTCGATTTGAAGTTTATCCATGATGAAGTCGTTGTAACCACGGAAGTTAGCATTTCCACCAGAATCTCCACGAGTATTACTTGCGTTACCAGTTGAGTAGATACCAACCCAAGTATCGCCTGTTTCTGCACCTGTTACGAGGAAGGTTACCTTCTTAGCTTTCTTAGAATCTGTCCAAGTATTTGGCAATTCATGCATTTCTAAATTGCTTGCTTGATTACCGCGACGTCCTGATTGGAATTCTCCCTTACCGACTACAAAGGCGTAGGTATTGTCAGAGCCTGCTTCATATTCAAAGGTTACACGATAAGTCTTACCAGCTTCAAAACGGAAGTTTTGAGGAATTGTTTGGTAAACCAAGTTACGACGGCTCACTAGTCCATTTGTCTTCAATGACCAATTTCCTTCGATGACATCATCGACTTTCTTACCATTCCAATCGCGTTGTGTATATGGATCATGTTTTTCAGATAAGTGAGTACGATTATCCTCAACTCCTTCGATACCACCAATTACAAATGGGAAAATACCTTGAGCGACATTTTCAAAGTCTTGTTTAAATGTTCCTTTAGCTGTATCATGATTATCTCCGTACATACTTGAATTGTTTTCAAAGGTACGAATTTCATCAAAGTAAGTTGCTTCATCACCAGCTTCACGACTCAAAGTAAGAGTGACATTTGATACATCTGAACCTGTTGTAAAGAAGGCATACATGTTTTGGAAGTAACTTGTATCGTCAACTGTAGCATTATCACGACGAGTATTATGGGCATAGGCCTTAACATAGTTAAGAGCTAGTGACTTATTGGTATAGCTAGTTACTTCCTTTTCACCAGTATTCACTGTGATACTTGCCTTAGCATTACTACGGTTATCAACACCAACATAAACGGCATACTTAGTATTTGGTTTCAAGCCAGTCAGTTTCTGAGTAAGGCTGACTGTGCTCTTGTTGCCTTGGATACGAAGCATTTCATTTGCGCCTTGTGATTTGACAATTTCTGCTTTAGAAGCATCACCAGAAATAGTCCAGTGTTTCAAAGTTCCACTGTTAAATCCTTGGTCATAGATATGCATGCCTTCACTCCATGACATTTCAGGATTAGTTTGTTTTGAACGGTAGAGAACATATGGTTGATTTGCCAGAAGGTCTAGGGTAATCTTGCCATCTTTTACAGTTAATTCTTGCTCTTCGGTCTTACCTTGGTCAGTTAGCTTGTAAAGGTAAACCTTGCTATTTGCCCAATCACTCGGAAGTGTCCAAGTTGTTGCACCAGCTTGCGTATTGAAGTAGTACATCTTTTCCTTATCAGTAGGAAGTTTCTTACCATTTGCATCCCAGTTCCAAGGAGTCAAGTAAGCTGAACCATCTTGGATGACACGTCCGTTAAGTGTTACTGTACGTTCACGATATTGTGGGCTATTGATATCATTTGACTTACGAGTCACAACTACCTTATTGTTGTCAGCATCTACCAATTCCACTCGCATTTCTGGAGTCCATTTATAGGTGCTACCGTTATCAGACATGGTAACAGGTGTACCATTTTCCCATTTACTTACAGTGAAGTGTTGGAAGTACTTAGTCATGACGTCATGGGCAAATAAGTTGGTTACATAGCCATTGTAGTCACTTCGTCCTTGCCAGCCTTCAAAGTCTTTCATACTATAACCACCTAGAAGTGGGTAGTTGGCTGCACCACCATAACTTCTGTAGTCACCGACCCAAGAATCTTTTTGGTGGTTGCGTATAAAGCGTGTGATGACACTGTTGATACCTTTATTAGTGTAGCCACCATAGGTCAAATCAGCTGCCCAGTGTTGGAAGGTAGAGTCGTATTCACCACCATGGCCCCACTCAATCGCAAAGCGCCAGCCTTGTTTGTTAATTTCTTTAGCAAGAACGTGGGTAGCCCATGCTCCATTATCACCTGATTGCCCATTGCCCCAAACGTCCACATAGATAAAGTCAAGGCCTTCACCAAGTTTGTTTTTCAACTCTTCCCAGCGAGCTAAGCGTCCATGCGCCAAGTCATAAGCAGCATCAATGTTGATACCTTGGTCTAGCCAGTTCCAACCATAGCTGTAGCTTCCATCTGGATTCTTACGAAGAATATTTTCGTTAAAGTATTTAGACTCAGGATAAGTTTCAGAAGCGTTGACGTGGATACCTAGATGAGCTCCATATTTCTTCGCTTTCTCAATCAAAGCCTTGAAGTCTTCGACACCACCAATACGTTTACCAATATCAGCATAGTTCAAGTGGCCTGAGTCATGACCTTCACTACCATAACCTTTAAGAAGGACACCTTGTCCAAGACCATCTGTATGGAGATTGATCTTCTTGATACCATCCAAGGTCATAAGGAATGGGTTTTGTGCTTGAGAACCAAAGTTCATCGCAATACGATAAGCTGTGATATCCTTGACTTTTTCCCAACCTTGAGGGTTGTTCATGATGCTACGATAAGCAATGGCACCATCTTGCCAGTCCACTTTCTTATCCGCATTAGCATCTTCAGTGATTACAACCTTGGCACTTGGAAGTTCTTTCGTATATTCTGGGAAGACAATGCCCTTATAAGCTTTTTCCCATTGCCATTCAGAGCTATGAATTCCGACATAGTTGGCATTTCCAACTGTTTCTTTATAAGCTGTCAAACGAGTCCAGTCATTAGAACCACCACCGTAGCTGTTTTGAGAATTACTCCAAACACCTGCAGCAAGCTTATCTGTAGAAACGAATCCATACATGTAACCCTTAGCCAAGTCCTTCATTGGATTGGTTACTTCAATATGATCATCCCCGCTGACATGGGTATTGTTTGACATGGTTGCCCCATCAAATTTAGCACCAGCTTGGTCACTTGAAACAGATACCAAAGCATTCCCGAGGAAACTAATAGTAGAGAGTAATTTTCTTTCATCGTCAATCTTTTGACCTGGAGTGACTTGATTGTGGTTGACAATCTTAGTTACATCAAAATGTAATTGATTGTCTACAACTTGCAGACGAACTGTCATATCCGCATTGATAAGATTAGCCTCATCACGGAGTTTCATTTCATATTCTGCAGTTGTTTCATTGATTTTCTTATAAGTAACCTCAGGAGTGATTTTGTGGTTATTGATAAATATTTGATTGAACTGTTGAACCTGTCCAGGTAAAGTATGGCCATTCAGTGTGTATTCCTTGACACGTGGAAAGGCTTGGTCAATCACTGCTTTTAGGACTTTAGACTGGATGGTATCATAAGTCACTTTACTATCATCTACCACCGCTCCAGTTTCTTTTTCAGCAGTAGCTTCAGTAGCTTGAACTCCGTCTTGATTGTCAGTCTTAATATTCACAACTGTCTTTTCAGTACCATATGTACCAGCTTTAAGTAGGATTTTCTTTTCATTTTTAAGATTTTCATTAACAGCCGCTGGCAAAGTAACTGTATCAAAAAGTTTTACATCATTATTTGTTGCATTCAGCTGACCATCTGATTTTAAGCTAATAGTCAGATGATTCACTGAGCCATTTACTGGAGCTGCAACACGACCACCCTGATACCATGTGCTATTACCTGGTGTCTTGTATTCCCAGAACCAACCTGATTTATCATATCCAACAAAGACATTATTATTTGTATCTTTAAATTTCAAGAAAACACCAAAACGTGATTTGCCTGTTTCAGACTCTTCTTTGAAAGTGAGATCTACATTCGCATTCCCATTCGCATCCACAGTCAATCCTTGCTTTTCAAACAAGGCTGGTTTGCTAGCATTGTCATTTTGATCTGTTGAAGATAACTTATTGTAACGAACACCATTTTCTTCACGAATAGCAACAGTCCCTTGCTGTTCTTTTCTTGCTACAGTTTGCCATTCAGGAGTGACTTCCTTTGGTGTCTCTGGCTTAGCTGTCGCTGGTTTTTCTTCTTTCGGCTTATCTTCTTTTGGCTTTTCTTCAACTGGTTTTTCAGTTTCCTCTAAATCAGCAGGTTTTGAACTAGAGATTCCCTTAATATGATCTTGGATCCATTTTAATTGAGCTGGAGAGAAAAGAATTCCTCCACTACGGACACCGACCACACCATTTTGATGAACGCCAATCAATTTACCATCCGTGTCAAAGATACCGCCACCGCTAGCACCTGGTTGTCCACCTTGATAACCAACTCCTTGAACACCTTCACCATAAGATTCAGCAAAATCCACAGCAGTGTTAATAACTGGCGCCAACTTACCAGCAGGATAGCCAAACATATTGACTTTATCCCCAACTTTCTTAACAACTGGCTTTTCAGTAACTTCAACAGGAGCATTTTCAAGAACTGTACGCAATCTCACAAGAGCCAAATCGTTCTTATAGCCCTTTAGATAACCATCTCTATCCCAGTGAATCACATCTTTCTTGCTAAATTTCACATCTTCTAAACCAGGGTAAGAGATACTAAAAATATCGCCATCCCCTTTATCATTATCCACAACTTTACGGATATTTCCATCTTGTTGATCCTTGATAAAGTTGTGAGAAACAGTCAAAACAAGATCCTTACCAATGACAATACCACTACCTTCTCCTGATGGAGTCTTAATCTTAACAGTAGCACCATAGTTCAATTCTCCATTTTTTGTTTTGGCAACATCTTCAGGAACTAGACTACCAGTATCTTGTGCTAATTGATCTTTATTTACCTCTTTACCATTATCAGTAGCTTTTTCAACTTTACCTTCTAATTCTTTCGGCAACTTGTCAGTAGTTTCTTTGTTTTCCTTTTCAAGAGCTAGTAACTCTTCTTCAGTTTTTGGTCCATCCGTTGTTTCAGCAGAACCTGGATTTGCTGCTGCAGCTTCTTTATCGAACTCCCGCCCATTATCGAACTCCCGCCCATTATCGCTCGCTTTTTTATCCAAATCTGCCAGCTCACTTGGTAAATTATCTGTTGAGCCAACTGTTGGTGTGTTAGCCAATACTGGAGCAGTAGCAAAAAAACTAGCCCCAATCATAACTGAAGCAGCACCTAGTGCAAATTTACGAATGCTGTATGTACATCGTTTTTCAAAAAATCGTTTATCCATTAACTCCTGATTCCTTTCACCAATCTTCGTAAGCGTTTACATTTCTTGTTCGAAAAATACTCCTTTCTATCTGAAAAGTGCAATGCTTAACGTTTATAAAAATAATTACACTTTTAATATAACAATTTTTAATAGATAAAGCAATAGAAAAGCTAGGAAAATTGCTAATTTTTTTCTTCATTCTGACAAAACCATACTCTGAAATTAAGGGGAAAATTGTAACATAATAAAAAGGATTTAGCATTCCTATCGAATGCCAAACCCTTTATCAATCAGTTTCTATAGATGATTAAAATCTATTTCACATGTTTTGCGAGTTCTTCTTGCGCTTTTTTATTGGATTCTTCTTTTTCTCTCATCCATTTATCTTGAGCTTTTTGGTATTCATCAGCAGTAACTGCCTTGTCTTGAAGTTCCAAGTATTTGTAAAGGAGCGGATCGCTTGTCCCCTTGTTACCAGAGAAGGCAAACGGCATCGTAAATGGTACCATCTTAGACAAGATTGGGCGACCAGTGAGTGATGTTGTTGGAATAATCAAGGCACTATCTGTCAACCAAGCTTGGGCTACAGCATACTTATCATAACGTTTTGCTACATCTATTGTCTCGTTTCCAGCTTCAATTACCAATTTCTCATAGTCGTTTAGACCAACCTTCTTAGCTGCAGCATTATCTGTACCAGAATCAAAGCCAAGGTAGGTTTTAGTGTTTTCACCAACTGATGGTTTGATAATATCGAGGTAAGTAGATGGATCCGCAAAGTCTGGAGTCCAACCAACATTATCTGAAATATCCCAATCTTCCCCAGCTGCTGTTTCAGCAAAGTAGGTAATATTCAAGACTTCATCTTTTTGTAGTTGTTGAATATCAATTACGACATTATCTGCACCCAAGGTTTCTTCAACCGATTGTTTGAAAGACTGTACACGTTGAACTTTTGTAGTTGCTGTCTGGTCAACTGGCATATCTAGGTGAATTGGGAATTGTACTCCCTCAGCTTGTAGAGCTGACTTAGCTTTAGCAAATTCTGCCTTGGCTTTTTCAGGATTATATAGTCCATCTTGGGCATCAGCAAGGTTCACATCCTTCCATTCATCCCCATAAGTCACCAATTTTTCTTTGACCATATCGCCAAAGTTTTTCCCATCTGCTTGGACAAATGTTGGTGGTACAAAAAGATTACGCAAAATTTTGCTTGCACCACTGGCACCGTTCACTTGTGAAGCATAGGCCGTACGATCAAAACCAAAAGCAATAGCTTGGCGGAAATCCTTGTTTAAGAGAGCCTTTTTAGTAGAGGTCTTTTGTTCGTCACTAGTCTTAGAAGTATATTTGTAAGACTGGCGGTCAATATTTGTACCAACTAGATAAGTCGTAGAGTCTTGTTGGGTATAGACAATATTGTCCTTCATCGTTTTTTCAAGTTCTGCGAAACTTGCACTTGTTGGATAGAGGCGGGCTGCTGTAAGGCTACCATCTTTAAAGTTTTCTGCAGGTTTGCTGGTATCTTGACCATCCCAGAATGACAATTTTATCTTATCAACATGAACATTATCCTTATCCCAGTAGTTAGGGTTTTTTGCAAATTCAACGGAAGATTTAGCCACAAGAGATTTTAACAAATAAGGACCATTATACAAGATACTGCTTGGATCTGTCGCTTTAGCAAAATCATCCCCTTTTGAGTTCAAAAACTCTTCATTAACTGGTGCCAAGACACCCATTGTTGTTTTAGAATTCCAAAAACTTTCAGGTTTGTTCAAAGTGTATTGGACTGTTTGATCGTCAAGGGCTTTAATTCCAACTTGAGAAAAATCTTTATTTTCCCCTTTAGCATAAGCATCCAGACCCTTGATTGAATCTTGTACCAAGTAAAGAGCTTGTGATTTCTTATCTGTTGCATATTTAAGACCTGTTACAAAGTCTTGAGCCTTGACAGGAGCATATTCTTCACCTTCAGATGTGTACCACTTGGCATCCTGACGAATCTTATAAGTGTAGGTCAAACCATCTTTAGAAACTGACCAGTCCTCTGCCATAGAGGGAACAAGATTCCCATAACGGTCATTTTCAAGCAATCCATCAATGACGTTACTAGTAATGTTTGAAGTAGCTGCCTTGCTGGTTGTCAAATAGTTGAGATTATCTGGGTCTGTCTCGTAGGTAAAGGCGAAGGTCTGCTCACCTTTAGTAGCAGAACCACCAGAACAAGCCACTAAGACACCAGCTGCTAATAAAGTGACTCCCGCAAGAGCCAATACTTTCCTTGTTTTCATAGTATTCTCCTTTGTTTTTCTATCCATTATAGACCCTTTTTCTAACCTTGTCAACAGAATTTTCAGAATTTTCATTTTTAGTTGTTATTTTCTGACAACTATCGAATCTTATTTCATTTTTTAATCTCTCTTTAACTATAAGAAAAGAGGGAATCCAGTAACTCCCTCATCCATCTATTTAAATCATTTTTAGATTTATTAATTTAAAGCTTGTAATGCAGAAAGAAGATAAGAACCTTCACGAATTTTTTGACCTACGGACTTAGCATTTTTGATCAAATCCTGATACTCTTCTTGAGACAAATTGTCCAATACTTCTTCTAAATCAAGTAAACTCTCAACACTAATTCCACACTCTTTTTCTAAGACGAAATTAGCCAAAGCAGATTGCCCCCAGACAATAATAGGAAAACCAGAAGCCAAATAAAGGGATGCCTTGTGGGAATTATTGTATCTCAAATACTCACCAAACACTCCGCTACAAGTTTTAGAACTATCACCGTCCCAAACCAAACCAAAACTTCCTTCTAATGCTGATGGTAGTTCATCTGGAAGAAAGGAACCAAAATAGGTTGCATTTGATAGCTTTCTAGACTCATCAAAACCAACACCATAGAGGTTATATGCCGGTCTTGCAGGCAACTCATATAAGTAACCTGCTTTTTCTTGGGCTAAATTTCCAGCTACAATAATAGCCCCTTCCTTCGAT
This sequence comes from Streptococcus mitis, assembly GCF_016658865.1. NCBI lineage: Bacteria > Bacillati > Bacillota > Bacilli > Lactobacillales > Streptococcaceae > Streptococcus > Streptococcus mitis. The sequence continues at coordinate 1,751,089 of NZ_CP067992.1, forward strand.
AAATCTTCTTTGTCCTGATAATTCGGGATCAGATAGTCAAAAATGCCTAAACTAACTATTTTCTTCTCAGAAATCCCCTTATCAACAAGCACTGATTTCATAACTGGATTATGAGCAATAAGACCATCAGCTTGTTTCAAAAGACTTGACTCTTGAAGATGAACACGAATCTTATGCTTCAAGGGTACTGTATCCAAATTAGCATAGCGCAAAACTTCTAAATCATGGATAATAAAGTGAACCTTCACTCCTTTACGTTGGATTCTTTTGACTAAATGAGTCGTAAAGAAACTATGATGAAGCATAGGAAATTGAATCAGTAGCTGATCCCCTTCCTTCAACTTAGAGATAGCTTTGGATAGGGCTTTGGCCTTATGTCGTTGGGCTCTAATAGTCCCCATTTGATACCAATCATCTACCATCAATAACAAAGGACTATAGCCCTCACGAACTACTATTTCTTCAACATCATTTCGAGCCTTATTTCCCGCATTTCGTGCACCAGAATCCTTCAGAAATTCTTCTTTTAGATAATATTTCATCTATCAATTTTATCCTTCGTTATCTTATTTAAACTCTTCCTCTACAACATTTAGGGCACGTTCAATGACCACATGCATGTCGTAGTATTTATAATCGGCCAGACGTCCGCAGAAAATGACCTTATCATTCTGCGCTGCTTCTTCTTGATACTTAGCAAACATAGCATTGTTTCTCTCATCATTGATTGGATAATAAGGTTCATCTCCTCGTTTCCAATCTGCTGGGTATTCACGAGTAATGACCGTTTTATCTTGCGTACCATACTCAAAATGTTTATGCTCAATAATACGAGTATAAGGAATTTCTCGTTCTGTATAATTAACAACGGCATTCCCTTGATAATTTTCCTCATCTAGAACTTCATGCTCAAAACGAAGACTACGGTATTCTAACTCACCATGTTTATAATCGAAATATTGGTCAATCATCCCTGTAAAGACAACTTTTTCAGCAGAAGCTTCTAATTCCTGACGATTGGCAAAAAAGTCAACTCCAAGTTCTACTTCAACATCTTTCAGCATATTTTCGATAATGACATTATAGCCACCGATTGGAATGCCTTGGTAACGGTCATTGAAGTAGTTATTATCAAAAGTCAAACGAACTGGTAGACGTTTGATGATAAACGGTGGGAGGTCTGTCGCAGAGCGTCCCCACTGTTTTTCAGTATATCCCTTAATCAATTTTTCATAAATATCTGGGCCGATCAACTTGATAGCCTGTTCTTCCAAGTTTTTCGGTTCAACGTCCTTCATATGAGCCGTTTGCTCAGCAATCTTATTTTTCACTTCTTGAGGAGTTTTTGTCCCCCACATAGCATAGAAAGTATTCATATTGAAAGGTAGATTATAAAGGCTACCCTTGTAATTTGCTACAGGCGAGTTGATGTAGTTGTTAAACTCAGCAAATTGATTAACATAATCCCAGACTTTCTTATTAGAAGTATGGAAGATATGAGCGCCATATTTATGAACATTAACACCTTCTACATTCTCACAATAGATATTCCCACCAATGTGATCACGTTTATCAATAACTTTTACTTTTTTTCCACGCTTGGTTGCTTCATAAGCAAAAATTGCTCCAGACAGACCAGCGCCAACGATTAGATAATCGTACATATTACACCCCTTTATTTCTGAATAACTGTTGTTTTATATCTCGTAGATTTATAACTTTAAAAATCAAAATTAAACTGATATAAATTATTGTCCCCAAGATAGTAGAAAGTCCTACATTTAATACAGACGGTAAATTCAATAAGTCTTTTACAAAAAACAGAATTCCATACATCAATCCTGATGAAATCATAATTTTTATCATAGATCCTATAATCGGAACATCTCTTAGATAAGAGCGAGTAAAGAATAACTGTATAGCCCAAACCAGAGACTCTGTTAAAACAGATACAATTGCTGCCCCTATATAGCCCAATTTGGGAAGAAAGAGAAGATTTAATCCGACACTAACAATAGCAGGAATTGTGGTTGAAAGCATGAACTCTCTATTTTTATTATGGGGAATCAAAATTTGAATCCCCATAATATTTGTCCAACCAATAAAGAACATTCTTAGAATCATAATAGCTATTGCATAGCGTGCATCTTGAAAATCTTTTCCCAGAAAAAAGTTAACAAAATCATCGTTTATAATTAACATACCTGCCATAATGGGGAAAATAACCAAATTATAAATCAGAAATGACATCTCATGCATTTTATTAACTGCTTTATGATTTCCTGATGATAAAAGATTTGAAACTCGTGGTAACATGACACTTCCCAATGAAGTTACTAGGGTCAATAAAATATTGACAAGCTTCAATGCTTGATCATAGATTCCTACATCTTTTGTTGAAGCTAAAGCTCCCAGCATTGTACGATCCAAAGTAACATAGAGCGATATGGCAATCTGAGGTAAAAACAATAAGATAACTGGCTTCAAATGCTGCTTAGCATATTCCCAATCAAAGTGCGGTTTCCCAATAAACTCTCTTGCCGGCAACCACATACTTAGTTGTCCCAACAATTCAAAAATGGTAAGCAAGAACACATATAAATATAGGTCGCTAGCTGATTTTATAAATAGAAAAATAGCAATGACGCCAACTAGTTTCACTGTAATATTTCTGACTGTAATTTTTCGAAAATCCTCTAAACCTTGGAATAGCCAAGAAATATCTAAACCTTTAGAAAGTAAACTTAATCCTAAAATATAAGCTACTGGGTTTTGCATTAACGAAAAAGTGAGACAAAGCAAAATATAGAGAGTCAGTGATAAGATGGTTGCTCCAAGTTGTAAAGTATAAATTCCCCAGAAATTTTTACGAATTGTTTTTCGATTACCAGAAATTTCCTTTGTACCATAATTGGCTACCCCCAAGGTAGCCAACAGGATAAAGTAGGTAACAATAGAATTATAATAACCATAAGTTCCTAAATCATCAGAACTAAATACTCTGGTAACATATGGAGTCGTAATAATCGGTAAAATAATGACTAATAATTGATATGAAAGATTGTATGCATAATTTTTAAGAACCTTCATAGGGAGCATATTCCTCACTTAACTACTATTATAAACGGCGAAAATTAATCTGTCCAAAAATGATGATGTTAAATAGATTAAACTTTTTTTGGTACAAAAATCACTTAACTAGCCTCAATTTAGAACCAAGGATACATATAACACAAAAACTTTAAACATCTTGATAATTATACCTATACTTACTCCAAGAAATACCCATCAATAACAATAATGGATTGTACATTAATTCAAAAAATTGTGGATCAAACATTGAGTGAAGTATCAGTACAATAAAAACAAGCATCTCAACTGTATTAAAGTGTCCTCTTTTATTTAGTTGATAGAAACTATACCAAATAACAACTAGTAGAATCACTCCATAATGCAACAAAATATTTACAAAAGATGAATCAACGTATAAATAATTATCAAAAACAGACGTAGCCCTTTGTTGCAATTCCCAATCAATTCTTTGACCAAACAGATGTACACCATATAAAGATAGTGTCTTATGTCCTAAACTTAGTCTTCCTGTCAAAGCTACGTTTAAAATTTGAAAGAGTTTACTGTTTGCGTTATAAAAATAAGTCAAAATGATAGGAATAAGAATCCCTGCAGTCAACGTAATTTTACCAATGGCATTCAGGATTTTTTGACTAACTACTTTATTTTTAAATATGTACACCAATACTAATGCTAGAATTGAAAGAAAGAAAGCTGATTTCGTATCAGTATTAACGTAAAAATAATAATTCAGTATTCCAAACAATAAAATTTCTGACAATCTGATTTTACTTTTTCTTAAATATAGATATACCAAAGTCAGATGAAATAAATAATTAGCACCGAGAGTAACATATTGGTATCCTTGGCTAAAACGGAATCGCCCTCCTAATTGAACCCTCAGCGTATTTTCAATAATGCCAAACTTTAATAGACCATATATAGAAATCATTAATAGTACTATCGAAACTGTCCAGAGAATCAAAACTTTTCTAAAATTCACATTGTTTATAGAAATAATAAATAAGATTGTTGAAATTATTGTGAGGGCATCAAAAAGCTTATGTGTTGTAATCCCGATAATTATAGCCAAGCAGAAAGCTGAAAAGAAGAATATCAGAAACTTACTCGAGTGTCTCTCTAATAGTAGTTTAAACAGAAGTATGACAATAGACACTATCATAGCAACTATTCGAAAACGATAAATTTCAGGGTATTTATAGACTAAGTTTGTTTGAGCTATGAAATTAAAAAGCAACCAAATAAAGAAAGCTGAAAAATATAATAACTCTGATAATTTTATTTTTATTTTCATATTTTTACCTAAGTTTGTTTAAATTATCCAATCTTATTTCGAATAGTGTTATACAATTTTGCAGATACGAGAAACAATATATATTTCAATTTATTTTTCCTTGTAACATTTGAATTCGGAATAACATCTTTGAAATATTGAATGTATTCTTTTCTAATTTTATCAACTTCAGCATACATATCTGAACTAAGCATAGCATGTACAATATGCAGACCATTAAAAACATAGCGAACATTCAAGGCTCTTCTCATATCCCTATCACCTGAATAGTCTCGTTCAATATAACTTCTATTCCATTCCATTGCCTTGTAAAAATCTAAGAGACGATCACTATACTTAGAATTTACAATACTTCCTGGTCTTCGATAGTATTTATAAAGATTTAGATCACTAACAGCAATATTTTCACAGGAAGCAATATGCTCATAAGCAAGAGCTAAATCTTCATATAACATCCCTTTAGGATATGGAAACCTTAATAAGATTTCTTTCTTATATAGTTTACCACCTGAATGTGTCCCAACATAATTTCCATAAAACATTTGTTCTAAAGCTGTTCTACGATCTAATTTTCCAGAATATTTCTCTCTGAAATCTCCTAAAAAATCACTATTTTCATAGTTTCTAACTTCAATCACTGGAGTTGCTACAAGATCAACTCTATACTTATCTCTAAGTTCTACTAAATATTCAATGGCTCTATGGTCATAATAATCGTCTGAATCAATGAAAACAATCCAATCTGTTGAAGATTCTTTTACCCCAGTATTGCGGGCATTGGACAATCCCCCATTTTCAATATGCAGAACTTTTATTCTATTATCTTCTCGAGCATATTGGTCACAAATTTCTCCAGAACTATCCGTCGAACCATCATCTACTAGGATTATTTCAATATTTTTATATGTTTGTTGTCTTAGACTTTCTACACAATAACTCAAACAGTTCTCAACATTGTACACTGGTACAACAATAGAAATCTGATCCATTATGATAATCCTTCCAAAATGATATCAACAATACGCTCACAAGCTTTTCCATCTCCATATGGATTACTTGCTTTACTCATCTTGCTGTACTCTGTTTCATCTTCTAGAAGCAGTTTGAAATTAGTATAAATATTTTCTTCTTCTGTTCCTACCAATTTCAAGGTTCCTGCAGCAATCCCCTCTGGACGTTCTGTTGTATCACGCATTACTAATACTGGTTTACCTAAAGAAGGTGCTTCTTCTTGCACACCACCAGAATCTGTTAAAATCATGTAGCTTTGATTCATAAAATTATGGAAATCAATGACTTCTAGAGGTTCAATGATTTTCATACGTTCATTATCGCCAAACACTTTACTTGCTAGCTCACGAACCTTAGGATTCTTGTGAATAGGATATACGACTTTAACATCTTCAAACTCATTCAGGATACGATTAACTGCATTAAACATATTTTCCATTGGTTGACCAAGATTTTCACGTCTATGGGCTGTCAACATGATTAGTTTACTGTCCTTAGCCCACTCTAAAATAGGATGGTCATAATGCTCTTGAACGGTTGTCTTCAAGGCGTCGATGACAGTATTTCCAGTAACATAGATATTCTCTCTTCCCTCTTTTAGAAGATTCTCTTTAGCCACTTCTGTCGGAGCAAAATTGAAATCCGCAATAATTGAAGTAGTCTGACGATTGAACTCTTCAGGAAATGGGCTTTGAAGATTATAAGTTCTCAATCCTGCCTCTACATGTCCAACTTTAATTCCCATGTAAAATGCAGCTAAAGCTGTCGCAAAAGTGGTTGTAGTATCCCCATGAACAAGAACAATATCTGGTTTTTCCTGCTCTAAAACTGCTTGAATTTTATCTAAAATACTTGTCGTGATTGTAAATAGTGTTTGATTTGCCTTCATAATTCCTAAATCATAATCAGGAACAACTTTAAAGACATCTAAAACTTGCTCTAACATTTCTTTATGTTGACCCGTTACACACACAAGTGTTTTGATTGAATCATTTTTCTTCAGTTCATTCACTAAGGGACACATTTTTATTGCTTCTGGACGCGTCCCAAAAACTAACATTACTTTTTTCATTTTGAATCTCCCATTAGTTTTTGATAAAATTTACGATAATTCTCTAAAAATAAAGGATAACTAAACTTCTCTTCATAATCTTTTTTAGCTTGATGAGCTAACCTAGTTCTAAGAGTTGAGTCAGTCGCCAGACTCTCAATAGCAGAAGCTAAGGCCCTAGCATCTTTAGCAGGAACCAAGATCCCATTTTCTTTTGTAACAACTTCATTAATGCCAGGAATATCTGTCGCAACCATGGTTTTTCCATTCATAAATGCTTCGATAACATTTAGAGCCAAGCCCTCAAATAATGAGGAAGACACTAGGAAATCAAAACTATTAATACACTCGACTATATCCTGTCTATATCCTAAAAAAGATACTTTATCTTCCAGATTTAGTTCTTTAACCTTGTTTTCTAATTCGGCTCTAAGTTCTCCATCCCCAACGATAAATAAACGAAGGTTTTCATCTGATATCAAAGAAATAGCATCAATCAAATAGGTCAAACCTTTTTGTTCAGATAATCTTGCAATACAGCCTAGCTTGATTCCATCAAACTTCATAATCTCATCAACTTGTCTATTTGACTGTTTCAAGATCACTCCGTTATAGATAACAGTACTATTTGCAACTCCCACATCATCTTTCAAATTTTGATTAACTGCTTGACCAACAGCAATATTGTAGGCATTTTTAAGTGAAAATCTATATAAAGACAACTTATCTTTAAAGACATTATGAGCAGTGTAAACATGGACTAGCTTGGGATTAATCAGTTTTAACAAACGAATATAAAAAGCTGCCATTCGATGATGCGTATGAACCAGAGTAATCTCATTTGTCTTAATAATTTGATAAATAGTAAGAAGCAAATTCAACACAGTAAGAGGATTTTTGCTGTCTATATCGTGAATTTTATGATGGATAATTCCTTGGGCCTCTAATTTTGGTTCCCAAAGGCCTCCTGTAGAAGCAACATGTACACTATCAAACTCATCTTTCAAATCAGAACTCAACTGGTACACGATTCTCTCCGCACCACCAATATCCATCGTTCGTGAAATATGTAAAATATTATTTTTTCTTTTTTCGTTTCTCATCTAAAACTCGCTTAATAAAGGTAACATTCCCTACAAAGTATCGTTTAAAGAGACGCTTTGGTTCATTAGCAACTCGGAACAACCACTCCAGGTTTGATTTCTGCATCCAAAGTGGGGCACGCTGAATGTGACCAGACAATACATCAAAACTACCACCTACACCCATAAAAATAGAATTCACTCCATTATCCATAAATTTTTGGATGATGTATTCTTTTTTAGGTGAAGTAATTCCAACAAATACAAAGTCGGGATTCTTTTCACGAATATCTTCCTGAATATCTTGCTCATCTTCCTCAGAAAAATAACCATTACGATGTCCAACAACTCGTAGATTTGGATACTCTTCTTTAAAATTTTGTAACATATCTTGCAAAACTTCTTCTTTAGCACCAAAAAAATACACTGAATAAGATTTTTCATCGGCTAATTTTAATAATCTTTGCATTAAATCAATTCCAGCAACTCGTTCTGGAACTTGGTAGCCCAAAAATCTAGAAGCTAGAACTACTGATGCACCATCTGCATTGATGATCTCAGACTCGTTAACTATCTTCTTAATAGCTTCATCTGATTGACATTGGTTAATCTTATCAGCGTTTACGCCCATTAAATGAAGAGGACGTTGTTCAATTACAAATTTCTCAACCTCTTGTACTGTTTCATCCATTGTTAAAGGGTCAATTCTGACCCCCATTAAATTAAAACTATTCAAATTAATCTCCCCATGTAGACTCAAAATGACCCTTACGCTCGGCTTCTTTTGGTAACTTCATGTAATCACCATATATTTTTGTTAAATATTCATCTGGGTTTGCATGGCAACTTATTTCTAAGTTCTCAAACTCTAGTAATCGTGGTTCACCGAATACTTCTTTTCTAGCAAGCTCACGTTCTCTGTAAGAGCCTAATACATTACCTACTATTGAACTAGTTTCAAAATCATATTGTTTAATTAGATTTTGTAATTTGTTGTTAATAGTGGCTGTTTTTAGAAGTTTATTTAATTTCAAAACTTTTGATATACTCACAATTGCATTTTCAAAACTTCCCCGATCTCTGTCATGTAGACGATCGATTACCGAAATTTTAGAAAGTGCACGATAGAATTTGATTTTGTTTGTATGAATAAAATAATGAAAACGATCATCTGGATAACCATCCAAAGGGAAAATATCTATGAATGGACTACATAGTTCATCTCCAAATGGAATTTGTAAGGATGTATCCATAATAGAGGTATTACCTAAATTGTCATCATGAAGTCTCAAAACAACATGTTCTGGAAGTTCTTTTTTACAAATAGATAAAAATTTTTCATAATCTTTTCGAGGCATTCCTAAATCCATATCATCATCCCAAGGAATAAATCCTTTATGACGAATTGCTCCTAGCAATGTTCCTCCCAAAGCATAATATCTTAAGTTATGTTTACTACAAATAGCAATAAAACTTTTCAATAAAGATAATTCTCCTAGTTGAATTTCCCTCACTTTATTCATAAAATCACTTCGCTCCATCTCTCATAAGTACAACTTTAATAGTTTTTAGTAAAATTTCAATGTCTTTCCAAATTGTCCAATCGTCTATATAAGCTACATCTAATTTAACAACTTCGTCAAAATTCTTAATCTCACTTCTACCACTAACTTGCCAAAGTCCAGTGATACCCGGTTTAAAACTCAATCGACGTTTTTGTTCAGGTGTGTATGTCTCATATTCATCAACTGTTGGCGGTCTTGTTCCAACTAAACTCATGTCTCCTTTCAGAACATTCCAAAACTGTGGAAGTTCATCCAAGCTAGTTTTACGGATAAAGCGACCAATTTTTGTAATGCGAGGATCATTGTCCATCTTAAACATACCACCCTGCATGGTATTTTTCTCCAACAATTCTCTCTTTTTATCCTCAGCATCAATACACATTGATCTAAATTTATAAAAAGTAAAATGTCGGCCGTTTTTTCCTATGCGAGTCTGGGCAAAAATAGCAGGTCCACCATCTTTTCGAATAGCTGGAACTAGAACTATACTGACTAAGCCACAAATCATTAAACCAAAAATAGAACCAATAATATCTATCACACGCTTAGCAATGACATGACTATTCTTATAAAATTTCGTCGAAAAAGTAATGACATTTAGACCAGCCATCCCACGGATTTTCTTGTCACGCCCTAGATTATGGTCAAAAGCATTTAGATTAACCGTCACATCAATTCCCATCGTTTCAAAACGAGAAATAAATTCACCAATATCATATTCTTCACTAGGAAGATTGATAAACACTTCGTCCACAACTTCGTGAGTTGCAAAATTTAAAATATCTTCGACTGGTACGACTGTAATAGTATCATGTTGGAAATTAGGTTTATCTAATACACTAACTGCCACCAGTTCTCCAAAGAAATCACCAGCATCAAGTAATTTATCCATCACTTTCTCAACTCTAGATGTTGCTGTAATCAAGAATAGTTTTTTACTCCATTTCAAATTAGGAAATATCCGTTTCGAATAATACTTGATACAAATATTGACTAGATACATTAGAATCGAGTGTAAGGTCAAGAAATACACCATGCCTCGTCTAGAGATACTAAAGCGTTCTTCTAAAAAGAAATTAGAAAGACTAATTGCCAATGCAAAGAAAATGATATATTTTGTCAAGCAAACAAGTTCAATCAAACTCCCTCGTCTAAAAAAATCTTGACCGTAATCGCTAAAATAAAATACGATGTAGTGGAGAATATATAGGACAATCATTGTTGTTGAAAGAATATCTGTCTCTTTAACAAAACTAAGAGAATACCCCAGTAACACTACTATAAAACTCTGGATTACTGCCAGAGATATTTTTATCCCTTTCTCTTCCATAACTACTTCCTTAGTTTATCCCTTATTCTATCCCCTATTTTTTACCGTAAGAACCATACTCACCGTAAGAACCATATTTCTCAGCTGAAGTATTGAATTTATTTAATACAACTCCTAAAAATGGTTTATTCGTTTGTTCCAATTGACCTTTAGCCTTCTGAACATCTTTTCTGTTAGCTTCTCCTGCCGCAGTAACTAAAACAGATGCATCACATTTTTGTGTAATAATAGCTGCGTCGATTACGATACCAATAGGCGCTGTATCAACAATAATATAATCAAAATACTTGCGAAGTGTGTCAATCATAGTGCTAAAATTTTCACTTTGCAATAAAGCAGTTGGGTTGGGTGAGATAGACCCAGCTTGAACCACAAATAGATTCTCAACATTGGTATCACATAAACCATGAGATAGGTCTGTTGTTCCAGATAAAAATTCTGTCAATCCAGTAATTTTTTCACGTGACTTGAAGACACCTGACATGACAGAATTACGAATATCAGCATCTACTAACAGGGTCTTGTAACCTGCACGCGCGAATGCCCAAGCAATATTTGTAGAAGTCGTTGACTTTCCTTCACCCGGTTTTACAGAAGTTATAGAAATTACTTGTAAATTATTTCCACTCAATTGTATATTCGTACGCAAGGCATTATAGTATTCTTCCGCTTTTTTGGCCAGATCTAATTTTTTCTGTGCTATTTCTAATGTCGGCATATCTCTCTCCTATTTCAATTTATCCAGATTTGGAACAACTCCCAACAATGCAATTTGCATAACATCTTCAATATCCTCTGGACGTTTCACTCGTGTATCAACCAGTTCAACGATAAGAACAGCGATAACCATAAATGCTGTTCCTCCAAGTAGCCCGATAATTGTATTTCTACGAATATTTGGAGAAGATGGTGCTGTAGCCGGACGAGCTTCTTCAAGTGTTGTGACATCAGAAACGCGTGTGATACTGATAATCTTTTCAGCAGCTACTTCTCTCAAGGAGTTAGCAATACGACTAGCTTCCTCAGGTACTTTATCATTAACGGAAATAGATACGATACGAGTATCGACTGGTACAGTTACCTTGACTTTACTAGCCAAAGCTTTTGGTGATAGATCTAATTTCAAATTAGATGTAACTTTCTCCAAAACATCTTGAGACAAAATAATTTCACGATAGTCTTTAACTAAGTATGATCCAGCTTGCAAGTCTTGGTTTGTCAAACCAGGCTTATCTCCCTGATTACGGTTGACTACATAAATCCGTGTAGTACTAGTGAACTCCGGTTTAACGACAAACGCACTATAGGCAAAAGCTAAGGCTCCAGCTACAATTGCTACCAATGCAATTAGAATTTTTCGTTTCCAAAGAATTTTAAGCAGATGAAATACATCGATTTCCATAGTATTTTGTTCTTTCATATTTTCTCCTAAATTATTTGATCCATTATAATTTTCCTAGGGTTCTCTACAAATAGTTCTTCAGCCTTGGCTTTACCATACTTTTTAGAAATAATCTGATAAGCCTCCTCCATATAAGGGGGTCTACTATCTAAGTTATGCATATCACTTGCAATGACATGAACCAGGTCTCTCTCCAAAAAATATTGGGCTCTCTTTTTCATAAATTTATAGGTTTCGCCAAAGAGCCTAGGTTTTAGAACATGAGAACTATTTACTTGCGTATAGCATCCCATATCAATCAGTTCTTGAACACGTTTTTCATTGTTTTCCAACGCATCATAACGTTCAATATGAGCAATCACTGGTGTAATCCCTAACATCAAAATATTGCTTAACCCTTTATGAATATCGCGATAGGGTGTATTCATACTAAATTCAATCAAAGCATAACGACTATCATTGAGAGTAGGAATACGCTTGTTTTCAAGTTTTTCTAGAACATCTGGAGTATAGTATATCTCTGCTCCATAAGCAATGACCAAATCATCTGCCACTTCTTTAGCAATCTCACGAACCTTTAAAAAATTCGTCGCTATTTTTTCTTCTGGAGTCTCAAACATCCCTTTTCGACGATGTGAAGTCGAAACTATCATTCGAACCCCTTGATTATATGCTTCTCTTAAAAGAGATTTACTATCTTCTATAGACTTTGGCCCGTCATCTACATCAAAGACAATGTGAGAGTGGATATCAATCATATCATCTTCCCTCCATCACATCTTGTATCGCACTTTTAACAGCTGCTAGACTACTATCATCGATTTCCATCATATAGAGGTTACTATCTGGCATAGCATAAGAAGGAAGTCCCATTCGACCTGTACCTTTGAGATCTTGAGAGTTGACTTTATAACTGCCACCACTCTCCAATTGAGTATTAACCAAATCCATCATCGTTTCGATCGGCATATTTGTTTGAAGGGAATCTTGCAAGCCTTGAATGATATCACTATAATTTTTCAATGCTTCGGTAGAAGTTAATTTCTGAATGATTGCGACAATGACCTTTTGTTGATTACGGCCACGGTCACGATCCCCATCAGCTAAAGAGTAGCGCTCACGAACAAACCCAAGAGCTTGCTCAGAATCTAAATGAACATTTCCTACTGGGAAATGGAACTTCCCGTGACGAGATGTAAACTCCTGATCATTGTACACATCTACACCACCTAAAAGGTCAATCAATTTCAAGAACGAAGTGAAGTTCAAGCGAACATAGTAGTTAATATCAACTCCATAAAGATTTTCCAAAGTATGAATAGATGAGTCTACTCCATAAATACCTGCATGAGTCAACTTATCTTTTTGATTATTCCCTCCGTCTGCAATCGGAACATAGGAATCTCGAGGGGTAGTTGTTAATAAAATTTTTTTAGAATCTCGATTTACAGTCATCAAAATATTGACATCTGAACGAGAAACCGAACTAATTGGTCCGTAAGTGTCAATACCACTCACATAGACATTGAAGGACTTGTTCTTAGAAACTTTAGGAGCAGCTACTTCTTTGGTGATATTTTTAGTGTAGATTTTCCTAATTTTTGATGCGTAATCAGGGTATTCAGATTCTATAATATTTTCAAAGACGCTATTTAATACAATTGCTTTCGCTTCACCTGATACCAAACTCTTATAAGCCGCAAGATATGACGTGCTTTGTTCAACAGTCAATTCTTTGCTCTGACTAGCTTTGATATCAGCTATCAATTTTTGAATATTCTCATTATCTGTATCCGTTGGCCCTGTAACACTATCTAGTTGTGTGACATTATGAACGTCACTATCTTTCAGAACAACAACACTCATTGAGTATTCTGAGTAATTTGACGTAGAATTGATATGACTAGTAAAGCCTACAAATTGTTGCAGTGCAAAAAAAGAAACTGAACTCATTAAAATAGCTAGTGTTAAAAAGAAAATCGTAAACTTTTCTGCTTTTCTATAAATGATCAAAAGCAGACTCGCTAAAGCGACCAAAATCACTACAGCTGCCGTCATAACATTCAGATATCTAAACGCCAATATATTATGTCTAAAAATCAAGAACAGCAAAAAACCACCCAATAATACATAAATGGTTAATAAGGCTATATTAATACTCCGCTTAACTTTACCCGAACGGGCTCTTTTTGAACGTTTATTCATAGTTTTCCCCTATATGTTGATTATCAGAATTATTATATCACAATCATGAAATAATTTCCATTTATTCCTTTTTTTATCAGCGTTTTCAATGCATCTTCTAAATGTACTCCGAAGGAATAATTGTTTTTTATAACCTGTATAGTATCTATCGTTTCCTATTTTGACATTCTCGTTTCATAGACAGAAGAATCAAAAATATAACAAACGAGGTTCCTTACGGAACCTCGATAATCTATTTAACATGATTTTCTGCTTCTTTTTGAGCTTTTTCGATTGCTTTTTTGCTTTCTTGCTCCCATTTGGCCTTGGCTTCTTCATACTGTTTGGTTGTCACAGTATCTTTTTGCAGTTTCATATACTTGTAGTTATTGCCATCACCCTTGATGCCGACCAGTGAATAGCCTCTTGTAAATGGCGTCACTTTGGTTACAGAAGCTGTTCCACCACTTGACATGGCTGACATAATCAGAGAATTGTCAATCATCCAAGCCTGTGCTTCAGCATATTTTTCATAGCGTTTGGCTACATCTTTATTTTCACTATCTGCATCTTTGAGCATCTTGGTATAGGTATCAAGCTCCAAGCTAGCAATCTTAGCTTTATCCTCTTGAGCATCTAAACCAAAAATCTTGAGGTAGAACCCATCCTCTGCATTGAAAGGATTGAGATAAGTTGACGGATCTTGGTAGTCACCTACCCAGCCATCAAAGTTCAAATCGTAGTCTCGATCAGCTGGCGTTGGCGCTAAAAAGGCTACGTTATTAAAATCATCTGTTGAAAGTTGCTGAACATCAATGACAATGTTATCAGCACCTAAAACTGACTCAAGGGTCTGCTTAACTGAGTTCATGCCTGTCACAGCATTTTTACTTGTCTGATCAACAGCCACATCCAAGTGAATAGGGAAAGTCACACCTTGACTTGCCAATTCTTTTTTAGCTTCCGCAAATTTTGCTTGGGCTTTTTCTTTGTTAAAATAGGCATCCTGAGCATCTGCCAAGTTAATACCTAACCATTCTGTGCCATAGTTGACCAATTTAGAAGCGACTACTTCTCCAAAGGTCTTGTCTCCAACTTGGACAAATGTAGGAGGTACTAGGGTATTACGAAGGGTCTTACTAGCTGCTTCTTCCCCATTTGACTGGGCAGAATAAGCTGCACGATCCAAGGCAAAGTTCACCGCTTGACGGAAGTTCTTGTTCAAGACAGCTGTCTCAGTTGATTTTTTCTGCTCATCTGTCGTTTTAGCAGTGTGATTGTAGGCCTTACGGTTGACGTTGAAATTGAAGTACCAAGAAGTCTTGTCCTGCAAGCTATAGACGATATTATCCTTATATTTTTCCTTGGTCTTAGCAAAGTTTGAACTATTTGGATAAACCCCAGCGATCGAATAGGCTCCACTTTCAAAGTTACGGATAGTCAATTCTTGGTCTGAACCATCAAAATATGCCAATTTCACGTGTTCAATTGATACTTTGTCATGATCGTAGTAATGCGGATTTTTCACATACTCGATTGATGATTTCGATGTGAAATCTTTTAACAAATAAGGTCCGCTGTAGAGAATACTATCTGGAGATAAAGTACCAAAATCTTTCCCTTTTGAATTTAGAAACTCTTCATTTACTGGGAAAAGAATACTATTGGTTGTTTTTGAGTTCCAGTAAGGTTCTGGGCGTGCCAAAGTATACTCAACAGTCTGGTCGTCAATCGCCTTTACCCCAACCTTAGAAAAGTCAGAATCCGCTCCTGTAATATAATCATTCAAGCCCTTGATCGAGTTTTGAATCAAGTCAATGGCCTGTGATTTATTGTCCACTGCGTACTTGATCCCTGTCACAAAATCTTGCGCCTTGACTGGAGCGTACTCTTCACCGTCAGCCGTGAACCATTTGGCATCTTTTCTCAATTTATAGGTATAAGTCAGACCGTCGCTTGAAACAGACCAGTCTTCTGCCAAAGATGGAACTAGGTTCCCGTGGTTGTCATTTTCAAGCAAACCATCAACTAGGTTGGTAATGATGGCTGTATTATCAGCGTAATAGTCTAATAGATAGTTAAATGTAGTTGGATTTCCACTAAAGGTTGATGAGTAAGTTTTTGTATCTGAACCTGATTGTCCGCAAGCAGCTAAAAGCAAAGCAGCCGCAAAGGTCAGGCCTGCGCTAAGAACACGCTTTTTTGTATCCATCTTCTTTCTCCTTTATGTTAGTTTTTATAACATAAGCTTATTTTACCAAAATAGTGGGAATTTGTAAAGTTAATTGAATTTTGAGAATGAAAGTTTATAAACTTTAGTCATAAAAAAACAAAGGATTTCTGTCTTTCATACAGTCCTCCCTTGTTTTTATACGATTTCATTTTTAAATTTTTCTGTAAAAAATATTTATAGTAATTCCACACAGAAAGCATCCCATGGAGCTAAGATTTGTTTCTCAACCACTTCTTGAGCCACGGTGTTTTCAATCAAGACAGATTTAACATTTCCTTCTACTGTCAAGTCTTGTTCTTCATTAGACAAGTTAGTAACAACTAGGAAACGACGGTCACCGTCCTTACGGATATAGGCAAAGACCTTGTCAGCTGTATTAAGTAATTCAAAGTCAGCTCGTATCAGCCAGCTGTTCTCCTTGCGTATTTGGACGAGTTTTTGATAAGTATAGAAAATTGAATCTGGATTTGCCAGTGCTTCTTGAACGTTGATGGCTTGATAGTTTGGATTGACTGCTAACCACGGTTGACCTGTTGAGAAACCAGCGTTTTTGCTTTCATCCCATTGCATCGGAGTACGGGCATTGTCACGTCCGATTACACGGATACTGTCCATGATTTCTTCCATCGGAACGCCTTTTTCAAGAGCTTCACGCGCATAGTTGAGAGATTCAATATCTTCTACTTGCTCCAGTGTCTCAAACGGATAATTGGTCATCCCAATCTCCTCACCTTGGTAGATATAAGGTGTTCCTCTCATCAAATGAAGCAAAATTGCAAAGGCTTTGGCAGATTTTTCACGATATTCTTGGTCATTTCCCCAGATAGAGACGATACGAGGGAGGTCATGATTGTTCCAGAAGAGGGAATTCCAACCATCCTCAACTCCTAACTCTGTCTGCCATTTGTTGAAAATCTCTTTTAACTTAGCGATATTCAGCTCTTTTTGATAGTGCCATTTAGGTTGACCTTCCTGATACTGAAGACAAATATGTTCAAACTGGAAGACCATAGACAATTCTTGCCCCTTTGGATCAGAGTAGAGCTTGGCAATTTCTGGCGTTGCTCCCCAAGTCTCCCCTACTGTCAAGAGATCTTTGTCGCCAAAGGTTGCCTGATTCATTTCCTTGAGATAGGGATGGAGCATAGGACCGTTATTGACTACTTTCTCATCAGGAATTTTACCAATCATATCAATGACATCCATGCGGAAACCGCCAATCCCTTTATCAATCCAGAAGTTCATCATCTCATAAATTTTCTGGCGAAGTTTTTCATTTTCCCAGTTGAGATCGGGCTGTTTCTTGCTGAAAAAATGGAGATAGTATTGACCTGACTTTTCATCATATTCCCAGGCAGATCCACTAAAGATAGAATCAAGATCATTAGGCTCATTCCGCCAGATATAGTAGTCACGTTCAGGACTATCAGGATTTTCACAGGCTTCGACAAACCAAGCATGTTCATCTGAGGTATGATTGACCACCAAGTCCATGATGATGCGAATATCGCGCTTCTTGGCTTCCGCGATCAGTTGGTCCATATCCTCCATGGTTCCGAAAATAGCTGCAATCGCTTGATAATCAGCAATATCGTAGCCATTATCGTCCATAGGGCTGTCATAAACGGGAGAAAGCCAAATCGCTGTGATCCCTAGCTTGGCTAGATAGTCTAACTTACTAGTAATTCCTGGCAAATCGCCAATTCCATCTCCGTTGCTGTCCATAAAACTCTTGGGATAAACTTGATAGACTACGGCATTGTGCCACCATTTTTCTTGCATCTTCTTACCTCATTATTTTAATAATCTAAAGTCTATGATAGCGCTTTTGGGAATTTTGTGCAAGCGTTTGCCTAATCTTTTTGATTCCTTTTTTAACTCCATAGTTTCCTAACTTCCAATTTTTTATTATAATAGAGGTCAGAGGTAAAAAAATGAAAAAACAAGCTTTTAGTTCTGAACAATATTTGAATTTACAACGCGACCATATTTTGGAGCGCATTAACCAATTTGACGGCAAGCTCTACTTGGAGTTTGGTGGTAAAATGTTAGAAGATTTCCACGCCGCTCGTGTCCTTCCTGGTTATGAGCCTGACAACAAAATCAAGCTCTTACAAGAATTGAAAGAGCAGGTTGAGGTTGTGATTGCTATTAATGCTAGCAATATCGAGCATTCCAAAGCACGTGGTGACTTGGGCATTTCTTATGACCAAGAAGTTCTTCGTTTGATTGACAAATTCAATGAATTAGGGATTTTTGTTGGTTCCGTTGTCATCACACAGTACGCTGGCCAACCAGCTGCAGATGCCTTTCGCAATCAACTTGAAAAAAACGGAATTGATTCTTATCTTCATTATCCAATCAAAGGATATCCGACGGATATGGATCACATCATTTCTCCAGAAGGAATGGGAAAAAATGACTACATCAAAACCAGTCGTAACTTGATTGTCGTAACCGCTCCTGGACCTGGTTCTGGAAAATTAGCAACCTGTATGTCAAATATGTACCATGACCAAATCAATGGTATCAAGTCTGGCTACGCTAAGTTTGAAACCTTCCCAGTCTGGAATCTCCCCCTTCATCACCCAGTCAACTTGGCCTACGAGGCTGCTACAGCAGACCTCGATGATGTCAACATGATTGACCCTTTCCATCTTCAAACCTATGGAGAAACCACTGTCAACTACAACCGTGATATCGAAATCTTCCCTGTGCTTAAGCGTATGTTGGAACGTATCCTAGGTGAATCTCCTTACGCTTCACCGACAGATATGGGTGTCAACATGGTTGGTTTCGCTATTACAGATAACGAGGCTGCTGTCGAAGCTTCTAAACAAGAAATCATTCGCCGTTACTATCAAACTGTTCTTGATTTTAAAGCCGAAAAAGTTGGCGAATCTGCTGTCAAGAAGATTGAACTTCTCATGAACGACCTCGGCATCACACCTGCAGACCGTAAGGTTACTGTCGTTGCCCGTCAAAAGGCAGAAGAAACTGGTGGACCAGCCCTAGCCCTTGAATTGCCAAATGGGGAAATCGTGACTGGTAAGAACTCAGAGCTCTTTGGCCCAACAGCCGCTGCCTTGATTAACGCCATCAAGAAATCAGCTAACATTGCTAAAGAAGTAAAACTCATCGAACCTGAACTTGTCAAACCAATCCAAGGTCTTAAAATCGATCATCTAGGTAGCCGTAATCCACGCCTGCATTCAAATGAAATCTTGATTGCACTGGCTATCACAGCTACAGAAAATCATGATGCTGCCCGCGCTATGGAAGAGCTTGGCAACCTCAAAGGAAGCGAAGCCCACTCAACCATCATCTTGACAGATGAAGACAAGAATGTCCTTCGCAAATTGGGTATCAATGTAACCTTTGACCCTTACTACCAATACGATCGCTTGTATCGTAAATAAAGATTTGAGCCTCTCCACTCTCGGGGAGGTTTTCTCTCTGTCTCAGGAGCCAGCTTTATGTTATAATGAAAGAAGAAAACTGAAAGGATTTACCATGTCAAAAGAAGTTATTGTTGAAAGTTTTGAACTTGACCACACCATTGTTAAAGCACCCTATGTCCGCTTGATTGGGGAAGAAACAGGACCAAAAGGAGACATCATCTCCAATTATGATATTCGCTTGGTGCAACCAAACGAAGACTCAATCCCTACCGCTGGCCTTCACACCATTGAACACCTCTTAGCCAAACTCATCCGTACCCGAATTGACGGTATGATTGACTGTTCGCCATTTGGCTGCCGTACAGGTTTCCACATGATTATGTGGGGTCGCCATACCAGTGCTGAAATTGCAGCAGTTATCAAGGATTCACTCAAGGAAATCGCTGAGACTACTACTTGGGAAGATGTCCCTGGAACAACCATCGAATCTTGCGGAAACTACAAGGATCACAGCCTCTTCTCTGCTAAAGAATGGGCAAAACTCATTCTAGAACAAGGGATTTCAGATGATGCCTTTGAGCGTCATGTGATTTAAACACAAAAGGAACCAGTTTTTCAGCTGGCTCCTTCTTTTTTTATTCTCAAAATTCTGTCTTAGGCTTTTTCACGAATGATCAAATCACCATCTTCCATATCTGCTTCCAGATGTTTGGCATCTAGATGATCCAAGTGGAAATCTGTCACCTTATCACGAATTTCTTGTTCAACCACGCGACGGAGAGGGCGAACACCCATAACTTCGTCATAGCCTTCTTCTGTGATATAGTCTTTAGCCGCTTGACTGACTACCAAATCAATGTCTTTCTTAGCCAAGGTTTGGTTGACTTCAGCCAACATCAAGTCCACAATCTTAGAAAGGTCTTCCTTCGTCAAGTGTGAGAACTCGATAACTGCATTAAAGCGGTTGAGGAATTCTGGACGGAAGAATGGTTTCAAACGGTCCATCAATTCTGGTTTGTCCGCATCTTCTGTCAAGTTGGCTTCATAGCCAAATCCAGCATTTGAGGTCGCGATAATGACAGTGTTCTTGAAGTTTACTGTATTTCCTTGACCATCTGTCAAACGCCCATCATCCAATACTTGAAGGAGAAGGGTAATGACTTGAGGATCAGCCTTTTCAATTTCATCCAAGAGAATGATAGAGTAAGGATTGCGACGAACACGTTCTGTCAAGGTATTACTATTATCATCATACCCCACATAACCAGCTGTTGTACCGATCAATTTAGAAACGGCTGTGCGGTCACTGTATTCAGACATATCCAACCGAATGATAGCATCCTTAGTTCCAAACATATCGAGCGCTAATTGCTTAGCTAACTCAGTTTTACCGACCCCAGTAGGCCCTACAAAGAGGAAGCTACCGATTGGGCGATTGCCTTCATCGAAACCAGCACGGTTACGACGGATGGCACGAGCCACTGCTTCAACTACCTTGTCTTGGCCGATCACCTTGTCTTGCAGACGATGAGCCATATCTTTCAAACGTTCGATGTCTGATGCTCCCATTTGTGAAACCGGGATACCCGTCATTCGTTCTACAGATTCAGCCACATCGTTGACACTTGCAGTCACCTTCATATCTTCTGTGTGGTTTTCGATTTTCTTTTCCAATTCTGCAATGCGTGTTTTATAGTTTAGGGCTGCTTCAAAATCTTCTGCCTCTACTGCTTTTTCTTGCTTGTCTTTTTCTGCTTCAATTTCACGTTCAACAGCATGAACATCTGTTACAGGATGTTGAGCTGCCAAGTGAGCTGCTGTTACATCAACAAGGTCAATAGCCTTATCTGGCAAGCTACGTTGAGGAATGTATTGAACAGAATAATCCACTGCTGCTTTCAAGACTTCATCTGGCAAGATGACATTGTGGTGTTGTTGATAAAGGTCACGAATTCCTTGAAGGATTTTATATGTATCCTCTGCTGAAGGAGCATTGACCTTGACTTCGTTGAAACGACGAGCAAGAGCTGCATTCTTCAAAATCGTGTTACGGTATTCGTCTTGAGTCGTTGCCCCAATAACTGTCAACTCACCTCGAGAGAGAGCTGGCTTGAGAATGTCCGCAAGCCCTTTAGAACCACTATCTCCACCAGTGCTACCAGCGCCAAGGATTTGGTGAATTTCATCAAAGAAGAGGATAATATTCCCTGCTTCTTTCACTTCATTGACTAAGTTTTGAACGTTTTCTTCAAAGCTACCACGGTACTGAGTACCAGCCTCAAGGCCTGAAATATCAATGGAAATAATTTCCTTGTTCTTAATAGCGGCTGGGACATCTCCGTTCACAATGGCTTGTGCTAGACCTTCTACAACCGCTGTCTTACCAACACCTGCATCTCCAACCAAAACAGGATTATTCTTGGTACGGCGTGATAGAATTTCAGATGTTTCTTGAATTTCCTTGTTTCGTCCGATAACAGGATCCAACTTACCCTCACGAGCTTCCGCTGTCAAGTTACGACCTAGTTTGGCAAGGACACCGTCTTGTTTCATACCTGAAGCCTGTTGTTGCATTTGCGCATCAGATTCTGCATTTCCTGGCAATTGACCAGTTGCACGATAGTGAGCAAATTCCTCAGGTGTGACTTCACGTCCATTAATCAAGTAACGGCGATTTTCAGAACTATATCCTCGCATACCACCCATCAATTGGTTAAATAAATCATCCATGTTGTTAAAATTATTAAAGTTGTTGTTCATATTCTTTACCTCTTTTTGTTATTTATTATTACTGATATTGACTATCTTTGACCTTTGTTTTAAAAAATTTAGACTAGCTAAATCACTACTCTACGTACTATTTCTGGTTTTTCTTTTTCAAGCAGGAGTAGACTATCTTTACTTCTGAAGATTTCTAGATTAAACATAGACCCCACCTCTTTCTATTTTACTTTAAATAATACTCTTCGAAAATCTCTTCAAACCACGTCAGCTCTCTCTGCAACCTCAAAACAATGTTTTGAGCAACCTGCGGCTAGCTTCCTAGTCTACTCTTTGATTTTCATTGAGTATAACTTTTCGAGTAAGGCTTTCATCTACCTTACGTTCATAATATACTACATTAGTCAAAAAAGGTCAAGAGATTTGACTTTAATTGACCAATAAATTTTACAAAAAGAAGAACTAGCTTTTGACTAGTCCTTCTTTGTATTATTTTATATAATCTTAGCTCAACGCATCCAAGGCATCATCCATTGAAAGAACTTCGTGGAAGACACGTTGTGTCAATTCAGTTTTTTGTTCTGGAGTGAGGTATTTAGTGTTTACACAGTATCCAGAGATACGTACGATAACGTCTTCACCTGACATGATCTTTTCGTAAACATCGTTCAAGTCCATAACGTTCAAGTTAACGTGTTGTCCACCGTTTTCGAAGTAACCATCAAGGATTGTTACCAAGTTATCAACTTGTTCGTCACGAGTCTTACCAAGCGCGCGAGGTGAAACTTGTGTAGTCAATGAGATACCATCAGCTGCGTAACTAAAGTCAAGGCTAGAAAGTGAGTTCAAGTTTTGCAACCATCCACCTTTAGCTTTGTTAGATGGGTTAGCACCTGGTGAGAAGAATTCAAGTTTAGACAAGTTCACAGAACCATCTTCGTTGAGGTATACACCTTTGTGGACTGGTGAGTTACCAGTTTGTTTAGAGTAAGCAACGTTAGATGTGATTGTCAAAAGTGATACTGTAGCTTCTGCATCTTTGTAAAGTTTGTGGCTACGTAGACGAGTTGTGTAAGCTTCAATCAACCATTCTGCCAATTCGTTTGAACGAGGATCATCTTCACCCCAACGTGGGTATTCACCGATTGTTTCGTAATCGTAGATGTAGCCATTTTCGTCACGGATTGGTTTAACTGTAGCGTATTTGATAGCTGACAATGTATCAACAGTGTTAGCAAATCCACAGATACCGAATCCCATGTTCGCACGTTGTTTAGTTGGCAAGAAGGCCATTTGAACAGCTTCGTAGTTGTACTTATCAGTCATGTAGTGGATGATGTTCAAAGCATCTACGTAAGTATCAGTCAACCAGTCAAGAGATTTTTCAAAGTTTTCTTTAACTGATTCGAATTCAAGAACTTCGTCACGGATTGGTTCGATGTCAAATACTTTGTAGTCTTTGTGAACATCGTCGTAACCACCGTTCAAACCAGTAAGAAGAGCTTTCAATACATTTACACGTGCACCGAAGTACTGGATGTTGTGGCGTTGTTCTTCATTTTCTGGGTCAAGTGGAGACACACAGCATGAGATACAGCTCATTTCACCGTATCCGTCTTTGGCCATTGTTGTAACACCTTCGTATTGGATAGAAGAGTGTTTGTGGCTCATATGCATACAGTAGCGACGGAAGTTGTATGGCAATTTGTCAGTCCAAAGAACTGTCAAGTTTGGTTCTGGAGAGTTACCGATATTGTCAAGAGTGTTCAAGAAACGGTAGTCCATCTTAGTAACACGGTGACGACCGTCGTTACCCATACCAGCCATAGAAGTTGTGATGAAAGTTGGGTCACCTGAGTACAATTGGTCATAAGCTTTTGTACGAGCAAATTTAACTGTACGAAGTTTCATAACGAAATCATCAACGAATTCTTGGATTTCTGATTCAGTAAATGTACCACGAGCAAGGTCACGTTCTGCAAAGATGTCCAATACGATTGGCACACGTCCTAGAGATGTAGCAGCACCGTTGATAACACGGCAGACAGACATGAAGGCGATGTTAACCCATTGGATTGCTTCTTTAACGTTCATCGCTGGTTTGCGAACGTCAACTCCGTAAAGGTCACCCAAGCGAACAACTTGTTGCAATGCTTGGTATTGAAGGTTGATTTCTTCACGAAGACGGATTGTTTCTTCATCGATTTCTTCGATTGCATTCCAGTCGTTTACTTTTTCTTGCATCAAGTAGTCTGCACCGTAAAGAGCAAGACGTGCGTAAACACCGATGATACGTCCGCGTGAGTATGCATCTGGAAGACCAGTTACAGTGTGAGCGTGACGAGCGCGACGAATGTTTGAAGTGTAAGCGCGGAAGATACCGTCGTTAACTGTTGTTACGTATTTAGTGAAGATTTCGTGAACAGCTGGGTCAGGTTCGTATCCATTTTCTTTCAAAGTAGTTTCAGCCATACGGATACCACCTTTTGGCATGAAGTTCAATTTGAAGAGTTCGTCATTTTGGATACCAAAGATAACTTCGTTTTCTTTATCGATAAATCCAGCAGGGATATCAGCGATAGAAGTTGGACGAGTGTCCATTGGGAAACGAGTTTCTTCGTAGTGAGCCTTAGTTTCTTCTACAATTTTTTTGATGTGAAGTGAACGTTCTGTTGGTCCTGCAAGGAAGCTTTCATCTCCATCGTAAGGTGTGTAGTTAGCTTGTACGAAGCGTGATACACTTGCTTTTTCTTTCCAATCTACGCCTTTGAAGCCTTCCCAAGCTTTATCAAAAATATCTTGTGCTTCAACAACTGTCTTAACAACCATGTTAATGTCCTCTTTTTTCTTTCTAGTAACATCCATCTGTTACATTCATGAGACAAGTATACCATACAGTAACCGATTTCAACAAGTGCTAAATCCCTGTTTTTACACTTTCTTTTCTAAAACAGTCTATATTTCACCCCAAACTGTATTATATTTTTGAAAAAAATTTACCCTTTTTTCCTTTTTTCAGAAAAAAGGGTATAATAAAAGAAAATAAGCTGTAAAAAGGGGGGCCAGGCATGTTGATTTTTCCTTTATTAAATGATTTGTCAAGAAAAATCATCCATATTGACATGGATGCCTTTTTTGCTGCGGTCGAAATCAGAGATAATCCTAAACTCAGAGGAAAACCTGTCATTATTGGAAGCGACCCTCGGCAAACAGGTGGGCGTGGTGTCGTTTCCACTTGTAGCTATGAGGCGCGAGCTTTTGGTGTCCATTCAGCCATGAGTTCTAAAGAAGCCTACGAACGTTGCCCCCAGGCCGTCTTTATCTCAGGGAATTATGAAAAATACAAGACTGTGGGCCTCCAGATTCGAGCTATCTTTAAGCGTTATACAGATTTGATTGAACCCATGAGCATTGATGAAGCCTATTTGGATGTGACAGAAAATAAACTCGGTATCAAGTCAGCGGTCAAAATCGCTCGCCTCATTCAAGAGGATATCTGGCAAGAACTCCATCTAACTGCTTCTGCAGGCGTTTCCTACAACAAATTCTTAGCTAAAATGGCTAGTGATTATCAAAAACCACACGGTTTGACAATTATTTTACCTGACCAAGCTGAGGATTTTCTCAAACAAATGGATATTTCTAAGTTTCATGGAGTAGGAAAAAAGACGGTAGAGAGACTTCATCAAATGGGTGTTTTTACCGGCGCTGATCTACTTGAAGTCCCTGAAGTGACCCTAATAGACCGCTTTGGCAGACTGGGCTATGACCTGTATCGAAAGGCTCGTGGCATCCACAATTCCCCGGTCAAATCCAATCGCATCCGTAAATCAATCGGGAAGGAGAAAACCTACGGGAAGATTCTCCGTGCCGAGGAAGACATCAAAAAAGAGCTGACTCTCCTATCAGAAAGAGTCGCTCTCAATCTCAGTCAACAAGAAAAAGCTGGAAAAATTGTCATTATGAAAATCCGCTACGAAGACTTTTCAACTCTTACCAAACGAAAAAGTCTGGCTCAAAAAACACAGGATGCTAGTCAGATAAGCCAAATAGCCCTGCAACTCTATGAAGAGTTAAGCGAGAAAGAAAGAGGTGTCCGCCTGTTGGGGATTACCATGACTGGATTTTAAAACCTTGAAGAGCTGCCCCTTCAAGGTTTTTCTTATACAAATAAACGGACAAAGCTATACAATAGCAAGACACTACCAAGTACGATACGGTATTTACCGAAAAGAGTGAAGTCGTGTTTTTTCACATAGCTTGTCAAGAAACGAATAGCAACCATACTGACTGCAAAGGCCACTCCCATCGCAACCAAGAGCAAGAATAATTGTCCAAAGTTCAAGAGTTGTCCTGCTTTTACAAATTTGAAAATCTTTAAGGCACTGGCTCCAAACATAACAGGAATTCCAAGATAGAAGGTAAATTCTGTCACAACTGAACGACTCGTTCCATTTAACAAACCACCGACAATCGTTGCCCCAGAACGACTGGTTCCTGGTAAAAGGGCAAGAACTTGGAAAAGACCGATATAGAAGGCTGTCGTATAAGGAAGCTTGTCCAACTCTGTTACACTTGGCTCGATAGCACGCGCTTTATTGCGCTTTTCCAAATAGATAAAGGCAATCCCATAGATAATCAACATGAGAGCAACTGAAACCATATTATGGAAGTGAGTATCAAACCAATCATCAAACTTAAACACTGCAAGCAAAGGTAAAGTAGCTACAAGAACTTTAGACCACAATTGCCAAGTTCGACGAACTTCCTGCTTGTCTTTACCCGGTTTAAAGGGATTGAGCTTATTAAAGTAAATCACCATAACCGCCAAAATCGCACCAAGCTGGATCACGACATTAAACATGGACATAAAGACTTCATTTTGATTTTGGTATTGGATAAATTCCTCTGCTAAAATCAAGTGACCTGTACTTGAAATCGGCAGCCATTCCGTAATTCCTTCAACAATCCCGAAGAAGATAGATTTTAAAATTTCAATAAGATACATAGATTACTCCTTTTTTCTATCTTCCATTATAGCATATTTTTTTAGTCTGTGATAGCTCTCTTTAAAAGGCACCGATACTGCCACCACCTCCGCCTCCAGAGAAGCCACCGCCAGAACTTCCACTTCCAGAAGATACGGAATAGGTACTTGCTGTGTTTGCGATGCTGGCATAATGGCTCATTTGCGCGCTTGAATGATAAAACATACTATGCCAGCCATAAGCTACATAGAGATTGATATCTGGATTTTCCACTTGAATCTGATGAACCTTCATCAAATGACTAACCTTGTCCGCATAGCCAAATAAGGTCGCATAGACCAAAAGGCGATTCCAGACCACAATACTTTCCAATTCAGCCTGATCCAATCGTGCAATCTCACGCAACATATTTTCAAAACTGGTCCAGAGATAGTAGACTTCTGCTCCTGCTTCATTTAGGACACCATCACGATTATCTAATCGAAGCTTCCAATAATAGAAAACAGCCAAAACCAAACCTAGAAAACCAAGTATTGGCAAGGGGATGTAAAGATAGCCATAAACATCCAAATTGTACAAGAACAAGCCAAATCCGATAAATAGGGGCAGGATAGTCAAAGCACCCATACCCACTTGCAAGACCTTTTCCCCACCAGTTAAAGGACGGTAGTAATCCGGAAGCCCCCAGAAGGTAACTCTATTTCTCACTCCTTCTTGCATCTCTTTCAATACTTCTTCAAAAGAAGATTTGAGCTGACGCCCCTTTGCTTGAATCCGTTTTTCATCAGAGACTTTTGCTCTACGATAAAGGCTATCAGATACCTTGTAATCCGCAAACAAATTGGAAAGAGTTTCTTCTTTTTTGCCTGAAAAAGCCAGATCTAGACAGTCTTTCTCAAAGCCTGACAAACCATCTTCTTTTACTAGCCTCAAACCAACTGCATCTCCTTCTGAAATGATAGAGACATTTCCACGGTCTATCACATCTAGCAAGGTAGCTTGAATAAGTTGATCAAAGGTAAATTTGCCAGCCCCCTTGACTAAGGGACTCACTTCCTCCAAGGAGGTAGAGTAGACAGCCTCTGATAAAACCATAGGCTCTAATTCCATTGGTGGTTCATAGATACGATGATTTTTGGCATATTTGACCGAAGGAGTGGTCTTTCTTCTATAAATAAAATAAAAGCAAATACTCAATAACAAGGAGATAGAAAGTATAGAAGGAAACACCCACGTAACGAGTTGTTTACTTTGCTCTTTTTCTTTAAAAATCGAGTCTTCTATCTTATTAAACTCCTCTAAACGATTCCCTTTCAAACCCTGATCCGTAGCGCTAGCAAAATCAGTTCGAGGCCAGTAGGCATGCAATTCAACTCCACGCTTAGGCGGAAGATTGTCTAAACGGATAGTATAATCAAGGTTACTCTTTTCAACCGTTCCCTCTCTAAAAAGTTTCCCTGTATGGAAAAAGAGTTTTTCCGCCCCCTTGTCTCCCCTTACATGAAATTCAAACTTTCCAATAGCTCCTGAACTATCTGTCAGAGGTTGCCAATTTAATTCAGCGATATCATCATAAAGGAAAAGCAAATTCTTTAAGTTCCAGATAAGGTCAACTTCAACTGTGTCGCCATCTTGACCTGGATTATAAACTTTAACAGTATAACCATCTGCTCCTTCTATCACTTCGCTAGTAACATCTGTCAGTTCAGCACCGTTTTTCGCGGCCTGAACCTTTGGATGAGGGTCAATGTCAAATCCGCTAGGCATCTTGCCAGCACGTCCAAGTCCCACAATTTGACCCTTAAAGTCCTCCTCAAACTGGTAAACTATCTTCTGTCTAAATTCTGCCGTATTGTCTGCATGAATATACAAATCCCCTTGGTAAGAGTTTATCTTGAAATCAATGGCAAAAACAGAGAGTGGCAGAAGGCAAAACAAGCCTAACACCAGTAAGAAAAAAGTTTTTTTCATCAACTAAGCCCCCTTTTTATCTTTGCTATCATTATATCATTTTTTCTCAAGTAAGGGCTTACCTGTATTGAAAAATAGAGTTTTTTTCGATAAAATAGGAGACAGTTATTTTTTAATAGATTAGAAATAGGAGAAATCATGAGAAAAATATACTTATCTATTTTCACAAGTCTCTTGCTGATGCTGGGACTTGTCAATGTTGCTCAAGCCGATGAATATTTACGCATCGGGATGGAAGCAGCATATGCTCCCTTTAACTGGACTCAGGATGATGATAGCAATGGGGCTGTCAAAATCGATGGGACTAACCAGTATGCTAACGGATACGATGTTCAAATCGCCAAGAAAATCGCTAAGGACTTAGGTAAAGAACCTTTGGTTGTTAAAACCAAGTGGGAAGGTCTAGTTCCTGCTCTTACTTCTGGTAAGATTGACATGATTATCGCAGGTATGAGTCCAACTGCAGAACGTAAACAAGAAATTGCCTTTTCAAGCAGTTACTACACTAGCGAACCTGTTCTACTAGTCAAAAAAGATTCTGCCTATGCAAACGCCAAATCTTTGGATGACTTTAATGGTGCGAAAATCACTTCTCAACAAGGTGTTTACCTTTATGAGTTGATCTCACAAATACCAGGTGCTAAAAAAGAAACAGCCATGGGAGACTTCGCTCAAATGCGCCAAGCTCTTGAGGCTGGTGTCATTGATGCTTATGTTTCTGAACGCCCAGAAGCACTGACTGCAGAAGCTGCTAACTCTAAGTTCAAGATGGTTCAAGTAGAACCAGGTTTTAAAACTGGAGAAGAAGATACAGCTATTGCCATTGGACTTCGTAAAGATGACAATCGTATTAGCCAAATCAATGCTAGCATTGAAACCATTTCAAAAGACGATCAAGTTGCCTTGATGGACCGTATGATTAAGGAACAACCTGCCGAAGCTACAACAACTGAAGAGACTAGCAGTAGTTTCTTTAGCCAAGTCACTAAAATTCTTTCTGAAAACTGGCAACAACTCTTGCGTGGTGCTGGTATCACTCTTTTAATCTCTATCGTCGGAACCATCACAGGTCTCATTATCGGCCTTGCCATTGGTGTTTTCCGTACTGCTCCTCTCTCTGAGAATAAAGCCATTTATGGCCTACAAAAACTAGTCAGCTGGATCCTCAATGTCTATATCGAAATTTTCCGTGGTACACCAATGATTGTTCAATCGATGGTTATCTACTATGGAACTGCCCAAGCTTTCGGTATCAACCTTGACCGTACACTGGCTGCTATCTTCATCGTTTCGATCAACACCGGTGCCTACATGACTGAAATTGTTCGTGGTGGTATCCTAGCAGTTGACAAGGGACAATTTGAAGCCGCAACTGCTCTTGGTATGACTCATAACCAAACCATGCGTAAGATTGTCCTACCTCAGGTAGTCCGTAACATCCTACCAGCAACTGGTAATGAATTTGTCATCAATATCAAAGATACATCTGTATTGAACGTTATCTCGGTTGTCGAACTTTACTTCTCAGGAAATACCGTAGCAACTCAAACCTATCAATACTTCCAGACATTTACAATCATCGCCGTGATTTACTTTGTCCTCACCTTCACCGTAACACGTATCCTACGCTTCATCGAGCGCCGAATGGACATGGATACCTATACTACAGGTGCTAACCAAATGCAAACGGAGGATTTGAAATAATGACACAAGCAATCCTTGAAATTAAACACCTCAAAAAATCCTATGGACAAAACGAAGTGCTAAAAGACATTTCTCTGACCGTCCACAAGGGAGAAGTCATCTCTATCATCGGAAGCTCTGGAAGCGGAAAATCAACCTTCCTACGCTCCATTAACCTACTTGAAACACCAACTGATGGACAAATCCTTTATCATGGACAAAACGTCCTCGAAAAAGGCTATGACCTCACGCAATACCGTGAAAAGTTGGGGATGGTTTTCCAATCCTTTAACCTCTTTGAAAATCTTAACGTACTTGAAAACACAATTGTCGCTCAGACGACTGTCCTTAAACGCGAACGTACAGAAGCTGAAAAGATTGCCAAAGAAAACCTTGAAAAGGTCGGCATGGGAGAACGCTACTGGCAAGCGAAACCAAAACAACTCTCAGGTGGTCAAAAACAACGTGTGGCCATCGCTCGTGCCCTCTCCATGAATCCGGACGCCATTCTCTTTGATGAACCAACATCAGCTCTCGATCCAGAAATGGTTGGAGAAGTCCTCAAAATCATGCAAGATCTGGCTCAGGAAGGCTTGACTATGATTGTCGTAACCCACGAAATGGAATTCGCCCGTGATGTCTCTCACCGTGTTATCTTCATGGATAAGGGGGTGATTGCTGAAGAAGGCAAACCAGAAGACCTCTTCACCAATCCTAAAGAAGACCGTACAAAAGAGTTCCTTCAACGCTATCTCAAATAAAAAGAAAAGGCTGCATCAACCGTGCAGTCTTTTTGCTGTCCTCATACTCTTCGAAAATCTCTTCAAACCACGTCAGCTCTATCTGCAACCTCAAAACAGTGTTTTGAGCAACCTACGGCTAGCTTCCTAGTTTGCTCTTTGATTTTCATTGAGTATCAAAATGAAAAGGCAGACCCTATTCAAGAATCCGCCATCATCCAAAGATTAATCTTCAAATTTTTCATGATTTTTATCATAGAAATCAATTAAACCTAGAGCCGTTTCAAACGAAATATTTTTTACTTTTGCACGCCCCTGCGCTAGAGCAATGATAGACATTTCACGCGCATTCGTTTCTTTAGAGATACGGTAGCCTGTGATTTTCTTATCACGAACCCAGCCAACAACTGATTCTACTTTTTCAAAGTTTGACTTAGCCATGTCCTTCTCCTATTTTCTTCTTTACGATATTTAATTGTATACGTTTTTATGACTTTTGTCAATAAAAAAACATATATTCAATAAAATTAATGATTTATTTTTCTATTACTATCTTATTAAAGCCGATAATATATAGGTTTTCCCTTGCTATAAACCATTAGTAAACACCTTTAAAATAATTGTATTATTAACTCTTTTATTTGTAAAAATATTCATGCTTTACAAATACCAATTCTTGATAGATTAGACAGGTTTTATCTTCAACTTTATTCTATTTACCTAACTTTAAAATGATATTTCTAATAGTAGAAGACTTTCTCTCCACACTATTACTAACTATTATTTCTCTTCTCCTTCTTTGATTTTCTTCCTGTCTGCATAAGTACTTTTCACTTGTTCAACTGGTACTATTTATTTACTTTATCAATATTCCTTTTTATTTCTTCAAACCTATAAAAAGATGAGTAGTTAGGAAACCATAGTATCTTATCTTCCAACATCTTCCACTGTTTTTATCTTCTTAGTATCTTATCACTCTTCTCAGTTAACTCAGTATAAAGCTTCTCATTAGTATTGATTATTTTTTCTAATTCCTATTATATTTAACCAAATTTCAGATTAGACATATATAAAATAGTGGATTCTAAAAATACTCCTTATATATAACAAGTAATTTTACTCCCTTACTATAAACCCAATCAAAAAATAATAGGTACTATAATGACTTGTGATAGAAATAGCGTAATCGATTTCCTAAGTCCATAGGAATCGCCCCCTTTCTTCACTCTCATTATAGCACCTATACATCAGTTGTGCAAATAATATGATATTTTTTTATTAGTCCTCAGACAAGCATATTATAGAGCGTTTCATTACCATTTAAGTTAATATAAGATGGATCAAAACCTTCCATTCGACGAATCAAGCCTGCATAATCATGCTTATCTGCCAAAGCGATTCCAATCAATACAGGCCCTGTCCCCTTGCTAGCTCGTTTGATATACTCAAATCGTGTGATATCATCATTTGGTCCTAGGATATCATTTACAAACTCACGCAGAGCACCTGGACGCTGTGGAAAATTGACCACAAAGTAATGCTTGATCCCATCATAAATCAAGGCACGTTCTTCCATTTCTGGCATCCGGTTGATATCATTATTTCCTCCAGAAATGATACAACAAATGGTTTTCCCCTTGATATATTCAGCCAACACCTCTAGAGAGGCGATACTAGCCGCTCCAGCAGGTTCTGCAACAATCCCTTGCTTAGAGTAGAGGTCAATCAAGGTTTCAGAAATCAATCCCTCATCGACACCTACCAAAGTTTGAACATGTTGACGAGTTGCTTCATAGGTCAATTGACCTACCTTTTGTACAGCAATCCCATCCGCAAATTTGTCAATTTCCTTGAGCTTAACAGGTCCACCAGCTTCAAAGGCAGCCTTCATGGAACGCGCTCCATTAGCTTCTACCCCAATAACTTCAATCTCTGGACTTGTTTCCTTGATATAAGTCGAAACTCCAGCAATGAGACCTCCGCCTCCAACAGGGACCAAAACAGCATCAAAATCAATCGATTCTTTTCGAGCTTCTTCTAAAATCTCATAAGCAACTGTCCCTTGACCTGCTTGAACATGGGCATCATCAAAGGGATCAATAAAGGTACGATTTTCAGAGACTGTAAATTCTTGGGCTGCTTTGGCTGAAGCATCAAAGGTATCCCCAACTAGTTTAATGGTTACAAAATCCCCACCAAAAAAGCGAACTTGACCAATCTTTTGTTGCGGAGTCGTAATTGGCATAAAAATAGTAGCAGGAATTTTCATCTCATTACATGTATAGGCCACTCCCTGCGCATGATTTCCCGCAGAAGCACAGACTACCCCACGCTCACGCTCTTCCTTACTGAGCTGAGAAATAGCATAATAGGCACCACGAATTTTAAAGGAACGAACACGTTGAGCATTTTCCTTTTTCAAATAAATCTTAGCACCATACTTCTCCGATAAATAATGGTCATAATCCAGTGGGGTATTCACGACCACACCGTTCAAGACTTTATGAGCCTTGATGATATCTTTTGAACTTAACATCTTTTTCTCCTAGACTATTTCATACTATCACAATCCATCCTCTCAAAAAGAGATGAATTGATTATAAAAGCGAGTTAGGTCCCCCCAACTCGCCTTCAACTTGATTTCTATCAATTAGTTATAGATTTTGAATGCATCGTCGTCGTTTTTACCAACGAATGGCATTGCTTTACGCAATTCTGCACCAACTTTTTCAATTTCAAGGTTAGCTGCTTGTTCACGGTAAGCAGTCAATTTTGGACGTCCAGCTTTATAGTCATTTACAAAGTCATTTGCAAATTTACCATTTTGGATGTCTGCCAAGACAGCTTTCATGTTTTCTTTAACTTGCTCAGTAATTACACGTGGACCTGATACATAGTCACCGTATTCAGCAGTGTTTGAAATTGATTGACGCATTTTCTTGAATCCACCTTCATAGATCAAGTCAACGATCAATTTCATTTCGTGAAGAACTTCAAAGTAAGCCAATTCTGGAGCGTAACCTGCTTCTGTCAAGACTTCGAAACCTGCTTCAATAAGGGCAGTCAAACCACCACAAAGTACAGCTTGTTCACCAAACAAATCTTCTTCAGTTTCTTCTTTATAAGTTGTTTCAAGAAGACCTACACGAGCTGCTCCAACACCTTTACACCAGTCCATAGCAATATTTTTAGCATTTCCTGTTGCATCTTGGTAAACTGCGTAAAGAGCTGGAACACCAAATCCTTCTTCGTAAGTACGGCGTACCAAGTGTCCTGGTCCTTTAGGAGCACACATGAAGACATCTACATCTGCAGGTACTTTGATAAATTCAAAGTGGATATTGAAACCATGGGCAAATCCAACTGCATTTCCAGCTTCCAAGTTTGGAGCGATTTCTGCTTCGTACAATTCTTGTTGGATTTCGTCTGGTGCCAAGATCATGATAACGTCAGCTAATTTAGTTGCTTCTGCTACTGTGTAAGTGTCAAATCCATCTTCTTTTGCTTTGTCAAAAGATTTACCTGGACGTACACCGATAATGACATCACGACCTGAATCACGCAAGTTTTGAGCATGCGCATGTCCTTGTGAACCATAACCGATAACGGCGATTTTTTTACCATCAAGCGCTGCTACTTTAACATCTTTTTCGTATTCCATTTGAACTGCCATAGTTTTTCTCTCTTTTCTATTATTTATTGCCTTTTAGGCTGGTTTAACAAATTTAAGTTGGATTTTTAGTCGCGGGTAAATCCAGTTGCACCCGTTCTAGCAATATTGCGAATACCGTATGGTCGAATGACTCGCAACAGCGCTTCGCTCTTTTCTGCATTTCCTGTCATTTGAATAGTAATCGAGCTTGGCGCTACATCTACCACCGTTGCACGGAAAGGTTGAATAATCGCTAGAATCTCAGCGCGCTTCTCGGCTGGCGCTGACATCTTAACCAAAATTACCTCGCGCTCCAAATGAGGCTTGTCTGTAATATCACGAATGCGAATCACATCAATCTGACGATTGAGCTGTTTGATAATTTGCTCCACCTCATCATGTGAAGCAACATCAATAATAATGGTGATACGCGATACATTCGGATCTTCTGTTGCTCCAACAGAGATACTTTCGATATTAACCTGACGACGAGACAGGACACCAGTAAAGCGATTGAGGACTCCTGATCGATTCTGTAGTTTTGCTGTTAACATTCTACGCATGGAACTTCACCCCCAACATCTCATGATTACTCTTACCAGCTGGTACCATTGGTAACACCTGTTCCTTACGAGAAATATCTACCTCGATTAGCATAGGAACATCCTCAGTGATGACTTCAAGGTCTTGAGCCAAAGTCTCAGGATTGTCAAACTTATAGTTTTTAATTCCATAAGCTTGTGCCATCAATTGGAAATCAGGAAGGGTATCAAAGACCGACTCAGATGTTCTACCTTCATAGAAGGATTCTTGCCACTGGCGGACCATTCCAAGTGAGTGGTTGTTCAGCATAACCACCTTGATTGGCACCTTGTAAATGTTCAAAATAGCCAATTCCTGGTTAGTCATTTGGAAACCACCATCCCCAACAAACAAGACCACTTCCTTATCTGGGTTAGCAATTTTAGCACCGATTGCTGCTGGAATTCCGAATCCCATCGTTCCCAAACCACCTGAAGTCACTAACTGACGTTCATTTTGGTAAGGATAATACTGAGCTGTCCACATTTGGTGTTGACCAACGTCTGTTACCACAATGGCATCTCCATTCGTCAACTCACCGATGCGTTCAATAACAGCTTGCGGCTGAACCACACGCTCTTTCTTATCATAAGAACGAACGCGGTTCTTGTCTTTGGTAACTTTTTCAATCCATTTCTCAGTATTGTTATGAACTGTCGGTTCTGCTAGTAACATTTGCAAGGCTTTCTTAGCATCTCCCACCACAGGAATATCCGCACTGATAATCTTGCCAATCTCAGCTGGGTCAATATCAATGTGAGCAACCTTAGCATTCTTAGCGAAGGTCTTAGGATTCCCCGTCAAGCGGTCATCAAAACGACAACCAATACTAATCATAAAATCAGCTTCTGTCATGGCAATATTAGCTGCGAATGACCCATGCATGCCTCCCATTCCAAGGAAGAGTGGATGACTCGTTGCAATCGTTCCTTGTCCCAAAAGACTGGTTACTACTGGAATTTGATAGCGTTCTGCAAATTCATTTAATTCTGCCGCAGCCTCAGCATAACTAATCCCACCTCCAGCTAGCAAGACTGGCTTTTTAGCCTTGGATAATTGCTTCAAGATTTTCTTGATTTGCATATCATTTGGCTCAAGAGTCGGCTGATAGCTTGGTAGGTTCACTTCTGGTGAATAAATGAAGTCTGTTTCTAATGCAGATACGTCTTTAGGTAGGTCAATTACGACTGGCCCTGGGCGACCTGTAGTTGCGATATGGACAGCTTCCGTAATGATACGAGGAATATCAGCTGTCTCACGAACTTGGTAATTGTACTTAGTGATTGGCATGGTAATTCCCACAATGTCTGCCTCCTGAAAGGCATCCTTCCCAATCCCTGCTCGCGCTACCTGACCTGTAAAGACCAAAAGGGGAACACTGTCGCTCATGGCATCCGCAATCCCTGTAATGGCATTTGTTGCTCCCGGTCCGCTAGTGACGACGGCAACACCCAACTTTCCAGTTGATTTGGCATAACCTTCAGCTTCATGCAAACAACCTTGCTCATGGCGCCCTAAAATGTGGCGAATGCCTTTAAAATTATATATCGCATCATAAAAAGGCAAGACCGCACCACCAGGATAACCAAAGATGGTATCAATTCCTAAATCACGAAGTGTTTCCAAAACTAGGTCCGACCCCGTCTTAGGAGATTCTAAACTGATTTTCTCCATTGTTCCCCTTTCTCTTCTCTTAAAAATAACTTGTTACTATCATACCATTTTTTCAAAATTTTTCAAGACAAAATAAGAAATTTTCTGAATTTTCTATTTTAAAGTTTATTTATGAATAATTATTTTGTTTTTATGAGTTTTAAAAGATAAATTACATTCTTTAACAATATATTTTCATTTACATTGTAAATTTCCTTCGCAAATTACTTCAACTTATGTTATATGAAAGTTCTTTAAGTCATATTTTCAGAATATATAAAATTTGTCGTAACGTTACAAAAAAGGAAGCCATTAAGTGACTTCCTTCTAGAGCGAGGACTGATTAGTCTTCACCTTTATTTTTCTTAATGATTTCTTCTTGTACTGACTTAGGTACATCTTCATAGTGGTCAAATACCATCATGAATGTACCACGTCCTTGAGATGCAGAACGAAGAACTGTTGCGTAACCGAACATTTCAGCAAGTGGAACGTAAGCACGAACAATTTGGCTGTTACCGTGTGCTTCCATACCATCTACACGTCCACGACGAGCAGTTACGTGACCCATAACATCACCAAGGTTTTCTTCTGGAACAGTGATTGTTACAAGCATCATTGGTTCAAGGATAGCTGGTTGTGCTGATTTAGCAGCTTCTTTAAGAGCAAGTGAAGCCGCGATCTTGAAGGCAGTTTCAGATGAGTCGACATCGTGGTATGAACCATCGTAAAGCTTAGCTTTAACGTCAACCATTGGGTAACCTGCAAGAACACCGTTAGCCATAGATTCTACCAAACCTTTTTCAACCGCTGGGATAAATTCGCGAGGAACCACACCGCCGACGATTGCGTTTTCAAATTCGAATCCTTTACCTTCTTCATTTGGAGTAAATTCAATCCATACATCACCGAATTGACCTTTACCACCAGACTGACGTTTGAAGAATCCACGTGCTTGGGTAGAAGCGCGGAATGTTTCACGGTAAGATACTTGAGGAGCACCTACGTTTGCTTCAACTTTGAACTCACGACGCATACGGTCAACAAGGACGTCAAGGTGAAGCTCACCCATACCAGAGATAACTGTTTCACCAGTTTCAACGTTTGTTTCAACGCGGAATGTTGGATCTTCTTCAGCCAATTTTTGAAGGGCGATACCCATCTTGTCTTGGTCAGCTTTAGATTTTGGCTCAACCATCAATTGGATAACTGGTTCTGGAACGTTGATTGACTCAAGAATGATTTTAGCTTTTTCATCTGTCAATGAGTCACCAGTTGTAGTATCTTTCAAACCAACGGCAGCAGCGATATCACCTGAGTAAACAGTGTCAATTTCTTGACGGCTGTTGGCGTGCATTTGAAGGATACGTCCGATACGCTCACGTTTACCTTTAGAAGTGTTCAATACGTAAGAACCTGATTGAAGCACACCTGAGTAAACACGGAAGAATGTCAAACGACCTACGAATGGGTCTGTCATAATCTTGAAGGCAAGAGCTGCAAATGGCTCTTCGTCAGATGCTGGACGAGTTTCTTCTTCGTCTGTGTCTGGGTTGATACCTTTGATTGCTGGGATGTCAAGTGGGCTTGGAAGGTAGTCGATAACCGCATCAAGCATCAATTGAACACCTTTGTTCTTGAAGGCAGAACCACACAATACTGGGAAGAATTCAACGTTGATAGTCGCTTTACGGATACCAGCTTTCAATTCTTCGTTAGTGATTTCTTCACCTTCAAGGTATTTCATCATCAATTCTTCGTCAGTTTCAGCAACTGCTTCGATCAATTTTTCGCGGTATTCTTGAGCTTGGTCAAGGTATTCAGCTGGGATGTCTTCTTCAAGGATATCTGTACCAAGGTCGTTAGTATAGATTTCAGCTTTCATCTTGATCAAGTCGATGATACCACGGAAGTCATCTTCAGAACCGATTGGCAATTGGATTGGGTGTGCATTTGCTTGAAGACGATCGTGAAGTGTGCTTACAGAGTAAAGGAAGTCAGCACCGATTTTGTCCATTTTGTTAGCAAATACGATACGTGGAACTCCGTACTCAGTTGCTTGACGCCAAACTGTTTCAGTTTGAGGCTCAACACCTGATTGTGAGTCAAGAACGGTAACCGCACCATCCAATACACGAAGAGAACGTTGTACTTCGATTGTGAAGTCCACGTGTCCTGGTGTGTCGATGATGTTTACGCGGTGGTTGTTCCATTGAGCTGTTGTCGCAGCAGATGTGATAGTGATACCACGTTCTTGCTCTTGCTCCATCCAGTCCATTTGTGACGCACCTTCGTGAGTTTCACCGATTTTGTGGATTTTACCAGTGTAGTAAAGAATACGCTCAGTAGTTGTTGTTTTACCAGCATCGACGTGAGCCATGATACCGATATTACGAGTTTTTTCAAGTGAAAATTCGCGTGCCATGAGGTTTGTTTCTCCTATTTATTTTTGATTTCTATTCTATTATAACACGATTTTAATAAAAACGGATAGGCAGGACCTACCCGTTCTCAATGTTTTCATGCTATTGTTGGTTTCAACTTACGAAATGGTAAGTTGAGTTGAACTCGGGCTAAAGTTAATTAGCCGATTTGAGCCAGAACGGGATGCTGTGTGAAAAAGATAAACTTCCTTGTATTCGTCGAATACTGCGTCAGTTTCCTATTTTCACCTTGCATCCTTATCGTTCCTAGCATCATGATTTTACCAACGGAAGTGTGCGAATGCACGGTTAGCTTCAGCCATACGGTGAGTGTCTTCACGTTTCTTAACAGCTGCACCAGTGTTGTTAGCAGCATCCAAGATTTCTTTTGCAAGACGGTCTTGCATTGTGTGTTCACCACGAAGACGAGCGATTGTTACCAACCAACGAAGTCCA
Source organism: Streptococcus mitis (assembly GCF_016658865.1). Taxonomy (NCBI): domain Bacteria; kingdom Bacillati; phylum Bacillota; class Bacilli; order Lactobacillales; family Streptococcaceae; genus Streptococcus; species Streptococcus mitis. Next base: position 1,791,604 of record NZ_CP067992.1, read on the forward strand.
AGTGTTGTACGACGTTCTGGACGAACTTCAACTGGGACTTGGTAGTTAGAACCACCAACACGACGTGCACGTACTTCAAGTACAGGCATGATGTTTTCCATAGCTGTTTCAAATACTTCAAGTGCATCGTTACCAGTAGCTTCTTTGATTTGCTCAAAAGCACCGTAAACGATTGAAGCAGCTGTACCACGTTTACCATCAAGCATAACGCGGTTGATAAGACGAGTAACTAGTTGTGAATTGTAAAGCGGATCTGGCAATACGTCACGTTTTGGAGCTCTATTTTTACGACTCATTTCTCTTTATCCCCTTTCCTTATGCTTTTGGACGTTTAGTACCGTATTTAGAACGGCCTTGTTTACGATCGTTAACACCTGCAGTATCAAGTGCACCACGGACGATATGGTAACGTACCCCTGGAAGGTCTTTTACACGTCCACCACGAAGAAGCACCACGCTGTGCTCTTGCAAGTTGTGTCCGATACCTGGGATATAGGCAGTAACTTCGATAAGGTTGCTCAAACGTACACGAGCGAATTTACGAAGGGCTGAGTTAGGTTTTTTAGGTGTCATTGTTCCAACACGAGTTGCAACACCACGTTTTTGTGGTGAAGAAACGTTTGTTTGAACTTTTTTATGACTGTTGTAACCAACGTTCAAAGCTGGTGATTTAGATTTTTCTACTTTTGATTTACGCGGTTTGCGAACCAATTGGTTAATTGTAGGCATCTACATTCTCCTGTGTTTTTTTATTTTTGGTGATGATACACTTGGTGACAGCTATCATCTGTGTGTACTTTTGCAACATTTGTCAGCACGTCCCTGTACACTCTTGAGAGACCAAAAGTAAAAAGTACCGTCTATTATTGTAACAAATTTTTCCCTTGCTTGTCAAGATATTTTTCTTTTTTATTGTTAATTTTAGCTCTGGGATCCCGCTTCCAAAAGAAAGAAAAGGAGGAATAGTCCCTCCTAAAGTTTGGTATTGTTCCATTCAATCCCATCAATTTTAGCACATAATGTTCAGAAAAATATTATATCATCACAACCAACCAGATTCTTTCGCGATATTAGCTGCCTCTGTTCTATTAGCAGCATCTAGTTTAGAAAGAATATTGGTGACATAGTTTCGGACGGTTCCGTTTGATAAATAAAGTTGATCTGCAATTTCTTGGTTAGAGAAGCCCTGAGCAATTCCCTTTAAAACGGCGATTTCTTGCTCTGTTAACGGGTTAGGATGCGTCATCACCACTTCCATCAATTCAGGCGAATATTCCTTGCGTCCTTCGAGAACAGTGTGCAAGGTTTGCATGAGGTCTGCAATGCTTCTTTCTTTCAAGACATAAGCATCCACTCCAGCCTTGACCGCACGTTCAAAATAACCAGGGCGCTTGAAGGTCGTTACCACAACCACCTTTGTTTCTAGCTTTTCTGCTCGTACCCATTCCAGCACTTCGAGACCTGTCTTAACAGGCATCTCTACATCAAGGATGGCGATATCTACAGACTCTTTTTCTAAGAGTTGGATTGCTTCTTGCCCATTCTTGGCTTGTAAGACAGACTCTACATCTGCTTGAAAGGCAAGTAACTGGCACATGGCATCTCGTAACATACTTTGATCTTCTGCAACAAGTAGTTTCATCTTAGTTTCTCTCCTTATAAGGTAGTCGAACTTTCACTTCCGTTGGCTCTTTCTGATTGATTACCTTTACTTCTCCAGAGAATGGAAGGACACGATCTCGGACAGTATGGAGTTCGTTCCCCTTTAGGGAAGAAAAGCCACAGCCATCATCTCTTACTGTTAAAACGAGTTCTTTCTCTGTTCGTTGTAATTTTAAGTAAGTCTTCGACGCTTTGGCATGTTTGATGATATTGGTCACTAACTCAAGTAAAATCATGGAAGCCGTTGACTCCAATTCCTGAGTAAGGCTAGCAGTATCTAGTTGGTTATCCGTTTCCACCTCAATTCCAGCAATTTCTAACATCTTTTTCACAGTCTCTAGTTCGGATGTCAAAGTTCTAGACTTAAGATTTTCCACAATCGTTCGCACTTCACGCATTGAGTCTTTGCTAATTTGCTGTATTTCTCTTAATTCCTTTTCCACCTGTGGATGAGCCTGCATCTGTAATAACTGTAATGCTAAATCTGCCTTGACACTAAGCATAGCAAAAGTATGCCCCAGACTATCATGCAAATCCTGACCGATACGATTGCGCTCGTTTTCTGCTAACAATAGATTTATCTGGATATTTTGCTTGGCCTGCGCTTCTTTCAAATCCTCCACAATACGAATCCGAACCAAGCCAAAAGTCATTAAATCGACAAAAGCAAGAATTACAAATAGATAGAATAGAGACTCAACTTCGATTCTCTGAAAAATCAACAGTTGGCCCACAACAAGGAATTGAGCAAGAAGAAAAGTCCAGACATGTAAAGACTTTAAACCACCTACGTTGAAATGATAACTTAAGAGATTGGATAGGAAAAAGAAAAACCAGATATAATTAACAGTAACAAAGGCAGTATTCCCAACTACATAAGTCAGCATGAGGACCCAATATAGCCAAGATAGGCGCTGGCTCTTAGTTGTTAAAACACCCAAATACGCCACTACAAATAGAATATCAATCAATAAATGCCAGGCAGAAAGCCTTCCAGTCACTACAGGTAGGATGGGGAAAATCATAAAAATTAAACTGGCCCAAAACATATAATGTATGCTTTTCAGTCTTTCAAGCATTAAGCATTCTCCTTATGACCTTGAAGGTAAATAGTCAAACCAAATAAAACTGCTGAAAAAACAAGTAAATAAACTGTGGCTGATAGATTGATGCTACCCTCGTTTAAGAAGGTCTTGAGCAACTCCATCAACTGATAAGTTGGTAGACACTTCCCGATTGCTTGCATCCAGTCTGGAAATAAAGAGATGGGCATCCAGAGTCCGCCTAAAACAGCCAAGCCTAGATAAAGAAGATTGCCCACGACAGACATCAGCTGACTAGAAGGCAAGAGTGTCAAGGTCAAGCCAAGCGCTACAAAAGCTACACTTCCTACTATCAGCAAGAGCGCAGCCCCAATCCAGCTTCCTAAAGGCATATCCACACCTCTGACCAAGTGCCCAACTGAGAAAACAACCAGGATTGAGACCAGATAATCAACCATCATACTTGTTATCTTTGATAGATAATATTCTACCATATTTACCGGAGTATGGCGCAATGTTTTCTGCCAGTTGTTAATCTTGTCAGTATGTAAGACAGCTGGAAATGAAAACATAGCAGTCGACATCATGGAAAAAGCCGTCATGGAGATGAGGTAATCACGCATAAAATTAGCTGGCTCACCGGGTGTGTCCTGGTACATGCCTGAAAAGAATAAATAGAAGGCTGTCGGCATCCCTACGGATAATAGATAATAGACTGATTGTCGTTTGGTCAATAAAAATTCTATCTTGTTTAGTGCGGTCCATCGTTTCATCTTAGTCATCTCCCTTTTGTGTTTCTTCAAAGATTGTATCCAACAAACTACGGTTATTAACTTCGATTTCTTGTATGCTACATCCTGCTTGGGATAATAGTTCCCAGAAAGCATCTGCTTCTCGAGTGACTACTTGCAGGGCATCTTGTTTTTGTACCCACCTTTCAACCAAGACTGACTTCTCAACGACTTCCTTGTAAGCTAGAGGAAGGATAAAATGCTTTTCAATCTCCTCACTACGCATAGCTAGAGGCGTCGTATCACGAATCAACTCTCCCTTATTTAAAACCAAAATCCGGTCAGCTGTATGCTCTACCTCTTCAATATAATGAGACGAATAGAGAATGGTAACTCCTTGCGCTTTTAAGTCCCGAACAATTTCCCAAAAACGTTGACGGGTAGAGGTATCCATGGCCGAAGTTGGCTCATCTAAAAAGACAAGCTTTGGTCGGCCAATCAAGGTCAAGACAAAAGAGAAGAGACTCTTCTGCCCACCTGACAATTTTTCTGCCAATTGTTCTTTTTGTTGCTTATCAAACTGCAATAGTTGATCAATTTCCTGCTCGCTCAAAGGATTTGGATAAATACTTTGAAAAAATGCAATTAACTCTTTAACCTTCAATTTCTGTACAATCACATTTTCTTGAGGGAGGTAAGTCCTAGTATAGTCTAACTTAGAACTCGTCACTGGTAAACCTTGAATAGATACTTGACCGCTTGTGACCAGTTTATCTCCAAGCAGACAGTCCAAGAGTGTGGTCTTCCCAGCACCATTGGGCCCAATCAAGGCGACGCATTCACCTTCAGCTACCTCAAAGGAAATATCCTTCAAAATAGCCTTGCCCTTGATGTTTTTATTTAGGCTTTCTACCTTAATCATGTTCATGCTATTCTCCTTTCAGCCACTCCTTTCCCATAGGAAAGGCGATAAAAATCATAAATCCTAGTCCCCAGGCACCACGGATGAATTGGTGAAGGAAGGCTTGATCAAACCAACCTGTAAACATTTCTACCAACCATACCACTAGTGATAGTCCAATAAAAAGATAGAGAAACGCTTTTTTCATTTTTCAAACTCCTTTTTCACATCTGAGACTAATTTCAAACCTTCTCGGATAAGCCAGGACATCATTCCAAATCCTGCAAATAGCTCCCAAGGAAAATGATAGAAATCTTCATCCAATCCTGAGAACATGAGATAAGTCATGACTCCAGCTGCTACTAAACTCATTGCGACAATTACTTTATGTTTCATTTTTTCTTCCTCCACTTGATACATCTAGTATAATTCTTTGAAGGTAGAATCACTAGAAGCTTCTGTCATGAGGAGATATGACAAATGTCATAAAAAAAGAAAGTTGCAAAATCAACTTTCTTTTTAATCTATTAAATTTTTATTCCACACTAAATAGGTATGGGTAAACAGGTTGTTGGCCTTGGTGAATCTCGACTTCAAGGTCTTCGAATTCTTCTGCGATTTCTTGAGCAATTTCATTGGCAAGTTCTTCGCTTCCGTCTTCACCGACATAGAAGGTTACGATTTCACTGTCTTCATCCAACATATGTTTCAATGTTTCTGTCAAGGTTTGGTGCATGTCAGGGTTTGACACGAGGATTTTCCCATCCACCATACCAAGATTATCGTTTTCATGGATTTCTAAGCCATCAATGGTTGTATCACGAACGGCTGTTGTGACGCTTCCACTAACGACATCGCTGAGGGCTGCAGTCATACGTTCTTGGTTTTCTTCGATAGACTTGCTTGGATCAAAGGCAAGAAGACTTGTCAAACCTTGAGGAAGAGTACGAGCCTCTACCACTACTGCTGGTTGCTCCAAAACTTCTGCTGCAGATTGAGCTGCCATGAAAATATTCTTGTTGTTTGGTAGGAAGATGATGTTACGAGCGTTGACCTGTTCAACAGCCTTGATAAAGTCTTCTGTTGAAGGGTTCATAGTTTGACCGCCTTCAATAACATAATCCACACCTTGAGAACGGAAGATATCTGCTAGACCTTTACCAGCCACTACAGCAATCAAAGCATACTCTTTTTCTTCAGCTGGTTTGCTAACTTGAGCAGCTTCTTTCTCAACCTGTGCTTCGTGTTGGTTACGCATATTGTCAACTTTTACCTTGACCAAGCTACCATATTTGAGACCTTCTTGCATAACAAGTCCTGGATCTTCTGTATGGACATGGACTTTGACGATTTCATCATCATTAACAACGAGGAGAGAATCCCCGAGTTCATTCAAATAGTTACGGAATTCGTCGTAGTCAAAATCTTTGGCATAGGTTGGACCTTGCTTAAGAGCTACCATGATTTCAGTACAGTAACCAAAGGTGATGTCCTCAGTCGCTACGTGACCAGCTACAGACTTATGATGTTCAGCATTGATCATTTCACTCATGTTGGCCGGAGTCGCTACAAAGTCCTCAGATGCAATATATTCACCAGTAAGGGCTGAAAGGAAACCTTCATAGATGAAGACCAGTCCTTGACCACCTGAATCCACAACGCCAACTTCTTTCAATACTGGAAGCATGTCTGGTGTTTTAGCTAGAGCTGTTTTAGCACCTTCCAAGGCTGCGCGCATGACTTCAACAGCGTCATCTGTTTGCTCAGCTTTTTTCTTAGCACCGATAGCAGCTCCACGAGAAACTGTCAAAATCGTTCCTTCGACTGGTTTCATCACTGCCTTATAGGCAACTTCTACACCTGATTGGAAGGCAAGGGCCAAGTCTTGACCTGTTAACTCGTCTTTATCCTTGATGGCTTGTGAAAATCCACGGAAAAGCTGAGACGTAATAACACCTGAGTTTCCACGCGCACCCATCAAAAGACCTTTGGCAAGAATGCTCGCTACCTCGCCAACTGTAGAAGCTGGCTTGTCTGCAACTTCTTTAGCACCATTTTCAATGGTCATTCCCATATTTGTTCCAGTATCTCCATCTGGAACTGGAAAGACGTTTAATGAATTGACATATTCAGCTTGCTTATTCAAGCGAGTTGATGCAGCCTGCACCATTTCTTGAAATAAGCTAGTAGTAATTTTTGACACGGTTATTCTCCTACAACTTTGATATTTTGAATGTAGACATTTACAGTCTGAGCAGTAATTCCAAGTTGGTTTTCCAAACTAAAACGAACACGCTCTTGAATGTTTTTTGACACTTCGCTAATCTTTGTTCCGTAGCTCAACACGGTATATACATCAACTGCAATGCTGCCATCTTCGGCTGCCTTTACGACCACACCTTTAGAGTAATTTTCCTTACCTAGAAGGGCTTGGAAATTATCTTTGAGGGCATTTTTACTAGCCATACCGACCACACCAAAAATCTCAGTTGCTGCTCCACCTACGACGGTTGCAATCACTTCATCTGTTAGTTCGATTTGACCATCTTTTGTATTAATTTTTACAGTCATCCTTTTTACCTCAACTAGTTGATACTCTATTTTATCATATTTCAGCCCAAGTGTAAAAGCAGAATACTGTATCAGCGGATATTTACTCTATTTTTCAAATGATTTTATATCTACAGTAAAAGAAAAAAGACCCTAAGGTCTCCTTACTTTTATTATTAAACGCGTTCAACTTTACCTGATTTCAAAGCACGAGCTGAAGCCCAAACTTTTTTAGGTTTACCATCGATAAGAACAGTAACTTTTTGAAGGTTTGGTTTTACGGCACGTTTTGTTTGGTTCATCGCGTGTGAACGGTTGTTTCCTGATACAGTCTTACGACCTGTAAAGTAACATACTTTAGCCATTTGTGTTTTCCTCCTATTAGATCTAATATAGCGGATGTGCTAGCACCACATACTGTACTATGTTATCACACTTTCTCTGTTTTGGCAAGGGGATTGGAAGATTTTTTTATTTGACGTAGACAACACCAAGTTTACCAAAAGCCACTTCCCCGCGAATAATCAAGGTTTTGCTTGTTGGCGCTACAGGAGCATCTGCCTTGGCTGCACCAAAGGATGTTTCTACTTTCAAATCTACACGCCAGTGTTGTGGAACATAGACGGTTGCATTTCCGAAAGCAACTTCGATATTTAAAGTCGCAAAATCACCTAACATATCTGCATTGTCATAGTAGATTTTTGCATTTCCAAAAGCAACTTCTACTTGGTCTTCTACAAGATCTTGATCTTGTTTATAGAAAGTCCCACTTCCAAAAGCGACTTCCTTGTCTGTCAGAATGGTCTTTTCACCGTCATACCACCATTTTTTCCCGTTCCAAAACTTACTTGAGTGAGTGAGATAGCCAACACCTAGCACTGCTAAGATACTAGCCCAAAATAGAGACTGATTTGGGATAGGTAAAATGTTATAAAAATGATTTGCAATCATTACTGCTACTAGAGCTGTAAAAACTGCTGATGTCAGGTGACGACGAAGCAAAGATTCAACTGACTGGTAGGCAAAAAAGACGATACCAAGTAAAGGCCATATTTTACCATCCAAAGAAGGAATACCAAAATTTCCTTGTAACAAAATCCATGCCGCTAAAACCAATAAAACAATACCAAATGCTTTCTTTTTCATCTTATTACCTCATGTTTCTTAGATTTTCTTTTAGGAGGGATTGGTAATGTCGTGAGACATGAACCTCCTTATGGGTCTGATAAAAGGAAATGGTGCCCGTTCCTGAAAAGGATTTGTCCACCGAGTAAACCTGACGGATATTTGCAATAGTCGACTTGGATACCCGACTAAAATAACGAGGAAGGATAGACTCTAACTCATAGAGTTTAAGCCGAACCTCGTAGGCATCTTTCTGGGTATGAGCGTAAATCTTGTTCCCTCCTGTCTCAAAGAAGAGAATTTCCGACAAGTCCAGATAATATTCACCCGTCCCCTTGTAAAAAATCAACCGAGGAGACTTGGACTCTTGCAAGAGCCGCTGTAAATCCGCAATCTCATCTGTCAAAGACGCTGCCTTGATGACAATTTCAGTTTCCTCTAAATTGCTGTCAATTTCGATTCGTAACTTCATTCCATCTCCTTTCTGACTCTACTATATCAAAGCCAAAATAAGAAAACAAGAGCAAAAAAGCAAGTGGTTACTTTAGACTCGTAAGTGGTTGCGGGACCACCTTAACTTACAGGTCAACATAGAAAGAAAATCACACCCCACACAAGAGCACATATATAGCCAACTACTACATCCTTGGGGAAATGCACTCCACCTAAGACTCTCACTAGACCGAGAAAGGCTGACAAAACCAACAAGATAACCCCTACAGATAAACTAGCATGAAAGCAAGCCATGGATATAATGGTTGCTGAAAAGACATGACGACTGGGCATAGACTGACCAGGACTATCTCTGTCTAGTAGCGGGACAATTTCCCAAACTTCATAAGGCCTAGGGGCATTGATTTTCTTACGAAGAAAGGACAAAATCACAAAACCTGATGCAGGGATAAACACATACATCAAGACTTGTTTCCCAAATCCTTCTCGGAAATAGATAGTAGTTAACAAGGTCAGATAGACTATAGGCACAACTACTGTCATGAAGCGATTAAAAGTTCTTAACAAGCTCAGAAGAAAGGGCTTATTTTTAATGTTAGCAGCAATGTGGGCATACCATTCTTGATAATTTTTCATATATTTTCTCATTACTTACTCAAATTTTATACTCAATGAAAATCAGAGAGCAAACTAGGAAGCTAGCTGCAGACTGCTCAAAGCACTGCTTTGAGATTGTAAATAAGACTGACGGAGTCAATAACATATACCTACAGCAAGGCGAAGCTGCCGCGGTTTAAAGAGATTTTCGAAGAGTATTGCTTGCAGGGAAGCACTTGTCTTCTAGTATAGTGCAGAAAAAGAAGGCCGTCAAGCCTTCTTTTGGTTTATTCTTCTGCTTGGTCTTCTGTAAATTGACTGTTATACAAATCAGCATAGAAGCCAGCTTGCGCCATTAGCTCATCATGATTTCCTTGCTCGATGATATTTCCATCTTTCATGACAAGAATCAAGTCAGCATTTCGGATAGTAGACAAGCGGTGGGCGATGACAAAGGAAGTTCTGCCTTCCATCAAACGATCCATGGCTTTCTGGATTAATTCTTCCGTCCGAGTATCAACCGAAGAGGTCGCCTCATCTAAAATCAAGAGCGGCGCATCTTTCAGCAAAGCACGAGCGATAGTCAAGAGTTGTTTTTGTCCGACAGACAAGGTCACTGTGTCGTCCAAGACTGTATCATAACCATCTGGTAGGGTCATAATAAAGTGGTGAATCCCTACAGCCTTGCTGGCTTCAATCACGCGCTCATCACTAATCCCCTTTTGGTTATAGATAAGATTGTCGCGAATGGTTCCTTCAAAGAGCCAAGTATCCTGCAAGACCATTGAAAAGGCATCATGTACTTCCGAACGCTTCATCTCTTTGGTATCCACACCATCGATGCAGATACTTCCCTTATCAATCTCATAGAACTTCATCAAAAGATTGACAATGGTTGTCTTACCAGCTCCTGTCGGTCCGACAATGGCAACCTTTTGACCTGCATGAGCGGTCGCAGAAAAGTCATGGATAATAGTTCGCTCTGGTGTATAACCAAAGGAGACTCGATCAAAGACTACTTGACCTTTCATATCGCTCAATTGGATTGCTTTATGGGATTCATCTTCCATCTCCTCTTCAGCTAGAAATTCGAAGACACGTCCCATGGCTGCACTAGCCTGCTGCAGACTAGTAATTCCTTGGGCAATTTGTGAAAGAGGCTGAGAAAAGATACGAACATAGGCCATAAAGGCAACGATAATCCCGATACTGATGTGTCCACTTAAAGCCAAGGCTGCACCAACAATAATCACTAGGGCATAGCTAAAGTTCCCAATAAACATCATAATCGGCATCATAATCCCTGAAATAAACTGAGATTTCCAGATACTATCATACAGACGATTGTTTAATTTCGCAAACTCTTCTTTCGTACTCTCGATAGCATTGTAACTGGTCACCACATTATGGCCAGAGTACATTTCCTCCACATAGCCATTGACAGTTGCCAAATCTTGTTGCTGACTCTTAAAAAAGCCCTGTGATTTGCCCATAAAGACGGACACGAAAACAAAACCAATAAGGGTTGACACAACCGTCACCAAGGCTAAAATCCAGTTCATCCCAAACATGGTTACCAAGACTGCCACGACCAGTAAACTAGATGAAAGAACTGTTCCTAGACTTTGATTGAGGGACTGGGCTGCAGTGTCAACGTCATTGGTCACACGAGACAAAGTATCCCCCTGAGAGTGTCCATCAAAATATCCCAATGGTAGGCGATTGATTTTCTCTGCAATGGCTGTTCTCAAACGCTCTGAAAAACGTTGAATGGCTGTTGTAAACAGAAATGCCTGTAAATAATTTGATAGAAGTCCGATCACATAAATCACGGCCAAAAAACCACCAATAGCTGCAACCGCCGCGACATCCACACTTGTTTCTAGACCACTGGCAATAATATTAGTCATTTCCTTGATGCGGGTTGGACCATATACAGTAATGATATTGGATACGATTGTTGCTAGAAAGGCGATTAGAAGGGCAAACTGGAGGCCTGCAAGATAGGGTTTACTCTGTTTCCAGAGAGACATTTTCTTATTTTCCATGTTCCAATTCCTCCTTCGATAGTTGTGAATAGGCAATTTCTTGGTAAACTTCGTTATTAGCTAGAAGTTCCTTGTGGGTGCCTTGTCCCACGACTTTTCCTTGATCCAAGACCAAAATCAAATCTGCATCCATAATCGTTGAAATACGCTGTGCAACGATAAGCTTGGTCATAGACTTGGTTTTCTCTGCTAGCTCTTGGCGTAGGACACGGTCTGTCTTGTAGTCCAAGGCTGAGAAGGAGTCATCAAAGATGAGGATTTCTGGCTTCCGAGCCAAGGCACGAGCAATGGCCAGACGCTGTCTTTGTCCACCTGAGAAGTTGCTTCCTCCTTGGGCCACTTCTGAGACCAAGCCCGCTTCCTTGTCTTCGATAAAGTTCTTAGACTGGGCCAATTCCAAGGCTTGCCACATAGCTTGTTCATTCAGCGGTGTTTCTTGACTGTGTCCAAAGTCCAAATTGCCCTTAACATCACCTGAAAAGAGAACCGCTTTCTGAGGAATATAACCAATCTTGTTGCGCAAATCTTTCAAGTCATAGTCTTGAACATTGACACCATCTACCAGAATTTCTCCTGCTGACACGTCGTAGAAACGTGGAATCAGATTGACCAGAGTTGATTTACCAGAACCTGTCGACCCAATAAAGGCCACTGTTTGACCCGCTTCTGCTTTAAAGCTAACATGCTCGATAACTGCCTCCGAATTTGCCGCATAGCGGAAGGTCACATCCTTATATTCGACCTGTCCTTTGAGGTTTTCATCAGCCTGCTGCACTTGGGCAGGATTTTGGATAGACGAATGCAAATCTAAAACTTGATTAATCCGCTTAGCAGATACCATGGTTCGGGGAAGAACGATAAAGAGCGCCCCCATGAGAAGAAATCCCATGACAACCTGCATGGCATAAGACATGAAAACGACCATGTCACTAAAGAGAGGCAGACGCGCTGTCGCAGCAGCGTCGTTGATTACATAGGCCCCAATCCAGTAAATCGCCACACTCAAACCACTTGAAATCCCCATCATGATTGGATTTAGAATGGCCATAAGACGGTTGACAAACAAATTCAAGCGTGTCAATTCATCATTTGCTGCTGCAAATTTTTCATTTTGGTAATCCTCTGCATTGTAGGCGCGAACGACACGAATACCTGTTAAACTTTCACGAGTGATACTGTTCAGTTTATCAGTCAGACTTTGAATCAAGGACTGTTTTGGAAAGGCTAACGTCATCAAAATAGTCGTCATTAAAACGTTGACAATCACTGCCACAAGTACGGCCCAGAGCCAGTATTCCGAATGGCCTAAAATCTTCCCGATAGCCCAGATAGCCATAATCGGACCACGCGTAACTACTTGCAAGCCCATGGTAATCAACATCTGAACTTGAGTAATGTCATTGGTAGTACGCGTCAAGAGACTGGGAATAGAGAATTTCTTAATCTCTGTCTGCGAGTAGTCTAAAACTCGGTTAAAAATGTCACTTCTCAGCCTACTAGTATAAGAAGCAGCCACTCTGGATGCAAAAAATCCAACTGCGACTGCGGACAAGAAGGCAAAAAAAGACATTCCGACCATCATACCTGCTGGTTGCCATAACTCATCCAAGTTGGTTCCTTGACTTCCTAGCAAATCCGTAATTTTCGAGATATAGGTCGGCACTTCCAGCTCTAGATAGACCGAAAAGCAGGTAAAGAGAATGGCTAGTAAAATCATCCCCCATTCTTTTCTACTAATTCGTTTTGCTAATTTCTTCATTATCTCCTCCTATTCTCTTGATATTTTCCTGTAGTTGATTGAGGACTTTCTCAAAAATCAGTAATTCGCCTTCATCTACATCTGCCAACAACTGCTTGTCTATGCGTTTAAAAAAGGCCTTAAATTCTTGCATTTGAGAACGCGATTTGTCCGTCAGACGAACAAACTTAGCCCGCTTATCGCTAGAACTCGCCTCCAATTCTACCAGACCATTTTGCACCATACGCTTGACCAAGTTACTAGCAACAGACTTGCTAATATTGAGTTCTTGCTCAATATCTTTAATCAAGACCAAGTCTTGGTTTTCCTCACGGATATCCAAAAAACGTACAACCTGACCTTGCGGTCCACCCATAAATTCAATACCACAACGTTTGGCTTCCCTTTGTACCATCAGATGAATCTGATGACTAAAACGCTTAAAGACCAACATCGGTTTATCCATGATTGCTCCTTTCTAATCCTTGTATTTAGTTCTCCTAGGAACTAAATAAGTTTTCGTGAGAACTATTTTATCACTTTGAGGAGGGATGTCAAGAAAAAAGTTTCCTAGAGAACTATCTTAGTTTAAATTGACATTAGGCAAGATTTTTTATATAATAAGCACTTACTACTGTGGATAGAAATCCATTCACTCAATGAAGGGAGAAAACTTTCAAATGAAACCAAAAGAACAAAGAGTTTTAGGAATCTTAGCAACCATTTTTGGAGCCACCGCACTTTTAGGATCCTGGATCCCGTTTATTAACTATCTATCGTTGTTCATCGCCATCGTCGCATTTATCTTGGGGATTATCGGCCTTATCGTCAACCTCAAAAAACGGAAAACAATGGCTATTATCGGAACATCCCTGGCAGTTGCCTCTGTTGTACTTTTCTTTACGACTCAGGCACTATACGCTGATGTCTACAAAGAGTATGCCAAGGAGTTTAACCGTTCCTACATGGATACGAGTGCCTCAATGGAACGCGAAGAAAAAAGCGACTTGACAGACGATACCTTCGCCTGGACCCAAGAACAGTTCGACGCCTTAATCGAAGGTGACCTTGACAACAAAGGAAAAGGTGGTACCACCTACGAGGATATTATCAACAAACACGGAAAGCCAGATTCCGAGTTTGACTTCACTCTTGGGGGTTACAATACGAAAAAAATCACCTATATCTCCATTGGAGACAAGACCAAGACTGTTACCTTAACTTTTGCAAAACAGGACAATGGACAGCTCTTGCTCGTCCAAAAACATGCAGTCGGTCTAGGTCTAGAAAAAAGCAAGCAACAAAACGATTCTGAAACCTGAGTCTAAGTTCAAATATCAAAAAAACGAACAGCTAGTAAAACTGTTCGTTTTTCTATTAGAATCCATCTACGTTTGTGTAGATCTTTTGTACGTCTTCGTCGTCTTCAAGAACGCTGTAAAGTTTTTCAAAGGTTTCAAGGTCATCGCCTGACAATTCCACTTCTGACTGAGGAATCATTTCCAATTCAGTCACTTGGAATTCTTCGATACCTGACTCACGAAGGGCAACGATAGCCTTATGAAGGTCAGTTGGAGCTGTGTAAACTGTGATTGTACCTTCTTCTGCTTCTACATCATCCACATCCACATCTGCTTCAAGCAATTGCTCAAAGACTGCATCGGCATCTTCACCTGCAAATACGATTACCCCTTTATTGTCAAAGAGATAAGAAACCGAACCTGAAGCACCCATGTTTCCGCCATTTTTTCCAAAAGCTGCACGGACATTGGCTGCTGTACGGTTGACGTTAGAAGTCAAAGTATCAACGATCAGCATAGAACCATTTGGTCCAAAACCTTCGTAACGTCCTTCTGTAAAGGTTTCGTCTGTATTTCCTTTTGCTTTATCAATCGCTTTATCGATAACGTGTTTTGGCACTTGGGCTTGTTTAGCACGGTCGATAACGAACTTCAAGGCTGAGTTTGATTCTGGATCTGGATCACCTTTTTTAGCTGCTACATAGATTTCTACACCAAATTTTGCATATACTTTAGAGTTAGCTCCATCTTTAGCCGTTTTCTTGGCTACGATATTGGCCCATTTACGTCCCATTAGGAATCTCCTTTTTTCACATTTTAATCTTTCTTATTATAACACAAGTTTTTTCGATTTTCACTAGAGGAAATGGATTTTATTTAGCAAATACAGCTAGGATATCACTTTGGTTGCCAAAATTTCCTTGCCTTCTTTTATCAAGGGGTGACGAAACAGTGAGAAATACAGTTGGATAGTCATGGCAACCCAGATTAGGGGTTCGCAAAGAATAACTCCCTTATAGCCTGCCCAAGGGATAATCAAGACCACAAAAGCGATTTTCCCGATTAGTTCGATAAAGCTAGAAACCAGTGGAAGGACTTTTTGCCCCAAACCCTGCAAACAATTGCGATAAATCAACAAGAGACTCAAAATGGGATAAAAAACTGAGCTGATTTGCAGATAGAGACTGCCATTTTCTACCAAGTAGCTATCCGTCGAACTAGCCAAGAAGGAAACCAAGGCTGGACTGGCAAAAAAGAGGAAGACACAAACAAAAACTGCCCAGGACATGCTTAGACGACTGCCGATTCGAAGTCCTTGAACAATACGATCTGGTCGCTTAGCACCTAAATTCTGAGAAGCAAAGGTCGTCATCGAAGCGGAAATAGCGGTCATGGGAAGAAGGGCGAAAGCCATAATGCGTCGCGCCGCTGTTTGAGCACTAATAATCACGGCTCCAAAAGTATTGACAGAAGACTGTAAAATCACACTGCCTATAGATACAATTGAACTCATCAAGCCCATAGCCAAACCTTGCTCCAAAAGATCCGCATACAAGGTCTTGTCCCATTTGAAATGCTTGAGCTGAGGGAGTAGCTCAGGCACACTCTTACGGATATAATAAAAGCAAAGAACCGCTGATAAGCCTTGCGAAATAATGGTAGCTAGTCCCGCGGATTGAACTCCCAGATGCAATTGTGTAATGAAATAGAGATCCAGAACCACATTAACCAGAGCAGAGAAAATCAGAAATCCAAGCGCTGCCAGACTGTCCCCAATGGACCGCAACAAACCTGCAAAAAGATTATAAGCAAAGCTGACACCGACACAAGTCACAATCATAGATATATATTGATAAGATTGAGGAAGAATTTCTGCAGGAGTATCTAGGTATTGCAAGAGTGAATACAAACCAAGAAAGCCCAGCAGCATAACTACAACACTCAAAAGAGCACCTAAAATCCAGGTGGCTGCTACTGCTTCCTTGATTTTAGTAAAATTCCGAGCCCCGTAATAACGGGCAATGACAATCCCCATCCCATTGCCAACACCAAGAGTAAAACCTACAATCAGGTCAAAGATTGCTGTCGTCGCTCCTACTGCAGCCAAGGATTCTTGACCAAGAAAACGCCCAACAATCAAGACATCAGCAGTGTTATAGAGCTGTTGAAAAATATTTGATAGCAAGATTGGGAAGGCAAAACTCACAAGCGAGGGAAGAATAGGACCATGAATCAGGTCCACTGTTCGTTTTTTATTCATAAGGCTATTATATCAGCTTTCTAGAGGAGCGACAAGAAACAGCAAACTATATGCAATCTGAAATCTTGAACAAAGAATCGAAAAAGCAGTGGATTTCTCCACTACTTTGACAGCTTATTCTTCAATTTCGATTTCAAGTTCGTCGCCTAGGTCAAGAGTTACTTCTTCATTTACAGAATCTGCTTGAACTGCTTCATCTTTTTTGCTTTCAGTAACTTCTTCTCCATCAATCAAGCCGAATTGAACACGGACTTGATGATCAATCTCATCAAAGACTTCTGGATTATCTGCTAAGTATTTCTTAGCATTTTCAGAACCTTGCCCGATTTTCTCATCCTTGTAAGAATACCAAGCTCCTGCTTTTTTGATGATATCCAAATCGCTTGCGATCTTCAAAAGCTCACCAGTCTTAGAAATACCTTCTCCATACATGATTTCAACGAAGGCTTCCTTAAATGGTGGAGCCACCTTGTTTTTCACGACCTTAATCTTAGTTTCTTTACCGACATTGGTGTCTTTCTGGTCACCAGTTCCCTTGATTTGTGTGCTTCCACGAACATCCAAACGCACTGAAGCGTAGAATTTCAGAGCACGTCCACCAGGAGTTGTTTCTGGATTTCCAAACATGACCCCAACTTTTTCACGTAATTGGTTGATAAAAATGGCAATTGTTTTGGTTTTATTGATAGAAGCACCAAGTTTACGCATAGCCTGGCTCATCATACGAGCCTGCAAACCAACGTGGCTATCTCCGATATCTCCATCAATTTCAGCACGAGGTACAAGGGCAGCAACTGAGTCGACCACGACAAGGTCAACTGCACCTGAGTCAATCAACTTTCCTGCAATCTCAAGACCTTGCTCTCCTGAGTCTGGTTGAGACAAGAGCAATTCGTCAATATTGACCCCAAGAGCCGCAGCATAAGCTGGATCAAGTGCATGCTCCGCATCAATAAAGGCTGCAATCCCACCTTCTTTTTGCGCTTGCGCAACTGCATGAAGGGCAACCGTTGTCTTACCAGATGACTCTGGTCCATAGATTT
Organism: Streptococcus mitis; assembly: GCF_016658865.1. Lineage (NCBI taxonomy): Bacteria > Bacillati > Bacillota > Bacilli > Lactobacillales > Streptococcaceae > Streptococcus > Streptococcus mitis. The sequence continues at coordinate 1,809,056 of NZ_CP067992.1, forward strand.
CAATGATACGTCCCTTAGGATAACCACCTGAACCAAGGGCAATGTCAAGAGCCAAAGAACCTGAGCTCATCACTTGCACCTTTTGCTCGGCACGTTCACCCAAACGCATGATTGATCCTTTACCAAAGTCTTTCTCAATCAGTTTAAGAGCGTCATTCAAGGCTTTTTCACGTTCAGCCCCGAATTTTTTTGAAATTTCATCTAATTTTTTTGGTTTTTTCGCCATTCTATTCTCCTACATTCTAATGGTCCTCAGACCTATCTACTATTATATCAAAAGTTAGTCACTTAATAAAGCCTTGCGAACTAGGTTAAAGGCATGCATAACCGCAATATGACGTACATCTGCTCGACTTCTGCCTCCAATATTGACCTTTATGACCTCAGTTCCTTGCCCTTGAGCCAAGCCTATAAAGACTGTCCCAGCTGGGTGCCCTTCTAGGCTATCTGGTCCTGCCACTCCAGTCAAACTAAGGCCAAAATCAGACTGGGTCTTGATTCGTGCCTGCTCAGCCATCTTCTGAGCTGTATATTCAGACACCACACCCTGTTCTTCCAAATCCTTGACAGGAATATCCAACATCTTTGATTTTTCCTCCAAGCTATAGGTTACAAAACCACCCTTAAATATACTTGAAGCACCCGAAAAATCCGCTACCCTAGCTTGGAAAAGACCAGCCGTCAAACTCTCAGCAGCCGTGATGGTTTTCCCCTGCCTTTTCAGTTCTTCTACCACAATGCTAGCTAAACTAGTTTCTTCCCCATAACCATAACAAAGATCTCGTAAAGAAATTCCTTCGAAAGTCTGGTGGTCCAAGATTTGATTTTCCAAGATATCCAGCACTTGATTCGCTTCTTCTTGACTGCTAGCCTTTGTTGACAGACGTAGAGTTACCTCCCCTGTCTTAGCATAAGGAGCCAAGGTAGGATCGGTTTGATTATCAATTAAATCAGCCAAAATCGTAACCAACTGACTTTCGCCAATCCCAAAGAAACGAAGAACTCGGGAATATAGCTTACTCCCTGTCATCAACTTAGGTAGAAGTTGATTTAAAACCATGGGTTTTAATTCACTTGGTGGACCGGGAAGGACGACATAGGTCACTCCATCTACTTCCAATATTCCCCCCACAGCCAGTCCTGTTTCGTTTGGTAGTGGAGTCGCCCCTTCTACAAGCTGAGCTTGTCTTTCGTTATTCGGTGTTCGGGCATAGTCTGGTCTCTGGGCAAAAAAGACATCCAACTTCTCCTGCGCCTGAGGATCAAAGACTAATTCTTTCCCTAAAAATTTAGCTAGGGTTTGTTTGGTTAGATCGTCCTCAGTTGGCCCCAAACCACCTGTCAAAATCACCAGACTGCTACGTTGACTGGCAATCTCAAGCAGGGATAAGAGACGAGCTTCATTGTCTCCTACAGCCGTCTGAAAATATACATCTACCCCAATCTCTGCTAGTTTTTCCGACAAAAACTGGGCATTGGTATTAACAATCTGTCCTGTCAAAATCTCTGTTCCAACAGCAATGATTTCTGCTTTCATGTTTCCTCCTACCTATCTATTCGTATTTTTTTGAAAAAATCGCAGGAAATTTCCCACGATTTCATTATTAATTTTGTTCTATTTCTACACTTGAAGCATTCGTTGGTGTAGCAGTTCTTCCAAGAATTGCTTCGTATAACACAGCATTGGTTTCTACTTCAGTTACTTCCTCTTTACCTAGTGAACGACGTAAGAGATTTTGCATTTCTAACATATGCTCAGTTGTAACAATCTGGTAAGAAATGCCCTGCAGTTCAGCATCTTCTCCTCGCAATTGATGTGTTTCAATATTCTTGAAGGAATCTTGATAACCAAGTAATTGTGGAATACTTTTCGCTGATAAATCAATGTTGGTCTGCATATTGGTACTTAGGGCTTTTAAGATAGACTGATAGTGACTAACACTATTCAAGCTAAGAACTTTTTCAACAACCTTTTGAATGACTTCACGCTGACGCTTCTGACGTCCGTAGTCCCCTTCTGGATCTTGGTAGCGCATGCGAGAATAAACAAGCGCTTCTTCACCATTTAGAGTTTGCTGTCCAACACCAATGGAAATTTTATTAAATTCTTCCTGGTCAGTAATCGAAATTGGAAAACCGAGTGTATTATTTACAGTCACCCCGCCAACTGCATCAACCAATTGTTGCAGTCCCTGCATATTCACCATAACGTAACGATCGATATGAATATTCATCATTTTCTGGATAGTTGAGATTGCCAATTCCGCACCACCACCAGCATAGGCAGCATTTAGTTTAGCTTCCTCAACACTACCATCTTTATGCTGAATTTTAGTCAAGATATCACGTTCCAAACTTAACATCGTTGTCTTTTTCGTGTGCGGATTAACCGTTAAGAGAATCATGGAATCACTATTTCCCTCCCAAGGGTCAGTTCGTTCTACGTTTCCAGTATCAACCCCCATTAAAAGGATCGTTAAGGGTTCAGTCGCCTCAATAACATTGGTTTCTTCCCCTATTTTTTTATAGGTCTTTGATAAGGTTTGTGTGCCTTGCTGATAAATGGTATAAGCAAAAACACCGACACCCAAAACTGTCACAGCTAGAAAAGCTAGCACCATTCCAATAATTTTTTTAACCATATTTCTATCAATCTATCAGTCTACCCATCAGGTAAACATCTATAAATTTCCCTTCTTCTATGTACGCACCGCGATCTTGTCTACCTTCAATGACAAAACCATTCTTTTGATATAAATGAACTGCAGCCTGATTACGAGTTTGGACAGTGAGTTGAAGTCTACGAAGAATGCCACTAACCTGCGCCCATTCTACAACTTCTTCAAGTAACAAACTCCCCAGTCCATTATTCCAATACTTCTTACCAATCACAATGAAGAGATCTCCAATATGCCGAACTCTCTTGCGCTGGTCAGCTGTAATATTTACAATACCAGCAATTTCATCATTCAGCAAGGCTAGTAAAGTGATTTGATTTTCTGAATGAGCCTGTTTATCCAAAAACAACTCCATCTCAGTATCTGTCATCAAAATGCCATCCCTGTCCAGACTGGTAAAATCTGTTTCTACACTGACACGATTTAAAAATGATACTAACTCAGCCGCATCTTCAACTTCTGCTTCCCTAATGAGCAACTCATACTCCATGTTGAAGCTCCTCTAAGAGTTTTTCTGCACGTAAACCCTTTGCTTGGAAATTCAGCCTGCGACCGTCTTCTTCTTTTAGAATTTCCAATTCTAAATAAGTATCTGGTAAGGCATCACCTAAAAGATGTCCCCACTCGATGACAGTCACCCCGCCACCAAAGAGAAACTCATCTAAATCAATAGAATCAGCATCCCCCTCAATGCGGTAAACATCTAAATGATAAAGAGGAAGACGACCTTCATACTCTCTTACGATAGTGTAGGTTGGACTCTTAATCATCTGAGTAATCTTTAATCCTTTAGCAAGACCTTTTGTAAAGGTCGTTTTGCCTGCTCCAAGTTCTCCAGTTAGAATTAAGACATCATTCTTTTCTAATAAATAGCCCAAACGTTCCCCTAAGGACTGTAACTCTTCTTCGTTTTTAGTGTACATGTTTCTATTATACCAAAAACTTGTTCTTTGTCTAGGTATTATCTCTGAATTCCATATTATGAATTAAAAACTTGAGCCAGTCCTTGTTATGATTTTAAAATAGGAACAGTAAAAAGACAACTAACAAGATATCTCTCATCAAATGACTGTAAAATGAAACTTCCCAACGAATGACTTTTGGCACCAACAGTTCTAGAAATAGCATTCCCAAGGCAATATAAAAGATCATGGATAATAGCATCCAAGGATTTCTGAGAAAGATTAGAATAGCTAATCCACTAATAAAACACATTTCCTTCTTTCCAAAAATCTTTTTCAATCCATTTACATACTTCTGAATCGGCAGAAAAACTAACAAATCAATACCAAATAAGAAAAAGAAACTCGGTAGAAAGGCTTCCACACCCCCTTCTACGGATGTATTTCCTGCAAGGATATGTTCTATGACAATTAAAGCTAAACCCAAAATATTTACTAATAGCAAGAGACTATACAAGAATTGTTGCTTATCTTCCTTAAAAACTGAATAAGATTGATTTCCCTGCCCTCTATAGTAGTTTATCCCTGCCCCAATACTGGCAAGGAGCAACATACCTACTAAATAATAGAAGCAGTTTTGATTTAACATCAAGGCCCAAGTCGATAAACTTAAACAAGAACAGCTACTAATACCAAAAACTGTCAGCAATAACAAAATACGAATTTGCTTTTTCATTCTTTCCATCATTCTTCCTCCCTTACTTGCTCTTATTATAGGCTAGAAATCCTCACCATTGCTAGAATATTTCTCAACTGTCAATTTTCTACTCTAAAATGCAAAAAAGTTTGATGCAAGTAACCCTTACATCAAACTTTTACTACTTTCCGTCAAACCAAAGAGTAATTTCTCGCTTAGCTGACTCTTCTGAATCTGAACCATGCACAACATTTTGAATAGCTTGGTTTTCTCCAGCAGCTTTTGCAAAATCACCTCGAATAGTTCCTGGTAAAGCTTCCTCTGGACGAGTAGCACCCATCATGGTCCGCCAAGTTTCAATTACTTTGGGACCAGAAATGATACCTACAAGAACTGGGCCTGAAGTCATAAATTCACGAATCGGTGGGTAAAAACTTTGACCAACCAAGTCCTGATAGTGCTGATCAATCAACTCTTCTGAAACCTGTGAACGCAACTCCAATTTTTCGATTGTAAAGCCACGTTGTTCGATGCGTTTCAACACTTCACCTACTAATCCTCTTTTTACACCATCTGGTTTAATGATAAAGAATGTTTGTTCCATACCCGTCTCCTTTGTCAGCTTCTTTCTTTTATTTTACCACATTTCATGGAAAAATGGAGAAAGTTTTCAGAAAAGAGAAAGAGAACCCGAAGGCTCTCTCATTCTCTCTTATTCTACTGTTTCTTCCACAGTTTCAACGGCAGTGTCCACAACTACTTCTGTTGTCTCTTCATTTCCTTCTTCCTCTACTGGAGGATTAAGGTATTCTTCTTCGTTGATAGCTTGTGGTTCAAGGTTACGGTAACGGGCCATACCAGTACCTGCTGGGATGATCTTACCGATGATAACATTTTCTTTAAGTCCAAGGAGATGGTCTTTCTTACCACGGATAGCCGCGTCAGTAAGGACACGAGTTGTTTCCTGGAAGGAAGCCGCTGACAAGAAACTGTTGGTTTCAAGTGAGGCTTTGGTAATTCCCATAAGAACTGGGCGACCTGTCGCTGGAACTCCACCTGCAATAAGGACATCTTTGTTGGCATCTGTAAAGTCATTGATATCCATGAGGGTACCCATGAGAAGATCTGTGTCACCTGGATCCATGACACGAACTTTACGGATCATTTGACGAACCATTACCTCGATGTGTTTGTCACCGATTTCTACCCCTTGGCTACGGTAAACTTTTTGTACTTCACCGAGAAGGTAAGTTTCAACTGACAAGACATCACGAACTGCAAGGAGACGTTTTGGTTGGATAGAACCTTCTGTCAGAGCAGCACCACGCGCTACTTGGTCTCCAACTTCAACACGCATACGAGCTGTAAATGGAACGACATACTCCCCTTCGCCAGTTTCACCCTTAACAAAGACTTTCTTAGTACGAGTTGATGCATCTTCTTCGATAGCTGTAACTTGTCCTTTAACCTCTGTGATAACCGCTTCCCCTTTAGGGTTGCGAGCTTCAAAGATTTCTTGGACACGAGGAAGACCCTGAGTGATATCGGTATTTGAGGCAACCCCACCCGTGTGGAAGGTACGCATTGTAAGCTGTGTACCAGGTTCCCCGATAGATTGGGCAGCGATTGTACCAACTGCTTCACCGACTTCAACCGCATCACCAGTCGCCAAGTTGATACCATAACAGTGACGGCAGACACCATGACGAGTGTTACATGTAAATACAGAGCGGATAGTAACTTCTTCCACACCAGCATTGACAATTTCACGCGCCTTGTCTTCTGTAATCAACTCATTTGGACCGATGATCACTGCACCAGTTTCTGGATGTTTAACAGTTTTCTTAGTGTAACGACCATTGAGACGCTCTTCGAGTGACTCGATCATTTCTTTTCCTTCTGCGATAGAACGGATCAAGAGACCACGGTCAGTTCCACAGTCATCCTCACGGATGATAACGTCTTGGGCAACGTCAACCAAACGACGAGTCAAGTAACCTGAGTCGGCTGTCTTAAGGGCCGTATCGGTCATACCTTTACGGGCACCGTGAGTTGAGAAGAACATTTCGAGTACTGACAAACCTTCGCGGAAGTTTGAAAGGATTGGCAATTCCATGATGCGTCCGTTCGGAGCAGCCATCAGACCACGCATACCGGCAAGCTGTGAGAAGTTTGAGATATTACCACGGGCTCCAGAGTCCATCATCATAACGATTGGGTTCTTAGGATCTTGGTTGGCAATCAAACGTTTCTCTAGTTTTTCACGGGCAGCACGCCATTCAGCTGTAACGGCATTGTAACGCTCGTCGTCTGTAATCATACCACGACGGAATTGTTTTGTGATTTGTTCTACACGTTTGTGTGATTCTTCAATGATTTCAGCCTTGTCATCAACGACTGGAATATCGGCAATACCCACTGTCAATCCTGCAAGAGTTGAGTGGTGGTAACCGAGGTTCTTCATACGGTCAAGTAGGGCAGAAGTTTCTGTCGTACGGAAACGTTTGAAGATTTCAGCGATGATATTCCCAAGGTTTTTCTTCTTGAATGGAGGGTTAAGCTCAAGATTGCTGATAGCTTCCTTGATATCTCCACCAAGTGGCAAGAAATATTTAGCTGGAACGCCTTCTGTCAAGTTGGCATTATTTGGTTCTTGCAAGTATGGTAGCCCCTCTGGCATGATGTCGTTGAAGAGGATTTTACCAACTGTTGTGAGCAAGACCTTATGTTTTTGCTCTTCTGTCCAAGGCTTGTTGAGGCTGTCTGTTGCGATACCAACACGTGAGTGGAGGTGAACATAACCATTACGGTAAGCCATAACCGCTTCGTCACGGTCTTTGAAGACCATTCCTTCACCTTCACGACCAGCTTCTTCCATAGTCAAGTAGTAGTTACCCAAAACCATGTCCTGAGACGGAGTAACAACTGGTTTACCATCTTTCGGATTCAAGATGTGCTCAGCAGCTAGCATCAAGATACGAGCTTCTGCTTGGGCTTCTTCTGAAAGCGGTACGTGGATGGCCATTTGGTCCCCGTCAAAGTCGGCATTGTAGGCTTCACAGACAAGCGGGTGCAAGCGAAGGGCCTTACCATCAATCAAGACTGGCTCGAAGGCTTGGATACCCAAACGGTGAAGGGTCGGTGCGCGGTTCAAAAGCACTGGGTGTTCTTTAATCACTTCTTCAAGGATATCCCAGATACGCTCATCTCCGCGTTCCACCAAGCGTTTAGCAGCTTTGACGTTTTGCACGATATCACGGGCAACAATTTCACGCATCACGAATGGTTTAAAGAGCTCGATCGCCATTTCACGTGGCACACCACATTGGTACATCTTAAGCGTTGGACCAACGGCGATAACAGAACGTCCTGAGAAGTCAACACGTTTACCGAGCAAGTTTTGACGGAAGCGTCCTTGTTTACCTTTAAGCATGTGGCTCAATGATTTCAATGGACGGCTACCTGGTCCTGTGATTGGACGACCACGACGACCATTGTCAATCAAAGCGTCAACTGCTTCTTGAAGCATACGCTTCTCATTTTGAACGATAATACCTGGTGCATTCAACTCAAGCAAACGAGCCAAACGGTTGTTACGGTTGATAACACGGCGGTAAAGGTCATTCAGGTCAGATGAGGCAAAACGGCCACCATCCAACTGCAACATTGGACGAAGATCTGGTGGAATAACCGGAAGGATATTGAGAATCATCCATTCAGGTTTGTTTCCAGACTTGTAAAAGGCATCCAAAACATCCAAACGACGGATGGCTTTGACACGTTTTTGTCCAGTAGCTGTTTTCAACTCTTCTTTGAGTTCAGCAATTTCTTTTTCAAGATCTACTTGTTTCAAGAGGTCTTGGATAGCTTCGGCACCCATCTTGGCAACGAACGATCCATAACCATACTCACGCAAGCGCTCACGGTATTCGCGCTCTGTCATGATAGACTTGTGCTCAAGTGGTGTATCCTTAGGATCAATCACCACATAAGCCGCAAAGTAGATAACTTCCTCGAGGGCACGGGGACTCATATCAAGGGTCAAGCCCATACGGCTTGGAATCCCCTTGAAGTACCAGATGTGAGATACAGGAGCTTTCAATTCGATATGCCCCATACGCTCACGACGAACTTTTGTACGCGTCACTTCAACCCCACAACGGTCACAAACAATTCCTCTGTAACGAATGCGTTTGTACTTACCACAAGCACATTCCCAGTCTTTTGTAGGACCAAAGATAACTTCATCAAAGAGTCCTTCACGTTCTGGTTTCAAGGTACGGTAATTGATTGTTTCAGGTTTTTTGACTTCTCCATAAGACCATGAACGGACTTTGCTTGGAGAAGCTAGGGTGATTTGCATACTTTTAAAACGATTTACATCAACCACTATTTCTTCCCTTTCTATTCTAAGTGAACTGCTTATTCTTGTTCAGCAGCTTCTTCTGTTGCTTCCGCTTTTGTTGCTTTCTCAGCTTCTTCAGCTTCAAAGGCTGCTTTAGCCTCTTGGGCTGCTTTTTCGCGGGCTTTTTCAAGGTCATCTACGTGGATGACATCTTCGTCCATTCCTTCATCCAAGTCACGAAGTTCCACTTCTTGGTCATCTTCGTCTAGGACACGCATGTCAAGACCAAGAGATTGCAATTCTTTGACAAGAACTCGGAAGGATTCTGGAACACCTGGTTTTGGAATTGGTTTTCCTTTTGTAATGGCTTCATAAGCTTTCAAACGTCCGTTGATATCGTCAGACTTGTAAGTCAAGATTTCTTGAAGGACATTTGACGCACCGTAGGCTTCAAGAGCCCAAACCTCCATCTCACCGAAACGTTGTCCACCAAACTGAGCTTTACCTCCGAGTGGTTGTTGGGTAACAGTTGAGTAAGGTCCGACAGAACGCGCGTGCAATTTATCGTCAACCATGTGGTGGAGTTTGATCATGTACATGACTCCGACAGAAACACGGTTATCAAATGGTTCCCCAGTACGGCCATCGTAAAGGATTGTTTTGGCATCGCTATCCATACCAGCTTCTTTAACAGTTGACCAAAGGTCTTCAGAACTTGCTCCGTCAAAGACTGGTGTTGCGATATGAATACCAAGAGTACGAGCCGCCATACCAAGGTGGAGCTCCATAACCTGACCAATATTCATACGTGATGGCACCCCAAGTGGGTTCAACATGATATCGACTGGAGTTCCATCTGGAAGGTAAGGCATGTCTTCTACAGGAACGATACGAGAGACAACCCCTTTGTTTCCGTGACGTCCGGCCATCTTATCTCCGACCTTGATCTTACGTTTTTGAGCGATGTAGACGCGAACCAGCATATTAACACCTGATTGCAATTCATCTCCATTGGCACGTGTAAAGATCTTAACATCACGAACGACACCATCGGCACCGTGTGGTACACGAAGAGAAGTATCACGCACTTCACGAGATTTATCTCCGAAGATAGCGTGCAAGAGACGTTCTTCAGCTGAAAGGTCTTTCTCACCCTTAGGTGTTACTTTACCTACAAGGATATCACCTTCTTTAACCTCAGCACCGATACGGATAATACCCATTTCGTCAAGGTCTTTAAGGGCATCTTCACCAACGTTTGGAATTTCACGAGTGATTTCTTCAGGCCCAAGCTTTGTATCGCGTGTTTCTGATTCGTATTCTTCAAGGTGAACAGATGTGTAGACATCGTCTTTAACCAAGCGTTCGCTCATGATAACAGCATCCTCGAAGTTGTAACCTTCCCAAGTCATGTAGGCAACGATTGGGTTTTGTCCAAGCGCCATTTCTCCATTTTCCATAGAAGGTCCGTCAGCGATGAAATCGCCTTTTTCAACGACATCGCCAACTTTAACAAGCGTACGTTGGTTGTAAGCAGTACCTGAGTTTGAACGACGGAATTTTTGGATGTGGTAAACGTCCAATGAACCATCTTCACGACGAACTTCTACCTTGTCAGCATCTGCATAGGTAACTTTACCGTCATACTGAGCAATCACAGCAGCTCCTGAATCGTGGGCTGCTTGGTATTCCATACCAGTACCAACGTAAGGTGCTTTAGGATTAATCAATGGTACAGCCTGACGTTGCATGTTGGCTCCCATAAGGGCACGGTTGGAGTCATCGTTTTCCAAGAAAGGAATACATGCTGTCGCAACGGCAACTACCTGTTTTGGTGATACGTCCATATAGTCAACAACATTAGCTGGATACTCTTGGTTGACCCCTTGGTGACGTCCCATGACAACTTTCTCAGCAAATGTTCCATCTTCATTCAGACGAGAATTAGCCTGTGCTACAGTAAATTCATCTTCTTCATCGGCTGTCAACCAAACGATTTCGTTCGTAACAACACCTGTTTCACGGTCAACTTTACGGTATGGTGTTTGAACAAAACCATATTTGTTCAAGTGCCCGTAAGATGACAAGTTATTGATCAAACCGATGTTAGGTCCTTCAGGTGTCTCGATCGGACACATACGACCATAGTGAGTGTAGTGCACGTCACGTACTTCATATCCAGCACGGTCACGTGTCAAACCACCAGGTCCTAAGGCTGATAAACGGCGTTTGTGAGACAACTCAGAAAGCGGGTTGTGTTGGTCCATGAACTGTGACAACTGTGATGAACCAAAGAATTCTTTCACCGCAGCTGTTACAGGACGAATATTGATAATTTGTTGTGGTGTCAAGACTTCATTATCTTGAACAGACATACGTTCACGGACATTACGTTCCATACGAGAAAGTCCAAGACGTACTTGATTGGCAAGCAATTCACCAACCGCACGGATACGACGGTTTCCAAGGTGGTCGATATCATCTACACGGCCAAGTCCTTCCGCCAAGTTAAGGAAGTAGCTCATCTCAGCAAGGATATCTGCAGGAGTGACGATACGAACCTTGTCATTTGGATTAGCATTACCAATGATTGTTACGACACGGTCTGGATCAGTTGGAGCAACAACCTTGAATTTTTGAAGAACAACTGGCTCAGTCACAACCGCTGCATCATTTGGAATGTAGACAATCTTGTTCAAGTCTCCATCCAAATAGCTTTCGATGCTTTCAATCACGCTACGAGTCATGATTGTACCAGCTTCTACCAAGATTTCTCCTGTTTCAGGGTCTACCAATGGCTCAGCAATAGTTTGGTTAAGCAAGCGTGTTTTAACATTGAGTTTTTTATTGATTTTGTAACGACCAACAGCTGCCAAGTCATAACGACGTGGGTCAAAGAAACGAGCCACAAGCAAGCTACGTGAACTTTCAGCAGTCTTAGGCTCACCTGGACGAAGGCGTTCGTAAATTTCTTTCAAAGCTTCGTCTGTACGAGAGTCCATTGGGTTCTTATGGATATCTTTTTCAACAGTGTTGCGAACCAATTCACTATCACCAAAGATATCAAAAATTTCATCATCACCTGAGAAACCAAGCGCACGAACCAATGTCGTAAATGGAATCTTACGAGTACGGTCGATACGAGTGTAGGCGATATCTTTTGAGTCACTTTCAAGTTCCAACCAAGCTCCACGGTTAGGGATAACAGTTGAACCGTAGCCCACTTTACCGTTTTTATCAACTTTATCGTTAAAGTAAACACCTGGTGAGCGGACCAACTGAGACACGATGATACGTTCACCACCATTGATGATGAAGGTACCCATTTCTGTCATGATTGGGAAATCACCAAAGAAAACTTCTTGGGTTTTGATTTCGCCTGTTTCTTTATTGATCAAGCGGAAGGTTACAAAAATTGGTGCTGAGTAGCTAGCATCGTGAATACGAGCTTCTTCTAGCGTATATTTTGGTTCCTTGATTTCATATCCAACAAATTCCAACTCCATTGTGTCTGTGAAGTTTGAAATTGGCAATACATCTTCAAACACTTCCTTAAGACCGTGGTCTAGGAAATCTTTGAATGAGTCAGTTTGAATTTCAATCAAATTTGGTAAGTCAAGAACTTCTTTGATTCTTGAAAAACTACGACGGGTACGATGTTTCCCGTATTGAACGTCATGTCCTGCCAAGATGATTCTCCTTTGTAAATAAGTTCCAAGCCTTGTCAATCAGGCTTTTCTAATCGTCATATGGTTTTAAAAACCCCTATCACCGTGTCCTCTTGATAAATTTTCAGAATCTTTAAGTCTTTGTTACAAGTACTCAAAATCCTGAAAAAAAGCACAAAAAGAGCAGCTAAATCTGACTTTTTCAGAAGATTTAACTGCTGTGAGCCTTGTCTGGACAATATTTCAGACAAAACCTACGACAAATGATTACTCATATTATACCCTATTTAGCTAGATTTTTCAAGGGGATTGACGAATTTTTGACAAAATCTTTTCCTATAAAAAAGACTGGCTGAATCGTAACAAAATTTGTTGCTATTTTTTCTTTTAGTTTAATTTTAGGAAAACGCTTGCATCTTATTTTACTAAGTGCTATACTGATATAGAAATTTATTGATTGGAGAATCATTATGAGAAAAATACCATCTCACACTGAGAAAAAAATGATTTACAGCATCCGTTCCCTCAAAAATGGAACTGGTTCTGTCCTTATTGGAGCAAGCCTTATTCTGCTTGCCATGGCTACACCAACTATCTCAGCCAACGAAAATACTACAAGCAATAAGGGAACTAGTAACGAAACTACTACTGCCCTTGCCCAACCTCTTACTGATACAGCAGTTAACTCTGATAAGAACGAAAGTGATATTTCTTCGCCTAAAAATGCAAACGCTTCCCTAGAAAAAAAAGAAGAAAAACCTGCAACAGAGCCAACAACTCCTGTTTCAAGCCCAGCCGATTCAGCACCACAAACCGGACAAGATCGTTCCAATGAGCCAACTACTGCTATTAGTCCAGCAGCGACTGAAACTAAAGCAGAAGAACCCATCGCAGATAACCACTTCCGCATCCATGTAAAGAAACTCCCTGAAGAAAACAAGGATTCTCAAGGTCTTTGGACTTGGGACGATGTTGAAAAACCATCTGAAAATTGGCCTAACGGAGCCTTGTCCTTTAAGGATGCCAAAAAAGATGACTATGGCTACTACCTAGATGTCAAATTAAAGGGAGAACAAGCCAAGAAAATTAGCTTCCTCATCAATAATACAGCTGGGAAAAATCTAACCGGTGATAAATCTGTAGAGAAACTGGCACCAAAAATGAATGAGGCTTGGTTGGACCAAGATCACAAGGTTTTCTCTTACGAGCCACAACCTGCAGGAACTATTCGCGTCAACTACTACCGTACAGATGGCAACTATGACAAGAAATCTCTCTGGTACTGGGGAGATGTGAAAAATCCAAGTAGTGGTGAATGGCCTAACGGAACAGACTTTACGGCTACAGGCAAATATGGGCGCTATATTGATATTCCACTCAAAGATGCAGCAAAAGATCTTGGATTTTTATTACTAGACAGAAACAAACAAGGAGACGATGTGAAAATCCGTAAAGAAGATTATAAGTTCACAGATTTGAAAAATCATAGCCAAATTTTCCTAAAAGATGATGACGAAACCATCTACACCAACCCCTACTATGTGCACGATATCCGCATGACAGGAGCTCAACACGTAGGAACTTCTAGCATTGAAAGTAGTTTTTCAACACTTGTCGGAGTTAAAAAAGAGGATATCCTCAAACACTCCAGCATCACTAATCATCTAGGAAACAAAGTAACTATCACTGATGTTACAATCGATGAGGCTGGTAAGAAAGTGACCTACAGCGGAGATTTCTCTGACACAAAACATCCTTATACCGTTAGCTACAACTCTGACAAATTCACTACCAAAACAAGCTGGCGCCTCAAGGATGAGTCCTACAGTTACGATGGGCCACTCGGCGCAACTCTGAAAGAAGATGGCAAGCGTGTTGACCTCACCCTCTGGTCTCCAAGTGCCGATAAGGTTTCTGTCGTTGTCTACGACAAGAAAGACCCTGAAAAAGTAGTTGGAACTGTCGCCCTTGAAAAAGGAGAAAAAGGAACCTGGAAACAAACTCTGAATGAAAACTCTGGTCTCGGCATCAGCAACTACACTGGCTACTACTACCACTACCAAATCGAGCGCCAAGGTAAAACTGTTCTTGCACTCGATCCTTACGCTAAATCCCTCGCTGCTTGGAATAGTGACGATGCTAAGATTGACGATGCCCATAAAGTGGCTAAAGCCGCCTTTGTAGATCCAGCTAAACTCGGACCTCAAGACTTGACTTATGGTAAGATTCGCAACTTCAAATCGCGCGAAGATGCTGTCATCTATGAAGCTCATGTGCGTGACTTCACTTCAGATCCTGCCATCGCAAAAGATTTGACTAAGCCATTTGGTACCTTTGAAGCCTTTATCGAAAAACTAGACTACCTCAAAAACTTGGGTGTAACCCACATCCAGCTCCTTCCAGTCTTGTCTTACTACTTTGTCAATGAGTTGAAGAACCACGAACGCTTATCTGACTATGCTTCAAGCAACAGCAACTACAACTGGGGATATGACCCTCAAAACTACTTCTCCTTGACTGGTATGTACTCAAGCAATCCTAAGAATCCAGAAAAACGAATCGCAGAATTCAAAAATCTCATCAACGAAATCCACAAACGTGGCATGGGAGCCATCCTGGACGTAGTTTATAACCATACAGCCAAAGTCGATATCTTTGAAGATTTGGAGCCAAACTACTATCACTTTATGGATGCCGATGGAACACCTCGAACTAGCTTTGGTGGTGGACGCTTGGGGACAACCCACTATATGACCAAACGGCTCCTAGTTGACTCTATCAAATATCTAGTTGATACCTACAAAGTAGATGGCTTCCGTTTCGATATGATGGGAGACCACGATGCCACTTCTATCGAAGAAGCGTACAAGGCTGCACGCGCCCTCAATCCAAACTTAATCATGCTGGGGGAAGGTTGGAGAACCTATGCTGGTGATGAAAATATGCCTACTAAAGCTGCTGACCAAGATTGGATGAAACATACCGATACTGTAGCAGTATTTTCCGACGACATCCGTAACAACCTCAAGTCTGGTTATCCAAACGAAGGTCAACCTGCCTTTATCACAGGTGGCAAGCGTGATATCAACACTATTTTCAAAAATCTCATTGCTCAGCCAACCAACTTTGAAGCTGACAGTCCTGGAGATGTCATCCAATACATCGCAGCCCATGATAACTTGACCCTCTTTGACATCATCGCCCAATCTATTAAAAAAGACCCAAGCAAGGCTGAAAACTATGCTGAAATCCATCGTCGTTTGCGACTTGGAAATCTCATGGTCTTGACAGCTCAAGGAACTCCATTTATCCACTCTGGTCAGGAATACGGACGTACTAAACAATTCCGTGACCCAGCCTACAAGTCTCCAGTAGCAGAGGACAAACAACCAAACAAATCTCACTTGTTGCGTGATAAGGACGGCAATCCATTTGACTATCCTTACTTCATCCATGACTCTTACGATTCTAGCGATGCAGTCAACAAGTTTGACTGGACTAAGGCTACAGATGGAAAAGCATATCCTGAAAATGTCAAGAGCCGTGACTATATGAAAGGGTTGATTGCCCTTCGTCAATCTACAGATGCCTTCCGACTTAAGAGTCTTCAAGATATCAAAGACCGTATCCGCCTCATCACTGTCCCAGGTCAAAATGGTGTGGAGAAAGAGGATGTAGTGATCGGTTACCAAATCACTGCTCCAAACGGTGATATCTACGCAGTCTTTGTCAATGCGGACGAAAAAGCTCGCGAATTTAATTTGGGAACTGCCTTCGACCACCTCAGAAATGCTGAAGTTTTGGCAGATGAAAACCAAGCAGGACCAGTAGGAATTGCCAACCCGAAAGGACTTGAATGGACCGAAAAAGGCTTGAAATTAAATGCCCTTACAGCTACTGTTCTTCGAATCGCTCAAGGCGGTGCCATCGTTGCCCCAGCTGTGGAAGAGAAACCAGAATTTGATCTTTCTAGCTTAAAACAAGAACAAGGGCAAAATAACAGCCAAGACAATATGTCAAACCGAGTAGTCAAACCGGAACAGCAAACTCCAGCTCCACAAACTAAACCTGATTCTGCAAAACCAGACACAAAAGTAGCTGATTCAGAAAATAAACCTAACCAAGCTACAGCTGATTCACAAGCTAAACTACCAAATACAGGAACCAAAAATGATCACAAACTCCTGTTTGCAGGAATTAGTCTCCTTGCTCTTCTAGGTCTCGGGTTCTTGCTAAAAAACAAAAAAGAGAACTAAACTAGCCCTCCTATAGAACTATCCCCCAAGCCTTAACGCTCGGGGGATTGAGTTTTGTACAATATTTATTTTCCTAATAAGCCTGATTAGGATTTTTTATTAAGCCTCTTTCATGGCAAAGTAAGCCCGAACTTTGGGTGCTACTTGTGTTCCGAAGAGTTCAATAGCTCTTAGAACTTGATCATGAGGCATGGAACCAAGCGGTAGATGGAGCATGAAGCGGTCCAAACCTAAGTCTTCAATCATGCGAATCAATTTTTCTGCCACCTGATCTGGATTGCCCACAAACATAGCACCATTTGGCCCAACTTGCTCCAAATATTGCTCATAACGCAATTCCTGCCAGTGTGGACGATCTTTAGAAATAGCATCCACCACTTGATTGGTCGGATGGAAATAATCTTTTACAGCCTGCTTGCCATCTTCAGCAATCCAACCCCAAGAATGGGCTCCCACTTTCAGATATTTTTCTGCATGACCGGCATCTCTACCAATCTCACGATAAGCCTGAATCAATTTTTTAAAATAACGCGGATTGCCACCAATAATAGCATAGACAATCGGCAGCCCCGCCTGAGCAATCTTCACTGTTGATTCTACATGACCACCTGTCGCTATCCACAAGGGCAATTTGTCCTGAACCGGACGAGGATAAACTTCTTTACCAGAGATTGTTTGGGTCAAGCGACCTTGCCAGTCTAACTTGGTCTTTTCATTGACTAACTGAAGCAAGTCTAATTTCTCATCAAAAAGGACTTCGTAGTCTTTCAAATCATATCCAAACAAGGGAAAAGATTCCGTGAAAGAACCCCTTCCAGCCATAATCTCCGCTCGCCCATTTGACAAAGCATCGATAGTGGCATACTGTTGGAACAAGCGAATCGGATCCATGCTCGAGAGAATGCTGACTGCACTGGTCAAACGGATTTTCTTAGTATTGACTGCCCCAGCCGCCAGGACAATCTCTGGGGCTGATACCGCAAAATCCGCTCGATGGTGCTCACCAATCCCATATACATCCAAATCAACCTTGTCAGCCAGCTCAATCTCCGCCACCAACTGACGAATGCGTTCGGCATGACTGTAAGTTTGCCCAATTCCTTCAAGCTCCGTTGTTTCCCCAAATGTTGAAATTCCCAATTCTACCATATCCATTCTCCCTATCTACTCTGTCCTTCAATTTGAAAAATTATTCTAACACGAAACTTGAGTACAAGCAACCAATTTGCTCACAAGAAAAAGCCTAGATAACTAGACTTTTTTAACTTATTCTACCGTTACTGATTTAGCAAGGTTACGTGGTTTATCCACATCTAGCCCACGGTGCAGAGTTGCAAAGTAAGCGACCAATTGCGTTGGCACAACCATTGAAATTGGTGAGAGGTAAGGGTGTACAGTCGTAAGGACGATATCGTCTGTATCTTTGGCAACATTTTCTTCTGCTATAGTGAGAACCTTGGCACCACGAGCTGCCACCTCTTGGATATTTCCACGAGTGTGGTTGGCAAGAACTGGATCTGACAAGAGCGCCAAGACAGGTGTTCCTTCTTCAATCAAGGCAATAGTCCCGTGCTTAAGTTCTCCTGCCGCAAAACCTTCACACTGGATGTAAGAAATCTCTTTGAGTTTGAGACTTGCTTCCATGGCTACATAGTAATCTTGACCACGTCCGATATAAAAGGCGTTGCGAGTTGTTTCAAGAAGCTCACGAACCTTGGCTTCAATGGCTTCTTTCTCTGAAAGAGTTGATTCGATAGATTGAGCTACGATTGACAACTCATGAACTAGGTCAAAGGCTTGCGCTTTAGCATTACCATTTGCTTCTCCGACTGCTTTTGCAAGGAAGGCAAGGGCTGCGATTTGCGCTGTATAAGCCTTAGTTGATGCCACGGCAATTTCAGGACCTGCATGAAGAAGCATGGTATGATTAGCTTCACGAGAAAGAGTTGAACCTGGGACATTTGTCACTGTCAAGCTTGGGATTCCCATTTCATTAGCCTTAACCAAAACCTGACGGCTATCCGCTGTTTCACCAGACTGGCTGATAAAGATGAAAAGTGGTTTCTTGCTGAGAAGTGGCATACCATAGCCCCACTCAGATGAAATTCCAAGCTCAACTGGTGTATCTGTCAATTCTTCCAACATTTTCTTAGAAGCAAATCCTGCGTGGTAAGATGTTCCAGCTGCAAGGATGTAGATACGGTCTGCGTCTTGAACGGCCTTGATAATAGCTGGGTCTACAACAACTTGACCAGCCTCATCTGTGTAGGCTTGGATGAGTTTACGCATCACCGTTGGTTGCTCATCGATTTCCTTGAGCATGTAGTAAGGATAAGTTCCCTTACCGATATCTGACAAGTCAAGTTCAGCAGTGTAACTAGCACGCTCACGACTGTTGCCATCATAGTCTTGAACTTCCACACTATCAGCCTTAACAATTACCAATTCTTGGTCATGGATTTCCATGTATTGGTTGGTTTCACGAATCATAGCCATGGCGTCTGAACAAACCATATTGTAGCCTTCCCCAAGACCAATCAAAAGTGGTGATTTATTTTTAGCCACGTAGATGACTTCAGGATCTTGTGAGTCAACCAAGGCAAAGGCATAAGAACCACGGATGATGTGAAGAGCTTTTTTGAAGGCTTCAAGAACTGACAAGCCATCTTCTTCCGCAAATTTTCCAATCAAGTGAACAGCGATTTCAGTATCTGTTTGCCCCTTAAAGTGGTGACCTGCAAGGTATTCTTCCTTGATTTCAAGGTAGTTCTCAATCACCCCATTGTGCACCAAAACAAAACGTTCAGTCTCAGAGCGATGTGGGTGAGCATTGTCTTCAGTTGGTTTTCCATGAGTCGCCCAACGAGTATGTCCAATACCAGTTGTTCCCTCAACACCAGCTGTCTTGGCAGACAATTCTGCGATACGGCCTACAGCTTTTACTAGGTGATTTTCAGCACCACCTAGGACAAAAATTCCCGCAGAATCATAGCCACGGTATTCGAGCTTTTCAAGTCCTTGAATCAAAATATCAGTTGCATTTGTGTTTCCAACAACACCAACAATTCCACACATAGTATATACGACACAGACCAGCTGTGCTTTCTCCTTAAAATTGGTATAGTCTAATTCCTCTTTTATAGAATCAGCAAAAACAGTATATACTTGTTTCTTTAACTTGTCAAGAGTAAAAATTGGTATAGTTCAAATTAAGCTCCTGTAAGCAAAAAACTCTGACCAATTAGGATAATCAGTCAGAGTCCTTTTTAAAATCCATTATTATCGCTTAATTCCTTGAACCAGTGCCCTGATTTTTTCAGACGACGTTCTTGCGTTTCCAAGTCTAATTCGACCAAACCATAGCGATTTTTATAGCTGTTGAGCCATGACCAGCAATCGATAAAGGTCCAAATCAAGTAGCCCTTACAATTGGCTCCGTCTTCAATGGCACGGTGCAGTTCACGAAGATGACCTTTTACAAAGTCAATACGGTAATCATCTTGAATCATTCCATTATCACGGAATTTTTCTTCCCCTTCAACACCCATACCATTCTCTGTCAACATCCACTTGATATTGCCATAATTTTCCTTGATATTTTGGGCAATGTCATAAATCCCTTGCTCATAAATCTCCCAGCCACGGTGAGGATTAATTTTACGTCCAGGCATCACATAAGGCTCATAAAAATGTTCTGGCAAGAGTGGACTCTCTGGATGCTTAGCAAATCGAGGCGCCATAACACGCAAAGGTTGATAGTAGTTGACACCAAGGAAGTCCACTGTATTGTCACGAATGAGCTTCAACTCCTCCTCTGTAGCATCAGGCAAGAGACCTTGTTCATGCAAGATTTCTACCAACTCCTGTGGATAAGTCCCCAAAACAGACGGATCTAAGAAAGATTGGGACTGAAAAAGGTCCGCAATGCGAGCTGCCTTAACATCAGCAGGATGCTGGCTACGTGGATAAGCCGGTGTCAAGTTGAGGACAATCCCAATCTTGGAATCAGGCAAGAGTTCATGACAAGCCTTAACCGCCCGACTGCTAGCCAATTGTGTATGATAAGCTACTTTAACGGCTGCCTCTGCATCCACCTTATGTGGATAATGGGCATCGTAAAAATAGCCAAATTCTACTGGAACGATGGGCTCGTTAAAGGTAATCCATTGATCCACTAAATCTCCATAAGTCTCAAAACAAAAACGAGCATAGTCTTCATAGGCTGAGACAGTCGCCTTATTTTCCCAACCATCACCATCCTCTTGAAGGGCAAAAGGTAAATCAAAATGATAAAGATTGACTAAAAGACGAATCTCTTTAGCCTTAATAGCCTCAAAAACCTTACGATAGAAATCCACACCTTGAGGATTGACTTCCCCACGCCCTTGTGGAAAAATCCGTGACCACTGAATAGAAGTCCGAAAGGCCGTGTGACCAGTTTCTAACAAGAGGTCGATATCCTTTTCCCAATTTTCATAAAAGGTTGATGTTTTATCTGGACCAATCCCATTATAGTAACGATTTGGCTCCACTTGGTACCAATAATCCCAGAGATTATCTCCCTTACCGTCACCAGCTACACGTCCTTCTGTTTGTGGTCCAGAAGTAGAGGATCCCCAGACAAAATCCTTTGGAAATCTTAGCATACATTTACCTCTTTATCTACTCATTTTTCCCATTATACAGAAAAAACAAGGTAAAAACTAGTTACATTTTTTCCTTGTTTTTCTTCTGATTATAGTTTTTATTTCTTGCTGAGAATTTCAAGCGTTTCAAGCAAGTTATCTGCATGAACTTCGATAGTGTCACCAGTCGCTTTAATCTTCACTTCTACGATACCATCGGCCGCTTTTTTACCAACAGTAATACGGATTGGCAATCCAATCAAGTCGCTATCGCTGAATTTAACACCAACACGTTCGTTACGGTCATCTGTCAAGACTTCATAACCAGCTCCCATCAAGCTTGCTTCAAGCTTTTCTGTCAAGGCTTGCGCTTCTTCGTCCTTGACATTAACAGTAATCAAGTGTACATCAAATGGTGCCAATTCTTTAGGGAAATTGATTCCCCAAGCGTAACGGTATTCACCTTTTGGTGTTTTGTTAACAAAGAGGCGAGCGTGTTGCTCCATCACTGCTGAAAGTAGACGGCTGACACCGATACCGTAACATCCCATGATAATTGGCACAGCACGGCCATTTTCATCCAAAACATCTGCTCCCATGCTTGCTGAATAGCGAGTGCCGAGTTTAAAGATGTGACCAATTTCGATACCACGCGCAAAGTTAAGGACTCCTTGCCCGTCTGGGGAAATTTCACCCTCACGAACTTCGCGGATATCCACATATTCTGCAGTAAAATCACGGCCTGGGTTCACACCAGTCAAATGGTAGCCATCTTCGTTAGCACCGACAACTGCATTGCGAACATCTTGCACTTTACGATCTGCAATAATTTTAATATTCTCTGGCAAAGCAACTGGGCCAAGTGAACCAAATCCTGCTTGAACAACATTTGCCACTTCTTCTTCACTTGCAACGTCAAAGAAATCTGCTCCCAAGTGGTTTTTCAACTTAACTTCATTGAGTTGGTCATTTCCAACTAGAAGGGCTGCAAGAAGCTCACCATCTGCCATGTAGAAGAGGGTTTTAATCGTTTGTTCTTCTGGAACATTGAGAAAGGCTGCAACTTCATCAATTGATTTAACATCTGGAGTTGCAACACGAGTCACTTCTTCTTCAGCGACAACACGGTTGCTTGGTTTGTACTCGTTTGTTGCCATTTCCAAGTTAGCCGCATAGCTAGACTCACTTGAGTAAGCAATGGTATCTTCACCAGAGACCATCCATTTGAGCAATTCTGCCTTGATTTCTTCTTGCACTTCCGCAGGAATCTCATCAAATGAAGCAACTGACTTGTCCAAGACGACCCAGCGGTCAAGGTCTGTACGAGCAGGTGTAATGGCCATAAATTCTTGGCTATCCTTACCACCCATAGCTCCACCGTCACCAATAATTGCCTTGAAATCTAAACCACTACGAGTGAAAATACGCTCATAAGCAGCTTTGTACTCATCATAAACACTGTCCAAGCTATCATAGTTAGCGTGAAAGCTGTAAGCATCCTTCATGATGAACTCACGTGTACGAAGAAGTCCATTACGTGGGCGTTTTTCATCACGATACTTAGGTTGGATTTGGTAAAGGTTGAGTGGCAATTGCTTGTAAGACTTAACAGAATCACGGACAATAGCTGTAAAGGTTTCTTCGTGAGTTGGACCTAGGATAAAGTCTGATTTTTCACGATTTTTTAGTTTGTAAAGGTCTTCACCATAAGTTTCGTAACGACCTGATTCGCGCCACAATTCTGCACTGAGGAGGGCAGGAGCCAACATCTCAACGGCACCAATCTTATCAAATTCTTGGCGCATGATATTTTTAGCTTTTTCAATCACACGATTAGCAAGCGGTAGGTAAGAATAAACACCTGCTGAGACTTGACGAACATAACCAGCTCGCAACATAAGAGCATGGCTGATAACTTGAGCATCGCTTGGCATTTCGCGAAGCGTTGGGATAGGCATTTTACTTTGTTTCATAATATTCCTCGATTATCTAAAAAAGAGTCGCATGATGTCATTCCAGGTCACAGCAATCATCAAGACAACCATGATGACCACTCCGGCCAAGGTGACATAGGTTTCAATTTCTTGTTTCAATGGTTTGCGGCGGATGGCTTCTAGGATATTGAGCACAATCTTACCACCATCCAGGACTGGAATCGGAATAAGATTAAAAATCCCAATATTGATGGAAATCATTGCCAAGAAGTACAAGACATTCTCAATTCCATTTTTAGCAGCATCACTACTTTCCTTAAAGATGGCAACAGGTCCACCTAGTTTGTTCAAATCTGGTTGGAAAATCAAATTTTTCAGAGCCGATAGAATTCGGAGGGCCGAGTCAGCAGCAGTTGTAAAACCACCTACAAACATGGATAGAAAATCTGACTTAATCCCCGGTTGAACACCTAGAAGGTAACGGCCTTGACTTTCTTCCGGACTAACAGTGACTTGTTTGTCACTACCATTTTCAGAAATAGTCACATCCAAGGTCGGGGCCGTCTTATCTTTGGTTTCTGATTCCACAGCCTGAATCAAACTTTCCCAGTTGCTAACCTCATGTGAGCCAATCTTGGTAATTTGTGCCGTTTCTGGTACTCCTACCTTAGCCAAAGCCCCTTGAGGCATAATATGGAACTGGTTGGTATCGACATCTCTGACACCACCCTGCATGAAGATTAAAATCCAGAAAACAACGACACCTAAGATAAAGTTGTTCATAGGGCCTGCAAAGTTGGTAATCAGTTTCCCCCAGATAGTCGCATTTTGATATTGGACATCTAAAGGTGCAATCCGAACCTCAGTACCATCTGCTTCCACAACCGTTGCATCGTGATCCACTGCAAATGTTTTTTCTTCTTCCAGAACCAGTCCTTTGATAAAGAGCTTGTCTTCAAAGTCAAACTGGGTCACCTGCATAGGAAGAGCTGTTTGATCCAATTTTTTACCTGAGAGATTGATGCGTTTAACCTTACCATCATCAGTAAGCGTCAAACTGACAGGAGTTCCTGTCTTAATTTCAGTTGTATCATCACCCCAACCAGCCATTCGAACATAGCCCCCAAGAGGCAAGATTCGAATGGTATAAGCCGTCCCATCCTTGCCAATATGAGCAAAGATTTTGGGTCCCATACCAATGGCAAATTCACGCACTAGAATCCCTGATTTCTTGGCAAAGTAGAAGTGCCCGAACTCGTGCACCACCACAATAATCCCGAAAACCAGAATAAAGGTTAAAATTCCGAGCATAGTATTTCCTCCGTCTTTTGATTAAAAGAGCCCAAATAAGTGCATGATTGGAAATACGAGCAGCATACTATCGAAACGATCCAAAACACCACCATGTCCAGGGATAAATTTCCCAGAATCTTTGACACCAAAGTGACGCTTGATCGAACTTTCTAGTAAATCACCAAATTGTCCAGCTATGCTAAAGAAAATAGCAAAGACTGACATCTTGTAAATTCCATACGGAAGAGCAACTGTATTGTCAAACATCATAAAGATGATGGTTACTAAAATAGCACCTAAAATACCACCCAAGGCACCCTCAAAGGTTTTATTTGGAGAAACCGTTGGAGCCAGTTTCCGTTTCCCAAAGTTCATCCCAGCAAGATAGGCACCACTGTCGGTAGCCCAGACGATACACAAGGCCAATAGAGCCTTATCTAAACCTGCAACGCGAGCATCTAATAGAGCATTAAAACCAAAGCCCACGTAGAAACTCATAGCAAGCGGGAAAACAGCATCCTCAATCGTATAAGACTTGCTAAAAACAGTCGTTCCTAACATAATTGAAATCAAAACACTATAGGCAACCACATTCCCATCAACTGGTAAAAAAGTCAGATAATTCTCCAAGGGAATGGTCAAAGCAAAGGTTGCAAAGAGGGTTAAGAGGCCCTCCATAGTCATGGTCTCTAGACCTCTCATCTTCAAAAGTTCATGCATGGCTAGCATGGCTATGATTCCAATTGCTATCTGAAGCAAGAGGCCACCAATCATTAAAATTGGTAGGAAAATAGCCAGGGCAATCCCTGCAAACAAGGTTCTTTTCTGTAAATCCTGTGTCATATTTCCTCCTAAACTCCTCCAAATCGGCGATGACGACGATTGTAGGCAAGAATGGCTTCCTGCAAGGCTATCTCGTCAAAATCAGGCCACAAGGTGTCCGTAAAATAGAGCTCACTATAGGCTCCCTGCCATGGAAGGAAATTGCTCAAACGCAATTCTCCACTAGTACGGATAATCAAGTCTGGGTCTCGTAACTCCTTAGGCAAATGCTGGGTAAAGAGATAGTTGCCAATCAATTCCTCTGTAATGTCACCAGGATTGATTTTGGCATCTAAAACATCCTGAGAAATCAACTTAAGAGCCTGTGTAATCTCCGCACGTCCACCATAGTTGAGGGCAAAATTAAGAATCAAACCTGTGTTGTTCTTAGTCAATTCCTCAGCCTTGGTCAGAGCTTCAAAGGTTTGCTTAGGTAGGCGGTCCGTTTCCCCAATCATTTGAATCTTAACATTATTAGCATGCAATTCCGGGACATAATTATCATAAAACTCTACTGGCAAGTTCATGATAAACTTGACTTCCTGATCTGGGCGGGTCCAGTTTTCTGTAGAAAAAGCATAGACTGTAATAACCTTAACGCCTAGTTTGTTGGCTGCCTTGGTCACAGTTTGCAATGCTTCCATGCCCGCCTTGTGTCCGAAGACTCGCGGTTGCATACGTTTTTTAGCCCAACGGCCATTCCCATCCATGATGATGCCGATATGAGCAGGAACCTGTGTCGGAACCTCAACTTCCACAGCCTTATCTTTCTTAAAAAATCCAAACATGATCTTATTCCTATTCAAAAATCTATCGTTTCATTATACCATATTTCCCCATTTTCTTCTATCACTAAGCTATTTATACTCTTCGAAAATCAAATTCAAACCACGTCAGCTCTATCTGCAACCTCAAAACAGTGTTTTGAGCAACCTGCGGCTAGCTTCCTAGTTTGCACTTTGGTTTTCATTGAGTATTATTCTCAGGCACCAAGCCCATTTTTCAAAAAAATAAGTCGCCTGATTGGGCGACTCTATTTTTTATAGGGAGATTATTATGAAAAAGTTTTAGGAGTTTAAGTTAAGGTCTTCTTAACTTATGAACTTAGTATACACTTCCTAGCTTAAAGTTTTCTTAAGTATTTTTAAAAATCAAATTTTTCCATTTCTCCTGCCAATTTTTCTTGGATAGACGTGTTCGATAAAGTTCCATTCGGTCTTCATTCTCTAAAAAATGAGGAGTTGGACGAACTTGAAAATTCAAAATATCCTCCAAACCATAAGGCTCATAGAGTTCAAAATCGGATTCTTCATTCAAGCGCAGTCCAACTGCCGTACACCGTTCTGGATACTTACTCATAGCATCACAAGAGCTGCTATAGGGAGCAGTATGAGGACTATGCTGGTGCATATAGACTTGATTTTTCAATTCCCACTGGTACTGAGGAAAGTCCTTTCTCAGCTTTTTCTCTAGGGACAAGGTTTCCTCATAAGAAATATCTGGATCAAAGAAAATTACATCTACATCTGTTTCACAGTCAAAAGGTGATTTATCTGACAAGAGATTCCAGATGAAATTTCTGACAGAACCTGCTGCCAACCAAGAATCTTTCAAACCAAGGTCTCGTATAATCGTCAGAATAGCCATCATATCTGGATTTTTTCTAAAAGCCTCTAGAATTTCTTGCTTATTTTTCATTGTATTCATAACCTAAATGCTCATATGCCTTAGCAGTCGCCACCCGTCCAGAACGTGTCCGCATGATAAAACCTTTTTGAATCAAGTAGGGCTCATACATGTCTTCAACTGTCTCACGCTCTTCTGCTATGTTAACAGAAAGAGTTCCTAGACCAACAGGACCACCACTGTACATCTCAATCATGGTGCGAAGGATTTTTTGATCCACATAGTCCAAACCTTCATGGTCAACATCCAGCATAGTCAAAGCCTTATCGGTAATAAGATCATCAATAACCCCATCCCCCATAATCTGGGCAAAATCGCGCACGCGCTTGAGGAGACGATTGGCAATACGAGGGGTCCCACGACTACGCAATGCCAACTCAGATGCGGCCTCATGAGTGATTTCCATCTCAAAAATATCTGCCGTCCGCTCAACAATTTCTGTCAAGTCAGCATGAGCATAATACTCCATATGCCCCGTAATCCCAAAACGTGCCCGTAGCGGATTTGAGAGCATACCAGCCCGAGTCGTCGCACCAATCAAGGTAAAAGGTGGCAACTCCAAATGAACACTGCGACTGCCTTCACCAGCCCCAATCATAATATCAATGTAAAAGTCCTCCATGGCACTATAAAGCACCTCTTCCACTGACATTGGCAAACGATGAATCTCATCAATAAAGAGAACATCCCCAGGCTCTAAGTCATTCAAAATCGCTACCAGATCTCCGGCTTTTTCAATGACAGGCCCAGACGTCTGCTTGAGATTGACACCTAGTTCGTTGGCAATAACAAAAGCCATGGTCGTTTTTCCCAAGCCTGGAGGCCCAAATAAGAGCACATGATCCAGCGCTTCATCTCTCATTTTAGCAGCTTCGATAAAGATTTGGAGCTGGTCCTTGACTTTATCCTGCCCAATATATTCACGTAAATACTGAGGACGGAGCGTGCGTTCCACTAACTCCTCATCCCCCATTATCTCATTATCTAAAATTCTACTCATGGCTCTATTATATCAAAAATCCAAGCCACAAACAAAAAAGCCACCCGATTGGGTGACTCCTGAGTTTAGCACTTATGTGGTATAATATTATACGGCACTTCTACACCGCCTACGAAAGGAGGTGAGATAGCCCATGATGGAATTAGTACTCAAAACTATCATCGGACCAATTGTGGTCGGTGTCGTTCTTCGATTAGTCGATAAATGGCTAAACAAGGACAAATAGTGTCAAAAAGACCTCAAGCTTATTTGGTCGTGAGCTTGGGGTCTTTTCTAGCCTATGATATAGAACTAGTACTCAATTCCTTTTTATTATCCCATAGTTCACAAAATTTGTCAAAGGTTTATATCCTCATCCATTCAGCTTCTCCAACTTTAGAATCTGTCCAATAAATTTTACAAGATTAAGCGAAAGTTATCGGAAAATGATTTTTAGAATAGTCCCAAAAATCCTGAAATAGAGCCAAAAAACTCCACCTGATTGGGTGGAGTTAAGGGAGATTATTATGAAAAAGAAAAGTTTAGGATTTTATTAAATAAAGTTAGGAGGTCTTTATTTAATAACTATATGTTACAAGACGAAGCTTAAAACTAGCTTAACTTTTCTCAAATTTTACTATTCTGCAAAAAAATTTCTATCACTAGCACTTCACCTCACAAAAAAGCCACCTGATTGGGTGACTTCATTAGGAGATTATGATGAAAAAAAGTTTTAGGATTTCATTAAATAAAGTTAGGAGGTCTTTATTTAATGGTTATATAATACTAGACCAGTCTTAAATTTTGCTTAATAAAAAACAAATTTTATTATTTTTCTCGATTCATCCAAGTCATTCCTATACAATTATAGGTGGATAAGATTTCAAAGCCCATAGAACGATAGAATCCCAAGGTTCTTTCTGTCTGGTCTGTCACCAGCTGGACTTGATAGGCATCTTTGTAATCCTCTAAAGCCTCTTTCATCAAGGCGCTACCAATCCCTTGACGCTGATAGATTGGTAAAACAATTAAATCCTGAACCAATACTGATGAGAATCCATCGCCAACCAAACGAATCAAGCCTACCACAGCATCGCCATCAAGTGCCACATAAATCGCTAATGAATGAGATAAGGCCTGCTCCAGCATCTCTGGTTGATGGGTATAATTTGTCCAACCGACAGCCTGATAGAGATGCAAAACATCCTCTAGCTTGACAATTTCTTGCTTTTTAATAGTAATCATCTCAACACCTCTTAAAGCTCTCTCAAGCTCTTGTACTGCTGTCCATTTTTATCAAAGTTTTCAGGAGTCAGCCATGCTATCAAACGAGATTTGACTTTGGGCCAGTCCTTATCAATCATAGACAACCAATCCGTATCCCTCGTACGCTCCTTATAAACCACTGCCTGACGGAAGGTTCCTTCATAAATAAATCCCAAACGCTCCGCAGCTCGTCTGGATGGCAGATTTAAGGCATCGCATTTCCACTCATAGCGACGATAGTTAAGCTCTTCAAAGACATAGCGAGCCATTAGATACTGGACTTCTGTCCCTATCCGTGTCCCCCTGAGTTTTGGAGAAAAAGTGACAGCTCCCACTTCTATTACTCGATTATTCTGGTCAATACGCATGAGAGAAAAAGTTCCCAAAACCTTACCAGTTACCTTGTCTATGATTGCATAGTAAAAACGGTCCTTACGAGCTAACATCTGATTTAAAAGGGTAACCAGCTCCTCCATATCTGCCACTGGTTCCTGAAAGAGGTAGGTCCACATCTCCCGAGGAGTATCCGGACCATAAACAGCTAGCAAATCCTCCGCATGCTTTTCTACCGAGAGAGCCTCTATTCGAGCATAACGCCCTTCTAAGAGATCAATAGCAGGCAATTCACCATGTGTATAACCTTCCATTGACTCACCAATCATCTGACCATATTCATTTACTGTCATAGCTTTCTCCTTGTTTCGCTTTTCAAACTTTATAGTTGCCCATAGTATATCATACTTTCATAAGAAGATTCAAAAAATCCTCCAGATTCTACTCTGAAGGATTCCTATCTTATTTCACAACGATATTAACGAGTTTAGTTGGCTCAAACAGTTTGGGAAACTGTTTGAGGTTGGAAATCAGCAAATAAATTGGTTATTTCACAACGATATTAACCAATTTATTTGGTACACTAATCACTTTCACGATTTCCTTACCGTCAATTTCTGCTTTGACTTTTTCATCAGCCAGAGCAATTTCTTGCAATTCTTCGCGTGATAGGTCTTTAGCGACCATGAGTTTGGCACGAACTTTTCCTTTGATTTGGACAACGATTTCGATTTCGTCTTCAACCAATTTACTTTCGTCCCATGTTGGCCAAGCCACGTAAGAGATTGATTCACCTGTTGCTGCAACAGTTTGCCAGAGCTCTTCTGCCAAGTGAGGTGCAAATGGTGCGATCATTTGGATAAAGCCTTTAGCGTAGTCTACATAAAGTTTTTCTTCCTTGTTAGCGGCGTTAACAAAGACCATAAGTTGGGCAATAGCTGTGTTGAATTTCATAGACTCGATTTGCTCTGTGACAGCTTTAACGGTTTCGTTATAAACCTTGTCAAGGGCACCATTGTTTTCCGCAACAATTTCCTTACTTGTAATCAAACGGTAAACACGGTCAAGGAACTTACGGCTTCCTTCCAGACCTTCTTCTGACCAAGCAATTGAAGCATCAAGTGGCCCCATGAACATTTCATAGACACGAAGGGTGTCGGCACCGTATTGTTCCACAACATCGTCTGGGTTGACAACGTTCTTGAGCGATTTAGACATCTTAGCTGGTGCTTGCTCCAATTCTTCTCCTGTTTCCACATGGAAGAAAGAACCGTCACGTTTTTCAACCTTATCAGTTGCCACAAGAGCCCCACGGTGGTCACGGTAGCTAGTTCCCAAAATCATCCCTTGGTTAAAGAGTTTTTGGAATGGTTCCTTAGTTGGAACGACACCGAGGTCATAGAGGAATTTGTGCCAGAAACGAGCATAAAGCAAGTGAAGTACAGCATGCTCTGCACCACCCACGTAGATATCTACTGGCAACCATTGTTTGAGAAGGTCCTCATCAGCCAATTTCTCAGTATTGTGTGGATCAATATAGCGAAGGTAGTACCAGCTTGAACCTGCCCATTGTGGCATAGTGTTGGTTTCACGACGACCTTTAACACCATCTTCACGAGTCACTTCAAGCCAGTCTGTCAAGTTAGCCAATGGACTTTCCCCTGTACCTGAAGGACGGATATCCTTGGTTACAGGCAAGACAAGTGGCAATTCGCTTTCAGGGACAGCTGTTGAAGTTCCGTCTTCCCAATGAATGATAGGAATTGGCTCACCCCAGTAACGTTGACGACTGAAGAGCCAGTCGCGGAGACGGTAAGTCACCTTCTCTTGCCCGCAACCTTTTTCTTCCAACCAAGCCACAATCTTAGCAATTGCGTCTTCTTTATTCAATCCATCTAGGAAGTCTGAATTGACATGAAGCCCATCTTCTGTGTAGGCAGCTTCTTCAACCTTTCCACCTTCAAGTACTTCTACGATTGGAAGCTCAAATTGTTTGGCAAATTCCCAGTCACGTTGGTCATGGGCAGGTACAGCCATTACCGCTCCTGTCCCGTAACTAGCAAGAACATAGTCCGCAATCCAGATTGGGATTTCCTTGCCATTGACAGGGTTGATAGCATAGGCACCTGTCCAAACCCCTGTTTTTTCCTTGGCAAGGTCTGTACGAGCCAAGTCTGATTTCAGACTAGCTTGGTGTTTGTAGTCTGCTACAGCCTCTGCTTGCTCTGGACTTGTGATAGCGTCAACCAAGTCATGCTCAGGAGCCAAGACAGTGAAAGTCGCACCGAAAAGGGTGTCAGGACGAGTGGTAAAGACTGTGAATTCCTTGTCTGTTCCCTTAACTTTGAAGGTTACATTGGCACCAGTTGATTTACCAATCCAGTTGCGTTGCATGTCCTTGATAGACTCTGGCCAATCAAGCTCGTCTAAGTCATTAAGCAAGCGCTCTGCATAGGCCGTGATTTTGAGCATCCATTGGCGCATTGGTTTACGGACAACTGGATAGCCTCCACGCTCAGACGTTCCATCAGGAAGGACCTCTTCGTTGGCGATGGCTGTTCCCAATTCCTCAACCCAGTTTACTGGCACTTCCGCTTCATAGGCCAAGCCTTTTTCGTAAAGCTTAGTGAAAATCCATTGTGTCCACTTGTAGTAGTTTGGATCTGTTGTGTTGACTTCACGATCCCAGTCGTAAGAAAATCCAAGCGCATTGATTTGGCGTTTGAAGTTGGCAATGTTCTCAGCTGTAAATTCTGCTGGGTCATTACCTGTATCCATAGCGTATTGCTCTGCAGGCAAACCAAAAGCATCCCAACCCATTGGGTGAAGGACATTGTAGCCTTGCGCACGTTTGTAACGGCTGAGGATATCGGTTGCAGTATAACCTTCTGGGTGTCCTACGTGAAGACCCGCTCCAGACGGATAAGGGAACATATCGAGAGCATAAAACTTCGGTTTTGATGCATCTGTTCCTGTCTTAAATGTATGATGTTCTGCCCAGTAGCCCTGCCACTTAGGCTCAATTTCTTTATGATTGTAAAAACTCATGGTCTCTCTCCAATTTTGTGATGTTACTATTATACCATTTTTGAGGGAATTTTAAAGACGAGAAATGTTCTTTTAGGCTTGTATGACAAGAAAGCCTGAATCGCAAATCCAGCTTATGTAGCAGTATAAAAAATTAGCCCCCATTTGGAGCTAACTTCTATTAACTATTTGTCTCTTCCATCTTCTCCCGCCCTAGTTCTCGGTAACTACGGTCGCCGACAACTTCTACGCTAAACTGGCCGTCCTCATATTCAAGGATGGTCACACTACCATTATCTAGACCATGCGGATGCATGCCATTGATTAGATAAACAATGGTTCCAATGGTCATTCCGTGGCTAACAACAAGGGCATTTCCCCCACCTTGTTCTTCCATTTCTTTGGCAATCGCTTCAAAGCCTTCCTTGATTCGGCTACTGAGTTTTTCCCAGCCTTCAGCCCAACCAGCTGTATCAACCTCCACCAAGCCCTCAGCCAGTTCAGCATAAGACAATTGGTGAACGTGATCCACATTAAAGATACGAGGAATAATACCCATGAAAAGATCACCATCGTAGGCTCCGTCAAAGCTACCAAAACACCACTCTCTGATACGCTTGTCCATGCGATAAGGGATTTTTCCCTGCAAGCCAAGTTCTTCAAGGATAATTCCCATAGTCTGAATGGTACGACCAGAATCACTCGAATAAGCACGCTCAAACTGTAGATCAGATTCTTGTAAACCGATTCCTAATTCTTGAATCCCTCGCTCACCTTCAGCCGTTAAGGGAGTATCGCTCCAACCTTGCGCTCGACCAATCGTGTTAAACATGGTCTTGCCATGACGTACCAAATACAATCGTACTTTTACCATTTTCCGTCCTCCGTTTGTCTCTATTATATCATGGATGATAAAACAAAAGCCACCCATACAGGCGACTTTTGCAGGAGATTATTATGAAAAAGTTTAGGAGTTCTATTAAATAAAGATATTAGATGAAAATCAAATTCAAACTAAATCAGAGTTATCTGTTTCAAATAATATTAGGAGGTCTTTATTTAATGATTATAGTATACACAGCTAACCTTAAATAGAACTTAAAATTTCTCCTATTTTCTTAATTTTTAAAGCTATGAATTGGTGCTGGGATTTGTCCTCCACGAGAAATGAAATCAACAGACGAAGCCCCATTGACCTTCATAACAGGCGCAGTTCCTAATAGGCCACCAAACTCAATCATATCGCCTTCTTTTCCTTTTGGAATGATACGAACAGCCGTTGTCTTCATGTTAATAACACCAATTGCAGCTTCATCTGCAATCATAGCCGCAATGGTTTCAGCAGGCGTATCTTCTGGGATGGCAATCATATCCAAACCAACAGAACAGATAGCCGTCATGGCTTCTAGTTTTTCTAAATTAAGAGAGCCATTTTGCACTGCAGCAATCATCCCCTCATCCTCAGAAACAGGGATAAAAGCACCAGACAAACCACCTACTTGGTTGCAGGCCATCACTCCGCCCTTCTTAACTTGATCGTTCAAGAGAGCCAAGGCAGCAGTCGTTCCATGCGTTCCAACTGTTTCTAGTCCCATTTCCTCAAGTACACGTGCCACAGAATCTCCAACCGCAGGGGTTGGCGCCAAACTCAAGTCAACAATACCAAATTCCACACCTAATCTCTCGCTTGCCATTTGACCAACCAATTGACCGATACGAGTAATTTTAAAGGCAGTCTTCTTAACTGTTTCAGCTACTACATCAAAGCTCTCCCCACGAACTTTTTCCAAGGCACGCTTGACCACACCAGGACCAGAAACCCCGACATTGATGATAACATCTGCTTCCCCAACACCGTGGAAAGCACCTGCCATAAATGGATTGTCTTCAACCGCATTAGCAAATACAACCAACTTGGCTGCGCCCATATCGGATAGAGTTGCCGTATCCTTGATAATACGTCCCATATCTGCCACAGCCGTCATATTAATACCAGACTTGGTTGAGCCGATATTGACTGAAGAGCAGACCTTATCCGTTTCAGCCAAAGCACGAGGAATAGAATTGATGAGAATTTCATCTCCCTTTTGATACCCCTTTTGTACCAAGGCAGAGAAACCACCAATAAAGTCCACACCAATCTCTTTCGCAGCCTTATCAAGCGCTTTTGCCAGAACCACATAGTCTGTTGCATCTGTCGCTGCTCCAATCAGAGAAATAGGAGTCACCGATACACGCTTATTAACGATTGGAATTCCCAACTCAGCTGCAATTTCATCACCAACAGCTACTAAATTAGCTGCCTTAGTCGTAATCTTTTGATAAATTTTCTCCGCAGCACGATTGATATCTGGATCGATACAGTCCAAAAGGGAAATTCCCATTGTAATGGTTCTGATATCAAAGTTTTGCTCCTCAATCATGGCGATGGTTTCAGTAACTTGTCTAATATCCATGTGCACCTCCTAGATATTATACATAGCTTCGAAAATCGCTGCACTCTGAATATTGATTTTCACATTCAAAGTTTGTCCAAAAGCTTCAAATTCATTACGAAGATAAGTGAAATCTTGTTTTTCATCACTAGAGACGACAGCCATCATCGTGAAATATTCATCCAAGACAGTTTGAGAGATATCATCAATATTCAAACCCAATTCTGCAATTTTACCAGAAACACCTGCAACAATTCCAGATTTATCTTTACCAACAACAGTTATAATCGCTTTCATAAGCAAACTCCAATTCTTCTTTTAATAGGAAACCTGAACATTAAACAGGATTCTTTTCAAATAGTATAGCATAATTCTAACGAAAATACTCAAAAACGCCTGCTTACGAAGTTGTTCTTAAGCAAAAAACAATTTCGTAAACAAGCGTCTACTATCCCAACTTATGATGAGTGTTCCCGCTAGGACCGAAATCCTAGCGGTAGACCAGAGCTAGACTAAGAGCACAATACTCCATCATCATAACACTCAACAAAATTGATGATTTTATACTAATTCGATGATCGCCATTGGCGCTGCATCACCACGACGTGGTTCAGTTTTAAGGATACGAGTGTATCCACCGTTACGTTCAGCATAACGAGGTGCGATTTCTGAGAACAATTTTTGAAGTGCTGTAGTAGAAGTGTACTTGTCAGTAGCTTCATCATAGTTTTCAGATGCGATTTCATTACGTACAAAAGCCGCTGCTTGACGACGTGCATGCAAATCACCACGTTTACCTAGAGTAATCATTTTTTCAACAGTTTTACGGATTTCTTTAGCACGAGCTTCAGTTGTCACGATTGATTCATTGATCAAAAGGTCAGTTGTCAAATCGCGAAGCATTGCTTTACGTTGTGAGCTAGTGCGTCCTAGTTTACGGTAAGCCATTTATTCCTCCTTTATTTATCTTTTAATCCAAGACCCAAATCAATGAGTTTGAGTTTCACTTCTTCCAAACTCTTGCGTCCAAGATTTCTTACTTTCATCATCTCTGCTTCAGATTTTTCTGTTAAATCATGCACAGTATTGATACCGGCACGTTTCAAACAGTTGTATGAACGCACAGACAAGTCCAGTTCCTCAATCGTACGATCCAAAATACGGTCGTCAGATTCAGTATCAGCTTCTTTCATCACTTCAGTTGACTTAGCAATCTCAGTTAGATTTGTAAACAAATCAAGATGTTCAGTCAAGATACGTGCTGAAAGCCCTAAAGCATCTTCTGGAATAATTGTTCCATTTGTCAAGATTTCAAGGGTTAATTTGTCAAATCCATCATTGCTACCTACACGAGCAGGTTCCACTTGATAGTTGACTTTTGTAACTGGTGTATAAATAGAATCTACAGCAAGTGTTCCAACTGGTGCATTATCCTTTTTATTTTCATCAGCAGGTACATATCCACGACCACTGTTAACAGTCATAGTCGCTTTTATAGAAGAACCTTCACCGATTGTAAAAAGATAATGATCTGGATTTACAATTTCAATATCGCTATCTGTCAAAATGTCACCAGCTGTTACTTCAGCAGGACCTTCAACATCTAGTTCGATGATTTTTTCGTCTTCAACGTACGATTTCACTGCAATTCCTTTAATGTTCAGAATGATTTGCATCACGTCTTCACGAACACCTGGAACTGTGTCAAACTCATGTAACACACCATCAATGTTGATAGATGTCACAGCTGCTCCTGGTAGAGAAGCTAGAAGTACACGACGAAGAGAGTTACCAAGAGTTGTACCGTAGCCACGTTCAAGCGGTTCGACTACAAACTTGCCATAATCTTTATTTTCATCAATTTTTGTTATATTTGGTTTTTCAAACTCGATCATTTAGTTACTCCCTCTTAAACGAAAAGCAGTGTAATGCGATGATTATACACGGCGACGTTTTGGAGGACGAGCACCATTGTGTGGCACTGGAGTCACATCACGAATTGCTGTTACTTCAAGACCAGCGGCAGCAAGCGCACGAATAGCTGACTCACGACCAGAACCTGGACCTTTTACAGTAACTTCAACTGATTTAAGACCGTGTTCTTGTGCAGATTTAGCAGCAGCTTCAGAAGCCATTTGAGCAGCGAATGGTGTAGATTTACGAGAACCTTTGAAACCAAGAGCACCAGCTGATGACCAAGCAATTGCATTACCATGCACATCAGTAATCATAACAATAGTGTTATTAAATGTAGCGTGAATATGAGCAATACCAGATTCGATATTCTTTTTCACACGACGTTTACGTGTTGGTTTAGCCAAGACTTTTACCTCCTATATTATTTTTTCTTACCAGCAATCGCAACAGCTTTACCTTTACGAGTGCGAGCGTTGTTTTTAGTGTTTTGTCCACGGACAGGAAGTCCACGACGGTGACGGATACCACGGTATGAACCGATTTCCATCAAACGTTTGATGTTCAAGTTTACTTCACGACGAAGGTCACCTTCAACTTTGATTGCATCCACTTCACGACGGATAGCATCTTCTTGATCTGATGTAAGATCACGTACACGAACATCTTCTGAGATTCCAGCAGCAGCCAAAATTTTCTTAGATGTTGCAAGTCCGATACCATAAACATAAGTCAATGAGATTACCACGCGTTTGTCATTTGGAATGTCAACTCCAGCAATACGAGCCATGTTTTCTCCTTTCTATATTATCCTTGACGTTGTTTGTGTTTTGGATTTGCTGGGCAAATTACCATAACACGACCATTACGACGAATTACTTTACAGTATTCGCAAATTGGTTTGACCGATGGTCTTACTTTCATTTCTTATCCCTCCAAGTTTTTCGATTATTTAAAGCGGTAAGTGATACGTCCACGTGTCAAGTCATATGGACTCATTTCGACAGTAACACGATCTCCCGCTAAAATACGAATATAGTTTTTACGAATTTTACCAGAAACTGTTGCTAAAATCTGATGTCCATTTTCAAGTTCAACCGTAAACATTGCATTCGGCATTGTATCAACTACTTTGCCTTCAACTTCAATCACATCGTCTTTTGCCACGCAAAAGCACCTCCATAAATTTCGATTCGATGCCTCTAGACACAGAGACAACAATTATAAGTCAGACTATCTCAGTATAACATTTGTAGCGGATTTTTGCAAGTGTGAAAAACGCTTTATTTCAAATTTGTCAATACTTTTTCGATATCTGAGAAGACATCATTGATATCTTGATTACCTTCGATGTCATGAACCAAACCTTTAGCACGGTAGTGAGCAATGATTGGTTCTCCTTGAGCAATATTAACGTCCAAACGACGTTTCACTGTCTCAGGCTTATCATCTTCACGTTGGTAGTAATCTTCTTCTTTATAGTCAACTGGTGGGTTAAAGACCTTGTGGAAAGTTTCTCCAGTTACGCGGTGGATGATACGGCCACTCAAACGTTCCAAGAGGCTATTTGGATTCACTTCAATGTTGATAACACCTTCTAGTTCAATGCCAAGTTCAGCCAATGTTTTATCCAAGGCATGAGCTTGTTCGATTGTACGTGGGTAACCATCCAACAAGAATCCTGTTTCTTTAATATCATCTTGTGAAAGACGTTCTTTTACGATTCCATTTGTAACTTCATCAGGAACCAATTCACCCTTGTCAATGTATGACTTAGCAAGAACACCCATTTCAGTTTGATTTGCCATAGCAGCACGGAACATATCACCTGTTGAGATATGTGCAACATGGAATTGTTCTACGATTTTTGCTGCTTGAGTTCCCTTACCTGCACCTGGTAAGCCCATAATCAAAAGATTCATGATTTGATCTCCTTATTTTATTTTTAAATAGAAGCAAAAAGTCTTTTCACCCCTATTTAAAAACAAAATAGAAGAGGGGAGACCAAACTCTCACAAATGTCAGAGTTTAAACCTCCACTCCCTCAGTATTTACTGATTCAGTAAATACTTTTATTCTGTTCTGTCCATGAAACCAACATACTTACGTTTCAATAGGTATCCTTCCAATTGTTTGATTCCTTCAATACCTGTAGAAATAATGATCAAAAGACTAGTTCCTCCAAAAGCAACTGCTTCTGAAAGTCCAAAGAAATCTTTTGCTACAATCGGTAAAATAGAAATCACACCAAGGAAGAGGGAACCAACAGTTGCAAGACGACGAAGAAGTTTAGACATATATTCTTCTGTACCTTTACCAGGACGAACTCCGTGGATATAGGCACCGCTCTTTTGTAGGTTCTCTGCCGCTTTTTCAGGATTAATCTGTACAAACGTATAGAAGAATGTAAAGAGAATAATCAACAAAGCATACATGACAATACCAGTTGGTGAAGTTGTTGCCAGCATTTCTTGTGCAGTTCTTACCCAAGCCCAATCATGACCTGTAGCGCTCAAAAACTGAAGAATAGCCGCAGGCGCTGCAGTAATGGAACTGGCAAAGATAACAGGGATAACTCCAGCAGGGTTTACCTTCAATGGAAGATAAGAGCTAGATGGAGCACCTTGTGCAACCTTCGTATATTGGATTGGAATTTTGTATTCTGCTTGTTGAACATAAGTTGTAAAGTAAATAATCAACAATACAGCAATAATCAAGATGATTACGAAAATGATAGATGAGTTGATACGGCTACTTGGAACGTTTACAAAGTAGTCTACATAGATTCCCTGAATCATCTCTGGAATTGAGGCAACAATCCCGGCAAAGATAATCATAGAAACTCCATTCCCGTATCCCTTATCTGTAATTTGCTCTCCCAACCACGTCACAATCATGCTACCAGCTGTTAAGATGATACCAATCATGATAAAGACTTGTGGAGTAAGAGCCGTTTTCAACAATTGAGCTCCAGCCAAAGTATTAAAACCAGCTGTAATCCCGATAGATTGCACAAAGGCTAGACCAAGAGCAATATAACGAGTAGCTTGATTCAATTTTCTTCGACCTACTTCCCCTTGTTTCCCCCACTCTACAAACTTGGGTAAAATATCCATTTGCAAGAGTTGGACAACGATAGAGGCCGTAATGTAGGGACTAACACCAAGAGCAAAAACTGAGAAGTTTTTCATGGCATTCCCTGACACCAAGCTCAACATGTTTAAGAAGGATAATCCACTTAAAGCATTCAAGCTATTGGCATTCACACCAGGAACTGTAATACTAGTCCCGATACGAAAGACCAAAACGATAAAAATTGTAAATAAAATTTTTGATCGAACCTGCTTGACTTTAAGAGCTTCTCTTAATAATTTAAAAAACATAGGTCACCTCTCTTAGATGACTTCTACTGAACCACCTTTAGCAGTGATAGCTTCTTCAGCTGATTTAGAGAATTTAGCTGCTTTAACAGTCAATTTCTTAGTCAACTCACCGTTACCAAGAATTTTAACACCTGATTTTTCAGCTTTAACAATTCCTGCTTCGATAAGAACAACTGGAGTAACTTCAGCACCATCTTCAAAGACGTTCAATTGGTCAAGGTTCACAATTGCGTATTCTTTAGCGTTGATGTTAGTGAATCCACGTTTTGGAAGACGACGGAACAATGGAGTTTGTCCACCTTCAAAACCAAGGCGAACTCCGCCACCGCTACGAGCTTTTTGACCTTTTTGACCACGACCAGATGTTTTACCGTTACCTGATGAAGTACCACGACCAACGCGGTTACGTACTTTACGAGAACCTTCTGCAGGTTTCAATTCATGAAGTTTCATTTTTATTTTCTCCTCTTTTGTAAAATGCTAGCGCCGATAAGGGAGAAAAGGTTGTCTCCCCCATCAACTCGCCTATACGACGTCATCATAGATGACTATATCTAGTTTTAGGGGATGGTATACTGCACATCCCCTAAAAATTCATTAGTTTACTTCTTCAACTGTTACCAAGTGAGATACTGCTGTGATCATACCACGGATAGCAGCGTTGTCTTCTTTAATAACAGAGCTGTTCAATTTGCCAAGTCCAAGTGCTACAACAGTTTTACGTTGTGATGGAATGCGTCCGATTGGAGACTTAGTCAAAGTAATTTTAATTTGAGCCATTTTATCCCCTTTCTTATGCCAAATCAGAAACTGAAATACCACGAAGGGCAGCAACTTCTTCAGCGCGTTTCAATTGTTTCAAACCTTCAACAGTTGCACGAACAATGTTGATTGGAGTGTTAGAACCAAGTGATTTAGATGTAATATCTGCCACACCTGCCAATTCCACAACGGCACGAACTGCACCACCAGCGGCAACTCCAGAACCTTCTACAGCAGGTTTCAACAATACTTTAGCTCCACCGAATTCTGAAAGAACTTCGTGTGGGATTGTTGTTCCAACCATAGGAACTTCGATCAAGTTTTTCTTAGCATCGTCTACTGCTTTACGGATTGCTTCTGGAACTTCTTGAGCTTTACCAGTACCAAATCCTACGCGACCGTTGTGGTCACCAACAACAACAAGAGCTGCGAAACGAAGACGACGTCCACCTTTAACAACTTTTGTAACACGGTTGACAGCAACTACGCGTTCTTCTAATTC
Source organism: Streptococcus mitis (assembly GCF_016658865.1). NCBI lineage: Bacteria > Bacillati > Bacillota > Bacilli > Lactobacillales > Streptococcaceae > Streptococcus > Streptococcus mitis. The sequence goes on from NZ_CP067992.1 coordinate 1,850,563, forward strand.
AACTGCATTGTCTTTAAATGCCATTTTCTAGTGTCCTCCTATTAGAATTTCAATCCGTTTTCACGAGCTGCATCAGCCAAAGCTTTCACACGTCCGTGATATAGATATCCACCGCGGTCGAACACCACTTCTGAAATACCTTTAGCGTTTGCACGTTCTGCAACGAGTTTACCGACAGCAACGGCTTGTTCAGTTTTAGTTCCTTTTGAAACTTCTTTGTCAAGAGTTGAAGCACTTGCGAGCGTTACACCCGCTACGTCATCAATCACTTGAGCGTAGATGCCTGTATTAGAACGGAATACGTTCAAACGTGGGCGATCAGCAGTTCCAGAGAGTTTTCCGCGGACGCGACGGTGGCGTTTTTGGCGGAGTTTGTTTTTATCTGGTTTTGAAATCACAGTTTTCACCTCTTTAGTTTTAAATCGTGTGCTATGCACAAAGTTGGAAAATAGGTTGGTGGTTGAAAATCAACCACTCAACTTTATTTACCTGTTTTACCTTCTTTACGGCGAACGAATTCACCAACGTAACGGATACCTTTACCTTTATATGGTTCTGGTGAACGAAGGCTACGTACGTAAGCAGCTGTTTGACCAACTACTTCTTTTGAAATTCCGCTAACAACGATTGTTGTTGGGTTTGGAAGTTCAAAAGTAATTCCTTCTGGAGCTTCAACTTCGTCTGGATGAGATTTACCAACAGCCAAAACAAGTTTAGATCCTTGAAGTTGTGCACGGTAACCAACCCCGCGCATTTCAAGTTCTTTCTTGAATCCTTCTGATACACCAACAACCATGTTGTTCAAAAGGGCACGAGTAGTTCCGTGGATAGTTTTCATTTCTTTTGAATCGTTTGGACGGTGAAGAGTTACTTCAGTACCTTCCACACGGATTTCAATATCTTTTGAGAACTCACGAGTAAGTTCTCCTTTAGGTCCTTTTACAGTTACAACGTTGTCATTGTTAGTGATTTCAACACCAGCAGGCAACACGATAACTTTATTACCAATACGTGACATGTTTATTTTCTCCTGTTAAATTGTCAGGCCATAACGGCCAGTTTTCACGGGGGCTAAATCGATTTCTCGATTTAAGGTTTCAATTTCAAAGTGAATCTAGGCATCGTCTCGCAGGCATAACTTTGGGTTAGGCAAGAGACGATAACGAAGAGTCACAAAGAAATTGGGAGCTAAATATTACCAAACGTAAGCGATAACTTCTCCACCAACATTCTTTTGGCGTGCTTCTTTATCAGTAAGCAAACCTTCAGAAGTTGAAAGGATAGCAATTCCAAGTCCGTTAAGAACTTTTGGAAGGTCTTCACGTTTTTTATAGACACGAAGTCCTGGTTTAGAAACACGTTTCAAGTTAGTGATAACTTTTTCACCGTTTGGTCCGTATTTAAGGAATACACGGATGATGCCTTGTTTGTCATCTTCGATGATTTCAACGTTTTTTACAAAACCTTCGCGTTTAAGGATTTCAGCAATCCCTTTTTTGATGTTTGATGCAGGTACTTCAAGTACTTCGTGTTTAGCTTGGTTAGCGTTACGAATACGAGTTAGAAAGTCTGCGATTGGGTCAGTCATAACCATTTTATTTTTCTCCTCTTACTAGTAGTTTGCAAGTTGCACTTGCTAGTTAATGATTGAGCTAGGCTCAGAATATGTTTCTAGGTTTCAATTCCTAAGTGAGTCTAGGCATCTGCTTGCAGGCATAACTTGAGTTAGGCAAAAGAAGATAACGACGAATCACAACGGGATTGAAAGCTAGAATTACCAAGATGCTTTTGTTACACCAGGGATTTGTCCTTTGTAAGCTAATTCACGGAAGCAAACACGGCAAAGTTTAAATTTGCGGTAAACTGAATGTGGACGACCACATTTTTCACAACGAGTATAAGCTTGAGTAGAGAACTTCGCTGGACGTTTGTTCTTAGCAATCATTGATTTTTTAGCCATTAGATTTACCTCCTATATTATTTTGCAAAAGGCATTCCAAGGCCTGTAAGCAATGCACGTGACTCTTCGTCAGTGTTAGCAGTTGTTACGATAACGATGTCAAGACCACGAGTTTTGTCAACGTCATCGAAGTTGATTTCTGGGAAGATCAATTGTTCTTTCACACCAAGTGTGTAGTTTCCGCGTCCATCAAATGATTTTGTTGGAACACCGTGGAAGTCACGTACACGTGGAAGTGAAACTGAAACCAATTTATCCAAGAATTCGTACATACGTTCACCACGAAGGGTAACTTTTGCACCGATCGCAACACCTTCACGAAGACGGAAGCCGGCGATTGATTTTTTAGCTTTAGTGATAAGTGGTTTTTGACCTGAGATAAGTGCTAATTCTTCAGCAGCTTTTTCAAGGCTTTTAGCGTTTGATACAGCTTCACCAACACCCATGTTCAAAACGATCTTATCTACTTTAGGCACAGCCATCACTGATGAGTAGTTGAATTGTTCTGTCAAAGCAGGAACTACTTCATTAAGATATTTTTCTTTTAAACGATTTGCCATTATACTTCTCCTTTCCTTCGTGATTAATCAAGCACTTCGCCTGATTTTTTGTTGTAGCGAACTTTTTTACCGTCTACAAATTTGTAACCAACACGACCAGCTACACCATTTTTGTCCAAAACTTGAACGTTTGATACGTGGATAGCTGCTTCTTTCTCGATGATACCACCTTGAGGAAGCTCGTTAGTTGGACGTTGGTGTTTCTTAACGATGTTAACACCTTCAACGATAACTTTGTTTACTTTTGGAAGGGCAGTAAGGACAACAGCTTCTGTTCCCTTATCTTTACCAGCGATTACGCGAACTTTGTCGCCTTTTTTTACAAACATTAGGTTTCTCCTTGATTTTTCTTACGCCCATAAGGGCACCCTAGCTTAAAGCTAGGGGACTAGTTTGTTTCTAAAAATTAAAGTACTTCTGGAGCAAGTGACACGATCTTCATGAAGCCACCTTCACGCAATTCACGTGCAACTGGGCCAAAGATACGTGTTCCGCGAGGAGTTTTGTCTTCACGGATGATAACTGCTGCGTTTTCGTCAAATTTGATGTATGAACCATCAGCACGACGAGCACCTGATTTAGTACGAACGATAACTGCTTTAACAACGTCACCTTTTTTAACCGCACCACCAGGAGTAGCTTGTTTTACAGATGCCACGATAACATCACCGATGTTTGCAAATTTACGTCCTGAACCACCAAGAACTTTGATAGTCAAGATTTCGCGAGCACCGCTGTTGTCTGCGACTTTCAAACGAGTTTCTGTTTGAATCATTTCAGTTTTCTCCTTTCAGGTTTGATTAGATGATGACCGCTTCTTCAACAACTTCTACAAGACGGAAACGTTTTGTAGCTGAAAGCGGACGAGTTTCCATGATACGTACGATATCGCCTTCTTTGGCAACATTGTTTTCATCATGAGCTTTGTATTTTTTAGAGTAGTTAATACGTTTACCATAGACTGGGTGGTTACGTTTTGTTTCAACTACAACTGTGATTGTCTTGTCCATTTTGTCAGATACAACACGTCCAACAAGAACTTTACGATTATTGCGTTCCATTGAAATTTCTCCTTCCCTAGTCTATTATTTCGCTTCAGATTGAACTGTTTTAATACGAGCGATTTGTTTTTTAACTTCTTTCAAGCGAGCTGTTTGTTCCAATTGACCAGTAGCAGCTTGGAAACGAAGTTCAAACAATTCTTTTTTCAATTCGTTTTCGCGCTTCGCGAGTTCTTCTTGAGAAAGACCACGAAGTTCTTTAACAAATTCTTTTACTTCATTAAGTTTCATGCCTTCTCCTTATTCTGCTTCACGTTTTACGAATTTACATTTAACTGGCAATTTGTGGCTAGCAAGACGAAGCGCTTCGCGTGCAATCTCTTCAGATACACCAGCGATTTCGAACATCACTTTACCACGTTTAACTGGTGCTACCCAACCTTCAGGTGCCCCTTTACCAGATCCCATACGCACACCGATAGCTTTAGCAGTGTATGATTTGTGTGGGAAGATTTTAATCCAAACTTTACCACCACGTTTCATGTAACGAGTCATGGCGATACGAGCAGCTTCGATTTGGCGGTTAGTGATCCAGTGGCTAGTTGTAGCTTGAAGACCGTATTCACCGAATGCTACTTCTTTTCCACCTTTTGCTTCACCGCGCATTTTTCCACGGAATTCACGACGGTGTTTAACACGTTTAGGTACTAACATTGGTTATTTACCTCCTTTAGTGTTTTTGCGAGCTGGAAGAACTTCACCACGGTAGATCCATACTTTAACACCAAGTTTACCGTATGTAGTATCTGCTTCTTCCCAAGCGTAATCGATATCTGCACGAAGTGTGTGAAGTGGAACAGTTCCTTCAGAGTATCCTTCAGCACGGGCGATATCTGCACCGTTCAAACGACCTGATACTTGAGTTTTGATTCCTTTAGCTCCAGCACGCATTGCACGTTGGATTGCTTGTTTTTGTGCACGACGGAAAGCAACACGTTGCTCCAATTGACGAGCAATTCCTTCACCTACAAGGTGAGCATCCAAATCAGGTTGTTTGATTTCGATGATGTTGATGTGTACTTGTTTTCCAGTCAATTTGTTAAGTTTTGCACGGAGTGCATCAACGTTAGCACCACCTTTACCGATAACCATACCTGGTTTAGCAGTGTGAAGTGAAACGTTAACTTTGTTTACTGCGCGTTCGATTTCGATAGTTGAAACTGCTGCGTCAGCAAGTTCTTTTTGAACGAATTTACGGATTGCAAGATCTTCATGAAGGTAATCCGCGTATTCTTTTTCAGCATACCATTTGGCATCCCAATCACGGATGATGCCGACACGCATACCAATTGGATGTACTTTTTGACCCACGATTTTACCTCCTTATTTTTCTGCAACAGCTACAGTGATGTGAGCTGTACGTTTGTTGATTGGTGAAGCTGAACCTTTCGCACGTGGACGGAAACGTTTCATAGTTGGTCCTTCGTTTGCGAATGCTTCAGATACTACCAAGTTAGCTTTATCCAAACCAAAGTTGTTTTCAGCGTTAGCTACAGCTGAGTTCAAAACTTTCAAGATGATTTCAGCAGCTTTGTTTGGAGTGAATGTCAAGATTGCGATTGCATCGGCTACGCTTTTACCACGGATGTTATCAAGAACAAGACGTGATTTACGAGGTGAAACACGTACTGTACGAGCCATTGCTTTAGCTGAAGTAATTTCTGCCATTTATGTTCTCCTTATTTTCTACGTGTTTTCTTGTCGTCTGCAGCGTGACCTTTGTAAGTACGAGTTGGTGCAAATTCACCAAGTTTGTGACCTACCATGTCTTCTTGGATGTAAACAGGTACGTGTTTACGTCCGTCATAAACTGCAATAGTGTAACCAATGAAACTTGGGAAGATCGTTGAACGACGTGACCAAGTTTTAATAACTTTTTTCTTTTCGTCGTTAGCTTGAGCTTCAACTTTTTTCATCAAATGCTCATCGACGAAAGGTCCTTTTTTAAGACTGCGTCCCATTTTTATATTTTCTCCTTTAAATGTTGTACCACAGCGGCTTGCGCTCACATGGAGCGCTACCGAGCTGGCGGATTTACTAGTTGCTTAAGCGACTAGTTTAATATTATTTCTCGTTACGACGACGAACGATAAGTTTGTCAGATTTCGCTTTCTTGTTACGAGTTTTAAGACCAAGAGCAGGTTTGCCCCATGGAGTAGATGGTGCTTTACGACCAACTGGTGCTTTACCTTCACCACCACCGTGTGGGTGATCATTAGGGTTCATTACAGAACCACGAACTGTTGGGCGGATACCTTTCCAACGGCTACGTCCTGCTTTACCAAGGTTTACAAGTCCATGTTGTTCGTTTCCGACAACACCAACTGTAGCACGGCAAGTTCCAAGAATCATACGAACTTCACCTGATTGAAGACGAACAAGTACGTATTTACCTTCAGAACCCAATACTTGAGCAGATGCTCCAGCAGCACGTACCAATTCACCACCACGACCTGGTTTCAACTCGATGTTGTGGATCAAAGTACCAACTGGGATGTTAGCAAGTGGAAGAGCGTTTCCGACTTTGATATCTGCTTCTGGACCTGAAACGATACGTTGACCTACTTCAAGACCTTTTGGAGCGATGATGTATGCTTTCACACCGTCAGTGTAGTGTACAAGAGCGATGTTTGCAGAACGGTTTGGATCGTACTCGATTGTTTTAACAACTGCTTCAACGTTGTCTTTGTTACGTTTGAAGTCAACCAAACGGTAGAAACGTTTGTGTCCACCACCTTGGTGACGAACAGTGATACGACCGTTGTTGTTACGACCAGCCTTGCTCTTCAATGCAACAAGCAATGATTTTTCAGGAGTGCTTGTTGTGATTTCAGCGAAATCCAAAGAAGTCATATTACGGCGACCGTTTGTTGTTGGTTTATAAACACGAATTCCCACGATATTTCCTCCTTAGATTATTCAGCTTCAGCAGCAAACAACTCGATTGCTTTTGAATCAGCTGTAAGTGTGATGATAGCTTTTTTAGTTTTGTTAGTAAAACCAGTGTAACGTCCAACACGTTTAGCTTTAGGTTTTACGTTGATTGTGTTAACGTTGGCAACTTTAACACCTTCGAAAGCAGCTTCAACAGCTTGCTTGATCAAAAGTTTGTGTGCACGAGTGTCAACTTCAAATACATATTTTCCTGCTTCAAGTTGAGCCATTGAGCTTTCAGTGATTACAGGTTTTTTGATAACATCATACAAATTCATTATGCAAGAACCTCCTCGATTTTAGAGATAGCTGCTTGTGTGACAAGAAGTTTGTCGCTATTTGCGATGTCAAGAACACTTGCAGTTGTAGCAGTTGCAACTTTCACGTTTGGAAGGTTACGAGCTGAAAGAGCTGCGAATTCATTTCCTTCTTCAAGGATAACAAGTACTTTAGAATCGATGCTCAATGCTGCAAGAACTTTAGCAAATTCAGCAGTTTTTGGAGCTGTAAATGAAAGAGCGTCTACAGCTACGAATTTGTTTTCAGCAACTTTTTCAGAGTAAACTGATTTAAGAGCTAGGCGACGAACTTTTTGTGGAAGTTTGTAGCCGTATGAACGTGGAGTTGGTCCGAAGACAACACCACCACCACGCCATTGTGGTGAGCGGATAGAACCTTGACGAGCACGTCCAGTTCCTTTTTGACGCCATGGTTTGCGTCCACCACCTGATACTGCAGAGCGGTTTTTAACAGCGTGTGTTCCTTGACGAAGGCTTGCGCGTTGGCTGATGATCACATCAAACACGACTGATTCATTTGGTTCGATACCAAATACTGCATCGTTAAGAACAACTTGGCCAGCTTCTTTACCAGTTTGGTCAAATAATGTTACGTTTGCCATTGTGACTGATTTCCCCTTTCTTTATTATTTACCAGCTTTAACTGCTGATTTGATAGTGATAAGAGATTTCTTAGCACCTGGTACGTTACCTTTGATAAGGATAACGTTCTTTTCTGGAACAACTTGTACAACTTCAAGGTTTTGAATTGTTACACGGTCGCCACCCATACGTCCTGCAAGGTTTTTACCTTTGAATACACGGTTAGGTGCAACAGGTCCCATTGAACCTGGACGACGGTGGTAACGAGAACCGTGAGCCATTGGTCCACGTGATTGTCCGTGGCGTTTGATAACACCTTGGAAACCTTTACCTTTAGAAGTACCAGTCACGTCAACAACGTCTCCAGCTGCGAATGTTTCAACTGTGATTTCAGCACCAACTTCCAAGCCTTCAACGTTTTTGAATTCACGAATGAAGCGCTTAGGAGCCGTGTTAGCTTTCGCTACATGTCCTTTAGCAGGTTTGTTGCTCAACACTTCGCGTTTGTCATCGAAACCAACTTGGATAGCGTTGTATCCGTCTGTTTCAACAGTTTTAACTTGAAGAACAACGTTTGGAGTTGCTTCAATAACTGTTACAGGGATCAATTCGCCAGCTTCAGTGAAGATTTGAGTCATTCCCACTTTTTTCCCTAAGATTCCTTTTGTCATGAGAAAATAGTTCCTTTTCTATATTTTTTATTCAAAAAGTTTTTAACGAGCGTTTTTTATGCTCAAGGTATCAAGCTTTAGATTAAAGTTTGATTTCTACGTTTACACCACTTGGAAGATCCAATTTCATCAAGGCATCAACTGTTTTTTGAGTTGGGTTAACGATATCGATCAAACGTTTGTGTGTACGCATTTCAAATTGTTCGCGAGAGTCTTTGTATTTGTGAGTCGCACGAATAATTGTGTAGAGGCTACGTTCAGTTGGAAGTGGGATCGGACCCGCAACTTGTGCACCTGTACGAGTAGCTGATTCTACGATTTTTGCAGCCGCTGTGTCAAGCGTACGGTGTTCGTAAGCTTTCAAACGGATACGGATTTTTTTGTTTGCCATCTTTTTCTCCTTTTCGTCTATTTAAGATAATAGGCTAGCTCCACAAGAAAACCGACGCGGTGTTGCGTGGCAATGCAACCGAGCGTGTCGCAACCTCTTGCATCAAAGCTAAAGCTGTAATTTACAGCACCATAATAGAATAACACAAAGCCCCTGCGATTGCAAGGGATTTGTTGCTGTTTTTTCGTTTTTTTACTATGAAACTGTTTTCCTATTTTTTCTTTCTAAAATTACGGATTTTCTTCTATATAATTTAAGTTCTCTTGACCTCAAATTTATCTTCTGATTGTTTCACTAGAATGTCCGCTCTTGACTCAGTTTCTTTATAATATTGTAGATACTGATCCCGTCTCATCTGATGGCTAGCCAATATAACGGATCCATCACGATTTCTCACAGTCGTATCTCTAGCTAGGCGCCGCTTTAATTCGGTATTCTCATCCGTGTAGAAACAGATGGTTTTGTCAAAGAGTTCTTTGGGTAAAAAGCCCACAGACATCCCTTCGACAATCAAAATCGGTTTTGCTCCAGACAAGACCTCACTAGCTTTCCAAGGTTCTTCAATTGTTAAGATATCCATACCCGCCTGCAACGCGAGGATATCTCGCTCCAAACTCGCCAGTTCATGCGCCACTGGCAGACAGGCTGTTACCTTTTGATTTAGCGCGTCCTTTGGTACTACCAAATTGCGTCCGGAGGTGATATAAGGATCTGTTTCTAGCAAATTTACTGTAGTAGAATCTAAAGCTTGGTACAATTCCTGTGCAAAGGTTGATTTACCTGAAGCTCCATGACCGTATATTCCCAGTGTTTTGACTTTTCCAGCTTCTATCTCTGAAACCAATTGTTTTATCAGGTCTTTTTTCTTCATTCTCTCTTCACCTGTTCATAGCTTTCTTTTCCATCATTGAGCTTGTCCCAAATCACTACTTGCCCACTTTTGAGCGATTTTTGCACATCGATAATTCGTTGGTTGGATGAACCTCGAAACTGAAGCATAAGATTTCTCTTAGTTCGATCATACCGTCCATCAACAAGAATGTCAATCAATGATAAGAGTTCCAATTTATCTGAGGTCTCCAGCATCATTTCTTCCCAAGTATATCCCGTCCAGGACCAGATGTCTTTTTCTGGTAATTCCTTTCGGATGCGTTTAACGAGAGGCAAGAGAATACCCGTATTGAGAAAAGGCTCTCCTCCTAGCAAAGTCAAGCCTTGAACATAGGGCTGAGCAAGATCTGCCATGATCTGTTCTTCTAATTCTGCTGTATAGGGAATCCCCGCATTGAAGGACCAAGTAGCAACATTATAGCACCCCTCGCAGTGAAACATACAGCCTGATACATAGAGAGAGTTGCGCACACCTTCTCCATCTACAAAGTTAAAGGCCTTGTAGTCGATGATACGCCCCTGACTGAGTTCCTCGCTTTTCCATTCTTGTGGTTTTGGATTATTCATTCGCTACCTCTATCCAATAACGCTCGACTCCATTACGAGCATTCTCAAATATTCCACCATTTGCTAGAATGACTGCTCTACTAGCAGGATTATTCACGCTACAGGTAACAAGAGCTTTCTTGATGTTCTTTTCCTTAGCAAGTTGCAAGCCCTGACTGAGAGTTCCTTTAGCATAACCTTTGCCTCTTTCAGACGGTCGGATGGAGTATCCAATGTGGCCAGCATAATTCAGTAAACCCTCATTCAGTCTCAATCGCAGATTCAAAAATCCTAGAGCACGACCTACATCATCAAATGATACAAATTGAATAGAAGGAACACGATTTTCAGGCAAGTTAATTCCTATCTCCTTTTGCATATTTGTTTCCAACCAGTCTTCATAGGAAAAATTCTCTGTATCCCAGAAACCACCGTCGTGAGGCGACTGATATTTTTCAAATTCCTCCATCATATCTATAACAGCCTTCTTATCTGTTAATCTTGGTCTGCGTAGTTCCATCCTTACCTCCCACTAAGAGAAAAGCGAGAGTTGACTCTCACTTTTATTTTTTCTTATTCTTGTTTAAAAATTGTTCTCTGAGGTTGAGCAAGCGTTCTTTCTTACCAGCTCCACCTTTAGAGTGTTTCTCGTGATAACGGGTCACTTGTGCACGCCCTTTATCGTCTAATTGATATTTTCCCATTTCATTTCTTTCTAATTTGTTACTTGATGGCCAGCTATTTTAATCGTTGAGGCATTCATGTGTTTGACACGCGCAGCGATTTCCTTGTGACGGCCATTGACCATAGGTCTTGCTTGAGGATTTCCCAGATATCCACAAGTTCGTTTGACCACATCCACTGTTTTAGGGTCACTATTGCCACAGTTTGGACAAGCAAATCCTCTTTCAGTTGGTTCAAAATCCCCTTCAAAGTCACACTTGTAACAACGGTCAATCGGAGTATTGGTGCCTAGATAGCCTACACGGTCATAAGCATAGTCCCATACAGCTTCCAAGGCTTTAGGATTTTGCTGGAGGACTGGATACTCACAATAATGAATGAAACCACCTGACGCACCTGCTTCTGGATAGACTTTCTCAAAGTCTAATTTTTCAAACGGTGTTGGATTTTTACGAACATCGTAGTGGAATGAATTGGTGTAGTATTCTTTATCTGTAATATCAGGAATAGAGCCAAATTTCTCTGTATCTAGTCGGCAGAAACGATCTGTCAGACTTTCAGATGGTGTTGAATAAATTGAGAAATGGTAGCCATATTGATCCGACCATTCTTCCACACGGCGTTTCATATCTCGAATAATGTCTAGCGTGAATTCCTTAGCATCTGAATTGCTTTCCCAGCTGTTACCAAAGAAAACAGTCGCTACTTCATACAAACCAATATAGCCCAGCGAAACTGTCGCACGACGATTCTTAAAGAGCTGGTCAACACTTTCTTCTTTACCTAGACGATGACCAAAAGCACCGTATTGATAAAGGATAGGAGCATTTGCTGGTGTTGCTTCCTTGGTCCGTTCGACACGATAGACAAGAGCATCTTCAGCGATATTCATACGCTCGTTGAAGATTTCCCAGAACTTGGTCATGTCGCCCTCAGACTCGAGGGCAATACGAGGAAGGTTGACCGTCACAACACCTAGATTCATCCGACCTGAATTGACTTCTACACCATTCTCGTCTTTCCATCCTTGAAGGAAAGAACGACAACCCATAGGAACCTTGAAAGAACCAGTCAATTCGATAATCTTATCGTAAGACAAGACGTCTGGATACATCCGTTTAGTTGCACATTCTAGAGCCAACTGCTTAATGTCATAGTTGGGAGTTCCTTCCTCTAAGTTGAGACCTCGTTTCAGAGTAAAAATGAGTTTAGGAAAGATAGCCGTACGATGTTCCGAACCCAGACCCTTGATCCGAATGGTCAAGATAGCTTTTTGAATTTCCCGTTCAAAACGACTAGTTCCTAGACCAAAACCTAGTGAAGTAAAGGGGGTTTGACCATTTGAAGTGAAGAGAGTATTGATTTCATACTCAAGAGATTGCATAGCATCATAGATGTCTTTTTGCGTTTTCTTCCAGGCATAATCTTCCTGTTTTTCAGGCAAAACCCACTCTTCCGCATCCTTAAAGTGTTTTTGGTAATTCTTCTCTGCATAAGGCGCCAAGACTTCATCGATGCGGTCAGCTGAACAGCCTCCATACTGGCTAGAAGCAACGTTGGCGATGATTTGGGAAATCTGAGCTGTTGCAGTCTGAATAGACTTGGGACTTTCTACCTCTGCATTTCCAATCTTAAAACCATTTTCCAACATCCCCTTAAAATCAATCAAACAGCAGTTGGTCATAGGGGTATACGGACTATAGTCCAAATCGTGATAGTGGATATCTCCCTTTTGGTGAGCATTAGCTACGTGCTTGGGAAGTATTTGCAGTCCGATCGACTTCCCAACAATCCCTGCTGTCAAATCACGCTGGGTATTAAAGACATCGCTGTCTTTATTGGCATTTTCATTGACGACCGCTTGATCTTTATTGAGAAGTTTATGGATACTAAAGTTGATATCTGTCGCTTTTGAGCGCTCAAAATCCCTCTGTGTCCGATAAGTAATATACTCCTCAGCCAGCGCATATTCTTTGGCTTCAAGAAGTTCATGTTCTACAATATTTTGGATTTCATAAATCTTAACTCCCTGTGGAAAGCGACTATGAATTTCTGTGACAATACGCTCGGTCAGAGCATTTAGGCGCTTTTCAACCAAGGGTGTCACTTCCATAACCTTATCAGCCGCCTTGTGGAGAGCCTTGTCAATCTTGTCCACATCAAATACAACACGTCTCCCATCTCGTTTTTCAACGAAGAGAGTTGGCAAAATTGTAATTTTTTCTTCTAGTGCAATCATATGCATGCTCTTTTCTAAAATGTTCTTTCTAAAAAGTATTATACCACTCTAAAAAGAAAAATCAATATCTTGTGTTAAAAATCCTAAAATTTTTAAAAACACACAAGATATTGATTTTTTTATTTAATTTTATAGACTTTAAACTCTGAATAATCAGTCATTACTTGTTGGTAATTTTCTTTTAAGAGTGTCTCCGCCTCAGACCAGAGAGCCACCTTGTCGTTCACCACTATCAACTTAGGTTGATTTTCTTTCAAGTCATGAATCAAGCTGGCTTTATTCGCTTCTGTATTCGTATAAAGAAGAGGTGATGGGAACATGGATCCAGCCAAACGCTGGCTTTCTTTATACATTTGAACATGTGAATCCCAAATATAGATTTGGTCACCATCACTCGTCTCTTGTTTGACTCTATCTACCACTTGATGTTGTTCTCTATAAGAAGCTGGATGCAAGACAAAACGAGCCACAAAAGGAATTGCAATCAGGTAAACCACCACTAGGATCGGTAGGTAGAGATTTCCCTTCATGAATTTTTTCCATAAAGTAGGAACTTCTTCTCTTCTACTACGTCGAGCTACTCTAGCTAAATGTTTCCCACGAATACTGGTCATCAAAAGAAGGAGTAAAAATGGAAGGATTAGAATCAAACGCGAACCGTGAAGAGGTTCTTGAGAAAAAAGCAACAAGGCTAGTACAAATATGAAAGCAAAACTAGCTGGTACGGAAATAACATATAATCTTGATGCCTTTGATTGGAACAATCCTAGAAAAACAAGGAAGAGAGCTCCTAAACCAAAGGTCAACAAACCATAGAATACAACATTATCCATTAGTTGAGGATTGGTAGAGATCTGGAGGGAATCAATCGGATATAAAAGACTTCCTAGAGCTTCTCCAAAGCCACCTGAAGCAAGGACATAGTAGCCTACTGGGTAAAAGATGAGAGAAAAACCAAGTGCTGCTGTAAAAAACTGATAAACTCCATGAGCAAGGCGACCATGCCCAACATTAAAGACAAATAAACCGATCGTTACTACTGCAATAAAGAGAAGACTTGTAAGAGGCTCTATGAAAAATGATAGGGCCAAGAAAATCCCCAGACGTAAAAATCCCTTGTCATGAGTAGGATTTGATAGATAAGCTGCTATGAATGAAAATCCTGCAAATAAGAACGGTAGAGCTAAAATCGTAGCGTAGCCTCCGCCAAAACCAAGACCGGATACCAAAATATAAAATATGGTTAGGAGTTGCTTGGCTTGTTCCCTTTGTCCCGTCAAATACTCTGTCGAAGAAAAGAGGAAATAACCTCCTCCTAAGAGAGCCAACCATTCTACCAAGGCAAAAAGAATGCCTCCCTGAGTGATGTAAAGTAGTAAGTAATAAAGAAGACCTTGACCAGCATAATAGCTACTGTAGAGCTGTCCTCCCTGATGTAAAGCCCACCCTATATACAAATCCTGAGCCTGAGAAGGACTTACCATATCTAAAAGTAAAGGTATCACCACAGAAAAAACCGTTGCAATCGTACTTCCAATGATGAGTCTAAAAAACGGAAAAGCTACCTGTTCTTCTTTTTCTACATGAGATTCAAGCTTCCTATCCAGTCTATTTTCAATTTCATTCCTCTGTATCGTTTCGGATACTTCTTCGATTCTGCCATATACAGCCATATCGTTTCTCCTATTCAATTTATCTGTCTTAGTATATCAAAAAGACCTAAAATTGTCAGCTTGCGATGGCTGTTTGAGTGATTTTTTGCATAGTTTCACAAAGGTTTCAATTTCTCGAAATCGGTGTAAATGCGTCTGTTTAAATGACATGATATAATCCAATTCTTTCTGAGTCAGCATCGTTCCTCCTACATCTTCTTATTCGTAAAAGGCAAGAAAAATAGGACTGGGTTGTATCCTAAGTCCTAGATTTCTTATAAGATTGGGGCGAATAACTGGGCGATTTCCTTAATTAATTTCTGATACCAGCTATTTTTTATCGTATGAGGGAAAATTTCTTGAGATACTGAAAAAATCTCCTGAAAATCTTTTTGAATCTCTGTGATTGATTCCGTTTTATATAGCAAAACTGCATCTTCATAGTGATGAAGCAAACTTCTATAATCTAAGTTAATGGTTCCAACTGCAGCAAAGTCCTTATCCACTAAGATTTGTTTACTGTGGATGAAGCCTGGACTATACTCAAAAATCCTTACTCCCGCTGACAACAAATCCGGATAGGCTCCTCTTGTTATGAGTTGGATTAATTTTTTATCCGGAATGAAAGGAGTCACGATGCGGACATCAACACCTCTCATGGCTGCATTTTTAATACTCTCAGTTAAATCATAGTCAATAATCAAATAGGGTGTTGTGATATAGACTGAATCAGTAGCCTGATTAATCAAACTTTGATAAACTTTTTTCCCTACCTGGGTACGGAAGATAGGCTTGGGTCCACTACCGTAAGGAATGCAGAGCCCTTGGCCAGAACAAGGCTGATTTTCCAAGTGATACTGGTCAAAATCGCTGATTTCCCCACGATTGATGTACCAAGTCATCAAAAAGAGACGGGTTAGAGCCTTGACACCAGGACCATCTATGCGAATCCCACTGTCCTTCCAGTACCCAAAGCGTTCTACATGATTGATGTACTCATCGGCTAAGTTAATGCCTCCTGTATAGGCTACCTGACCATCTATGACAAGGATTTTACGATGGTCCCTATTGTTGTAAGCCACTGTCAAACGAGGAATCACCTTGTTAAATTTATGGGCTTCAATTCCTCGACTACGAAGCTGAATAGTATAGTCTCCAGGTAAAGTCGCCATACAGCCGATATCATCATAGAGCATCTTGACCTCTACACCCTGAGCTGCCTTTTGCTCTAGTATATCTAGTATGCTATTCCACATCAGACCTTCTTCGACAATATAGTACTCTAGAAAGATAAACTTTTCAGCTTTCTTGAGGTCTTCCAACATATGTTGCCACATGCTTTCACCCGAAGAAAAGAATTGTGAGTCTGTTCGATCATAGACATCGGCGTTGCTATCCATACTTAACAAAGATTTGATAACTCCATAAGCCGCCTTATCCTCTTCCTTCAATTTCTGGCGGAGAGCTTTGCTATTATCCTCCCGAAAATGCATGGAACCAAGTTTGTCCAACTGCTTGATTTCTTTTTTGGACAATCGCCTTTCACCAAACATCAGATAGAGCAAGGGGCCAATGACAGGAACAAAAGTCACCACTAACCACATTACCTTGCTTTCAGGCGCCATGGAACGATTGACAATAGCTACGATAGTCGCCATACTCATAAAGATTAAGAGAACAATCCATAGAATAGGAGCCATCCGCCCTAAATAAAGAAAGAGACCAAAAACAAGACAAAGTTCAAGTAGCATAATCGAAAGACTAAAGCCATACTTGGACATTAATAATTGAAATTTCCTATATTTCATATCCCCTCCTTGATATTTTGAATGGTAAAAACAGGTAATTGATACTAGTATAACTCAGGTATTCGATAGAAGGCAAGTATTTATGATCATTTTTCTGACTAATCATAAAAGAGACCGAAAAATCCAGTCTCCTTCTAGTCTATTTTGATAAAATAATGCGATCAGACGCGTCTCTATCCATATCGTCAATAATCATCTGATTGCCATTGATTGCATAAATCTTGGCATCATCACCAATAATCATGCGTTGATTGGCTGGATCGAAGCTAACCTGCTTGATTTCTTGTTCCCCATCAGTTTCTACCTGTGTCCAGGTGCCAGTTGTTCCAGTTACCACTAAAGTGATACGATCTCCTTCGTCCTGACCAGTATAAGTTCCATCAATGTTAGTTGGTTGAGCCTCAGGCGCATTTTGTGAAGAACTTGTCGTTGCCTGGTTTGTATTTTCTGTAGAAGATGAAGCTGCTTGTGATTGTTGAGTTTGTTGTGTTTGCGGTTGAGCTACTGGTTGTTGAACCTGTTGAGCTCTTTGTGAACAAGCTACTAAGAGACTAAGACTTGCTAAAGAAGCAAGAGAAAGTGTGAATGTTTTTAATTTCATGATGAATTTCCTTTCTGCTACCAATTTAGAGAAATTTCCTCCTAACTGGCAGTTCCCCTAGTATAACAAGTTCAAAAAAGGAGGTCAATTTATCTGCTCATGCCCCAGTAGGTGACTCCGTACTTCTGAGATAAAATAGAGTGAGCCTGTAACGAACAACAAATCCTGGGTATCGGCTCTTTCTTCGAAACTGCTGATAAATTCGCGATAAGAAGGAATTACATGGTAACCTGTTACATCTGTATCATCCAGAGAACCTTGATAGTCGAAGCCGGTCACCTTGAGTTCCACCTGAGGCAAATTTTCAGCCAGATAGCCTAACATCCCCTGATAATCCTTACGTTTCAAGGCTCCAAAAAGGATTTTAGGACGATAACCTTCCTGCTCTTTTCCTTTGATAAATTCAACCAAGCGAGTCAAGGCAGGGAGATTATGGGCACCATCCAAGTAAATCTGAGAACGAATACGCTCCAAGCGACCAGCCCAATGGGTCTGCTTCAAAGCCTGTCTTACAGCCTGCTCATCAACAACTTCCTTTCCTTCTCCCATAAAAAGAAGAAATGCTTGCAACGCCAAGGCTGCATTTTCCTGCTGATAGGCTCCTTCCAAGCCTATTTTCAACTGCGAAAGATTTAGTAAAGAGCTTGAAAAATTCCCATTCAGCGTTGAAAAATCCTGACCTGCCTGATAAAGGTCAACAGCTAAAGAGTCTGCTTTTTTCTGACAAACAAGCCTAGCTTCTGAAGGCAACTTAGCAATCACTGCCTTTTTACCAGCCTTAAAAATACCAGCTTTCTGCTCTGCAATTGCTGCTATACTGTCACCCAGAGTCTCCTGATGGTCAAGCCCGATGGAGGTTATGACAGCAAGCTCTCCAGTTACCACATTAGTCGTGTCAAGTAAGCCACCAATTCCCACTTCTAATAAAACCAAATCCACCTCTTGCTCTCTAAAATAAAGAAAAGCAATCAAGGTCAGCAATTCAAAAAAGGACAACTGATCATGGGTTTGCAGAAGCGTTTTCTCCATCTCCTTGACCTGATTAGCCAAACGGATGACGTCTGCATCAGCTATTGGTTGCCCGTTAATGCAGATTCGATCATTGATAGAGACGATATGAGGGGAGGTAAAGGTCGCAACTCTTTTGCCTTGCCCCATAAATAACTCCCTCATAAAAGCAATGGTAGAACCTTTTCCATTAGTTCCTGTTACGTGGATAATAGGATAAGACTTCTCGGGATTCCCCAACAAATCCACCGCTTGCTGCATTCGGCTCAAACCTGATCGAAAATTCAAACCAATCCGACTATGGAGCCATTCTTCTACTTCAAACATATACATCTCCTTAATTAAAGGTTCAATCAACTACCTAGCAAAATTCCGTAGATAACAAAAAATGAGGTCAGGATTTTCGTCTCGACCTCTTACCTGGTTAGCTAATAACTAGCTCCTATGAATGTTAATCTGGGGTAAAAATTCTCCCCAGATGTTCCAACTCTTCCAATTTCTGGGAGTTGGGCTGATACAGTCTCCCAGACTGTATCACTCCTCCTCAAAACTATTGAAGACTTCTTCAAGCATGTTCCATTCGTCTTCTGAGTCTTCTGGGACTAATTGCCATTCGTCTTCTGTTCCATCTTCGTTTTTGATGAATGAGCAAGCTAGGATTTCAACTTGTCCGTCTTCGTCTTCTTCTGCGTTAACTGGTTCTAGAAAAGCATAGTTTTTGCCAAATTCTTCTTTTCCGTCAATCTCCAAAATGATTTCAAACAAGGTTTCATTTCCTTGCTCATCTACTAGTGTAATTAATTCACGTTCTTCGTGGTCGTGGTTATGATCGTGTGACATAGCCTCTCCTTTATATTAAAATTTTCTATCTAAATAATTTTGTAAAATCAGCTGAGCTGCTAACTTATCAATGACTTTCTTGCGCTTGTTGCGGCTAATATCTGCTTGCTCGATCAACATGCGCTCTGCGGCAACTGTTGTCAAGCGTTCATCTTGATAGTCTACTGGTAAACCAAAAAGCTCTTCCAGCTTTGCTCCGTAGGCTTGACTAGCTTCCACGCGCGGTCCACTTGTATTGTTCATGTTTTTAGGCAAGCCCACTACAAATCGTTCCACCTTGTAAGTATCAACCAATTCCTGAACGCGGTCAAAACCAAACTGG
Organism: Streptococcus mitis; assembly: GCF_016658865.1. Lineage (NCBI taxonomy): Bacteria > Bacillati > Bacillota > Bacilli > Lactobacillales > Streptococcaceae > Streptococcus > Streptococcus mitis. Next base: position 1,869,612 of record NZ_CP067992.1, read on the forward strand.
CCTTGCTCCTCATTGATTTGGATGATTTCAAGTCCTTGAGCTGTAAAACCGAGCGGATCGCTGATGGCCACCCCTACCGTTTTTGAACCGACGTCCAATCCCATAATTCTCATAGGTTATAGATCGACTCCTTGTCCTTTAAGGTAGTAGCGGACTAATTCCTCAACGATTTCATCACGCTCATACTTACGGATTTGATTTCGTGCATTATTATAACGAGGAACGTAGGCAGGGTCTCCACTCAATACGTAACCTACGATTTGGTTAATTGGGTTGTAGCCCTTATCGTTCAACGAAGCATAGACATCAGTCAAAGTTTCGCTAATTTCTTTTTTATTGGAATCGTCCAATTTAAAACGTACTGTTTCTTCAGTAAATCCCATTCTAACACCCTCTTTCCTTAGAATAGTACCATTATAGCATAATTCCTTACCTTCTACAATTCAGGCAGTCTATTTATTTGGATTTTCTATTGTTCTGTCGCACCATTTGCCAATCTATCTGAAATATATTTGCTTGGTTCATTTTTCAAAAGATTTTCCAAGCCAATATTCTTTAGATATTCAACCTGTGAAGCTTTTTTTACATCTAAAACCTGAAAATCATAAGTAGTTGTTGTTTGAATTTCTGTTTCACTTAGTAGCTTCGTCTCAAGCGTAAAACCTGGCAACTTGCGTGCTTCCTGAATTGAGGTATCTTTACCTTCAGCTTCAATGAGGGCTTTTTGAGTAGCCTCTACACCATGCTCAGTTACAAAAGTCTTCAATTCATCGGTAACTGGTCTTTTTTGAATAATAGTCAAACTTAAAAATTGTTTTCCTTTATACGTGACCGTTTGAATCTGCTGACTGCCATCATCTGACTTTGGCAAGACCAAAGTCTTGGTCACAACTGTATTCTTCTCGGCATTTTCAATAACTGGCAATGCCGACTGAAGCGTATCCTTTTCTGTTTTTGTAGCTGTTCCAGTTTCTTTTTTCTGTCCGCAACCAACCAGGACAAAAAGGAAAGCTAGACTAACAAGAACTATTTTTTTCATTTCTTTCTTCTTTCTTTTTGAAATTCAAATAGAATAAGACTGGGAGTTGCTCCCAGCCTTGATGTTTATAGAGCCGCACGCAAACGTGCTTCTGCATTTTCTACATTACGGACAGAGCGTGGTAGGAAGGCACGAATATCGTCTTCCTTATAGCCAACTTGTAGGCGTTTTTCATCTACAAGGATTGGGCTCTTTAAAATTCTCGGTGTTTCCATAATCAGATTGAGGACTTCATTGACACTCAAATCTTCAATATCCACTCCAAGGGCTTTGGCATAGCGATTTTTAGACGAAACAATGCTGGCTATTCCGTTATCTGTTTTGGTTAGAATATCCAGTAATTCTTCTCTCGTAATTCCTTCTTTACCAAGGTTTTGTTCTTTATAACTTAACTGGTGGGCATTGAGCCAGGTTTTTGCTTTTTTACAGCTAGTACAACTTGAGACTGTATAAATTTTAATCATGTACCTACCCCTTTCGCTACATGTTACTATCAGTTTAGTCTATTATACCATAAAAAACATCCGACTTGCGACCTATTTTTAAATTTTTTTAACTTTTTTCGTCATTTTCGTACTTTTTTCTTGACAAAATGAAATTTACAGCCATTCTTGATATTTTTTGATATAGATTTTTTTCACAATTGTCACGCTAATCATATACAAAATAATGATGAAAAGTAAAAAGATGAAATAAATCGGTTTTAAAGGAGTTAGATGAAGTAGGATTGCGAGTGGACTATAGGGAAGGAAGGTCACAAAGGCTGCAGCCAATAAGGTTGTCACAAGGACTAGCCAAGCTGGACGACTTTGTAAAAAGGGAATTTTGGCTGAACGCAGCATATGGATAACCATGGTCTGTGACCACATGGACTCGATAAACCAACCTGTCTGAAACAAGACAATAAATCCTACGGCAGACTCCGCTCCATGAACATAAGCTTGACCTGTTGTCATGGGTACAATGATAAAATAAAGCAAACTGAAGGTCAAAATATCAAAGGCAGAAGAGATAGGCCCCATCCAAACCATGAAACGTGTGATGGACTTAGCTTCCCAGGTATGCGGATTTCTCAAAAAATCTTTATCCACCTTGTCAAAAGGCAAGGCAATACAAGACAAATCATAGACTAGATTTAGGATAATCAAATGGACTGGTGCCATTGGTAAAAATGGCAAAAAGATTCCAGAGACCAATAGGGATAAGATATTTCCAAAATTAGAACTCACTGTCATTTTGATATATTTGGTCATATTGGCATAGACCTTACGACCTTCAACCAGTCCTTTTTCAAGCACCATGAGATCCTTATCAAGTAGGATAACATCAGCTGTTTCTTTGGCAATATCTACCGCTGTGTCAACAGAAATCCCCACATCTGCAACTTTCATAGAAGGAGCATCATTGATTCCATCTCCCATATAGCCAACAGCATGACCATTAGCCTTAAATTGCAAAATAATTCGTGCTTTTTGGTCAGGAGAAAGTTTGGCAAAGACGGTTACCTCCTCCACGGCTTGAGCCAATTCTTGATTACTCATCTGGTCAATTTCAGATCCTAACAGCATCTGATTGATATCCAAACCAACCTTTTCACAGACTGCTTGGGTAACCTTTTCGTTGTCTCCCGTTAAAATCTTTGTTTGAACTCCATGTTCTAACAAAGCCTTAATTGCTGGTGCTGCAGATGGTTTAGGAGGATCTAGGAAGGCTAAATAACCAGTTAGAATCATATCCCCTTCGTCATCAACTGTATAGGCATGATCTTCCCTCAAACCTGACTTATAAGCCACTCCCAAGACACGCAAACCTTGTTGATTGAGTTGTCTGACTTCTGCTAATATTTCCTCTCTAATAGAATCTGTCAAGGGGGTAATCACTCCTTGGTATTCCGCATGACTGGAAATCGTCAACATTTCCTCTAGGGCACCCTTGGTCACTAAACTAACCACTTCGTTCTCATCCTTGACGATGACACTCATCCGTCTACGTTCAAAATCAAAGGGCAATTCATCTATTTTTTGAAAGGTTTGAGCCAGATTTTGCAAGAGGGCGTGTTCTTTTGCTTCCTTTTCAGTCCGTTTGATGATGGCTCTGTCCATCAAATTTTTCAGGCCCGTTTGAAAATAAGAATTGAGATAAGCTCGTCTCAAGACGGTCAAATCCAAGCGTCCGTGGATGTCCAAGGGATATTCTAGAACGATTTCGTCTTGGGTTAGAGTTCCTGTCTTATCTGTACACAAGATATCAATCGCCCCTAAGTCCTGTATAGCATTGAGTTTCTTGATAACCACTTTTTCCTTGGCCATAATGATGGAGCCTTTTGCTAGACTAGCCGTGATAATCATAGGAAGCATCTCAGGTGTCAATCCAACACCAACACTCAAAGCAAATACGCCAGCTTCCAACCAGTCGCCATCTGTTAAACCATTGGACAAGAAAACGATGGGCACCATGACCAACATCAAACGAATCAAGAGCCACGAAATACTATTCATCTCCCGCTCAAACGAAGTAGGCTCGTCATAGGTGTTCAAAGTCTGTTCAATGGCCCCCATCATGGTATCATCACCAACTGCTAAAACCACAGCCTTGGCACTACCAGATAAGACATTGGTTCCCATAAAGGCCAAGGATTCGGCTTCTAGCAGACTATCAGATTGCTGAACTGTTGCCTTGGTCAAGGACAATTTTTCAACCGATTCACTTTCACCTGTCAAGCCCGACTGTTGTACAAAGAAATCGCGCGACTCAAATAAAAGAAGATCTGCTGGAATCATGTCTCCAGCGCTTAATTTAACCACATCACCTACTACCAAATCATCGATAGGTACTTCTTGGATTTCTCCTTGACGAATGACAGTCGCTGTGTTGACAATCATTTTTGATAGATTAGTCGCAGCCTTATCACTACGGAGTTCTTGGACAAAGCGTATGCCACCAGAAATGAGGACTAGGACAACGATGATAATGGAAGTTGTCGGATCTTCTTGACCTGGTTTTGCCAACCAGACATTGGTCACCAAGGAAATCACGGCGATGACCAGTAAGATAATCGTAAAAGGATTGATAATGGATTCGTAAATCTTTTTGAGGATACTGTCTTCTTGACCCTTTGTGATGGTATTTTCGCCATATAGGTCACGATTTTTCTCCACCTGCTCCTCAGTCAAGCCTGTTAGACTTGTCTTATAAAAAGAGAGAGTTTCGTTTAAAGATGTATGAATAGCTGTTGCTAATCTTTCTTTTGTAGTTTTCATTGGTTTCTCCTATCTGTATGAATGATGTGTTTCATACACAGAGACCAATCACTTTATAAGGGCAGAACGACACAAATCAGCGATTGGCTGTGTATGTGCGGTTCCGGATGATCGTCAATTTGCATCGTCTGTCTCCTTTCTTTGATTTAAACAGTAGAAAATCCCACCATAAAATGGCAGGATTAAAAAACTAATTATCTGTTTTTCGTTCAAGCTTTAACTCCATAGGGCAATGTAATGAGCTTAGTCTTGGCCTTCGCGACCAGGACTGTTGACCAACGAGTAGTGTCTCCACTGCTTTGCGGTAGTCATCCGTATCCCTATGGTAGCCTCACCTACCGTTTTCGTTTTTCAGTATAAACCTTTAAAATTTAAAAGTCAATCATTTGAGTTGTTTAACTCTTAAATAACTATCAACTCTTTTGGAGCTAGGGTCAATAATTCACAACCGGTCTCTGTAATCAGGATATCATCCTCGATACGAACTCCATATTTACCTTCGATATAGATACCTGGTTCATCGGTTAAGGCCATACCTGCCTTAATAGTTTCTGTAGAAGTTTGGCTAAAGTAAGGCTCTTCATGTATATCCAGTCCAATACCGTGTCCAATACCGTGGGTAAAGTAGTCGCCATAGCCTGCCTCGATGATAATATCACGAGGAATTTTGTCAAAGTCACGGAAACCTAAGCCAGCCTTAGCCTGATCAATCAAGGCTTGGTTGGCTTTGAGAACCGTATTGTAAATCTCCGCCTGCTCGTCGCTGACATGCCCCAGATAGATAGTCCGTGTCATATCACTGACATAGTGGTCATAAAGACATCCGAAATCCATGGTAATGGCTTCTCCCAGCTCCACTGGTTTGTGCATTGGATGGGCATGGGGCTTAGAAGAGTTGATTCCGCTAGCTAAGATAGTGTCAAAAGATAAGCCAGATGCTCCCAACTCACGCATACGGAAGTCAAGGAAGTTGGCAATCTCAATTTCAGTCTTTCCTGGCTTAATAAAGTCAAGCGCATCGCGGAAAGCTTGGTCTGAGATAGAACAAGCCTTGCGAATAGCTGCAATCTCCGCTTCATCCTTAATCATACGAAGACCTTCAACAAACTGAGTTTGTGGAAGCAAGTCAAACCCTTCAAAGGCTGCCTGCATACGGTGATAATAAGAGACCGAAATCTCATCTTCAAAACCGATACGAGACAAGCCCATATCCTTAACAATTCCGGCAATGACAGCCAATTCATCACGGTCAGCCACAATCTCAAAACCACTGGTTTCTTGCTTAGCTGCAATGATATAGCGAGAGTCTGTCACCAAGACCTGTCGGTCACGGCTGATGAAGACTGTTCCGTTTGAGCCCCAAAAACCCGTCAAATAATAGACGTTTTTAAGGTTATTGATGATAATGCCATCTAGTTCTTTTTCTTGCATTTTAGCCAGAAATGCTTGTACGCGTTTATTCATGATGTAACTTTCCTTTCAAATAGTGTCCTGTGTAGCTGGCTTCGTTGGCCGCTACTTCTTCTGGAGTTCCTGTCGCGATGATGGTTCCACCACCGACACCGCCCTCAGGTCCCAAGTCAATAATATGGTCTGCTGTCTTGATAACGTCTAGATTGTGCTCGATAACAAGGACTGTATTGCCATCGTCTACAAAGCGAGCCAAGACTTTAAGCAAGCGAGCGATATCCTCGGTATGAAGACCTGTCGTCGGCTCATCCAGAATGTAGAATGACTTACCTGTCGAGCGTTTGTGGAGTTCACTAGCCAGCTTCATACGCTGAGCTTCTCCTCCAGAAAGGGTAGTAGCTGGTTGTCCTAGTGTCACATAGCCTAGCCCCACATCCTTGATGGTCTGAAGTTTGCGTTGAATCTTTGGAATGTGTTGGAAGAATTCCACCGCATCATTAACCGTCATATCCAAGACCTGCGAGATATTCTTTTCCTTGTAGTGAACTTCTAGGGTTTCACTGTTGTAGCGGGTGCCATGGCATACTTCACAAGCCACGTATACATCTGGCAAGAAGTGCATCTCAATCTTGATAATCCCGTCACCTGAGCAGGCTTCACAGCGACCACCCTTGACGTTGAAACTGAAACGCCCCTTCTTGTAGCCTCGAATCTTGGCTTCATTAGTCTGAGCAAACAGGTCACGTATATCGTCAAAGACTCCTGTATAGGTAGCAGGGTTGGACCTCGGCGTTCGTCCGATAGGACTTTGGTCAATGTCAATCAAGCGGTCTACATGCTCAATCCCTGTAATAGTCTTAAATTTACCAGGTTTGTCTGAATTACGGTTGAGCTTCTGGACAATGGCTTTTTTGAGAATGCTATTGATTAGGGTCGATTTTCCTGAACCTGATACACCTGTCACTGCGATGAATTTTCCTAGTGGGAAGCGAGCTGTGACATTTTGCAAATTGTTCTCACGCGCTCCTGTCACTTCGATAAAACGACCATTTCCGGTACGGCGATCTTCTGGCACTGGAATGGCACGTTTTCCTGACAAGTACTGGCCTGTGATAGACTTACTGTTACGAGCTACCTGTTTAGGCGTACCTGCCGCAACAATTTCCCCACCAAAAACACCGGCACCGGGACCAACGTCAATCAGATAATCCGCCTCACGCATGGTATCTTCGTCATGTTCCACTACTATGAGAGTATTGCCCAAATCACGCATCTTTTTGAGACTGGCAATCAAACGGTCATTGTCCCTCTGGTGAAGACCGATTGACGGCTCATCTAGGATATAGAGGACACCTGATAGGTTAGAACCAATCTGGGTTGCCAAGCGAATACGTTGACTTTCCCCACCTGAAAGGGTTCCTGCTGAACGAGACAGAGTCAGATAGTTAAGACCCACGTTATTAAGGAAGGTCAAACGGTCCTTGATTTCCTTGAGAATAGGACGAGCGATGATGGCTTCATTTTCAGAAAGAGTCAACTGACTGACTAATTCCAAATGATCAGCGATAGACAGGTCTGAGATTTCTCCGATATGTGGTCCTTGCTCGCCACCCACACGGACAGACAAGGCCTGGTCATTGAGACGATAACCATGACAGGTTCCGCAAGTCAGCTCATTCATGTAAAGGCGCATCTGGGTGCGGGTGTAGTCACTATTAGTTTCATGGTAGCGACGTTTGATATTATTGACAACTCCCTCAAAAGGAATATCGATATCGCGTACACCACCAAATTCATTTTCATAGTGGAAATGGAATTCCTTGCCATCTGAGCCGTAGAGAATCAAGTTCTTATCTTCTTCTGACAAGTCCTCAAAAGGCTTATCCATATCCACTCCAAAGGCTGTCATAGCCTGCTCTAGCATGTTTGGATAATAGTTTGATGAGATAGGATTCCAAGGTGCTAGCGCTCCCTCACGTAAGGTTTTGCTGGCATCTGGCACTACCAAATCAGTATCCACCTCCAACTTGATACCCAAGCCGTCACACTCACTACAAGAGCCAAAAGGAGCATTGAAAGAGAAGAGACGTGGCTCTAACTCTGGAACAGTAAAGCCACAAACTGGACAGGCATAATGCTCAGAGAACAACAACTCAGAGTCGTCCATAGTGTCGATAATGACATAACCTTCTGCAATACGAAGGGCAGCCTCAATGGAATCAAAGAGACGACTACGAATGCCCTCCTTGATAACAATACGATCAACCACGACATCAATATTGTGTTGCTTGCTCTTAGATAACTCTGGCACTTCGGTCACATCATAGACTTCCCCATCCACACGGACACGAACATAACCATCTTTCTGAACCTTCTCGATAACACTCTTATGTCGGCCTTTTTTCTTGCGGATGACAGGGGCCAAAATCTGCAAGCGCTGGCGTTCTGGCAATTCCAAAACCTTATCCACAATTTGCTCCACAGAAGAAGCCTTGATAGCTCCATGCCCGTTGATACAGTAAGGCGTCCCCACACGCGCGTAGAGGAGACGCAGATAGTCATTGATTTCAGTCGTTGTTCCCACCGTCGAGCGAGGATTTTTACTAGTCGTTTTCTGGTCGATGGAAATAGCTGGGCTGAGACCATCAATAGCATCTACATCAGGCTTCTCCATATTCCCCAAGAATTGACGAGCGTAGGCTGACAAACTCTCCACATAGCGACGTTGACCCTCCGCATAGAGGGTATCAAAGGCCAGACTGGATTTCCCTGAACCTGACAAACCAGTCACTACAACCAGCTTGTCTCGTGGAATCTCCACATCAATATTTTTTAAATTATGGGCACGCGCCCCATGAATGACAATTTTATCTTGCATCTTTGTTCTTTCTAGTCCATTATTGCTTACCATTATACCAAAAAAAGTGAGATTCTATTACCCAAAAGGATGAATTTGTAGTATAATAAAAAACTTCTTATTTTATGTTTCCTTAGGGCTTCCTAACCCTTATATCACGCGCTTTTGAACAAAAAACACTAACATTACTTTTTACTACTTGCTCCCCCAAAGTACGCAAAAAGGGGAGCAAAAAAGCCCCACAAAAGGGCTAAAATTTGACGAGTTCAGCAGGCAAGAAACTAGCACGGTCAAACGTGCTTTTTTGACACTTAATAATATAAGATGAAATAATATTTTTTAGATAGTTCTACTTAATACATAGAAGTGAAAAACTAAATACAATTGCACAGACGATCATTACGGTTAAATAGAATCTATGCCTTTCACAAAGATGTTTAAGATTCCAACAAACATTCTCACACTTACAACTTTTTTGTAAGATAGGTTTCTCAATAATAACTGAAACCCAATACATTAAAGAATAGAGAATTGTTATTAAAAAACTAATTAAAATAGAAGAGATAAGCAATATCTTACAAATTGATACATCCTTATTTTGTAACCCTTCTAATATCTTAGCTAATGAATCAAAACCACCGAACATCACAAATACAAAAGCTGAGAAAACACCTAAAATAGCTATAAAATCTGTATACATAGACGTCTGCTTTTTTGAAAGCCTATCTATTTCGGTTTGGTAATCATTTAATTTTTCATCTGCTTCTTTTAATTTTTCATCTGCTTCTTTTAAACTTTTCTGTATGCCAGAAAGTTTAGTTTGTGTTTCTAAATACAAACTATCGTATTGAATATGAGCTAATCGAGCATGCTCTATTGCTTTTCCAACACAAATAATAGCTTTTTGTTGATAGCTATCCATAAGAGATAATTGAGCTTTAGACGAGATAGACGCTTTAAATTCTCTTAGAAGATCAAGATATTCGTTTTTTATAGCTTCTAAAAAATCGCCCAATTTATCAGGAATATCTTTTCTGTTTTTATCTACTTCCAAAACAGCTTTAGTTATTTCAGCATAACCAACCCTGTAAAGTTCGTCCGCTTTTGCAATTTCAATTAATAATCTTAAATCGTCTTTTATTTCTTTCGTTCCGTAGCCCTGTTTTTTTCTTCCAGGCTGATTTACCTTAGATAATATTCTTTTTGTAATTGTATTTAGAGAATCATCATCTGCTGTTGTTTTTAAATTAAAATCTGGAGCTTTTTTTAAAAACTCTGAGAAATAATCAATAAAATCTTGCTGTTCTCCTGAGAGACTTTTCTCTAATCCCGTAAAACTTTTTTCTAATTGAGTCATAATTAAATATCCTCAAATCGATATTTTACTGTACTAGTATATCCACAAATTTTATCACTGTTCATAGACCAGAACGGAATACGGTGGCTAATATCAATTAAAGTAAATACATCTGTCTTCAACAACTCTATGATTATTTGATCTAATAGTCTCAAAGAAGGCGATTTTTCAAAATGTCCAATAATAATCTCTGATGAAAACCTTCTAAACCTCAAATATTGCTCACGAACAACTGGCCCATACTGCCAAACCTCAAAAGGTTGATCATACATTTCTCTCAGAAATGATTCTTCAATAATCTCATCTTCTTTTGCTAGTTTAAAAGCGAAATACATAATTTTTTGCAGTTGAAGATTAGTAATTGGTAATTTATTTTCTTTAGCAACTGCAATAATGTGATTTGCAAATTTTTCCATATTCATCACAGCCACCTCCATTGTTTTATTATTCTTATTATACCATACTTGTTAAGTATAATATGTTTAATTCTATTTTTTTTTAAATTTTCTGTCTTATGTATCTCTACTAAGTGAAGCACTAGATCACGATACTTCCAAGTTGATACTAAGTAATCTAGTAACTCTTTATCTTCTACCTTAAAATCTAATAGGAGTAATAACTTAAGATTGTATACATTCTTTAGTATCGGTAAACTATAAGTCACGTTTACCTAATGTTCAAAAACTAGTTTAGTTTCTTCAATTCTCGTAAGTTCAATATTTAAAATCTTCATTTTCCTTCCTCCTACTTTATTATTCGTAAAAGAAATAAAAAGCACTTAGATTTCTCTAGGTGCTGGAATAGGCGGGACGGGAATTCCCCGCTTTTCAGATACCCAAAGGGGGCGTAGTTCCCGATATTTCTCTACTTCTATTCTTTATCTATATTATACACCTTTTCTAATCCTTTTCAACCACAAAAGCCCCCTGAATCGTTTCCAAAGGCTTCTAGTTTATCCATGGTGTTTTGTCTACCCCAAAACAAAGCGAAATAGGGGGGCGAATATGAAGCCTCAGCCTACATTTGCCTACTTATATGCTTCTAGCTCTCCGTTCTGGTGGATTCTCGCAAAGTTTAAGACGGCTATCTGTTTGTATCGGTGGTAGCTAGTGGATTTTGTCCCAGCAATTTCTAAACATTCGCTTACTGTTTTCTTCCTCATGTAGCAATAATGGATAATAAAGTATTTTCTGGCTCGCTTGTTCTCTATGCCATTGATGTCTTGGGCGAATATTTCCAACCCCTCACGGATTGCTTTTTCATGCTTGCTAGTCAAATTCCACTGATCAGGTAAGACAAGTTTCCAAGCCTCTTCATCTATCGTAACTTGGTTTTCACTCCCTGCCATCCTCTGGAATCTCAGAAAGTAAGTCATCCGCTCTCTTACGTTCATCATCGTTTTAAACTTATCCAGTTCCATTAGTTCGCTCCTTTATGATATAATGTTTTTATCAGACATATCACAAAGGAGTCAGTTGTGCTGGCTTTTTTTCGTTTTCTCGGCGTTCAAGGATACTCTCCTTATCTGATTGATAACTGACAAGCGCTAATCATCACAAAAACCTATATTATCCCAGAATATCCGCAATCCTTTTGTATTTCTAATTTCTGAGATAGCTTTTTCTGCTTCTTCTTTTGTCGGATAGACTTCTATAATATCTTTAGGATTTTTCCCACCTATCCTATATCTTACCTCAAAATGTCCAGTATCAATCTGCGTCAAAAACACGGTATCAACTTCATCAACCACCGCTAACTTATTCAACCTATTTAAACGGTTTTTAATCGCCTTCATCTAGTATCTTCGCCTCTAACACTTCTAATTGCTCCACTACCTCAACCATTTCAACTGCCTTATAAGCCATGTTTAGAATGCTCTGGGCGCTCTGTTGTCTCGCATACGGGCTTACTGTCTTATCAAGCATGATTTCCCTTAATACATTGACTGCCTCAACGCTTGCATTCTGTAACAGCGTAGTAGACTCCTTTAGTTGTTCGCTACGTCTTTCACGGTAAATTCTCTTAAAGGTTGCATCGTTCAAGTAATTGTAAGCCGTCTTTCTAGTGATCTCACTTAATTCACTAGCTTTTTTTACATTCCCAGTCATGAGATAATTGGCCATAAATATTTCTTTTTTTCTACTTAATTCTGTCAAATACTAGTCACCTCGCTTTCTTTAACCTTGCTTTTAAGTTCGTCTATTTTTTCTTTTGCTCGTTTATAATCTGAAGATTTGACGTCACTAAATTTTCTAGGGATATAATCATCCATGTTTATATCCAGTCCGTTGTCTTGAAAAGCTAATCTCAGACAATCCACATATAGAGACATACACTCATCTTGTGTAGCGTATTCCGTCTGAGATGCGTGTTCCTTTATCTTTTCTAGTCTTGCTTTTAAACTTCTAACCATTCCCCTACCTCGTGTGTAATTCTGTCTGATTTATGTAAAAAAAGGGGATTGCTCCCCTCCACATCACAAACCTAATAAACCACGTTTTTCTTTGCCCAGCAGCTTATCATATAGGGCTTTATCCTTCTCATATAGTTCACGTCTGCGCTCGTAGCCCATAGCTTTAAACTCTTCAAGGGTTACAGCTTCCTCTTCATAAGATTTTGAAATACTTTCTACGTTCTTGGCAAGCCCCTGCAGTAAGTCAGCTTGTCTCTTCTCTTCTTCGATTTCTTGAAATAGTTGTTTATATTCATCTTTCATTATTGTTCTCCTTCGAATAAATTGATGCGATTCACAAAATACGCTAAATCATCTTTTGGATCTAAATAGCGGTATTGACTTCCCATATAACCAGCTACACCACTGTAAATGTAAGGCTTACTTACTCCGCTATATTCTGGAGATGTATTCAGGCGGTCAAATAACTCTTCGATACCTGTTTCTCTTACCTCATCCGCCAATCTCTTAGCAGTATTTTTGTAGTTTTCGTTATAATTCGCAATCAACTCCAGAAGCTCAATAGATTTCTGTTTGATTTCTTGACGTTGGCGTTTCACTGTTTCATCTTGCTCTAATGCTGTTTCTAAATAACCTAACGCATTGATTTTTCTAGCGTCTGCTACGATTGAGTTAATCCGTTCTTTTTCGAGTTTTGTTCTTTGCTCTTTCATATCGGCAATATATTTCTCTTTAGAATTGACTGCCTTAAAATCTTCAAAAGTTTGTAACTCAGCTTTCTTAGATTTAATAGCCTCAACTTCTTTTTCGGTTTTCTTGATTTCCTCATCAAAGCGATCAAAAATCTCTAATTGAGTCCGTACTTTGTCCATCTGGTTTTTGACTTCTTGCAATGTTGGCATTTCTTTTTCCTCCAATCTTTCCAAAAACAAAAGAGGCATAGCCAAAATAGATTACTCTACTTTATGCTATACCTCTGATTTTTTCAGTCAGTATTCTTTTTAAATATTGTTGTTTTAGATTCCACGCTGGAGACAATCTCGCCGTCTTGTATTTTAAGCGTGATACTCCCAAACCTTGGAACCTCTAACAGTTTTATTATACCATAACTTTTGAAATAAATAAAGCCTTCTTGTATTTCCATGTTTAGCCTCTCATGCTATTTGTATAGAACCATCATACTGGTTAGTGTATCCATATCCTCACTATTCCCCACTGTTGCCTCTGTATATTTCACGTCAATAACTTCAACGCCTGCCATAAAACCATTTACCTGGCTTTCAAAATCCTCTAGGCTTTGCTTGTATTTCTGATAAAATAGTTTAATTTTCATGTTGTTTTTCCTCCTTTTTTTATACTCCGATAGTCAATCCCCACAAGTTTTTTACGTTCATCGTGGATAATATATCCCTGTTGTATGGCTATAATTACAAAATGTTTTAGTAGTTGGTCTTCATGCTTCAAAGTCTGAATAAGCTCACTGTTTTTAAAAGTTTCCCAGTCAGAAATATAAGAAGCAGATTCTCCATCTTGTGGTGAAAGAAGATCCAACTTTCTTTCCTCCATCTTCTCGTATATCCTTTTTGTGCTATGCCTTAATCGTGGAGTTTTAGACAGCAATTCCCTAGATGGATTTCCAAAGTTCATACCTTGCCATGTACAGGTTAGCTTATCGAACACTAGATATTTTCTTGCTTTATCAAAAATATACCTCATCGGTTCGTTATCACCAGTCCACTTAATAACTTCTCCAATATTTTCCATGTAGGGCATTGTCTTGAATGCTAAAAAGTGCTTATCCTGGATAACTCGTTTTTTTAATCTCTTCTTTACCACTAGTTACCTACTCCATTTCTTTACAAGTTACACCCGCGCACCGTGGAAGTGTTGAAGGACAGGGTTACAGGGGGCGTAGCTCAATCGCCCCTGTTCCTGTACCTGTTCTTACTTCCACAATTCACGGACACTTGGACAAACTAGAATTGACGCTAGGCTATTCTAGTCGTGTCCCTGATTTTGTCCCTGTTTACATTGTAAAATTTTACAACGCTTTACAAGTCTTTGCATATTCCAACAAACCCCATAAAACCAATGATTTAAAGGTATTATTTATTAGTTTACAAATGTAAAAAAACGCTATTTTACATCTTTTACACCGAGTTGTAAAGAGTTGTAAATTTTACGTTTGTAAAGGTGTAAAATCTTGTAAAATTTTTACACTTTTTTTACAACTTTTTACAAGTCTTTACATTGTAAAATTTACAAGTCTTTACACATTTTGAATTGTTAATAAGTTGGGTTTTCTTGTATCAATCCATCTATAACCACCACATTATTATCAGATTCCTCAATTAGTTTATCTAAGCTAGGTCTACTAATTTTTGCGAAACGTGAAAGCTCTGATTTTCTTGGTAATCTATTATTTACCTGTTCAAAGTCTGCTATCATAGATTTTAATTTATTCGTCGCTCTTTCTCTAATTTCTTCATTAGCCCACACCTTTTCTTTAATATCCTTTGGTAATGGTATTCCTGGTTCGTGGTAAGCTAATATTTTCTCCTTATCGTTTATCAACTGTGGATAGTAGAAAAGAAAATTTTTCTCCCCGTCATAATCAACTTCCGAGGTGACCGCTTCAAGTCTCCAATAAGTTCGTGTTTTTAATGGCAAATCTATGTTATCAAAATTTTGTAGAATTTCTCGCGTTTGTTCAGTAGGTAAATGTTCCAGCGCTACCTCTATATGGTTTCGTAAATCCTCGCTTGTTGCTCTCTTGTTTTTGAAATTGATATAGTCATTTGTTACATTTAGCTGAAAATATCTTTTATTGTGCGTAGTCATTACATTCTTGGCCAAATCCCAGACAGCTTCTAATCTCTCTAGGCGTAACAATTCGGGATCTAATTCCATCTTGAAAAATTCTAACAAGCTATCGCAATGAGCTAGAGACTCTGACCACTGCGCAAAGTCTGAACTTTCCGTAGTCCCTTTCGGTCTATCTCTATGACTTTGTGTATAGATCAGGCCACCGCCTACGTGTTGGTTAATCTGTTGTAAATAATCCCCTAAGGAGCCCCCAAACTGTGGTAATTTTAAATTATCAATACTATCAATAATAACCACTTGAAAAACATTGTTTGGTACTTTATCTTTTACAACCTTGGCCAAATCTTCTAAGGCCGTTGACTTTGGAAGAGTTAAGATAGAAATATTGTCAAGATCTTTTTGCTCAACTTCTAAAAGTTGGGCAATCTGCATGAACTTACTAAAACAGTCGTTTTCTTTATGATTCGTATTGATATACAAAACGTTGAAAGCTCTTTTGCTCTTCCACTCTAACCAATTACTCCCCTGAGCTAAAGATAGGGCTAGAGAAATAACTACACTAGTCTTTAAGGATCTTCTTGGTGCCGTTATGCCCAATACTTGCCCGCGTCTCAACAATCCTGTCAAAATGCTAGCAGATGGCCCTATTGTCTCAGCAGGAACTTGTCCAAGTTTTTTTATTTCTGTCATTAGTTATCCTTTCTGGCTTTTCAATCGTTTCTTTTTCAGTTTCTTTAATTGTTGTAACTCTTTACGTTGCTCAAGAGTTAGTTGTCTATTTTTCCAAGTGTAGCCGTTGGTAGTCCGAACGGATCTTCTCTGTCCTGGGAATCTTTCAAAGCTAGCCATTCTCCACCCCCATAAACTTCATCAAGTCAGAAATTCTATAATAGATTTTCCTAGTATCTTCTAGGGGCGGCTGATACCGTCTTAGCCCTGCTTTTTCCCATTTTTGGAGTGTCATATATTTTATATCTAACTCATCCATGACTTCCTGGGCTGAGATTAACCCTGTCAGTCGTGGTTTGAGTCTATCACGCGCTTCCAGGTATCTTTCCACTACCTCCAGAATGCCATGCGCTAGGTCTTGCTCACTTTCTCGGCTTAGGCTAAACATATCCGCCCACCTCCTTCAAGGTTTCTTTGTAGCTCTCTAAATCAGCATTTAAAAGGACAGTTAGGCGTTTCTGTTCTTCCTGTACTTGGTTATAGAATGCTTTTGCTCCGTCCAGTAACTCCTCTTTGTTAGCAGGGATAAAATATCCTCTAAATGTTCCGTGTCGAACCCCAACAATAGGAACGCTATGGCGCGTGATTAGTCGGCTGATAATATCTTGCACGGTTCTTTCTGTTAGCTTGGTTGTCAGGCTGATTTCTGCCCCTGTTATAGAGTTCTCAGCCCCTACCTTGATTAGTCTTAATACTCGTTTGTCATTCTCTGATAGACTCATTCAGTGCCTCCGTAAACTCTTACCCCTGCAAGCTGGATATATCGCCCATAATCAGGGTTTAAATCCTCGCTAGGTGTTTCTATAGGTGTTTCTATCGTCTGTTGGCTTTCTCGCTCAAATTGGGCGCTTTTTTTGCGGTCTCGGTGGTTTATATAAAGCAGTAAGCCAATCAATACCACCATAAAGATTACCGCCTGTGTATTGGTTAAATCTAATTCATTCATGTCATGCCCTCGCTTTGTAATTCTTGATATAGTCCACTTGATCAGTTCGCTCCATCTTCAGGAACTCGTCCACCTCTTCGGTGCTTACCTTTCTATCTACAAAATCAGCAATAAACTGGAAGAGGTTCGGATTCCTCTCCTTGATTTCAGCCATTTGTTCATCAAATTCTGCTTGTGTCATGTTGTCTAGGTCCAGTGTCATTTTAATAGCCCTCTTTTATCTAAATCATCAATTACTAAATCCCGTAAATATGTCCATGTTGAAGCGGTCTTGTGAATGATACCATTGCTTAATTTATTCTCTTTTACAACTTGGTCTAATAGATTGAATAGCAACCAGTCAGGGGCTTTACCGTGTCTGGTTACACATTCATCGTCATATTTTTTTAATTCTCCAAGTAAGTTCTCAACATTCGCATTGAAAAACTCTTTATGGCTCGCTTCTTGCTTCTTGTACGCTTCAGATAATTTATAAAACCTTACCCATAGCTGACTGATTACTGAATTACAATCTTCAGCAATTTCCGTTGCTCCAATATGATTCTTAGACTTATGCCACTCTGATAAAATTTCCAGCTTTTCCTCAATGAGTTGCAACTCATTTCCAAAATCTTTTAAAAATGTATCCATGTTTTTTACCTCTATTTCTTTGTTGTGTAATTGCCCTGATGGCTTTTTAATTGTCGTTTACTATACATGATTTCCTCACACTCTCCTCGACCAAAATTTGAGCGTGGGGATTTTTAATGGTTGTTTCTTATACATTGTTTCTTGCTCGTAGCCTCACGCTCTCGGTCGCCAAATTAAAAGCGTGAGAAAGTACCAGTTTAAAGAGTTAGCGCTCTCCGTATGGTCAAATTGCCCCAGATATGCTATAATCTAGGTATAAATCTTTACTAAAACCCTTTTAATAATAGCTTGCCTGCTTTGTTAAATTCGTTTTAGTGTTAGTGTGAAAGGCTTTGCGGTGTGGTTATTGCTAAGCCTTTTTTTGTTGTTCTCACGCGCTTCTATGGCTATGGCGTGTTTTTTTATTTCTGAATACTGTGAACTTAATTTCCTGATAGCTCCTTTCTATTCTGGCCGGAAATTTCTTCCGAGTAGTTCAATCCCCAGTGGTAAAGCACCACTTAAGAAATCTGTAAATGTAGTGTAGTATTGCGATAGGTTCGCTCCTTTCTATTCTTTCGTATCTAGAAATTCATCCAGCGTAACGCCCAAGTAACTAGATACTTTTTTTAACGTATCAAGACTTGGATTCTTTGCACGTTCATAGTACAAAGCAGTCAATGTGCTTTTTGAAATTCCCGTAGCCTCTGCAACATCAGCAGTTTTTTTACGTTGCTTTGCTAAAATAACACGCATATTATTTTTCAAATGTCTTACCTCCTTCTATTATCTTTAAAAGCTATCTCCAGCAGAATAGATTGAAAAGTGTTGTGCTGGAGATTTTAACAGACATTTTTTGTCTGATTTATTTTGATTATACAGACATTTTTTGTCTTTGTCAAGGATATTTTTTATTTAATTGGACTTTTTTTGTCCGTTTTGAGAAAAAGAATGATATAATACGTTTGAAAGGTGTTGATATAAATGAATAGATTGAAAAAGCTACGTAAAGAAAAAAAGCTATCTCAAAAGGAAATAGCAAAAGAAATGAGTATATCAGAAAAGACTCTATCACGATGGGAAAACGGAGAAAGCCAAATCAAACCAGAAAAATCCCAGCAACTAGCTGACTTCTTCGGGGTAAGCGTTGGATATCTGCTGGGGTATAGTGATTTTAGAGATACTCAAGAACTAGTAAAAAAAACTCATGAAAATTACCCAGTTGATAAAGCTTGGAAGGTTAGCAGTGTAGTTTCACAGTTTGGAGAATTACCATTAGAGAAAATCAAAACAACATATGGTGAAGCCTTATCTAGTAGTTTAATGGAGTTCTTGGGTTTACTTAGTTTTAATTATAAAGAAATGGAAACAATATATAAGTTCTTAGCTTTAGAAGATGACCAAAAAGAAGTTATTCATGATCTAACTGTTAAATTATTTAACTTAGATAATTTGAAAAAGAAATAATTAAGCTCGTAACAATACTTTAGTCTTTGCTTATATAAATTATAACCTTACACAAAACAATCGAATACAGGGCAATCTGTGAAGCCCTAGCATGATATAAAACCCTTTTAATAATAGCTTGCCTGCTGATGTATTTTAGAAAGGTTTATCATCATGAAAATAACTGAAGTTATAAAAAAAGACGGTAGTAAAGTCTATCGTGCTAATGTATATCTAGGAATTGACCAAGTAACAGGAAAGAAAGTTAAAACTAAGGTAACAGGGCGGACACAAAAGGAAGTTAAGCAGAAAGCTACTCAAGAAAAAATTGCTTTTCAAAAAGCAGGATCCACTAGACAAAAGGCTAGCACCATAAAAAACTATCAAGAATTAGCCAATCTCTGGTTAGAAAGTTATAAGAATACGGTTAAGCCAAACACTCAAGGCAATGTTAGAAAGCTAATTGATAATCATATATTGCCTATTTTTGGGGCTTACAAGCTCGATAAGCTCACTACTCCACTTATCCAGTCAATTATCAACGAACTTGCTGACAAGACTAATAGAGGGGAAAAAGGGGCTTTTCTACATTATGACAAGATACACGCTTTAAACAAACGTATCTTACAGTATGGCGTAACCATGCAAGCTATACCGTCCAATCCTGCGCGTGATGTTGTTTTACCTCGTAACACTCAGAAAGCGAAGCGCCAAAAGGTAAAACACTTTGAAAATCAAGAACTAAAAAAGTTTCTTGGTTATCTCGATAATTTAGATAGCGATAGATATCGTTACTACTATGAGACAACACTCTATAAGTTCCTATTGGCTACTGGTTGCCGTATCAATGAAGCTTTAGCTCTTTCCTGGTCTGATATAGACTTAGATAATGCCGTTGTGCATATTACCAAAACACTAAATCGGGATTTAGAAATCAATAGCCCAAAATCTAAAGCTAGTTATCGGGATATAGATATAGATCAAGCGACTGTTAGCATGCTGAAGCAGTACAAACTACGCCAAACTAAAGAGGCTTGGAAGATAGGGCAACGTGAAAGTGTAGTATTTTCTGATTTCATTCATGAGTATCCTAGCAGTTCAAGACTTAAAAGAAGATTGCAAACACATTTTAAGCGTGCTGACGTTCCTAACATTGGCTTTCACGGATTCCGTCACACTCACGCTAGTCTCTTGCTTAACTCTGGAATACCATACAAGGAACTCCAGTACCGCCTAGGTCATTCCACTTTATCAATGACCATGGATATATATAGTCACCTCTCAAAAGAGAACGCAAAAAAAGCAGTATCATTCTACGAAACTGCACTAAAAGCACTATAGGGGGAGCAAAAAGGGGAGCAAATTCAAAAATCAACGTTTCAAGACAAAGTAAAAATCCAATAGCAACAGGATTTTTGTTAGATTTATTTTGAAAAAGGCCGATTTTGTAGTATAATAGTACGGTGTGAAAAAATCTGAAAAATGAGAAAGGATAAGGGATATGAAACAAGTTTTTCTCTCTACAACAACTGAATTTAAAGAGATCGATACGCTTGAACCGGGTACTTGGATCAATCTCGTCAATCCGACTCAAAATGAATCACTCGAAATCGCTAATGCCTTCGATATCGATATTGCTGACCTTCGAGCACCGCTCGATGCGGAAGAAATGTCTCGTATTACCATTGAAGACGAGTACACCCTGATTATCGTAGACGTGCCGGTCACAGAAGAAAGAAATAACCGCACCTACTACGTAACCATCCCGCTTGGTATTATCATCACCGAGGAAACCATTATCACTACGTGTTTGGAACCTCTACCAGTCCTCGATGTCTTTATCAACCGTCGATTGCGTAATTTTTATACTTTCATGCGTTCGCGTTTTATCTTCCAGATTCTCTATCGCAATGCAGAGCTTTACCTAACAGCCCTTCGTTCAATCGACCGTAAGAGTGAGCAAATCGAAAGTCAACTGCATCAATCAACTCGTAATGAAGAATTGATTGAGCTCATGGAATTGGAAAAAACCATCGTCTATTTCAAGGCCTCCCTCAAAACAAACGAGCGTGTGATTAAGAAATTGACCAGCTCAACCAGCAATATCAAAAAATACCTTGAGGACGAAGACCTGCTTGAAGATACCCTGATTGAAACCCAACAGGCCATCGAGATGGCAGACATTTACGGAAATGTCCTTCATTCCATGACAGAGACCTTTGCCTCTATCATTTCCAACAACCAGAACAACATTATGAAAACCTTGGCCCTTGTGACCATCGTCATGTCCATCCCAACCATGGTCTTCTCTGCCTACGGGATGAACTTTAAGGATAATGAAATCCCCCTAAACGGCGAGCCAAATGCCTTCTGGTTAATCGTCTTTATCGCCTTTGCTATGAGTGTCTCGCTCACTCTCTATCTCATCCATAAAAAATGGTTCTAAGAGGAGTTCCTATGTCTCAGATTGATCTACAAAAATTAACCAAGAAAAACCAAGAGTTTGTCCATATCGCTACCCAACAATTCATTAAAGATGGGAAAACAGATGCTGAAATTAAGGCTATTTTTGAGGAAGTTATTCCCCAAATCCTTGAAGAGCAAGCCAAGGGTACGACTGCTCGTTCCCTCTATGGCGCACCGACTCATTGGGCTCATAGTTTCACTGTCAAAGAGCAATATGAAAAAGAGCATCCAAAAGAAAATGATGATCCAAAACTCATGATTATGGACTCAGCCCTTTTCATCACTAGTCTCTTTGCCCTCGTCAGCGCCCTTACAACCTTCTTCTCAGCAGATCAGGCTATCGGTTACGGTTTGATTACCCTCCTATTGGTTGGACTGGTTGGTGGATTTGCCTTTTACTTGATGTACTACTTTGTTTACCAATACTATGGACCAGATATGGACCGCAGTCAACGTCCACCTTTCTGGAAATCTGTACTGGTTATCCTAGCTTCTATGTTCCTTTGGTTGCTTGTTTTCTTTGCAACAAGCTTCCTACCAGCTAGCCTTAACCCAGTACTTGCTCCATTGCCACTAGCTATTATCGGAGCAGTCCTCCTCGCCCTTCGCTTCTATCTCAAGAAACGCTTGAACATCCGCAGCGCAAGTGCAGGACCAACACGCTATTAAGAGAATGATAAAAGGGCTCTATAATATTTGTAGTGGGTAAATCCTCTATAGATATTATGGAGCCTATTTTTGTGTAGAAAAAAAGTCCCATATGACCTATAATGAAAAGCGACAAAACAACTCATTAGAAAGAATCATATGGAACAATTACATTTTATCACAAAACTGCTCGATATCAAAGACCCTAATATCCAATTTATGGATATCATCAATAGGGATACTCACAAAGAAATCATCGCTAAACTGGACTACGACTCTCCATCTTGTCCTGAGTGTGGAAGTCAAATGAAGAAATATGATTTTCAAAAACCGTCTAAGATTCCTTACCTCGAAACGACTGGTATGCCTACTAGAATCCTCCTTAGAAAACGCCGTTTTAAGTGCTATCAGTGCTCGAAAATAGCGGTCGCTGAGACTCCTCTAATAAAGAAAAATCATCAAATCCCTCGTATCATCAACCAAAAAATTGCTCAAAAGCTGATTGAAAAAACTTCTATGACCGATATTGCCCATCAGCTTTCCATTTCAACTTCAACTGTCATTCGAAAGCTCAATGATTTCAACTTTAAGCATGATTTTTCTCGTCTTCCTGAGATTATGTCTTGGGACGAGTATGCCTTCACTAAGGGAAAGATGAGTTTCATTGCGCAAGATTTTGATAATCTCAACATTATCACTGTTCTTGAAGGCAGAACACAAGCTATCATCCGAAATCACTTTCTGCGCTACGATAGAGCCGTTCGTTGTCAGGTGAAAATCATTACTATGGATATGTTTAGCCCCTACTACGATATTTCCAGAAAACTTTTTCCTAACGCTAAAATCGTTCTCGACCGCTTTCACATTGCCCAACATCTCAGCCGTGCTATGAGTCGTGTGCGTGTCCAAATTATGAATCAGTTTGAGCGAAAATCCCATGAATACAAGGCTATCAAGCGTTACTGGAAGCTCATTCAACAGGATAGTCGTAAATTGAGTGATAAACGTTTCTATCGCCCTACTTTTCGCATGCATCTAACCAACAAAGAGATTCTAGATAAGCTTTTGAGCTATTCAGAAGACTTGAAACACCACTACAATCTCTATCAGCTCTTACTTTTTCACTTCCAGAACAAGGAACCTGACAAATTCTTCGGACTTATTGAGGACAATCTAAAGCAGGTTCATCCTCTTTTTCACACTGTCTTTAAAACCTTCCTCAAGGACAAAGAAAAGATTGTCAATGCTCTTCAACTACCTTATTCTAATGCCAAATTAGAAGCGACTAATAATCTCATTAAACTTATCAAACGAAATGCATTTGGTTTTCGGAACTTTGAAAACTTCAAAAAACGGATTTTTATCGCTCTCAATATCAAAAAAGAAAGGACGAAATCCGTCCTTTCTAGATCTTAGCTTTTCTTCAACCCACTACAGTTGACAAAGAGCCGATAAAAGCAACTGCAGGTGCGGTTGCTTTTTACTACTTTCCTGATTTAAAAGTATTCCTCTGAAATCCCACATAGCTTTCTCTTATCTTTTGTGATAAAATAGGCTCAATCTATTTCTAGGAGGATGAGATATGGTTTCTACTATTGGTATTGTTAGTTTGTCTAGTGGCATTCTCGGAGAGAATTTTGTCAAACACGAAGTGGACTTGGGTGTCCAACGTCTCAAGGATCTGGGACTTAATCCTATCTTTTTGCCCCATTCGTTAAAAGGCTTAGACTTTATCAAGGACCATCCCGAAGCGCGTGCAGAGGATTTGATGCAGGCCTTTTCTGATGATAGCATCGAAATGATCCTATGTGCCATCGGTGGGGATGATACCTATCGTTTGTTGCCCTACCTTTTTGAAAATGACCAACTAGAAAAAGCTATCAAACAAAAGATTTTTCTTGGTTTCTCAGATACAACCATGAACCATCTCATGTTGCATAAACTAGGTGTTAAAACTTTTTATGGTCAATCCTTTTTAGCAGACATTTGTGAATTGGACAAGGAGATGTTGCCCTATAGCTTTCACTACTTTAAAGAATTGATTGAGACTGGAAGAATCTCAGAAATCCGCCCTAGTCACGTTTGGTATGAGGAACGAACCGACTTCAGTCCCAAGGCTCTAGGAACACCTCGTGTCAGTCATGAAAATACTGGTTTTGAGCTGTTGCAAGGAAATGCCCAGTTCGATGGAGAAATCCTCGGTGGTTGCCTCGAATCTCTCTACGATATCTTTGACAATTCTCGATACGCAGATAGCACGAACCTCTGCCATGAGTACAAACTTTTCCCTGACTTGTCAGACTGGGAAGGAAAAATCCTCTTGCTAGAAACAAGCGAAGAAAAGCCTGAGCCAGAAGATTTCAAAAAGATGTTGCAGACTTTAAAGGAAACTGGAATATTCGAGGTCATCAGCGGACTCTTGGTCGGGAAACCTATGGATGAAACTTTCTATGACGACTATAAAGAGGCACTATTGGATATCATTGACAGCAATATCCCGATTGTCTATAATCTGAATGTCGGCCACGCAACTCCAAGAGCCATTGTTCCCTTTGGCGTTCACGCCTCTGTAGATGCAAAGGAGCAAATCATTCGCTTTGACTATAACAAAAAATAAATAGTTTCTCTATTTTTGTGCTTTTGTATTGGTTTTCGTTACAATTTGTATCTGAATTTATTGCATTTCGCTAATTTCTATGGTATCCTTTTGAAGGAGGTGTATATGACAAAACAAAAAATTAATCGAATCGTAGGTTCTATTGGTGCCTTTATTGGAATTATAGTATTTATTGCCTACATACCTCAAATTATCGCTAATTTACAAGGAAATAAAGCTCAACCATTTCAACCTTTATCAGCTGCAATATCTTGCTTAATCTGGGTTATTTATGGATGGACAAAGGAACCTAAGAAGGATTGGATACTAATCATTCCAAATTCAGCTGGTGTTATTTTAGGTGGAATCACTTTTCTGACTTCACTCTAACAAATATACTAGTATATATAAAAAGCTGGGAAGAATTTCTCAGCTTTTTTCTATATTCTCAGATATGCTAGTTACCTGTACACACTAGTGACCGCTTTTCCACTCACAATCATTCTCATGGTCATCAACTAGCCCTGCTGCTTGTAGAAAAGACAAGACAGCGACTGGGCCTGTGAACTTGAAACCTCGTTTTTTGAGGTCTTTGGCTAATTTTTCAGACAAAGTTGTTTTAGCAGGGGCTTGGCGGTAATCGGGAACATCGTTCACGATAGTTTTCCCCTCAACAAAAGACCAAAGATAGGCATCAAAAGAGCCATATTCTTCCTGTAGTCGTAAAAATGCTTTGGCGTTAGCGCGTGTAGCAAAAATCTTGGCTCTATTCCGAATGATGGCTGAATTCTCCAGCAAGGCCTCCAACTCGGTGTCGGTCATGTCTACCACCGCTTGAATTTGATAGCCATGAAATGCTTCTCGGAAAGCTTGGCGTTTGTTGAGCACCGTTTCCCAAGACAGGCCTGCCTGATAGGTTTCCATGCACAATAACTCAAACAATGCTTGGTCATCATGGAGGGGCTGGCCCCACTCCTCATCATGATAGGCGATATAGAGAGGATTGGTCATCTTGACCCACGAACAACGTTTTGTCATGCTCTGCTCCTATTTGACTAACATTTTAAGGGCTGACTTGATATAGTTCTCAGCTGTATCTGTCGTTCCTTCAAAGAATTTCTTGATTTTCTTAAGCTCAGTTGCCTTGTAGCCCAGTGCCAACATGGCTTCCATAGCTTCTTCCAATTCTTGGTTTTCAGCGCTAGCTTGCACTGCCACCTTAGCAGGAAGGTCATCTCCAGCAACTACTACCTTGCCTTCCAAGTCCAGCACCATCTGCTGGGCTGTTTTCTTGCCAATTTTAGGGAACTTGGTCAAGTAGGTGATGTTCTTGGTTTCGATGGCTTGAACCAAACCAGCATTGTCATCGGCAGCGATAATAGCAAGAGCTGACACCGGACCAATCCCAGAGACCGAAATCAGACTGAGAAAGAGCTTCTTCTCATCTTCTGAGCGAAATCCATAAAGCAGCTGAGCATCCTCACGCACGACCTGATGCACATAAATCTGAGCTTCTTGGTTGACTTGTCCTGAGTAGGCATAGGGATTGGCCACATGCAGGATATAACCGATACCGTTGACTTCAAGAACAATGTATTTAGCAGTGATTTTAGTAATGATTCCTTTTAAATATTCGTACATAGTTTTCCTTTTGTGCTCAATGAAAATCAAAAGCAAACTAGAAAGCTAGCCGCAGGTTTCTCAAAGCACAGCTTTGATATTGCAGATAGAGCTGACCTAGTTTGAAGAGATTTTCAAAGCGTATTCGTTTAATATTTCCCCAACTCACGAAGACTGGTATGATTTTCCTGAATGCGTCGGAACATCTTTTCCATATCTGACTTGG
The DNA here is from genome assembly GCF_016658865.1 of Streptococcus mitis. Taxonomy (NCBI): domain Bacteria; kingdom Bacillati; phylum Bacillota; class Bacilli; order Lactobacillales; family Streptococcaceae; genus Streptococcus; species Streptococcus mitis. Next base: position 1,896,060 of record NZ_CP067992.1, read on the forward strand.
TAAAATGCACCAAAACAGGACGTCCGTGAGGACAGTTATAGGGATTGTCACATTTAGAAAGTTGATAAAGAAGCTGTCTAGCCGAATGATCGTCAATACGATGGTTGGCCTTGATAGACCGTTTGCAGGACATCATAATAGCCAACTCTGCACGGTATTTCTTGATAGAAACCTCCTTGGTCAAGAGGAGCATGTCGCACATTTCATAGATGCCTGACTCGATTTCCTCCTCTGCCATCCAAATAGGATGTTCACGTAGGATGAATTGATTTTCCCCGTACTCTGCTAGAAAGACCCCAACTTCCTCTAAAAGAGGCATTCTTTCCTTGAGACGAAGGGCATCATCCGCTGGAAATTCAAAGATATAGGGCACTAGGAGTTGCTGCTGGCTCTGGTCAACATTGCCAATGCTTTCACGATATTCCTCATACTTGACCCGTTCCTGAGCTGCATGTTGGTCTATGATGTAGAGCCCATCTCGTCCTTGGGCAAAGAGATAAGTCCCGTGCATTTGCCCGAAAAATTCCAACTCTGGGAAACTTGAAGATTCTTCTCGCTCTAGCTTATCATAAGCCTTATCGAGGCTAGCTAGATCTAACTCTGGATGGTCTAATTGGTCATAGTTAGCAGGTTTTCTCTCTGCAAAATGCAATTTTGCTGGCTTAGTCAATTGGTCCAAGGTTTCTTTGGCAAACAGGGTTAAATCCTGTCCTTCATCAGTTAATTCAACCTGATAATCAGCCACCTCAGCTTGACTAGGTCTTGTCGGCTCACTTTTCTCATAGTAGAGGGTATTTTCTTTAAGCGGGAGAATGGTCTGCTCCACCTTCTCACGATTGCGCACAGTCGATTTGGCAAGATTTTCCAAGGCATCTGGAATCAAGGTTTGTTCCTTGAGACTATTTGCAATTGCTTCTGAAACCAGGGTCATCAGTTCTTTTTCCTTGGAAATCCGCACCTCTTGCTTGGTTGGATGCACATTGACATCCGCTAGATAAGGATCGATATGGATGTGAATGACAGCCAGCGGAAAACGGCCTACCATGAGCTTGCTTCCGTAACCATCCAAAATAGCACGATTGAGTAGGAAGTTCTTGATATAACGGCCATTGATGAAGAGACTGATATAATTACGATTGGCTCTAGTTAACTCAGGCAAGGATACAAAGCCAGAAATTTCGAAATCAAGGTCAGAATTCTCAATTTCAATCATCTTCTTGGCACTCACCAAACCGTAAATCCCTGCGATAGCTTGGCGCAATTGACCTGTTCCCGCTGTTCGTGTCATTTCCTTACCATCACTAATCAAACTAAAAGAAATCTCAGGATGGGCCAAACCCAGACGGTTGACAATATCAATGATATGAGACAACTCTGCTTGCTGGCTCTTCATATACTTGAGGCGGGCAGGCGTGTTGAAAAAAAGGTCCTCCACACAAACCTTGGTTCCCACAGGACTGGTCGCTGGGATGATTTCCTCTACTTCTCCCCCACGCGCGACCAGCTTGGTCCCGTGACTTGCGCCCTCAACTGCTGTCAAAAGAGTTAAAACGCTGACGGATGCGATAGAGGGCAGGGCTTCACCACGAAAACCCAAAGTACGAATCCGAAAAAGATCCGCTTGATTTTTTATCTTACTGGTCGCATGACGACGAAGGGCTAACTCCACCTCATCGTGGGCAATTCCATGACCATTATCTGTGATTTGAATCTTCTTGAGACCAGCTTCCTCAATCTCAATGATAATCTGACTAGAACCCGCGTCAATGGCATTTTCTACCAGCTCCTTAACAACGCTAGCTGGACGCTCGATAACCTCTCCAGCCGCAATCTGGTTTGCCAGCACCTCTGGTAATTCAATAATATGAGACATCTTTCAGCCCCTTTCTGTATCTGTTTTCCTAGAAATTGATAGTGCTATTATACCATATTTCAGACAGGACAGAAAAGCTCCACCATATAGAAGCCAAATCCTCCCACATAGACAAAGTCCCTTGCCATAGGCTATAAAATAGTGTTTAATAAAGATATACAGGAAGTGATCACAACCTTGTATAACTGAAAAGGAGAGAAATTTATGAAAGTAGAACTACAGATTAGCGAGTCTTACGAGGAGGAAAAACTGATTGTCCAAGCACCTCAAGAGACCGAAAAAGTCCAAAAAGTCATCGAGTTCGCAGAAAATCTGGATCAAAAAGAAAAAATCAAAGGGAAAATCGAAGATCAGGTCTATCTAGTTGAAATTGGCAAGATTCAGCGCTTCTATATAGAAAATCGAAAGGTTCTAGCAGAAACTGCATCTCAGACATACAGCGTTGATTTACGGCTCTATCAGGTTCTTGAACTCTTGCCAAGCAATTTTATCCAAATTTCCCAGTCAGAAATCATCAATATCGACTCCATCTCTCACCTCAAGCTCACCCCCAACGGTCTAGTTGAAATTTTCTTGAAGAATGAAAGCTTCACCTACTCTTCACGCCGTTACCTAAAAACCATCAAGGAGAAATTAGAACTATGAAAAAACAAATCTTTCACGACGCAGCTGCTGGTGTCCTCATCGGCCTCATCCTCTCTATCATCTTTTCACTCATTTATGCACCGAGTACTTATGCCCCACTTAGCCCTGAATCTCTAGTCGGACAAGTCATGCTTCAACATCAGGTTCACGGTGCCTTGGTCTTGCTCTACTGTACACTGATCTGGGCAGCCATTGGTATTCTATTCAACTTTGGCAAGCGATTATTCAGCCGTGACTGGAGCATGCTCCGTGCCACTCTGACTCATTTCTTCCTTATGCTGGCTGGCTTTGTCCCACTAGCAACTCTGGCTGGTTGGTTTCCCTTCCACTGGATCTTCTATCTCCAGCTCATTATCGAGTTTGCGATTGTCTATCTCATCATTTGGACCATTTCCTATAAAAGAGAAGCTAGAAAAGTAGACCACATCAATCAACTCTTGGAGCATAGAAAGTAATAGCAATAATCCCACTCACAAATGCATGAGTGGGATTATTTTTATAGTTTTTGTTTTAACTCAACCAAGACATTCATAGCCTGCATAGGTGTCATATTGTAAACATCCAGTTTAGACAATTCTGCTAGGACAGGATGCTCTTCTGCCGTATCAAAGAGTGAAATCTGTTCAGTGACAGCACTTGTTTGCCTCATTGGAGCAGGACTTTCTGTCCCCTGACTCTCCAGTTGGGTCAAAATCTTATCCGCCCTTGTTAAAAGGTCTGCTGGCAAACCAGCAATCTTGGCAACATGGATACCATAGGACTTATCAGCTGGACCTGGTTCAATCTTGTGAAGGAAGGTAACCTGCCCATCCTGCTCCAAGGTTGCCACGTGGACATTGACCAAGTGTTCCAAGCTAGACTCTAGACTGGTCAACTCATGGTAGTGGGTCGCAAAGAGAGTCTTGGCTCCGATATGCTCATGGATGTATTCAATAATGGACTGTGCAATAGCCATCCCGTCATAAGTAGCAGTTCCCCGACCTAACTCATCAAAGAGAATCAAAGAATTCTTAGTCGCATGCGAAATGGCATTGTTGGCCTCCATCATCTCCACCATAAAGGTTGACTGACCTGAAACCAAATCATCGGCTGCTCCGATACGGGTAAAAATCGCATCAAAAATCGGCAAATGGGCGCTTTCTGCTGGCACATAAGAACCCAGCTGGGCCATCACCGCCGTCATGGCTAACTGACGCATGTAGGTTGACTTCCCACTCATGTTTGGCCCTGTAATCAGTTGAATACTGCTATCTTCTGCCATCTGAATCGTATTTGGAATATAGGTCTGAGCCCCCATAACCTTTTCAACGACAGCATGGCGCCCTTTCTGGATATCGATCTGCGAATCGTCTCCGAACTCTGGTCGAATCAAATGCTGGGTTTCAGCTACAACTGCCAAGCTTTGTAAGACATCAACTGTCGCAATCCCTTGAGCTAGAGCCTGCAAACGCTGAATGTACTTGCTGACTTCCTCACGGATACGCATAAAGATTTCATACTCTAGGTTGGCTGACTTCTCACGCGCCTCCAGCATATCTCCCTCGATACGCGCTAATTCCTCAGTTCCAAAACGTTCCGAGTTTTTCAGCGTTGCCTTGCGGAAAAAGTGAGCTGGCACATTTCCCAGTTGTGAATTGGTTACATGGAAATAGTAGCCATCCTTTTTATTGTAGTCAATCTTAAGCGTGCTGATACCAGAGTTTTCGCGTTCCTTAGCCTCAATCTCAGCAATCCAACCAGTCCCTTCTCTGAGCACACGACGGTACTTGTCTAAGGTTTCATCAAATCCAGTGCGGATAATGCCACCTTCCGTAATCACATGAGGAGCTTCAGGAGCAATCGCTGCGCTAATCAAACTCTCCAACTCAGGGATTCCATCTAATTGTTCGATAAGATAAGCCAGAGCAGGTTGCTCCATCCCTTCTAAAATCGCACGAATCCGTGGCACACTGGACAAGGTGGTCGCCAACTGCAAGAGATCCTTGGGATTGGTTTTGCCAAAAGAAACCCGACTAGCCAAGCGTTCGATATCATAAACTCCCTTGAGACTGTCTGTCAAATCACTACGCTCAAAGAAATGGTCGAGAAAGACCTGCACCACTTCTTGGCGTTGGACGATTCGTTCCTTATCAATCAAAGGACGATGAATCCAAGAACGCAAGAGCCGCATACCCATAGCTGTTTTGGTTTCATCCAAAAGCCAGAAAAGACTGCCTTGCTTCTTGCCTGACCGAGCATTCTCAACCAGATCCAGACTAGCCTTGGTCGCATAATCCATCTGCAAGTAATCTTTGATTTCATAGCGGATAACAGGCTTGAGGTGGTTCAATTCCCTCATCTGGGTTCGATGGACATACTGGAGGAGCTTACTAGAGGCCGCTTGCTCCACAGTTGCCAATCGTGAATCCAGTAAATGAAGGTCCTCAAAGCCTTCTTTTTCATAGGAAAGCACCAGATTCATCTGACGACTGAGAATTTGTTCCTCTTCCTCAGACAAGTCATAACCCAGCACCACTTCTCGAGCCTTGAGATTGCGGATTTCCCCACAAACAAGCGTAAAATCCAAAAGACCTGTCACATAAAAGTCACCCGTCACCAGGTCCATATAAGCTAGGCCGAATTGATTGCCTTCGCGGTCTATGGCAACCAAAAAATTATTCTGACTATCCGGCTTACTGCTATCGACTACTGTCCCTGGCGTAATAACCTGAACAACCTCTCGTTTTACAACCCCAACTGCTTGTTTAGGATCTTCCATCTGTTCAGCAATGGCTACCTTATAGCCCTGCTCAATCAAGACATCGATGTACTGTTGGGCAGAATGATAAGGAACCCCCGCCATAGGAATCGGGTTATCCGCATTCTTGTTGCGACTCGTTAAGGAAATTTCCAGAATCTGCGCAGCATTGACCGCATCCTCATAAAACAATTCATAAAAATCACCCATCCGAAAGAGCAAAAAAGCATCTGGATATTGCTTTTTAATATCCACATACTGTTGCATGCCGGGTGATAGCTTTTCTGTCGCCATTTTCCGTCTCTCCTTGTCAAAAATAAGTCTTGAGAGCAACTCCCAAGACCTTACTTATCTTTCATCAAATCTAGCAAACGATCTTCCATGAGTTTGGCAACGTGCTGATCTCGACAAATGACCAATAAGGTATTGGCACCAGCAACTGTTCCTAAAATCCATTCATCCTTGTTTGCATCTACAATATTTGCCAAAACAGAGGCTTCTCCCAATTTGGTATGAAGCACCAAGGTAAACTCTGCTCTTGCAACACCTTCTAAATGATGAGACAAAAACTCAACCAAATCAATCTTTTCTGTCTCATTTGCTAGTACATAATACACCATATCATTTTTCTTGACCTTGGTCAAGCCGATTTCGCGCAAATCACGAGACAGGGTTGTCTGCGTTACAAAAACATTGTGCGCCTCCAACCGATCTTGAATTTCTTTTTGTGTACTTAATTTCTCCTCAGTAATCATTTTTTTTATTAACTGATGACGATCTCTTTTTCTCATAAAATCCTCTTATATGCATATTTATAACTAATTTTATAACTATATTATACCAAAAAAATAGGAGATTTCAAAAATTTTTTCTTCTTTCTTTAAAATTGTGATAAAATAGTAGAAAAGTCCAAAAAGGAGCTCTTAATGAATACAAAAGAATTGATTGCTAGCGAGTTGGCTAGCGTCATTGATAGCCTAGACCAAGAGGCTATTTTAAATTTACTGGAAACCCCTAAAAACTCAGAAATGGGAGACATCGCTTTCCCTGCTTTTTCTCTTGCAAAAGTCGAACGTAAAGCACCTCAAATGATTGCGGCTGAACTGGCTGAAAAAATTAACAGCCAAGCCTTTGAAAAAGTTGTTGCAACAGGACCTTACGTCAACTTTTTCCTTGATAAAAATGCCATTTCTGCTCAAGTATTGCAAACTGTTATCACTCAAAAAGAACACTATGCTGACCAAACTATTGGCAAACAAGAAAATGTTGTTATCGACATGTCTAGTCCCAATATCGCTAAACCATTTTCTATTGGTCACCTACGCTCGACTGTTATCGGAGATAGCTTATCACATATTTTCCAAAAAATCGGTTATCAAACGGTCAAAGTCAACCATTTGGGAGACTGGGGTAAACAGTTTGGGATGTTGATTGTTGCCTATAAAAAATGGGGTGACGAGGAAGCTGTAAAGGCTCATCCAATTGATGAACTTCTTAAACTCTATGTCCGTATCAACGCTGAAGCTGAAAATGACCCTAGCTTGGATGAAGAAGCACGCGAATGGTTCCGTAAACTTGAAAATGGAGACGAGGAAGCTCTCGCTCTTTGGCAATGGTTCCGTGATGAAAGTTTAGTGGAATTTAACCGCCTTTACAATGAACTGAAGGTTGAATTTGACAGCTACAACGGAGAAGCCTTCTACAACGATAAGATGGATGCAGTTGTAGACATTCTTTCTGAAAAAGGACTACTTGTTGAATCAGAAGGTGCCCAAGTTGTGAATCTTGAGAAATATGGAATTGAACATCCAGCCCTTATCAAGAAATCTGATGGTGCAACTCTCTATATCACACGTGACTTGGCTGCAGCCCTTTACCGTAAAAACGAATACCAATTCGCCAAATCTATCTACGTCGTTGGTCAAGAGCAATCCGCCCACTTTAAACAACTCAAGGCTGTCTTACAAGAGATGGGCTACGACTGGAGTGACGACATCACTCACGTTCCTTTTGGTTTGGTTACAAAAGAAGGGAAAAAACTTTCTACTCGTAAAGGAAATGTTATCTTGCTAGAGCCTACAGTTGCAGAGGCTGTTAGTCGCGCTAAGGCCCAAATCGAAGCTAAAAATCCTGAACTTGAAAATAAAAACCAAGTAGCACATGCTGTTGGAGTTGGAGCCATTAAATTCTATGACCTCAAGACCGACCGTACAAATGGATACGACTTCGACTTAGAGGCTATGGTATCCTTCGAGGGTGAAACTGGACCTTACGTTCAATACGCTTACGCTCGTATCCAATCTATCTTGCGCAAAGCAGACTTCAAACCAGAAACAACTGGCAACTATAGCTTGAATGATGCTGAAAGCTGGGAAATCATCAAACTCATCCAAGACTTCCCACGTATTATCAACCGTGCTGCGGATAACTTTGAGCCTTCTATCATTGCTAAATTTGCAATTAGCCTGGCTCAAGCCTTTAACAAATACTATGCACATACGCGCATCTTGGATGAAAGCTCAGAACGCGACAGCCGTCTAGCCCTTAGCTATGCAACAGCAGTCGTTCTCAAAGAAGCCCTTCGCTTGCTTGGAGTAGAAGCGCCAGAGAAGATGTAAATCGCCAAAGTTACTTGATTGCGGAGCAATCTAAGTAACTAACGCCAAATCCTATTCGGACTTTGGCTAGGCGCTTCACTAGTTTTAGGACATAAATATGATCGATTTATGTCCTAAAACGTCGTAACCTTAAAGTTATTGGAACTAAAGCTCCTAATTGCTAGACGCTTATATGCGGACTAGCTAACTGCTTCACTAATTCACCTAACCAAATAATATCGATTTGGTTAGGCTCATGTCGTAATCTTTTAATCACTTTATTGTAAAGTAGTCTAAGTAACGAATGCCAAATCCTATCAGGTATTTGGCTAGGTGCTTCACTAGTTTTAAGACATAAATATGATCGATTTATGTCCTAAAACGTCGTAATCTTAAATTTATTGGAACTAAAGTTCCTAATTGTTAAACGCTAGCCGCTTATATGCGGACTAGCTAACTGCTTCACTAGTCATAGCCCCTAAATATAATCGATTTAGGAGCCATGACGTCGTAACTATGGTGATTTGGTTAGGCGCCTCACTAATTCAATCTACTCACTACTACTTCTTTATCATACAGGGAGATATCCTATGAGCCAATATGCTTATATCCTCGTTGTGATTAGCTTGGTTTTCCTTTTTCTGCTTAATAAGTACGAGAAGGAGAGACTGCAAAAACTCTACCAAGAACAACTTTTAAAGGATGAAACATTTAGGTCTGACATCAAAGAGAAAATTCACACGACTGAAAACATCAATGATGTCATTGCTTACATCAATAAAACTTATCATCTAGGAATGTTGCTATCAAAAGACATTACAGATCAATTGAAATAATCAAAAACCGAGAAGAAAGCTTCTCGGTTTTTTTAGGGCATAATTTTTATCTTCCAACTATAGCAAATAACATTTATATTAAAAATTTTGTAGGTAATTTTCATCTCTGCTATAGAGGGGGATATAATAAGTTCTTTCTTCTAATGATTGAAAGATTGGTTTCAGCTTAACTTTCCAATTCATACAAATCTGCGATAATAGCTGCGACACGTTTGATATCTCCCAGCATACCTCGCATTTCAAAATCAGCCAATACAGGGAAGCCAAAACGTTGACTATATTGCTTGGCTGTCAGGCAGTATTGGTTATTAAAGTTACGATTTCCTGAACCAACCACACCAAAACACTTACTAGCATTGTCACCATAGGCGATAAAATCTCCCACTGGTGTCGTCAAAATCTCGACATCTCCGTTATCCACGCCATTCCCACCTTCTAGGTAAGTCGGCAAAAAAGCAACATAGGGATGGTCCATTTCATAGAAATCTTGGCCTTCTTTGACCAAATCCTTGATATGAATCTTTTGAACCTCAATTCCCTCGTACTGGGACAAGAGATAGTCTTTCAAGCGCGTCACAAAACTCTCCGTATTTCCGCTCAGACTGATGTAGACCAAGGAAACTTTTTTCATGTTCTCCTCCTTTTTTTAAATCATAAAAAATAACTACCAAGATTGTATCTTGATAGTTATGCTTTGTCAACTCTTAGGCAAGTTCTTCCTCTTCTTGAGTTTCTGTCAATTCTTTTTGCTGACGCCACATTTTATAGAAGACAATTGCTAGGAAGATAACATTGAGTACGATCCCAAAAATAGCAGAACCTTTGGCACCAAGCTCCGCTCCCATACGGATGTTAGGGTCTGTAAAAAGTAAAACCGCATCCTGAACGCCGATAAAGTTGTAGATAGAACCAACGATGGCAACGAAGACATAAGCAAGATAAGTGTAGTTAGCCAATTGGATGTTTTTACGAACAAGGAAAACCAAAGACACAACCACCAGAATAACAGATAAAACAACCAAGAGAATGTTGAAGATAGAATGACCATGCTCCGATACCTTAATGGTGTAAGCAACGAGCTCCTTAGCATAAGTAGCATTAACACCTGATGCTGATGTTTCTAGATTGTTCATACCCTCCGCAGTAGGTACTGGAGATATGATTCCAAATAGTGACATTGCTGAGAGTAAGGCTGAAAAAATCAGTAATACCCATAGATAGATTGGTTTCTTTTTCATAATAGAACCTCCTGATATTATTATCGATATTATAGCACTTTTTGTAAAGGGATACAAATATTATAGTGTGGTTTCCACCTGTTTTCGGTAGGCTTTTGGCGATTTTCCGCACAATTTTCGGAACACTTTATAGAAATATCCAACATTACTGTAACCAACAGCATAACAAATATCTTCAATACTGTCACTAGTTGAAAGCAAGAGCTGCTGGGCAGCCTTAATGCGTTGTTTATTTAGTAACTCTGCGAAGGTCGAATTGGTTTCACGCTTAATCAACTGTCCCAGATAAACAGGATTGATAAAGAGATCCTTACTGATATCCTTGAGAGAAAGTTCTTTCTGATAATCACGCCCAATGACTTCTAGCACACTAACCACATTTTCATTCATCCGATATTGTCCAAAGAATCGAGTCAGAGTTTCCTTGATATAAGGAACCAATTCATCGAAGGTTTGAATAGCATGAATCGTTTTGACAATATCCGTCAAATCATCAGCCTTGAGATGTTCAAATAAATGAAAGACATCCATAACAAACTGGATAAAAAGCTGTTTGGTAATCGGAACACGCGGTGTATTTTCAAGAACCACCTTCTCCAAGAGATTTAACTCTTCTACGATTTGATTGAGATTTCCCTGAATGATAACCCTATAAATCGGTTCGTAATAGGCAAAGAGACTCTCAGACTGTTTTAGATTTACAGAACCGTAAAAGAGGGCTTTCTCAGCATTCAGCTTCCAGCGTTCAAAGTGTTCTTGATAAGGGGCTTCAAAGGGTGTAACGACTAAACCATCTAGGGGTTGGTCAGAAATGAAAATCTGCCAGTCTTGACCCAAGACATAGTAGGGAATGGTGAAGGAACCTTGTTTTTCCTTGGATAGGCCTATCCACCAATTCTCCTTATCCCCTAAATAACTAACAAATCCAGCCTCATCTAAATCTTGACTGAGGGTCTGACTTTTCTTTCCTCTCTCGCCAAGCTGATCTGCAATCTTTTCCAGCAGATTTCCCAGCTCTACCTTATCAACAGGTTTGACCAGATAGTCCACCACACTAAGGTTCATTGCTCTTTTTACATAATCAAACTCCTGATAACCTGAGAGCAGGATATAGGCAGCATCTGGTAAGATTTCTTTCATCTCCCGAATCATATCAAGCCCTGTTTTGTCGGGCATATTGACATCGGAAATGATCACATCTACTGGATTTTCCTGCACATATTCTAGGGCTTCATCGGCATGACTGGCTGTTGCGACGACCTCCATATCCCACTTATCAAAGGGAATCAAACGCTTCAGACCTTCTGCCACCATGTACTCATCATCTACTAATAATACTTTATACATTTTCTCCCTTTCTACTCATCTTGAATTGTAATACGATACTGAACACCTGCTTGTTCTGCAGACTCTATAGTAATGGCATAGCGATCCCCAAAATAGAGCACAAAACGCTCATGGACATTGACAATCCCGATAGACTGCTTTTGTTCACTATAACTGGCTTGGTGTTCAAAATGTCTCTGCCTTAACTTTTCTCGGATATCGACCAGCTTTTCAGTCGACATTCCACGGCCATTATCTACCACCAAAATTTCTACAAAACCAGCCTGTTTAAGCGCCTTGATGCTAATCACATTATCTGTCCGTCTGTGGTCAACACCATGCGCGAAATAATTTTCTACTAGCGGTTGCAAGGTAAACTTGGGAATCTTCATATTCTCTAACTCTGGATCTATCTTGAAACCATAGGCAATGGACTTGGGATAGCGAACCATGCAGAGATAGCTGTATTTACGGCAAAATTCTAATTCCTGTTTGAGGAGTGTTTCTCTTTCGTCGGAAATATTGTTACGCAACAGGCTACTGAACTCATAAATGATATCTGCCAACTCATCTTGACTTTGCATAACTGCATACATGCGCAAGAACTCCAGAGTATTGTACATGAAGTGAGGGTTGATTTGCGCCTGCAAGGCCCGCATATTGGCATCTTTTTGACTAAGCTCTAACTGATAAATATCATGTATATTCTTTTCTAATCGATCCAACATATCATTGGTCGTCTCCGCGATTAGGAGCAATTCCTGATCCTTTTCAAGCGTATCAATGCGAAGACCTTCTTGTCCTTGGGCAATAGCATGGATGGAATCCACCAAATCCACTACCTGCTTTTGATAATTGGCAAAGGTCTGCCTCAAAGTCAGATAGAGAATGACAATAAAGAGAAGACTCAAGCCCACAATCAAAGCAGAGCTGGCAACTGTTCCTTGTAATACAAAGTTTTTAGGAACTGCCACCTGAACCTGATATCCATGAGAAGTCATACCAACAAACCAGTTCTCATGCTCCCTATTGACCCTCTCACCAATATGAAAAATCTCCGTATCAAAAGGCGATGTCACAGTCACAGCCATCGGGATATGACCTCGAGTATTGTCAATGGCATGATATAAAACTTCTGGATCCAAGGAGATGTATATCACTCCTATAGATTGATCCGTTGCCGGGTCTAGAACAGGTATCCCAAAGCTATTGGCCTCCGGTTTAAAAGCCTCAGCAGGCAAGACATGCCCACTTCTTTTATCCCTTGTTGACACGTAAACATCTTTGAAATCCTGTAAGACGATTGCAACACCCGTTATATAGTCATTTTGTACATAAAGATCATCGATATTTTCATACAGCGAAATAGAAATTGAAGAAGCCGCTTGATGCTCCAACAGCCAATAAAAATACTCAGATGTTGATAGACTAAAGTACTTATAAACCCCTTGTATACGGTCTTGATTGGCTACTAAATCTTGCGCCAGTTGGGCTGACTCCCGATAATAATACTCCACCTCATCGACTGTTCGAGTGGTTACACGCTGGGCCACTCTTTGAGCTTCCTTTTCCCGTGAATCCCAATCAGCGTATGAGAGTAAGATTGCAAAACTTGCAATAATAATGATCATAACTGAACTGTAGGTTCGCAGAAGCGTATGTAGCCAAAACTGCTTCATTCTATTTTGTCGCCAATTTTTCATGGATACTTTCATAGACCGGTTCCAACATATCACTGATAAAGAAATGCCACATCCCAATTCCTACAAAGAAGAGAAGAGCAGGCATATAGTAACCAATTGCCACAAGTAGCACAGTTCCAAGAAGAACCTTAGCCACAGCTGCTAGACTCATAAAGATGCCAATCAAGGATAGTTTGAGACTATTTCGATAGGACAAGTCAAAATAAACTTGTAATTTCAAAGATACTGTATAAGCCAAAAAGATCAGGGCAACTACTAGGACATTCAAAAAGGTCGCAATCAAATGAATAATAGTCTGATGAGGCAATTGCACCAAGAGATACAGGCCATAGACCAAAACCAAATCCACTCCTAAAAAGCTATAGAAAATCAGGTTGCTTGAGACGAAATTTTGCTTATAAAGAGACCACGCCTCCTTCAAACTGTATTCCCGAAAGCTATAACCATGTTCTGCATATAGGCTCATCAAGGTGGCACTAGCCGGCGCTAGACCAAGGATAATCCCTCCTGCTAAAGTTAATAGCCAAAAGAAGGCTGTCGCAATCATCCCTAAAAAGAAACGATTAAAGACAAAGTCTAAAAATCTCCCCATGATATCCTCCTAAAAATAACTATGAAACTATTATATCATATTTCAAGCGTTTTCAAAAACATAGACTATCCATTTACAATCCCACCAAACCATGGTAAAATGAGAATTGTGAAAAAATTATCAGGAGACAATTCATGAAGAAATCTATCTTAACTACACTGCTTTTTGCAGTTCTTTACTTCCTCTCCATGGGGATTGGTGTCCTTTTGGGCAATTTCTTTGACCAAGCTGGAAACATGTTTTATGCGCCTGCCTTTACTGCCCTTGTCGGCGGTAGCGTCTATATGATCCTAGTCGCAAAAGTTCCGCGCTTTGGAGCCATTACCACTATCGGCCTTGTCATCGCCCTCTTTTTCTTGGGAACTAAACACGGTGCCGGTGCCTTCCTTCCTGGAATTATCTGTGGCCTGCTAGCAGATGCAGTAGCTAACCTCGGAAAATACAAGGACCAAACTAAGAATTTCCTTTCTTTCATACTCTTTGCCTTTAGCACATCAGGACCAATTCTAATCATGTGGATTGCACCCAAAGCCTATATGGCTACCCTCCTAGCAAGAGGAAAATCCCAAGAATATATCGACCGTATCATGGTTGCGCCAAACCCTGGAACCATCCTTCTATTTATCGCAAGTATTGTCATCGGAGCCCTAGTGGGTGCCTTGATTGGACAAGCATTGAGTAAAAAATTGGCACAGAAAATCTGATTACTAAAAAAGAGCCACACGGCTCTTTTTTATTTATGGCTCAATTTCTTGGTCAAGAAATCTCCCAAGAATTGGATTGCAAAGATAATCAAAATGATAATGATGGTTGCCAAGATAGTCACATCATGATTGTAGCGGTTAAATCCATAAGCGATGGCCACGTTACCGATACCACCAGCTCCAACCGCACCGGCCATGGCTGTTTCCCCAACAAGGGAAATCAAGGTCACAGTCGTCACACGGATCAAATCTGGAAGACCTTCTAGTAAGCCTGATTTTCCTAGGTTAAAATTTTTTACCCGAAAAACTTCTTTTTTCTAGTGATAAAATCAACCCTATCACACTCACTACCAAAAACACCCACCAACAAAGCCTGATATCTTGTAAAGCTAAGAAGGAAAATACAGATATCCCCAAGGGTAATGTTAGGGAAAAAATCATACTCAAGAGATTATTACTTCTAGCTAATACATCCGCACTCAAATTAGACAATAACAGAGCATCTAATTTAGGCATTGATTTCGACATCAAATACATGACAAAGGCTAAGCAGGCAATACCTACTAGAGGAGAAAAATCTAAAATATTAGCAGTAGCAAGCAAGACAAACAGAATTGCATTGAGTGATAACAAGCTTGAAAAAGACCATTTCCCAAAATAATCATGGGGAGTTAAGCTACCAAGAATAGCTCCTCCCAAGCTAACACATTCAATTAAAAATAGGGCTTGAGCATAACTGAGATGATAGATAGTATGGTCTAATAAGTAAAAGTGATAAATACCTCCAACAGCTCCTCCCAAAGTATTCATTACCAAAATGACAAGGATTATTTTAAGCAATGATTTACTTTCTCTCTGCCTAAAGATATCATCCATGTCCGCATAGATTGCCTTAACTTGTTGAAGTAAACTAATCGACTCATTCTCTACCGTTACAGACAAATACGTCAATTCTCTTCTATTTTTGAACAAAATAAGAGAAGATAGTAAAAAGAAGCCAGCATTCACAATTGCAACAAAAGAAAAATTTTGGTGGCTTGTTGTGAGTAACCACACTCCTAAGGCTTGACCTCCTAGATTTGATAAATAGGAAACAAACTGAGTAAAGGAATAAGCTTCATAGAGCTTATCTTCCGAAATATTATGCTGGATAATCGGCATACGAAGGCCTGCTGTATAATCTGATAAAATATCCGAACAGATATTAACCATACAGATAAAAGCAAACGTTACGAAGTTCTGGTCATGAATCACACTAGCAATCAAAAGAAATAGTAGACTTTGCACACAACCAACCCAGATAATTGTCCCTGCTTTATTCCGAGTATGATCAGCCTTAATCCCAACATAAAAAGTAAATAGGAAAGGTAAAATCGTAATCATGTTAGCCATAAATACTGCTATATTTTTAAAGGGTAGACTCGCAGCATAAACGATAAATACCAGATTATAAATATAAGCTCCACTTGAGCTCAAAAACCTTGATAAGGTAAGTATCCTAAATAAATGGTGGTTTAAGAACAGTTTCATAACAGGCCTTTCTCACATTTCAAAGAGTATTTCATTGAAACCAGTCTAACAAAAAAAGCGGGACTCCCCACTTTTTTGTAATATATTTTTTCTGCAAATAGAAACTCTAGAGCCTAGAAACTACTAATTATCAATCCACCTACAAGCCTATTTATTTTTCGTCAATCGATGTAATGAGAATATATTACAAATCTTCATTTGAGAGCTGATTTGCAAAATAGTTTTCATAATATCTTGCACCATCTACATATTCTAAATCTTGTAAGATTGCAATGCCTCTCTGGATTTTTTCAAGACCCTTATTTTTTACATTAAAAATAGTATCATAATACCCTTTAGCAATCATATAAATGATTTTAAGATAAGCTTGAGATTCTGGCAATTCTCGTTTTTCAATCTGAAAAACAAAATAGTCTGCTTTTAATTTATCCTTTTCCTCTATCGCTTTAAAGAGTCCATTAATTAAAATGGTGTCAATACCAACTTTGTTACTAGGTAAAGAGCCTAATAAATCTGTCTTTTGTAACATCTCCCTAGAATATTTAAAATAGAGGGGCAGAGGAAACAAAGTAGAAATAGTTGAAAATAGTTCTAATTCATAATTTCCCCAGATATCAATAGTAAAAAAATAGTCATAGAGAAAAGTCAGTTCTTCATCCGTTGCCCTTATTTCTGAAGCAAAAAACACAAGAAGGCTTTTGATACGAATCATTTGTAAAAGATAGCTCTTTTCACCACTTAATCTATACTTTTGAGTCGTCTCTTCATACAAGGAGTGTAGAGAATCAATCCCTTCTCTATCATATAGTTCCCAGAGATTTTCTTGAAAAGCCAAAATCTTTTTCTGAGAAAAACCACGTACCAAGTACATAAATTCATTCAAATCAGAGTGGATATTATCTAAGGCAGCAATCAATTTCATAGATGATAAGTCTGCTTCTCCACGCTCAAATTTGCTTAGCATGGAATAAGTAAACTCTCCTCCCGTCGCCTCCTGTAGAGATACATTCCGACTCTTTCTCAATTCTTTAAAAACTTCTCCCAGATTTTGCATATTGACTCCCCACAATTCTTAACTCTCTTACTCTTAAAAGTAACGGTTGATAGCAGCTAGTACAGAGAATTTTAAGTCTTGACTATAACGACAACTCCTATGAATTGATGTACAGATGGCCTAGCTCTTTTTTATTTATGGCTCAATTTCTTAGTCAAGAAATCTCCCAAGAATTGGATTGCAAAGATAATCAAAATGATAACGATGGTTGCCAAGATGGTCACATCGTGATTGTAGCGGTTAAATCCATAAGCAATGGCTACGTTACCAATACCACCTGCTCCAACCGCACCCGCCATGGCTGTTTCACCGACTAGTGAAATCAAGGTTACAGTCGTCACACGGATCAAATCTGGAAGACCTTCGGATAGGTAAACTCCTACGATGTCCCAGAAGGTCGCTCCACTAGCTTGAGCTGCCTCAATGACACCACCATCTAGCTCAGCCAATACCACCTGTACTTGACGGGCAAAGAAGGCAAAGACTGCAAAAGATAGCGGTACGATAGCCGCATTTGGACCAATGCTTGTCCCTACAATTAGATGGGAGAAGGGTGACAAGACTGCCAAGAGAATGATAAATGGTACCGCACGGAAAATAGAGGTAATCTTATCTAAAATCCAGAAAACGACCTTATTTTCCAAGACACCACCTGGCGCTGTCAAAACAAGGAAAAGACCTGCCACTAGCCCCAAGAACCCTCCGATGATGAAAGAAAGAACTGTCATATAGAGGGTTAGATAGATGGCTGTCCCCCAGCCTGCTTGACCAGCCCAGCCCATTTTATAGACATTTGGCAAATAGGTTTGAATCAATGATTCCATCTTACTGTCCTCCCTTCAATACTTTTAGCTGCACGCCAGCCTGACGAATGGCTTC
Organism: Streptococcus mitis; assembly: GCF_016658865.1. Lineage (NCBI taxonomy): Bacteria > Bacillati > Bacillota > Bacilli > Lactobacillales > Streptococcaceae > Streptococcus > Streptococcus mitis. The sequence goes on from NZ_CP067992.1 coordinate 1,913,774, forward strand.
TTGGGCACCTGCTAGCGCTGCTTTTTCACCTGACAAGACCACCACCAATTCTCCAACAGGAGTACCATCGAGGATTTCGATATTCCCATAGAGGATATTAGCCGTTACTTGATAATGCTTATACAATTCATTCAAAAGTGGCTCGTCTGTTGAAGCACCCGCATACTTGAGCTGCACCAAGAGACTGTTTTCTGACAGATGTTGCACGATTTCTTGCTTCTCGATTTTGACCATGGCTTCGTCAATACCTGTAGCTGTTGAGATAAAGTCTTGAGTCAAAGATTGTTTAGGGTCTGAGAAGATTTCAAGAACACTACCCTCCTCAATCAAATGCCCATCCTGCATAACTGCCACACGGTTAGCAATGTCTTTGACAATCTGCATTTCATGCGTAATCAAGACAACAGTTAAGCCTAATTTTTGGTTCAAATCTTGCAACAAGGCCAAAATCTGCTTGGTTGTCTTAGGGTCAAGGGCAGAAGTTGACTCGTCTGAAATCAAGATTTTTGGATCATTTGCCAAGGCACGCGCAATGGCCACACGCTGTTTTTGCCCTCCAGATAGTTGTGAAGGGTAGTTTTCAGCACGGTCTGCCAAGCCAACCAAGTCCAACAACTTAGCTACTTTAGCCTTCTTTTCTTCCTTGCTGAGTCCAGAATGTTTAAGGGCAAAGGCTACATTCTCCTCTGCAGTCTTCTGACTCATCAGGTTAAAATGCTGGAAAATCATTCCGATATCTTGACGTTTACGACGCAACTGCTCGGCCGTCAAGGTCACCTTGCCATCAAAAATCACATCGTCGTCAATGGTAATTTTCCCTACAGATGGTTTTTGCAAGAGATTAATCACCCGTACAAGGGTTGATTTCCCTGCTCCAGAATATCCAACGATTCCGTAGATATCCCCTTCTTGGATGTGAATGGTCACATCCTTGACCGCTGTGATGGTTCTCTTCTTTTGGTGAAAAGTCACATCGATCTGATCTAACTTGATAATATCTCTACTCATAGCTTCTAATCAGCTCCTCTACTAATTCAATATGGGTGTAATAATCGGCGATTCGCACATTTTCATCCCCACCGTGGTCTCGACTATTAGCATTTCCTAGACCGAAGGCCACCATTGGTACCTCTAGGGCATCAAAAACCGTATGCATAGGCCCTGTCCCTGCTGTTGTCGGCAAGACTGAAACGCCCTGTGGATAGAATTTCTTGGCCAACTCGATTACATTGAGAATGGCTGGCGCGCTCATATCGCTTCGATAGCTCATCTCTCCCAAGGTATAGTATAATTCTACCTTATCAAAGCCATTTTTGTCTAGCTGTTTCCGAATTTTTTCCAGAACATCATGCGGTTCTAGGCCAGGAACCAAACGAACCTCTAGCTTAGCACTAGCTTCTGCTGGCAAAATCGTTTTGACTCCTTGCCCTTGATAACCTGACTGAATCCCTTCGATATTAAGAGCTGGCTCAAAAAAGAAACGTTTTAGAAAGGCTACACGGTTCTCTTGTAAGAGAGGCAATTCCAAGCCATAAATCTGGCTGATTTCCCCAGGATTTCGTTGAGCATAGGCATCCACCAAGGCTAATTCTCGTTCATTCGGCTCTTGTACTTCTTCGTACAAACCTTCAACCAAGATACGGCCATCTGCGGCACGAAGGGACTGTAGGGCTTGAAGGAGGTACCAAGGAGCTGATTCCACAACTCCTCCATAACTAGAGTGGATATCCACATCCGCACTTTTTACCTTGGCATCAAAGGTCACGATCCCCTTGTTTCCACCAGAAATTTCTAACTGCTCCAAGGCATTCTTGGTCCCTTGTTCCCAGACCAACAAATCTGCGCCACGGAGTTTGTCCGCATATTTTTCCAGATACTTATCTAGGTCTGTTGAAGCCGATTCCTCCGCTCCTTCCATGATAAAACTGATATTGACAGGCAGGTCATCATGGTGCTGCATGTATTTTCTCAAAGCACTCAAACGAGCTGTGATATGACCCTTGTCGTCGTCAACCCCACGCCCATACATGAAGCCATTACGCACCGAAAGCGTAAAAGGATCCTCTGTCCAGACCTGATCCCCATCCGCTGGCACAGTGTCATAGTGGTTATAGAAAATCAAGGTCTTGGCATCTGGACGTGAACTCTTGAAATGCGCCATGACAAAGGGCGCCGTATAAGTCTCATCAATCTCCACTTCAGCCCCAACACGCTTGAAAATCTCGCCCAGATAGTTTGCGACTTCCTTAAGTCCAACCTGCTGGGCAAAGACTGATTTCTTAGAAATCAAGGTACGCAAAACCTCAAAATAATGCTGGGCTACATGATCCTTTTCAAATTTTTCAATCTGTTCTTGTTCGCTAGGAAAAACCATATTCTCTCTACCTTTCTATGAACTACTCTTCCTGACAATCCATGCTCTATACAAAAGCAAGAGGTGGAATTCTCTCTCCCACCTCCCTGTTTCTTATTACCAAACTGGTTGATCCAAACCGTCTGATGTTTCTTCGATAACTTTTTTCACTTCATCTGTGTGGTAAGCTGCGATGACTTTCTTGATAGCATCAGCCTTAGGTGATGTTTCCCAATCTTTTTTCGCAACGATGATGTTGTACCATTGTTTTGAGTTTTCATCAGCTTGTTCTTTGAAAAGTGCTTTCTTGTAGTCCAATTTTGCTTCTGTAACGAAGGTATTGTTTACAACGGCAGCGTCAACTGATGACAATGAACGAGCTGTTTGGCTAGCATCCAATTCAGTGATTTTCAAGTTCTTTGGATTTTCTTTGATGTTAGCAACTGTTGCAAGAGCAGTTCCAGAAACATCCAATTTAATCAAGCCAGCTGATTGAAGCAAGTAAAGCGCACGGCTTTCGTTTGTAGCATCGTTCGGTACAGCGATTTCTCCGTTTGCTGGGATGTCTTCTACTTTAGTGTACTTGTTGTCACTTCCATTCAAACCTGAGTAAAGGCGGATTGGAGAGATGTAAGTATCTGCAATCGCTACAAGGTCTTTCCCGTTTTCTTTGTTCCAGTTGTTCAAGAAGTTATAGTGTTGGAAAGCGTTCAAGTCTACTTCGCCATCAGCAGTTGCCTTATTTGGTTGTGAGTAGTCTGTGAACTCTGTAAATTCCAAAGTGATACCGTCTTTTTTAACCAATTCTTGGATTTTGTCCCAACGTTTTTCTTCAGAACCGCTACGGTTAACAGTTGCGATTTTGATAGTTGTTGCATTGTCTGCTTTCTTTTCTGAATTTCCGCAAGCTGCAAGAGCCAAACCTGCGACTGTAGCAAGGGCTGCTACACCAAGCCATTTTTTAATTTTCATGATTCTTTCTCCTTAAAAATAATACCGTACTAGTATCTCACAATTTGTTTGATTTCACAAATTGTTATTATGTAGTCAGATATATAGTTTAAAACTATATCCCTAAAAACTGAGAAATCATCCACCTTATGCAGAATGGATGATTTCAAAAAATTATTTAATATCAGCTTCTGCTGGTAGATAAGTGTCTCCAAAGAATTGTTTAGACAATTTTTCAAGAGTTCCGTCTTTGTAGAGTTCTTGGATACGTTTGTCTACAAATGTTTTCAACTCATCTTGACCTTTAGCAAGAAGTGGGTAAACATAAGGTTGTTGGTCGCTTGGAAGTTCGATCACTTTCAAGTTGTCCAAACCTTGGTCCTTGATGACTGTTTCAACACCGATTTTATCAAAAATCTTGTAGTCAAACTGGCCATCGCTCAAGCGTCCCATGATTTGTTGGAAGTCTGCTTTAGTATACTTTAGGACAGTTGGATTATCTGAATGTTGTTTGTTGTAGTCTTCTAGCTGTTTAGCAGAAGTTGTCCCTTGAACAACTTCTGTTGATTTTCCACCGATATCATCAAGCGATTTGATGCTAGGGTCATCTTTTTTCACTACAAGAACGTTAGGGTTTTTAGCAGTTGGAGCTGCATAAAGGTATTTTTCAGCACGTTCTTTAGTGTAGCTGATGTTGCTAACAGCCATATTGTAACGGTCGGCATCAAGTCCTGCAAAGACTCCTGACCACTCTGTCTTCTCAAACTTGACATCATACTTGTCAGAGTCTTTAAAGATAGCGCGAACCACTTCAATTTCGTAACCAGTCAATTCGCCATTTTCTTCATAGTTGAATGGTTTTGGTGTAGCATTAGTTGCAACGATAATTTCTTTCTTGCTAGCTGCTTCTCCTTCTTTCTTAGCACCACCTGAGCAAGCTGCTAGTACACCTGCAGCAACAAGCCCTAGAGCAGCAAGAGATGAGTATTTAACGATTTTTTTCATTTCATTTCCTCCAAAATAGAATACCTTATTATCTTATCAGAAAAAAAGTAATTATGCCATTATATGATATTTATCTCTGTGATAGGTTTTCTTTATGGCCAATTTAAAAGACCAAACGCAATACTGCAATCAAGACCACTCCAAAGAGAACCGTTCCAACTAGATTGCGGTAGCGAAAGGCTACCCAAGCTGTTGGAAAGACTGCTAAGAAGTCCAGCCACTTGATTTGAGGCAAACTCCCAACTTTTCCTGTCACTACGCTTGACAGAATCAAGGCAAAGATAATAGAAACAGGCAAGAACTTCAAAAAGCGCTCAACGATTGCAGGCAGGCCCTTATACTTGACCAAGATGAAGGGAATCATACGGGGAATCCACGTCACCAAGCCAGAGAAAATAACTGCTAATAAAAGATACTTACTGACCATCTAAAACCACCCCCATGCTACAACCAAGTAGCGTCGCAAACAGAACAGCTAGAGACTGAGACACCACTGTCAAGAGTAAAAAGAAGGACACCGCAACAACTGCTAGAATAATAAGCAGATTGCGGACAGGAATCCGTCTTTGCATAATCTGGAATTGCGAAGCAAAAATCCCGATGAACATCCCAACCAAAGCAAAGTCCAAACCAAAGATTTCTGGATTTGGTAGCAAGCCACCCAGAGCCGTTCCAACCACTGTCCCGACAAACCAAGCCACATAACTGTTGAGATTGTTTCCGTGCATCCACATCGGATTGACCTTGTCTGTATGGGCCAATTCGCCCATCAAAACGCCGTAAGTCTCATCTGTCAAGAGACTAGACATACCGATATTTTGCCAGAGACTGGTATGACGGAAATAGGTCGATGCATGCAAGCTCAGCAAAAAGAGACGTAAATTGATTAGAAAAACCGTCATAGCAATAGCTGCCACAGGCGCCTGAACTGCAATCAAGGCTAACATGGCAAACTGGGCACTCCCAGCATAAACAAAGAGGCTCATCAAACCCATCTCAACAGGTGTCACATAAGGCGCACCAATAATTCCACAGGCCAGTCCGATACTGATATAACCAAGGGCCGTTGGCATGGCTGCCTGCGCCCCCTCCCAAAATCCTTTTTCTTTCATCTTTCTCCTCATATTGTCTTAATAATACTCAATGAAAATCAAAGAGCAAACTAGGAAGCTAGCCGCAGGTTGCTCAAAACATGTTTTGAGGTTGCAGATAGAAGCTGACGCGGTTTGAAGAGATTTTCGAAGAGTATAAGTAGGCTGAAAAGGCTCCAGCCACAGCATGGACTATTATAACACATTCAGGAAAGAGAAAAAAGTCTGCTGATTGTAATCAGACAGACTCCATTTTATTCCATGGTATCAAAAGCGAGGCTTGGTTTGGCATTGAGGTCTAAGCCTGCAAAGTTCTCCTTGTTCCACTCGCTGACGCTGGCATAGGCAATCATTCCTGCATTGTCTCCGCAGAGGCGTAGGGGTGGGATGATAACCTTGACATCTGTGATTTCGGCTGCTAGGCGTTCTCTGAGACCTTTATTGGCTGCCACGCCACCAGCCACAACTAGGGTTTTAACAGGATATTTCTCCAGGGCTTTCTTGGTTTTTGCCATGAGAATATCCATGACTGCAGCTTGGAAGGACGCACACAAATCCTCTGTTGACAAGCTTTCTCCCTTTTGCTCGGCATTGTGGTGAAGGTTAATAAAGGCAGATTTCAAACCTGAGAAGGAGAACTCCAGATTATCTTCCTTAATCATGGCACGTGGGAAATCGTAAATATCCTGCCCCTGATGAGCCAACTCGTCAATCTCACGACCGGCTGGATAGGTCAAGCCCATGACGCGACCAACCTTATCATAAGCCTCACCAACCGCATCATCTCGTGTTTCCCCAACAATCTTGTAATCACCAGCCTCAGAAACATAGACCAACTCTGTGTGACCGCCACTGACCAAGAGAGCTAGCAAGGGAAACTCCAAAGACTCTACACTTTGAGCTGCCATGAGGTGGCCAGCCATGTGGTTAACGGGAATCAGCGGAAGTCCATGTGCCCAAGCAAAGGCCTTGGCAGCTGACAAACCAACTAGCAAGGCCCCGACCAAGCCAGGTCCATAGGTAACTGCAACAGCTGTCACGTCATCTTCCGTAATCCCTGCTTCTGCTAGCGCTTCCTCAATACAGGCTGTAATGACCTCTACATGGTGACGACTAGCTACTTCTGGCACTACGCCCCCAAAACGTTTATGACTCTCAATTTGACTAGCAATGACATTGGACAAGAGCTCATCGTCGTTTTTCAGTACAGCGACACTGGTCTCATCACAGGATGTCTCAAATGCTAAAATATATCTATCCTTCATCTATTTCTCTCTTCATGATGATGGCGTCCTCGACTGGATCATGGTAGTAGGCCTTTCGCTCAGCGATGACTGCCATCTTTTCTTTCTTGTAAAATGCTTGCGCTCGTTGGTTTGACTTTCTGACTTCTAGGAAAATCTCCTTGTCTGTCGGCAATTGAGCAAACAAGGCCGAGGCAATACCCTGACCCTGATAGGCTCCTTTAACAGCAATTTGCAGGACTTCTGCTTCAAAAAGATTCTCCTGCACGGCTAGAAAGCCAATCACTTCTGCCTCATCATAAGCCAGAACATACCAAGTCTGGTCTTGAGCCAGGTCTGCTTGGATTTGCTCCAGCGTCCAAGGACTGACTGGGTAAACAGCTGCCATGACAGCGTAGATGTCTTGAGCCAAGTCAGACTGCTGTTGGATTCGTTTGATTTCTATCATAGGCGTTTAATGTAAGATTCTCCAGACTCGGTGTGGTTTTTGAGCCAGTTTTCCTCAGCCTCGACTCGTTTGAGGTAATTCGGTACAAAATCATGCAAGGAGTCTGCTTCCTTATCCCAGGCCAAAAGAGCAAGATTGGCTGCATTAGGCAAGGTTTCTTTGAAATTAGTCCTTGGTAAATGCTCTTGAATCTGCTCCACAAAGGGGGCAACTTCTCCGACAAAGGTTACCTGACTAGCACCCTTGACTTTTTCTAATACCTCTTCAAAAGATAGGTGCGCTTCTGGCATGACAGGTTTGGCATTTTCATAAAATCCTGCGTAAACATTGTTGCGACGCGCATCCATCAAGGGGACGAACAAGCCTTCTTGTTGGTATGGCACCAGAGCCAAGAGACTCGACATACCAACCAACTCGATGTTCAGAGTGTGAGCTAAGGTCTTGGCAGTTGCTACCGCAATTCGCAAACCTGTGTAGCTACCTGGTCCTTCCGCCACCACGATTCGGTCTAAATCCTTGGGTGTCCAATCCAAACTCTCCATCAAAAAATTGATGGCAGGCATGAGGGTAATACTGTGATTCTTCTTAATATTAATAGTCGTCTCGGCAAGAACCTGCTTGTTCTCTAAAATAGCGAGAGAAAGAGCCTTGCTGGACGTATCAAAAGCTAATACTTTCATAACACATTCCTATCTTTTTGTCTGCTTACTATTATACTACAAAAGCAAACGCATGGGAATTTTCTTTATCTTCAAACAAAAATTCCCTACTAGTAGTAGGGAATCTAAGCATTTAATCCAAAGTAAAATACCAACCAAACTACATAGGTTACAAGGAGGATAAAAATTGAATAGAGCGTCACAAAAGCAAGCTTCTAAAGGAATTTTTTTTGCGGTGTCCCAGATATACAAACAGAGCATTCCTCCTTAGACACAGGCTACAAAGACTATAAACACCAAGAGGCCAACCCTATCGCAAATTCAAACAAACTAAACATTCTTAATCCTACTTTTGGTATTCCTATTTTTATATAAACTGTTGACTATGTTGGTCTATCAATGTTAAAATGTAATTCAACACTGGTAGGAAAATCAGGTTGAGTCGTTGACTCTTCGGGTTGCGGTGCTATCCCTGAAACTTTGGTTTCTAAAGAACTGGAATTGCGATTGATTAGTTCGCCCCCAGTGTTAGATGGCTCTTGACTTCGGTCAGGAGCTTTTTGATGCTTTTAAGGTTGATTCCCTCAGTAAGTTATAGTAAAATATAAATATTGAGAGGATAACGTAGGGCGACTGGTAACAGAGCGTTCAAAGGTACCAACTTCTGGTACGGGTGTGGGACTGCCTTCAGCTTTGAGCTGTAAAGACCCCTGACTACCATTGGTCCTCTCTTTTTGCTTACTCTTAAATTAAGTGCTTGCCTTTTAGTAAGCACTCCACTCCATCTTGCTATTTCTACATCGTTATACTTATAGATTGACTTCTTAGCCTCATAGATGATAGAATTAAGTAAAGGCTGAGATCGAGTTTGATTTGGTGACAAGTCATTCAAAGGTTGCGATGCATTTGCTTCAGGTAGAGGTGCTGCCACCTGGACTGCTCCAGGAAAATCCCCGAGTTTTGTCTCAGTCTTTTTATTTGCTCTTGAGATTTCTCAAGAGCTTTTTCTTTTTTCAAAGATATCATTCTGTCCCAACCATCTACTCCAACAATTAATGAAACTAAAACTGTATTCTTCCTTAAATCTACTATCTCCATAGATTCCCCCTTTAATTATAACACCTAAACGCTCTCCGAACGAATCCTATCTATCTTTTGCTCCCTCTTCCCCTCACGACTTTCTCGTTTCCGTCTTTTACTAATTTTTCATTTTGTGGTATAATTGAAATAATTGTAACGAATCAAGGTCAATCTAGACACAAAATGGAATGAAATCAAGCAAATCTATGCTAAAAGTTTGGAATAAGCTGACCTGTAAATAGAAAGGAACTATATGATTTACAAAGTTTTTTATCAAGAAACAAAAGAACGTAGCCCACGTCGTGAAACAACACGCGCACTTTACCTAGACATCGATGCCAGCTCAGAACTTGAGGGCCGTATCGCTGCTCGCCAACTTGTCGAAGAAAATCGCCCAGAGTACAATATCGAGTATATCGAACTCTTGTCTGACAAATTGCTAGATTACGAAAAAGAAACTGGCGCCTTCGAAATCACGGAGTTCTAATATGGCCTATACTCTTAAACCTGAAGAAGTCGGCGTTTTTGCCATCGGTGGTCTGGGAGAAATCGGGAAAAACACTTACGGAATTGAATACCAAGATGAGATTATCATCGTCGATGCTGGGATTAAATTCCCAGAAGATGACTTGCTGGGTATCGACTATGTCATTCCTGATTATTCTTACATCGTAGACAATATCGACCGCGTCAAGGCTGTTTTGATCACACACGGACACGAGGACCACATCGGTGGGATTCCATTCCTGCTCAAGCAAGCAAATGTCCCTATCTATGCTGGACCGCTTGCCTTGGCTTTAATCCGTGGAAAACTCGAAGAACATGGCCTCTTGCGCAACGCCAAACTTTACGAAATCAACCACAACACTGAGTTGACCTTTAAAAATCTTAAGGCAACTTTCTTTAGAACCACTCACTCTATTCCAGAGCCTTTGGGAATTGTTATTCATACTCCTCAAGGGAAAATCGTTTGTACGGGTGACTTCAAGTTCGACTTCACTCCAGTGGGAGAACCTGCGGACTTGCACCGTATGGCAGCTCTTGGTGAAGAAGGCGTGCTTTGTCTTCTCTCGGACTCGACAAATGCGGAAGTGCCAACCTTTACCAACTCTGAAAAAGTCGTTGGTCAGTCCATCATGAAGATTATCCAAGGCATCGAAGGACGTATCATCTTTGCATCCTTTGCCTCAAATATCTTCCGTCTCCAACAAGCAACTGAAGCTGCTGTTAAGACTGGACGCAAGATTGCAGTCTTTGGTCGTTCTATGGAAAAGGCCATTGTCAACGGTATCGACCTTGGTTACATCAAAGCTCCTAAGGGAACCTTTATCGAGCCAAATGAAATCAAAGACTACCCTGCAGGCGAAGTTCTGATTCTCTGTACAGGTAGTCAGGGTGAGCCAATGGCAGCTCTCTCTCGTATCGCCAACGGAACCCACCGTCAGGTACAACTCCAACCCGGTGATACGGTTATCTTCTCTTCTAGTCCAATCCCTGGAAACACCACTAGCGTCAACAAGTTGATTAATATCATTTCTGAGGCTGGTGTCGAAGTTATCCACGGTAAAGTGAACAATATCCATACATCTGGACACGGTGGTCAGCAAGAGCAAAAACTTATGCTCCGCTTGATTAAGCCAAAATACTTCATGCCTGTCCACGGTGAATACCGCATGCAAAAAGTCCATGCTGGACTTGCGGTGGATACTGGTGTTGAGAAGGACAATATCTTTATCATGAGCAATGGTGATGTGCTTGCCCTTACTGCTGACTCAGCTCGTATCGCAGGTCATTTCAACGCCCAAGACATCTATGTCGATGGAAATCGTATCGGTGAAATCGGCGCTGCTGTCCTCAAAGACCGTCGTGATTTATCTGAAGACGGTGTCGTTCTAGCAGTCGCAACTGTTGACTTCAAGTCGCAGATGATTCTGTCTGGTCCAGATATCCTCAGCCGAGGCTTTGTCTACATGAGAGAATCTGGTGACTTGATTCGCCAAAGCCAACGCATCCTCTTCAATGCAATTCGTATCGCACTAAAAAATAAGGATGCTAGCGTGCAATCTGTCAATGGTGCCATTGTCAACGCCATTCGCCCCTTCCTCTATGAAAATACAGAACGTGAACCAATCATTATTCCAATGATCCTCACACCAGATGAAGAATAAATTATAAAACAGCCCCGTCCTCGGAGCTGTTTTTCTCTATGCTTTCTTTTCTTGATTTTTAGAAATACTACGATTTTTACCTTCAAGATACACCATCAAAATAGAAATATCTGCTGGGTTTACTCCCGAAATACGGCTGGCTTGGCCGATGGTTTCTGGATTGATCAGTTTGAACTTCTGACGGGCTTCTGTTGCGATAGAATCAATATCATCCCAGTCAATATTAGCTGGAATACGTTTTTCTTCCATGCGCTTCATCTTGGCAACCTGATCCATGGCTTTGGAAATATAGCCTTCATACTTGATTTCTGTTTCAATCAATTCGATAATCTTGTCATCCAAGTCCTCTGCAGCTGGCCCGATGAAGGCCACCACATCTTGGTAAGAAACTTCTGGACGACGAAGGAATTCCTTGGCTGTCACTGCATCTGTCAACGGCTTGAAGCCCATCTCTTCAACCTTAGCATTGGTTTCCTTGACTGGCTTGAGTTTAATACTGTCTAGGCGCTTCATCTCATTATCAAACTGATTTTTCTTGATTTCAAAGCGAGCCCATCGTTCATCATCCACAAGGCCAATCTCGCGTCCCATCTCTGTCAAACGCATATCGGCATTGTCATGACGAAGAATGAGACGGTATTCAGCACGACTGGTCAAGAGACGGTAAGGTTCAATGGTTCCCTTGGTCACCAAATCGTCAATCATGACCCCGATATAACCGTCACTTCGTTTTAGAATCAACTCAGGTTTACCTTGGATTTTCAGAGCGGCATTGATACCCGCGATAATCCCTTGCCCAGCAGCTTCTTCGTAACCTGACGTTCCATTTGTCTGACCAGCAGTGAAAAGTCCTGAGATTTTCTTGGTTTCCAGTGTCGCACGCAACTGATGAGGCAAGACCATATCATACTCAATGGCATAACCTGTTCGCATCATCTCTGCATTTTCCAAACCTTTGATAGAATGAACAAGTTCACGTTGCACATCCTCAGGCAGACTGGTTGAAAGTCCTTGAACATAGACTTCCTCTGTATTGCGACCTTCTGGCTCAAGGAAGAGTTGATGACGTTCCTTGTCTGCAAAGCGCACAATCTTGTCCTCAATTGATGGACAGTAACGAGGTCCCACTCCCTTGACCACACCTGTAAACATAGGCGCACGGTGGAGGTTATTTTGGATAATTTCATGACTGGTACCATTGGTATAAGTCAACCAGCATGGCACTTGATCTTTGACATAATCCTCATCACGTGAAGTGTATGAGAAGTGATTAGGTGCTTCGTCTCCTGGCTGAATTTCTGTCACGTCGTAGTTGATAGAAGAAGCCTTGACACGTGGAGGAGTTCCTGTCTTAAAACGACCAATTTCGAGGCCCAATTCCTTGAGATTGTCAGCAAGGTTAATCGAAGCTAGACTGTGGTTAGGACCTGATGAGTACTTGAGGTCTCCGATGATAATTTCCCCACGGAGGGCTGTCCCTGTCGTCACAATAACAGCCTTTGCAGCATACTCTTGATGGGTTGCTGTACGAACACCGACAACCTTGCCATCTTCCACCAAAATCTCATCAATCATGGTCTGACGAAGTGTCAGATTTTCTTGGTTTTCAACTGTCTTGCGCATTTCCTTAGAGTAAAGCTCTTTGTCAGCTTGCGCACGAAGGGCACGGACAGCTGGCCCCTTCCCTGTGTTAAGCATCTTCATCTGGATGTAAGTCTTATCAATGGTTTTGGCCATCTCGCCACCGAGGGCATCAACTTCACGCACAACGATACCCTTGGCAGAACCACCGATAGAGGGGTTACAAGGCATGAAAGCCAGCATTTCAATGTTGATAGTCGCAAGCAAGACCTTACAACCCATACGACTAGCAGCTAGGGATGCTTCTACCCCAGCGTGTCCCGCACCGATTACAATAATATCGTATTCTTCAGTAAAATTATATGTCATTTCTTAACCTTTCAAAAATTTCTCGCAAATAAGGAACTAACTTCTCCTCCTCTAGAGCTTGATCCATAGTAACCCATTTAAAATGTGTATGCTCTTCAGGATCTAATCTGATAATTGGCTTCTCCCCAACCCACTCTGCTTTATAAACTAAGCGAGTAAAGACCGTATCCTTAGAGGTATCCAGTTGACTATCTTCGTGAAGAAGTTTGAGCGAACTGCTATCTAGCCTAACTCCCGCTTCTTCAATGCATTCTCTAAGAGCACCATCTCGCGGAAGTTCACCCTTTTCAACCCCACCACCAGGAATATCCCAGTAAGTTGGATAAACGTTGGGTTGTCCTCTTTTAATTTCCGAACGCTGAATAAGCAAATAATCATCACCACTATGAACAAGTACATGGGCAATAAGCTTAACCATCATTTTCTCTCCTATTCCTCAAGATGAATGTGTCTTAGTTGGCCGTCCCAAGTTGGTAGGGCTGTTTTTAAAAAGGCTGGAACTAGCTGGATATCCTCAAGCTTATCCAAGTCAATCCACTCACAAGGCTGCCTTGTCTCATCTTCCTGCATGGTCAAAGGCGCATCCTCAAGCAAGTCCACCAGATAATGAAACTCAATGTTGTGATAGGAAATACCGTCCTGTTCAAAACGATTTTCAACCACGAAAGCTAGCTGCCCAGCTTGAGCTTTGACACCCAGTTCTTCCCTCACTTCACGAACTACCGCGTCTTCCGTGCTTTCATTGACTTGAATCGCACCGCCGATAGTGTAATACTTGCCCTTATCTTTGGTGACTAGGAGCTTACGATTTTGGAGAATCAGGGCTGTCGCCCGAACACCAAAAACTGTATTTCCCACTTTTGTCCGAAAGTCTTGTTGAGTCATTTTTATCCTTTCCCTTAAACGACACAAAAACAGTCAAAACTCCAAAGAAGTGCAGGACAAAAAGCCTGCAACATCCATGAGCTTTGACCATCATTTCTATTGCTTTTATTATTGTAGCAAATTGAGAAAATTTGTCAATCTAAATGTACTGACAAACTTGTCCATCGCGGTAAGCATTGTCAATCAAACCTCCACCTAGACACTCATCGCCATCGTAAAAGACAACTGCCTGTCCTGGTGTAATCGCACGTTGCGGCTCCTCAAAGATGACCTCTGCCTTGTCTCCTTTGACATGTACTGTCACCTTAGAATCAGGCTGACGGTAGCGGAATTTAGCCGTACATTCCAGCGTAAACTCTTCTGGCATTTCACGAGTAAAGTGGACTTGACTGGCCTCAAGGCTTGTTGACATGAGCGAATCATGGTAGAATCCTTGACCGACATAGAGGATATTCTTGCTTAGGTCTTTTCCAACAACGAACCAAGGGGCATTGTCACCGCCGTGTTGTCCACCGATACCAAGTCCGCCACGCTGACCGATTGTATAGTACATAAGGCCTGCATGCTCGCCCATATCGCGACCATCCACAGTCATCATGCGACCAGGCTGAGCTGGTAGGTAGTTGCTGAGGAAGTTTTTAAAGTTCTTTTCTCCGATAAAGCAAATCCCTGTCGAGTCTTTCTTCTTAGCAGTCGCGAGTCCTGCTTCTTCTGCTAGTCTGCGAACTTCAGGCTTTTCCAAATGCCCCAGAGGGAACATAGTTTTTTGGAGTTGTTCTTGCGAAAGTTGGCTGAGGAAATAGGTCTGATCCTTGCCATTGTCCACACCACGAAGCATGTGAACAGTGCCATCCTCATCACGCGCCACTCGAGCATAATGCCCAGTCGCTACATAGTCTGCACCCAAGGTCATGGCATAGTCCAAAAAGGCCTTGAACTTGATTTCCTTGTTGCACATAACATCTGGATTTGGCGTGCGCCCTGCACGGTATTCTGCTAAGAAATACTCAAAGACACGGTCCCAGTACTCTTTTTCAAAATTGACAGAGTAGTAGGGAATGCCGATCTGGTCTGCCACCGCAGCCACATCCTTATAATCTTCGGTCGCCGTACAGACGCCGTTTTCATCTGTGTCATCCCAGTTCTTCATGAAGATACCGATCACATCGTAGCCCTGCTCCTTGAGCAAGAGAGCCGTCACCGACGAATCAACACCACCACTCATCCCCACGACAACACGTGTTTTAGAGTTATCACTCATGGTAAGTCTCCCATCTATTCGTTTATTCACGATTGAAGGTCGTGTGTGCTTCAACGATTGAAGGTCGCTTGAGCAGTATTCATTATAACATGCTTGGTTAGAGAAGACAAGGAAGAGGCTGATAATCTGATATTCTATTTGATAGAAACAGAAAAATAATTAAAAAAGGGCAATGAACAGTTAAATCTCGATTCTACTTATAAACTTATTTATAAAATAAGCTAAAAATGATATACTGTAATGAGGAGGAAGTCGTACATGATCCCTTTA
This sequence comes from Streptococcus mitis, assembly GCF_016658865.1. NCBI lineage: Bacteria > Bacillati > Bacillota > Bacilli > Lactobacillales > Streptococcaceae > Streptococcus > Streptococcus mitis. The sequence goes on from NZ_CP067992.1 coordinate 1,929,139, forward strand.
AGATACTACCATCCATGTACGTAGTACGATTGTGAAAAACTACAAAGATATTCTAACATCAAAAAATACTATTTTTACTATCATTATTGTTGTAGGTCTTGGACTTTTAATAGGTTTAGTCATTCATCAAGAACATATCCAAGCAGAGAGAGGAAATATCGCTCTCAGCAAACAACATAAGAATGGACAAGATATCGAACAAGTAAAAAATGCTATTAAAAACTTCAATATTGATTCTGAAACGATTATAGAGGATTGGAAAAAAATTCAAGAATTAAAGCCAACCTCTGATGAAGGCAAAAAGACATTAGCAGATTTTCTTACTTCTACGGCCGATAAAATCACTAATCATTATACTGAAAAAGCTTTAAAATTGGATATAAAGGAATCCGATAGCCAGTTTGAAGATAAACAAACACTTGAAACAGCCATCACTTCCTTACAAAAAATACTAGAAATTATTAAAAGTGTCAACTCCACAAGCGAACAAGCTACTATTGATGAAAAAATAAAACCCATTCAAGAACTGATTTCAAAATTCCAAAAGCAAGTTGAAGTCTTGACCAAAAAAGAAGAAGAGCAGAAGTCTAATAAAAAAGAAACAGAAACGACTAGTAACGTTGAGGGAAGAGAAAGCTATTCTTCAGAAGTAGGTAGCTACACTCCAAGCTATACTGAGTCAAATGGGAACAGATATAATTCACAAGCACCTGCAAGCGAGCAATATTCATCTGATGGTGCTAGAAGTGGGGGAAACACTGCTGTCAATACACGAGATCAAGCTACTGATACTGCAGGAGCCCAAGGAGATACGAATACCAATAATAGTAATAATGCTGAGATTCCCGATACTAACAGTAATAATCGCACTAATTCAGCTGGAGAAACTCCAGAATCTCGTCAGCCGTAAGCAATCTTTTATTACTACTATTTAAAAGTTTTCTTTTATCAAATAAAAGCACACAAAAAGAGCCATCAAAGGCTCTTTTTCTATTTCTTAATACCAGCCGTTGTTAAGCCAGAAGTTTTTAGCAGCTGACCATGAACCGTAACGTCCTGCAACATAGGCATCTGCTACACGTTCTTGGTTAGCAGCTGAGTAGTCACCGTTCAAGTATGAATCTGTCAATTGGTAACGTCCAATGTATTGGCCGTTTGTAGCTGTGTAGCTACCACCTGATTCTTTTTGAGCAATCCATTCTTTAGCTTCTGCTTCAGATCCGCTTACAGTTGCAGCTGGTGCTGAAGTTTCTGCTGTAGTAACAGTTTCTTCTGCTGCAGGTGCGCTTGCCACTGGAGCTGCTTCTTCTGCTACTTCTGTAGTTTCTGCTGCTGGAGCTGAAACAGTTTCATCTTGAGCAGCTGGTGCTGCATAAGTAGTTGGCGCTGGTGTTGCAGCAGGCGCTACAGGGCCATCGATAACCAACTCTTGACCAACATAAATCATATGGATGTTGTCAATGTGGTTGTTTTCTGCCAATTTCTCAACAGTTGTGTTGTGAGTTTCAGCGATTTCTGAAAGTGTATCACCTTCTTTAACAGTGTAAGTTGATGATTCTTGGGCAGATACAAATGATGGAGCAAATACTGTAAACAAGGCAGCTACTCCTGCAAGAGTTGTTTTAATCTTTTTAGTTGTTGATTTCATATTCGAAAATTCTCCTTCTTTCTATAGTACTATCATACCCTTTAAATATTACTGTTTCTTGACACTTTTATGTAGAAATATTACAAAATTATTTTTTATTTCCCTAAACAAGCTATTTTTTGTTACAAAAGATGCTTTTTTATGCTGTTTGTGGCATTAAAAAGGTTTTCATCCACAATTAAAGCCAAGCCCCTCATTCTTTGATATAATAGAGATAAGAATTTTTATAAGGGGAAACTGATGAAATCACTTCGTTTTCAATCTGTCTTTGATATCATCGGACCAGTTATGATTGGCCCATCTAGTAGCCATACAGCTGGTGCTGTTCGTATTGGGAAGATTGTCTCTTCCATTTTTGATGATACTCCGACAGAAGTCGAATTCCAACTATTTAACTCATTTGCCAAGACCTATCGTGGTCACGGGACAGACCTAGCCCTTGTTGCAGGTATTTTGGGCATGGATACAGATGATCCTGAAATTCCGAATAGTCTGGAGATTGCCCACAAGCGTGGCATCAAGATTGTCTGGACTATTCAGAAAGACAGCAATGCTCCTCACCCAAACACCACTAAAATTACTGTCAAAAATGCCCACAAGACTATCAGTGTGACTGGTATTTCTATCGGTGGAGGGAATATTCAGGTCACCGAACTCAATGGCTTTGCCGTCTCTCTCAATATGAATACACCGACTATCATTATCGTTCATCAAGATATTCCAGGCATGATTGCCCTCGTAACAGAGGCCCTTTCACGCTATGGTATCAATATCGCCCAGATGAATGTTACTCGTGAAAAAGCTGGTGAAAAAGCCATTATGATTATCGAAGTCGACAGTCGCAACTGTGATGAGGCCATCGAAGAAATTCGAAAAATCCCTCATCTCCACAATGTCAATTTCTTTAAATAGGAGGAAGCATGTTTTATTCTATCAAAGAATTGGTCGAGCAAGCAGATCTGGACTTTCAAGGAAATGTCGCAGAACTCATGATTACAACAGAGTTTGAATTGACCGGTCGTGAACGTGAAGAGGTTCTCCTTCTCATGGAACGCAATCTAGAAGTCATGAAAGCCTCTGTCCAACTTGGCCTCAATGAAAATAAATCTCGTAGTGGCCTGACAGGTGGAGATGCTGCCAAATTGGATCACTACATCAAAAACGGAAAAAACTTATCGGATTATACGATTCTCTCAGCTGCTCGAAATGCCATCGCAGTCAATGAACACAATGCTAAAATGGGCTTGGTCTGTGCCACTCCGACAGCAGGAAGTGCCGGCTGTCTGCCCTCAGTTCTAACTGCTGCAATTGAAAAATTAGACCTCAGCCACGAGCAACAGCTGGATTTCCTCTTTGCTGCTGGTGCCTTTGGACTAGTCATCGCAAACAATGCCTCTATCTCAGGTGCTGAAGGTGGCTGTCAGGCCGAGGTTGGTTCTGCCTCTGCTATGAGTGCTGCAGCCTTGACTCTGGCTGCTGGTGGGACACCTTATCAGGCCAGTCAAGCCATTGCCTTTGTCATTAAAAATATGCTGGGCCTCATCTGTGACCCTGTTGCTGGCTTGGTCGAAGTTCCTTGTGTCAAACGCAATGCCATGGGAGCCAGCTTTGCCTTTATCGCAGCAGACATGGCCCTGGCAGGTATCGAATCGAAAATCCCTGTGGATGAAGTTATCGATGCCATGTATCAAGTAGGCGCAAGTATGCCAACTGCCTTTCGTGAAACAGCTGAAGGTGGACTCGCTGCCACACCTACTGGTCGTCGCCTCCAAAAAGAAATTTTCGGAGAATAAGCTTATCAAATAGGAGAAACTATGATCTCTATCTCAGCTATCTTTTTTGATCTGGATGGAACCCTCGTTGACAGTTCTATCGGGATTCACAATGCCTTTACCCATACCTTTAAGGAGCTGGGGGTGCCTAGCCCTGATGCCAAAACGATTCGTGGTTTTATGGGACCGCCCCTTGAAAGTAGTTTTGCGACCTGCCTGCCCAAAGAACAAATTTCTGAAGCCGTGCAGATATACCGTTCTTACTACAAGGCAAAAGGTATCCATGAAGCTCAACTATTTCCTCAAATTGTAGACTTGCTTAAGGAGTTATCGAGCAATTACCCTCTTTATATCACCACTACAAAGAATACTCCAACCGCTCAAGACATGACTAAAAACTTGGGAATCTATCATTTCTTTGATGGCATTTATGGTTCCAGCCCTAAAGCACCCCATAAGGCAGATGTCATTCGCCAAGCCTTGCATGCACATCAACTAGCACCGGAACAAGCCATCATCATCGGAGATACCAAGTTTGATATGCTTGGAGCTCAAGAAACAGGCATTCAGAAATTGGCCGTCACTTGGGGATTTGGTGAGCAAGCAGATTTGCTCAACTATCAGCCTGATTATATCGCCCACAAACCATTAGAGGTTTTGGCCTATTTTCAATAACATAGACTGGGCAACAACTCCATTTCATAAGAAAATGAAGTAATACTCAATGAAAATTAAAGAGCAAACTAGGAAACTAGCCGCAGGTTGCTCAAGGTATTGCTTTGAGGTTGTAGATAGAACTGACGAAGTCAGTAACCATACCTACGGCAAGGCGACGTTGACGTGGTTTGAAGAGATTTTCGAAGAGTATAAGTCACTACATAACAAAACGCATATTACCAAGGTTTCAAGCCCTGATAATATGCGTTTTCTGATTTTAAAGATTTTTTATTCAACGTGGGTTGTTTGATTAGCAAAGGCGATAATAGCTTGCTTCAACTCATCTCCACTGAGAGTACGGAATTCTTCAATCTTTTGATCGATGGCTTCTAGAGGCATGACATTAACCTTACCAACGAAAATCTTATCCATAACTTGGTTATCAACAAGTTCAGTTGATACCAAGAGTTCTTCGTAGAGTTTTTCACCTGGACGGATTCCAACTTCAACAATTGGAATTTCGCTTTCGGTGTGTCCACTTAGAAGGACCATTTTCTTGGCCAAGTCATAAATCTTGACTGGTTTGCCCATATCAAGGATAAAGACTTCTCCATCCTTGGCATAAGCACCAGCATGGATAACCAAACGGCTAGCTTCTGGAATGGTCATGAAGTAACGGGTCATGCGGAAGTCTGTTACCGTTACAGGCCCACCTTCAGCAATCTGACGTTCAAAGACTGGAATCACACTACCACGGCTACCAAGAACATTCCCAAAACGAACTGCACAGTAGGTCGATTGGCTACGTTGGTTAAAGCCAGTAACAATCAACTCAGCTACGCGCTTGGTTGCTCCCATAACATTTGGTGGATTAACCGCCTTATCTGTCGAAATCATAACCATCTTAGGCACTTTGGCTTCATCAACAGCCTTAGCAACATTATAAGTTCCACGAATATTGTTTTTGAAGGCTTCTTTTGGATTGCGCTCCATCATAGGAACGTGCTTGTGGGCTGCCGCATGATAAACAATAGCTGGTTTGTACTGCTCAAAGACTTGCAACAAACGGTCATAGTCTTGAATATCGGCAATAACTGGTACATAATCAATCCCTTGGAACTTGCGAATCAATTCATGATAAACAAGGTAGATTGAATTTTCCCCATGACCGAGCAAGACGATGCGTTCAGGATTGAAACGACTAACTTGGCGACAGATTTCAGAACCGATTGAGCCACCAGCACCTGTGACTAAGATTGTCTTACCTGTCAGTTCTGCGCCCAGACGCGATTCATCAAGACGAATTTCCTGACGACCCAAAAGGTCTGTGATATCAATCTTCTGGAAGCCTCCACCTGCTTGGTGAAGTCCTTGAACAACCGTTTCAACTTTAGGCATCTTGTAACATTTGACACCCAGTTTATTACACATCTGCAAGATACGCTCATATTCTGACGGGTCAAGTGACGGAATCGCAACGATAACACGCTCGATTTGATGGCGTTTGGCTAATTCAGGCAGATTATCATATGAACCCAAAACAGGGATTCCACCAAGTTTTTGACCCTTTTTCTTCGCATCCTTATCCAAAATACCGACAAGTTCTAATTCACTAGTTGGATGTTGGTAACTATCCATAAAGAGAGCTCCACCATCACCGGCACCAATTAAGAAGGTCCGACGGTGTTCTCCATCACCACTTCCCTTTTTGCGTTTAGAGTAGATTAACTGCCAAGTAATCCGTGGCAATAAAATTAAGAAAGTACTCAACAAGATAAAGAGCACGATAAAACGGATAGAGAAGAGAGGCAAGAAGGCATAGCAGATACTATATGACAAGATACTGCTAGCAGTCACACCAAAAAAGATTTTCATGAAATCCGTAATCTTGCTGTAACGACTGATACTAGCGTTCAACCCCCAAAATCCAATCATCAATTGATAGAACAGGAAGGCCAAACTCGTATAGATAATGTAGTCAACAGGTGCTGGATTAATCAATCCGTAGAATAAAATATAAGATACAATGATGGAAACCACCATACTCAAAATATCAAATATTCCCCAGAAAACCTGTTTTTGTTGTTTATTTAAAATTTCCACCAGATCAATCACATAATCTGTGAGTTTTTTATTCATAGAAATTTACTCCTCCTTAAAAGAGCTGAATAGTTATATTGTTATTATAACACTTTTTCTCTAGTTTACGATTTGCTACAATCTTTTACTTGCTTTTTCGTAACAGTTTCATAAAAATAAACTGTCGGACAAATCCGGGACAAAGGGCAACAACCATCTGAATGGCAACACTCTTGGCATATTCCATGTAAGAAATTTGTCCTCGCTTCAGCATGCGCTGACGAGCTTGACGATAGAGTTTGAGATAACGCAGTCCCCCACGACGCTCAAACATTCCTGCTCCAACACGAACCTTACACAAGATTTGATCCAGATTTCCAGTCTTAGCTCCTGCAGCAATCATATTGAGCCAGAGGAGGTCATCCTCCATATAAAGGCCATCCTCATAGTTGCCTGCCTTGAGAACCATGTCCTTCTTGAACATGACAGTCATGTGGTTAAAGGCACTTCTCATCCTTTGATAAGCTACAATATCTGCATGCTGGGTTGGAACACGACGGTAAGAAACAATCTCATCAGGATTGTCAATAAACTCTGCAATATGTCCACCTAATAGGTCGAGCTTCTCCTTCTCCATTAGCTGAACCTGTTTCTCAAAACGGTCTGGAACAGCTATATCATCCGTATCCATACGAGCGATGATGTCGTACTGACACTGCAAAACACCCTGTCGAAGAGCCAGACCCAAACCTTGATTCTGCTCAAGAGGGCAGCGTTTCACTGGAATTTCAGACTGGGCTTCCACCTGGTCTAATACCTGATAGAGCTCAGGTGTCAAAGGCCCATCCTCAACCAGAACTAACTCGCTCGGTTTCAGGGTCTGATTTTGAACACTCTCAATAGCATCCTTTAAAAATGTCGGATTTTCCTTGATATAGACCGACATCAATACGCTGATTTTTTGCTTTTCAGACACAGTTTTTCTCCAATATATAGATTTCCTTCCACTATTTTATCATAATTTTCAAGACTTTCCCATTTTTATCTTGAAAGCCCAAAACCTTACTTGACATTATAGTGAAAAAGCCTTAAAATAAGCTGTTATTAAAATCAGTTAGAAGAGGTATTATATGAAAAAGCAATCACTTTTTTTTGTTCCAGGTATTATCCTGATTGGTGTTTCCTTGCGGACCCCTTTTACTGTTTTACCCATTATTTTGGGAGATATTTCGCAAGGGCTGGGAGTCGAAGTTAGTTCACTTGGTGTCCTGACCAGCCTTCCTCTCCTTATGTTTACCCTCTTCTCGCTATTTTCTACCCGACTGGCTCAGAAAATTGGCTTGGAGCATCTCTTTACCTACAGCCTCTTCTTCTTGACTATCGGTTCTCTCATTCGACTAATCAATCTGCCCCTGCTCTATCTAGGAACCTTGATGGTTGGAGCAAGTATCGCAGTCATCAATGTGCTGCTTCCTAGCCTTATCCAAGCTAATCAACCAAAGAAAATTGGTTTTCTGACCACCTTATATGTAACCTCTATGGGGATTGCAACGGCTCTGGCTTCCTATCTGGCTGTGCCTATTACACAAGCCAGTTCTTGGAAAGGCCTTATCATCCTCCTCACCCTGCTCTGTCTGGCAACTTTTTTGGTCTGGCTCCCAAATCACCGCTATAATCACAGACTGGCTCCACAAACCAAACAAAAAAGCAAAACAAAGGTCATACGTAACAAACAGGTCTGGGCAGTTATCGTCTTTGCAGGTTTTCAATCCTTGCTCTTTTACACCGCTATGACCTGGCTACCTACCATGGCCATCCATGCAGGCCTATCTAGTCACGAAGCTGGCTTGCTGACTTCTATCTTCTCTCTGATTAGCATTCCTTTTTCAATGACTATCCCAAGCCTGACAACCAGCTTGTCTACTCGCAACCGTCAGCTTATGCTCACTCTGGTTTCACTAGCTGGTGTTATCGGCATTTCCATGCTCTTTTTCCCAATCGGTAATTTCTTTTACTGGCTTGCCATCCATCTCCTCATCGGAACCGCAACCAGCGCCCTCTTCCCTTATCTCATGGTCAACTTTTCACTCAAGACAAGCGCCCCTGAAAAGACTGCCCAATTGTCTGGCTTATCTCAAACAGGAGGCTATATCCTAGCAGCCTTTGGGCCAACCCTCTTTGGTTACAGCTTTGACCTTTTCCACTCTTGGGTGCCAGCTGTAGCTGCCCTCTTACTCGTCGATATCATCATGACCGTGGCCCTCTTTACAGTAGACAGAGCTGATAAAATCCTCTAAACTTCTAGTTTTGGCTAGAAGTTTTTTATATATAAAATTTTTACACATATTTCTTGACAGGGCTTTCTTTTAGATGTACAATGTATGTGTAAAAAAATTATATATAAAAATCTTACACATTAGAAAAGGAGGTTCCCCATGTATTTTCCAACATCTTCTGCCTTGATTGAATTTCTCATCTTGGCCGTACTGGAGCAGGATGATTCTTATGGTTATGAGATTAGCCAAACCATTAAGCTGATCGCTAATATCAAAGAATCTACACTCTATCCCATTCTCAAAAAATTGGAGGGCAATAGCTTTCTAACAACCTATTCTAGAGAGTTCCAAGGTCGCATGCGCAAATACTACTCCTTGACAAATGGTGGTATAGAACAGCTCGTGACCCTAAAAGATGAATGGGCACTTTATACAGACACCATCAATGGCATCATAGAAGGGAGTATCCGCCATGACAAGAACTGAATACCTGACTCAGCTAGAACTCTATCTCAAGAAACTGCCTGAAGCTGACCGTATTGAAGCCATGGACTATTTCAGGGAACTCTTTGACGATGCTGGAGTCGAAGGAGAAGAAGAACTCATCGCTAGCTTGGGAACTCCTAAGGAAGCAGCCCACGAAGTTCTCTCCAATCTCCTCGATAAAAAAATCAATGAAGCACCCGCTCAAAAAAATAACCGACAAATTTTGCATATCGCCTTATTAGCTTTGCTTGCAGCACCCATCGGTATTCCTTTGGGAATCGCCATCCTCGTGGCTCTGTTCGGAATCCTTGTGGCTGCTTTGACTGTCATTCTGGCTTTCTTTGCAGTTTCCATACTTGGTATCATCGGCGGATTCCTATTTTTAGTTGAAAGTTTCACTGTCCTAGCCCAAGCTAAATCAGCCTTTATCTTGATTTTTGGTGCTGGTTTACTGGCTATCGGTGCTTCTTCACTAGTCTTACTAGGTATTTCCTATGTAGCCCACTTCTTCGGCCTACTCATTGTTCGCCTGGTGCAATTTGTTCTTAAAAAAAGAAAGAGAGGTGACCAGCATGCGTAAATGGACAAAAGGATTTCTCATTTTTGGTGTGGTGACTACTATTATCGGATTTATCCTGCTCTTTGTAGGTATCCAATCTGACGGGATCAAGAGCCTACTTGCCATGTCCAAGGAACCTGTCTACGATAGTCGGATGGAAGAGTTGACCTTTGGCAAGGAAGTCGAAAACCTAGAAATCACTCTCCACCAACACGCGCTCACCATCACAGACTCTTTCGATGATCAAATCCACATTTCTTACCATCCATCTCTTTTTGCTCGCCATGATCTTGTCACAAATCAGAACGACAGAACTCTGAGCCTAACGGATAAAAAACTGTCTGAAACTCCATCTCTCTCTTCTGGAATTGGCGGGATTCTCCATATCGCAAGTAGCTACTCTAGTCGTTTTAATGAAGTTATTCTCCAAGTTCCAAAGGGAAGAAGTCTAAAAGGGATCAACATCTCAGCAAATCGCGGTCAAACCAGTATCACTAATGCTAGTCTTGAAAATGCGACCATCAATACCAATAATAGCTATCTCCTCCGAATTGAAGGAAGTCGTATCAAAAACAGTAAACTCACAACACCAAATATTATCAATATCTTTGATACAGACCTTACAGATAGTCAGCTAGAGTCAACAGAAAATCACTTCTACGTTGACAATATTAAAGTATATGGTAAGGTAGAACTAACTTCTAAAAATGAACTCAGTATCACGCTAACTCAAAAAGAAAGCCAAGAAATCAACTTAGACATCTCAAGTCACTATGGTCCTATTTATCAGTTATCGAAAGACGAGAGTCAACGCCACCCCAACGAATTAAGTAACCCTTACAAAACTGAAAAAACTGATACAAAAGGTCAACTCATAGCTAAGGCTGATGATTATATTAGTCTTGAAATTACATCCAACATACCTTAACAAACCTATTTATATCGACCACTATAACGCATAGCCCACTAAAAAGGAGGTTCTACCATGAAACAAGAATGGTTTGAAAGTAATGATTTTGTTAAATCACCAAATGAAAACAAATCAGAAGATTTATCACAAGAAATGATAGATAAAACTGAAGAAACGATAGCCGATCTCGATGCACCAATTGAAAAAAATACTCAAGTAGAGGAGGAAGTCTCTCAAGCTAAAGTCGAACTTGAAAACCAGCAAGAAGAGAAAATTGAAACACCTGAAGACAGTGAATTGAGAACAGAAATAGAAGAAAAGGAAGCATTAGATTCTACTGAAGAAGAGCAAGATCTTTCTGGGGAAACAGAAAAAGTCACTAAAGCTGAAGAGAGTCAAGAAGCACTTCCGCAGCAAAAACCAACCACGAAAGAGCCCCTTCTTATCAGTCAATCCTTAGAAAGTCCCTATATCCCCGACCAAGCTCCAAAATCTACGGATAGATGGAAAGAGCAAGTACTTGATTTTTGGTCTTGGCTAGTGGAAGCTCTCAAATCTCCTACAAGCAGTCTTGAAACAAGTAGCACACACAGTTATACAGCCTTTCTCTTACTCATTCTGTTTTCTGCATCCTCCTTTTTCTTTAGTATCTACCACATCAAACATGCTTACTATGGACATATAGCAACTATAAACAGTCACTTCCCTGAGCAACTGGCTCCTTTGGGGCTCTTCTCAATCATTTCTATCTTAGTAGCAACCACTCTCTTCCTCTTTTCATTCCTACTCGGTAGCTTTGTGGTGAAACGATTTATCCACCAAGAAAATGACTGGACGCTAGAAAAGGTCTTTCAACAATATAGCCAACTCTTGGCAATTCCAATCTTCCTCACTGCCATTGCTAGTTTCTTTGCCTTCTTTGATAGCCTACCATTTGCAGCTCTCTTGTGTGCGATTAGCATTGGATTCATTATACTCATCAGTCTCCACAACATTACGAGACCAAGCCAAGCAAGTGACGTGGATTCCTTCTATCAGTTAGCCTTATCTGTCCTTGTGAATGGAGTCATTATCCTACTCTTCTTTGTAGCTGAAGTGGCACTGATTGGAGATTATCTTCGTATCTTGGCCTTTCTTTAAACTTTAATCCTGTCTTTCATGGCAGGATTTTTTATATGCTAAAAAGCAAATCGATTGACCTGCTTCTGCTTTACTTTTCTTGTGCCAATGTTTTAAAATCTTTGTCTAAAATGGGTTGCACTTCTAATTGATTGGCATCTAGTTGGTGGTAAGATGCTGATGGTAGTGACTCTAGGAATTTTGCATAGTCCAAGCGGGCAATTGCTTCATAGTCTTCTGGTTTAGAGCCATCTCCTGTGATTTGAACCAAGTCAATTTCCCACTGGACTTCCTTATCCAGCAATTGCTCAATATAGGCTGCAGGAACAAACGGTTCTCTCGGTAACACTGTCTTGACTCCTTGAGCCAGATGGTAAACGCCATGCACTTGCCCTTCTCCATCCTGATAGAAGGAAACTCTTGCAAAGTAGGCGTCTGTCTCTTGAACCGCACGTACACATGCTTCAAACTGAGCCAAGCCATCTTCCCCTAAAAAGCTTTTCAAATCCTCATGACTAAAGAAAACAGGATTAAAAATTCCTTGGCAAATCGTAAAGCGGGCTGCACTATCAGCCAGATGGGCTTGAATACCTGCTTGGAAATAAGCTTCAAAGTCAAAATCATCGAGCCCCTCAATCTCCGTTCCTGTGTAAGCAAGCAGGGCTTCTAAAAATGACTTGATGATCTCCCAGTCTGTCTTCGTTAGTAGCTCAGGAAGATCGACACGGTAACCCTTTTGACCATCAGCATAACTGACCTTAAAAAGAAATTGTGATTGCCCCACTATCGCACACTCGATATACTCGAGACGATTAAGAGGCTGACGGAGATAGACAGCATCATAGCTATGTGACTCCAAACCATCTACCAAGGCCAAGATCGACTTGGCAGTCAAAATTTCCTGTTCTCCTAAAATGCTCTGTTTATTTGGAATAAAAAATGTTTTCGTCATAACTGGACTCCTTTGAAATCGTTTACATATAGTATACCCTATTTTCCTGAAAGATACAGAAACAAACTTTAGATTTTTTAGTAAAAAGCATAGAAAAACAGCCCCTAAGGACTGTTTAATCTTATACAGTAGCTGCTTGATCCAAGCTTTCACCGATAGCGGCTAGGCGCTCGACAACTTCAGCTTGTGTCAATTCATGTTCTGAAACATAGCGGTTACGTGGGTGAACACGGCACTCGTGTGAGCATCCACGAAGGTACTTGTCTTCATTTTCTTCTGATGTCAAGATACGACGGTTACAGAATGGATTTCCACAGTTGACATAACGTTCACATGGTGTTCCATCAAACCAGTCTTTCCCTACGATAGTTGGGTTGACATGGTTGACATCTACGGCAATACGCTCGTCAAAGACGTACATTTTCCCATCCCAAAGCTCACCTTGAACTTCTGGGTCTTTACCGTAAGTAGCGATTCCTCCGTGCAATTGGCCTACATCTTTGTAGCCTTCACGCACCATCCAGCCTGAGAATTTCTCACAGCGAACGCCACCTGTACAGTAAACCACGACGCGCTTGTCCATGAATTTTTCCTTGTTATCACGAACCCACTGTGGCAACTCACGGAAGTTGCGGATATCTGGGCGGATAGCCCCACGGAAATGTCCTAGGTCATACTCATAATCGTTACGTGTGTCAAGGACAACCGTATCTTCGTCAAGAAGAGCTTCTTTGAACTCTTTTGGAGACAAGTAAGCACCTGTTGTTTCAAGTGGGTTGATGTCGTTGTCAAAGTCGTTGTCTTCCAAACCAAGGTGGACAATTTCTTTCTTGTAGCGAACAAACATCTTCTTGAAGGCCTGTTCATTTTCTTCGTCAATCTTGAACCAGAGGTCTTCCATGCCTGGGAGGCTGTGAACGTAGTCCATGTATTTTTGAGTTGTTTCGTAGTCACCTGAAACTGTTCCGTTAATTCCTTCGTCAGCGACTAGGATACGACCTTTAAGGCCGATTGATTTACAGAAAGCCAAGTGGTCTGCAGCAAATTGCTCTGCATTTTCAATTGGAGTGTAAAGGTAGTAAAGTAAGACACGAATATCTTTTGCCATAAGATTTGTTCTCTTTTCTATTCTTAAATTTTCAGAATTTTTCATCTAACTATACTAGTATACCTGCTTGAGAAAGCGAATGCAATTTATTTGACTGGAAATTGTAGAAAAGTGCTTATCCCTGCACTTCATCAGTAACCATAGCGAATAGCAGATAATTCTCTCAATTTTTTTATTTGCTCGGCTTGATTTTCTGACAAAATCAACTTATTATCAATCAACACACGTGAGATATCAACATTCATTTGACTCAATATAAAAGGAGTAGAAGTCCCATCGTCCTTCAATCTTCTTTGATAAATAACTAATTGATTTTTCAAGGGAGTCAATTGAGGCGTATCCTTTATATCTTCCAATAGATGATTTATGATAGTCATGGCTTCACAACGCCTTTCGCTTCCTCCTGCAAACCATTTTAATGGTGTCATTCTTATTTTCCTCCTTAAATTGAAAAGCTATCATTCTTACTCTCGAACTAATATTTTACCCAAACACCCTATATAAAAAAGTCAGCAAAAATGGTAATGTCGCGAAAATATTATTAATCACATGCACCGCATAGGAAGGATAAATGCTCTTGGTATAGCGGGTCAAACTAGCAAAGATGATGCCAGATGTTGCAAAGACGAAGATATCTAACAAACTAGGCAGGCTTGAAAAATGAGGAAGAGCAAATAAAATGGACGGAAGAAGCAAATCAAGGCCAAATCTAGAATGCTTAAAGAAGGCGTGTTGCAGTAATCCTCTATAGATCAGCTCTTCCATAAGTGGAGTCAGAAAGAACAGGGTTATATAGATACCTAGCTCAGCAAAGTTGGTCCCACTATAACCGATCAATACGGCCCAACCTTCAGCAGTTGACTGAACATGTTTAGCTGTCTGAACGTTAAAAGAGATCTGGAGCACTACCACTAATACTGTCAAAATCGAATACCAAAGCCATTTTTTTCTCGGAATGCGAAAGAGATAACCATGGTCTGTCTTAACCAGAATCCAAATCATGACTCCGCTAAATAGCAAACTCAAGATATTTTGAATCCAGAAGAAATTGCCAATCTGGGAAGAAAATTGCCAATAATTTTGGACAATAAGCGTCAGCTGAGAAAGACCAAATACAAAAAATAGGTAAGAGAAAACTGCACTTATTTTGAGTAAAAGCTGATACTTCTTCATGTGAACCCTCCTTTCTAAAATCGGAACATCTCTAATATAAGCTATATTTTCCTAAATCTTTACTCCAAATCCTAAATGTTACTTGAGATTTCCTGAGTAGTTAAATAGTGATAAGAAAACATGGATATCCTATGCTCTCATTTCAAAAAATCACTGCCTTCCCCAGACAAACCTGAGGAAAACAGTGATCACATTTTTAGGAATTAGGAATGAATACACGAAATCAATTGATTTTATGATTTTTTGTTTTTCAAGAATTCATCATATTGTTTTTGCATTTCGTTCAATACTTTTTCGTAGGCACCTTCAGATTTCAATTTTTCCATCAATTCTGGAATAGCTTTATCTGGGTCTACAGTACCAGTGTTGATAGCTGTATCGAATTGTTGCATTGTATTAGAGATTGCTGAGATTTCAGATTTCACACTATCAGTGTTAAAGATGAATCCAAGCGCTGGAGATTCTTTAGCTTCAGCCAATTGTTTCTTAGAATCTTCAATTTGTTGGTCTGTAACGTTTTCGTTGATGTAAAGGATCCAGTTGTTACCAGTGTTCCATCCACCCATGTGAGTGTTTCCTTTGTATCCATCAAGGACGCGAACACGGTTTTCTTTTCCTTCAATTTTTTCCCAGTTCTTGCCTTCTGGACCGTAAACAAGACCGTTCAAGAGTTCTGGGTTAGTGTTCAAGAGGTTCAACACTTCCATTGATTTTTCTTTGTTCTTAGAGTTGTTTGAGATAACAAAGTTAGCAACTTGTGTTGTTTGGTTTTTCTTGATGAAGTTAGTGATTGGTTTGATTTGGATATCTTTGTTTGCAACACGTGAAAGCAAGCTGTTACCATAGTCAGCTGGTCCTACTGTTTCTTCACGAACGAACCAAGTATCTTGTTGAAGGTCAAATGAAGTATCGCTTGTTGCTACGTCTTTTGGAATGTATCCAGCTTCATAGAATTTATGAAGAGTCTTCAAGTGTTCTTTGAAACGAGGTACTTCGTAACGGTTTACGATCTTAGTAGTGTCTCCTTCAAGGTCGATAACGAATGGAAGTCCATTTGGAACTGGGTAGTCAAAGTTATCAGATGGGATGAAGTTCTTAGTAACCGCAAATGGCACTACATCTGGAGCTTTTTCTTTAATTTGTTTCAAGACTGGTTCAAGTGTTTCGTATGAAGTTACACCTGAAATATCGATACCGTATTTAGCAAGAAGTGTTCCGTTGAAGGCGAAGTTTTGAGATGATGCAACGTTGGCTGCAACTGGAACTGCGTAAATTTTACCGTTAATGCTGTTACCTTTGATGTAAGCTGGGTCAAGTACCTTGTAAAGATCTTTACCTTCTTTTTTGTACAATTCTGTCAAGTCAGCGTAAGCACCTTTTTGAGCGTTTACAACATAGTTATCTGCAAAGGCGATATCATAATTTTCACCAGATGATGTGATAACTGACATTTTCTTACCATAGTCACCCCATCCAAGGTATTGGATATCCAATTTAGCACCAACTTTTTCACCGATGATTTTGTTAGCATTTTCTAGCAATTCATCCAAATTATCCGGTTTGTCACCGATTTGGTACATTTTGATAACAGTCTTATCACCTGAAGCTGAGTCAGCAGCTTTTTTGTTACCTGAAAGGTTTCCACAAGCAGCAAGACCAGCAGCCAAAGCGACTACGCTAGCAGATGCAAAAGCATATTTTTTCCAGTTTTTCATGACAAAAACTCCTTTTTTTATTTTTAAACTTATAAACAATGTAATGATTTTAACTTCACGCAAGGGAAGTTTGAAAACGAGAAAGGATATTTCTCAACAAGTACTATTCTTTCACACCACCGATAGTCAAACCTTTTACAAAGTAGCGTTGGAAGAATGGATATAAAATCGCGATTGGAAGGGTTGCGACCACAACCATGGCCATACGACCTGTTTCTTTCGGTAGAGCAACGCCCAGTTGACCTGAAAGGCCGACTGCTTTGGCGATGTAGTCCATATTTTGTTGGATTTGCATGAGCAAATATTGCAATGGATACAAGTTGTCACTCTTGATATAAAGAAGGGCGTTGAACCAGTCATTCCAGAAACCAAGAGCTGTTAAGAGCGTGATGGTTGCGATACCTGGCAGTGACAATGGCAAACAGATCTGGAAGAAAATTCGGGCTTCACTGGCACCATCGATACGAGCAGATTCTAGAATAGCTTCTGGAATGGTCTTCTTGAAGAAGGAACGCATCAAGACAATATTGAATGGTGAGAGAAGCATTGGAACAATCAAGGCCCAAACAGTGTCACCAAGCTGAAGTACACGAGTGACCATGATATAACCTGGTACCAAACCAGCGTTGAACAACATACTGAGAAGTACGAAGATGGTAAAGAATCTGCGATACTTAAAGGTTGTACGTGAAATGGCGTAAGCATAAGTTGTTGTGATAAAGACATTTGTCAATGTCCCAACTACGGTTACAAAGACTGAGATGAAGAGGGCTTGTAGGATTTTATCCTTAAACTGTGCCAAGAACTCAAATCCATCTAATCCAAATTGAGATGGGAAGAAGCTATATCCATTTTGGAGGATACTCTTTTCATCTGTTACCGAAATAACGATAACGAATACGAAGGGTAGGATACAAGAGAGGGCAACCAAACCAGAAATGGTACTAAAGAAGATATCTGCTTTCTTACTGAAGGAGTGAATGCCGACATTATCAATTTTTTCTTTTTTAATTTTCTTTTCTGCCATATTCTCCTCCTTTCTAGAACAAGGCTGAGTTTGGATCAACTCGTCTTGCAAGTAAGTTTGATAGGATAACCAGAATCAAGCCGACTACTGATTGATAGAGACCTGCCGCTGAAGCCATCCCAATATCTGCTGTCTGAGTCAAGCCATTATATACATATACGTCCAAGACATTGGTTACGTTATAAAGCTGACCAGCATTGTGGGGGATTTGGTAGAAGAGACCAAAGTCTGCACGGAAGATATTTCCGACTGCAAGGATAGTCAATACGGTTACCAGCGGTGTCAACTGCGGAATGGTGACATTGCGAATTCGTTGCCATTTGCTGGCCCCGTCCACTGTCGCTGCTTCGTAGTAGGTTGGATCAATTCCCATGATTGTCGCATAGTACATGACACTGCTATATCCAAAACCTTTCCAAATACCTAGGAAAAGTAGGAGATAAGGCCAGATGCCTAAGTTAGCGTAGAAATTAATTTCCTTCATCCCAATAGACTCTAGGAAATGGTTGAAGACCCCTTTATCAATGTTTAGGAAGGCATCTGTAAAGAAACTGATGATAACCCAAGACAAAAAGTAAGGGAACAACATGGAAGTTTGGAAGATCTTAACCATTCTCTTAGAACGGAGTTCACTTAAGATGATAGCAATCCCTACAGATACAATCAAACCGATAAAGATAAAGCCTAGATTGTAGAGGACAGTATTTCGAGTGATGATAAAGGCGTCTTTTGAACTAAACAAGAATCTGAAATTATCGAGTCCGACCCATTTACTATTCACGATACTATCTATAAATCCATTACTGGTCATGTGGTAGTCTTTAAAAGCAACCACGTTTCCAAATACTGGAATGTAGAAGAATAGAATCAACCAGAGTGCACCTGGTAAAACCATCAAGAGAAAGATCCAGTTATCTCTCAAGGTTTTTGAAAACTTATTCATAATTTCCTCCCTTTTTTATTTTGATATCCATCTAAAAATTCCTTTTTAGACTTTTGATAACGATTACATTATTAGTATACTCCTATTTGAAGGTTAGGTTAAACTACTAATTATAGAAAAAACTCCACAAATTATTTTATGTGGAGTACTTTTTTAAGAAAGGGATGTTTCACGAGAAACACCCTGCTCAAGGCAAGGTGTTCTTGTTTTTAAGTTGTATAAATGGTTGAAGCTGTCGCAATAGTATGCCACTGGTTGGCTGTTGTGGCTGCGAAGTCCTTGTCTGCGTAGAAGTCTGTAAATGGCAGAATTTCCACTTCTAACTCATCGATGCGGTCAATCTGACCAGCCAGATAAGCTTCGATACGGCTTTCTGCTCGCTTAATGCGTTGCAAGAGTCCACCCATGCGGATATCGACCGTATCCAAGCCAAAGACCTTGTTTTCTTTCAGCCATTGGTGGCTAAAGAGGGCATGGAAGTCTTCAATTTGGCTTCTGAGTTCTGGTAATTCTTGCCTTGCGATTTCTTGCAGACTTCCTTTATCATCTGCTTGGTAAGCCTGACGAATGCGTCGTCCCACATCGACTTTGCTACTTAAAATGGCATTCAACTGAGCCTGCGTTTCAAAGAGGTAGGCATAGTTGCCAGCTTTTTCTTTAATGTTAGCAAGCGTCTCAGCAGCCTGAGCGAAGTGCGGTTTGTCCTGTTCAGGTGTCATGTGTCGGTCAAGGATTGGACAGAGAACATCCTGATAAAAGACATAGCGGTTGGGATTGATCCCGCTGAGATTGCCTGGTAGATCTGGTAAGAGGTTAGCAAGGTCAATCTGCATAAATTCCTCAACTGATAGGCCTGTATTGGTCTGAAAATGAGCAGACAAACGGTCTAGGTCATTGCGGTAGCTGAGTTCTGCCCAGATTTGCAAGCTTGGTAGGACAGCGAATTGGGCAGTTTCACCACCATTGTCCCCCCAACCCGTCACGATGACTTCTTTGATATCATTGGCACGACAGGCCTTGTTCGCTTCAAGAGCGATAAGACGGCTGAAATGGTTATTGGGTGTGAAACCAATCCACTTCCAAGCTCCCCCTGCAAAGGCAAGGTCATGGCTAATATTGTGATGGTTGCGGAAGTTGCGATTGTATTTTTCCTCGCTATCCTGATAATAGTCCCAGTAAACCAAGGTCACTCGGTCTTTGAGATGGTCTAGGTAGACACGAGTTTCTTCTGGAATTTCCACATCACGGTCGTACTGACCATCTGCTGACATGAGTTTAAAGAACATATCGCTCCACATCTGGCAGTGGAAACCATATTTGTCAGCAATATCCAGCACGCGCTCCAAGTGTTGGCACATGAGGAGACTACGATCCACAACACCGTTCAGAATCAAGTAGCGTCCCAAACCAACCAAGTGGGCTTCGTCCATCCCGATATTGACCTTGCGAGTTTGTAGTTTAGATAGAGTAGCAAACATGCCATCAATCAGGTCATAAACCTTTTCTTCGCCGATAAGAAGGATATCCTCCACATCACGGAGTTCCTGCACTTCCTTGACACCCCATTTAACGAAGGCTGACAAGTGAGCCAAGGTCTGGATACATGGCACAAAGGTCATATCAAACTGCTGGGCATAAGCTTCGATTTCCTGCAACTCCTCTGCTGAATAAGCACCGCGGAAATAGCCAAAGTAAGGCTGCCCTTCAATCTGGTAAGTGTCTTCCATGTAGAGCTCAAAGGTTGAGTAGCCCATGAGAGCCAAGACCTCAACCATCTGCTTGGCAGAAGCCACATTCAGCACCGCATTTCTCGAACAGTCTGCCATGTAGGCTAAATCTTCATAAGCTGCTTGTTCTTCTATCTCTACTTTATCACCTTCTGCTAGAGCTGTTACCAACAAGGACAAGGCACGATAAAATTGGTGAGATTTGCGATAAGTTAGTTGATAATGGCCACCCTCACCCTTGATAGAGATAGAGGCTTGGTCAGACTGAGCGACAGCTACTTCCACATCTGGTAGAGAAATGTGCTTTTGAAGCAACTCTATAGCTTGATGTTGTTTGGGACTAAGTCCTGTAAATCTTACCATTGATTTTCCTCCTGTAACCAGTTGACAAGGGCACCATAGAGATTGGCATCTGCATGATAGGTACAAGCTTGGATAAGAGGTGCGACCGTGTATTCTTCGTAGGCATCGATAAAGTCTTCAACAGCCTTCTTGACACCTTGGATAAAATCTGGATTTTGACTGATAGAGCCTCCCAGACTGATGACATCTGGGTCGATGAGATATTGGATATTGAGCAAGCCTTGCGCCAGATTACGGTTCATGCGCTCAATGGCTTCTTGGCAAAGGGTATTTCCTGCTTCGGCCTCTTGGTAAATCTTGCGACCGTCCCAGTCAGTCTGACCAGACTTTTCAATCACGTATCGAACCATATTTCCAGTTGACGCTAGTTGCGACCAGTTGTTGAGTTTTTCAGCAGGGGCAAGGGTTGTCATGTAGCCAAATTCTCCACCCAAGCCATGGCGTCCTCGGTGAAGCCTACCGTTGATAATCATGGCTCCGCCGATCCCTGTCCCAATCACGACACAGGCTGCATTTTCAAGCTCTGGATGAGCTAGCAATTCACTTAACCCAACGCAGTTGGCATCATTTTCAAGATGGACAGGTAGCTGATATGAGCTAAGCGCCTCATACCAAGAAAATCCGTGAATGTAGGGCACCGCACTGAAGCCATCAATCACACCTGTCTCTTGATTGACCGCACCTGGAACGCTCATAGCAATCCCGCTATAATCCTGCTCTAACAAGCGCTGGTCTAGCCAAGCTAGTAAATCCTCCAAACTTTCTGGCGTTGGAATGCTTGTCTTATTCAGTATTTTCCCATCAGGAGTCAGACTAGCAAACTTAATACCAGTCCCTCCGATATCAATCGTTGCAATGGTCATTGTTTTTACCATAAAAAGGGGCGAATCAGCAGTTAGTTCTTACTTTTTCGCCCCTCCTTTCTTTTTATGTTTACTTTTTGAAATTAAATTTCTTCTTTTTGGATGAATTCTGTACGAATCTCTTGCGGTGCAATGAGGCCTCTATGAACTGGGTATGGTCGTTCAAGTAGGTCAAGGAAGAGATGTTGACTTTCCGGTACACGTACATTTTCACTACACATATTGTAGTAACGAAGAACATAGCCTTCTTCATTTTCAGCCACCTTAAAGGCTGTCGGACAGATTTGCGGTATGCTGAGAACAGAATGACTCAAGAGGCTACCAGTCGCAGCCACGCTTCCTTCTTGTCTAGCAATCTGAAGGCTGGTAAATGGTGTCTGCAAGGCTTTCGCGCGACGAAAAGCTGAAAAGCGTTCTTGGGCTTGGTGGCATTCAATCGCAAATTCGACTTCAAACTCACGCAAGCACTGAGCCTCTGGTGTTGGGAAGTAACCCCAGTCGCCTAACTCACCTGAGGCACGCAAAATAGTCACTGCAATGGTGTCGTCTCCAAGGATTTCGTATTCATTCAATCCCTTGTTGGATACAGTCACACCTTTTTCATCGTCATATAGACTGACAAAGGCTTGTTGGTGTTGAGGATTTTCAGGATTTTCCCATGAAGTAGCTGGTTTGTTTGGTCGTGTCACCACTTCATAAATGCTTTCAGAATCATTGCTTGGACGTGTGTTATGAGTCTTGACTAAGAGACGGATACGGTGGTCTTTGGCAGTGTTAGTAAAGCGAGTCTTGAAGCGGATTTGTGGATTGTCAACAAAGACAGTCAACTCAGTTTCAAGAGGAATGCTTGTCAATTCTTCTGAACGTCCAGCCTCACGCTTCATAAACTCGATGATTCCTTTTTGCTCTTCTTCTAGCGTTTCATCTGCACTGACAGGCACAGTCAATTCATGTTTGAGCAAAATCTTAGCATAGCGAGCTGTGTTTTCCAAGACCTCGTAGCCCTTAAGCTCTGCATAGATAGGCTCTGTTCCTTTTGGTTGGAAATAAATATACTCGTTTCCGACGTCACCACGGTCCTCAAAACGGATAAAATCTTCATAAGCTTCGTGAGTTGTCTTGTCATAAACTGTGATATTGTCATCCACACTCACCGTTACAAATGGCGTATCAATCAATCCGTTTTGGTAGATTCCATCACGGTGTTCTTGTTCTCCTTCCAGCAATTGGAAAGTTGTCCAAGAAAGCGGTGCTAAGTGAACTGGGATGGTCACGCGCACTTGGCGAGCGATACGAGCTTGGCGGAACTTATCTTTTGGTAAATCGTACTCAAAATTAGCTCCGAGGTCTTCGATTTTAGCCTCTACAGGACGCCCATCCAAGTCCTCCACACGGTATCTTGGCAAGGTTAAGGCAGCCATCTTCTTGTAACCTTCTGTTGGGTGCAATTCCTTGAAATCACAAGTCGCCACATCAATCACTGTGCTGACCGTATCAACCTTATCATGCAAGCCCGTGTTAATGACGGTAAAGAGATAATCACTTTGAGCCTTAGCTGTAGCAATTTTACCCTTCCACTCGTTGAGAAGATTACTCTTAACAAAGTTTCCGACTTGATTGACCTTGGCAAAACGCGTTTCCATCTCACGGTGAACTTCGTCCACACTACAGCCACAGATACTATCATGCGGCGCATTTTGCAAAAGAGTTTTCCAAGCATAGGTCAACTGGTCCTTGTGGTTATGACCCCCAGTGATAATAGTCAAGGGTTCTACAACTTGCTCTAGAAGGTTGCTATTTTCTTGGAAGGATTGTTTGAGATAAATACGAGATGAAGAAGTGTTGGCAAGCGTGTACCAACCATCTGTTTCCTGACTGGTCAACTCACCTGTAACCGTTGATAAGTGTTCAGGTAGGGCACCTTCCACAGCTTGAACATATTCATCAAAAGAACTGTGAACAAAGGTCACATCTGGGAAGAGTTCATTGGCCACACGAATAGCTTCACTCAGATTTTTCTGTACAGGTTGGTGATCACAGCCGTTCATCATCAACCATTGGTTGGTCGAAGCGTAGTCACGCACGTCTGATAATTTTTGTTTCCAGAAGGTCAAGGCCTCGTCTTTATCAACTGGAATTTCATTCCCATTACTGTACCAGTTGGCAAAGAGAATCCCGAGGACACGACTACCATCCGCACCCTGCCAGTACATTTCTGAAAACTGGGAAGTAAATTGTTCATCTTCGAGGACTTGGTTATCAAAACCAATCGGCTTCACACCACGCCCAAAAGCGGCTACGTGAATGCCTGATTTTTGAAGGATCTGAGGCGCTTGCCCCATATTTCCAAAGGTATCTGGGAAGTAACCAATCTGGGTTGATTTGCCCCATTTTGCAGCTTCTTGCTGACCAATAAGAGTATTGCGGACATTGGCTTCACTTGAAATCAAGTAATCATCCTGCAAGATGTAAAAAGGACCAATTTTAAGTTTACCTTCGTCGATATAACGTTGAACTTTGTCACGATTTTCAGGGCGAATCTCCAAGTAGTCATCAAGGACAATGGTTTGACCATCCAAGTGGAAGCTCTTGAACTCAGGGTCATTTTCAAAGAGATCAAAGAGATTGTCAAATAATTCCACCAACTGCATACGGTGGCTTTCAAAAGGCAAGTACCACTCACGGTCCCAGTGACTATGTGAGATAATATGTACAACAACATTTTCCATGAAGTAAAACCTCATTCTAAATTTAAATTTTTATTGTTAACATTTTTGGATGTAAATTTGTGATTCTTTCCAAGAATCAGTTGCGCTAAAGCGTGTTCCTTAGCGGATATCCAAGTAATCCAAGACCAATTCACAGAACATCATGTTGGCCCAAGAGAACCATTCACGAGAGTAGAGAGTTGGGTCATCTACGTGGAAGCTTTCATGCATGACGCCTGTCCCCCCATCACAAGCAACCAGCTGATCCAGCAAGAATTTCTTCTCTGCCTTATTCCTTGTTGTCAAACCTTGGATAGAAAGGGCGATTGGCCAGATATAGCGATAGAAGGTATGAGAACTTCCGAGACCGCTAGCGTATTCTCCTTGGTAGAAGTATGGATTTTCAGGGCTCAGAATGGTACGACGAGTTGCTTGATAAACTTCATCATCGACCGAACAGTAACCCAGATAAGGTGCAGCCAGCAGACTTGGTACGTTTGGATCATCCATGATGCTGGCATTTCCTAGACCATCCACTTCAAAGGCATAAATCTTTTCGCCCTTGCTGTTGCTTGTGTAGGCGTAGTTTTCGATACCTTCTTGGATCTCCGCTTTGAGACGCTTAGCATCATCAATAACACTCTCGCTATCAGCTAAGTCTAGTTCTGCAAAGATTTCTTGAACATACCCCAAAACAACAACTGCAAACATATTTGACGGAATCAAGTAACTATACTGACAGCAGTCATCACTCGGACGAAAAGCGGACCAAGTCATACCTGTCACTGCAAAATCAGGGCCAAAGCCATCATTTACCAAGGTATCTTCCTTACGGTCCGTATCTCGGACAAAACGATATGGAGAGTTCTTGTGGTCTTGTTCCACCGTCCAAAGATGGAGAATTTCCTTAGTCGCTGCGACAAAAGTCTCATCAAAATGACTAGTCTCGCCAGTCTCTTTCCAGAGGAGATAAGCCAGCTGCAAAGGATAGCAAAGCGAGTCCACCTCGTACTTGCGTTCCCAAATCCAGCCATTCAGGTCTGTATGGTCGGTCTCGTGGTGCCCCTTCCAGTTTTCCTCAATGTTGAAGGAATTGGCATAAGGATCCTTGAGTACCAAGGTCATCTGACGTTTGACCAAACCTGCAATGGTCTGACGCAGGAGGGCATCCCTTTTAGCCACATGCAGGTAGGGTCTGAGTTGGGCTGTCGAATCCCGAAGCCACATAGCAGGAATATCCCCAGTCAAGACAAAAGTTGACCCATCTTCCAATATTTCAACTGTATTGTCCAAGGTATCTGTATAGCAACGTTCAAAGACATCCACCCACTCTGGATGGTCCTTAGCACGTTCTGCTACTTCATCTAGCCATTCTCTAACAATTTCTTTTGAATAAATCATCGTGCAGTATCCTCTTTCAAACAAGTTTCATTTTCAGTATATAGCTTTTGAGACAGAAAATACATACACAAATGATAGTCATTTTTCTACAAAATAGTTATCTTTAAAACTCCTTTTCTAAAGGCTATCTTTTTCTGATATAATGTAGAAAAACAGCTAAAGGAAAGACTATGAAACCACTACTTGAAACCATCGATACCCGATTTGGAACTGCCAGCAAGTATGCCTTCTCTCGGGGAAATACCCTGCCATACACAGGCGTGCCTTTTGGGATGAATTACTTTGTACCCCAGACCAGCAACCAGGAGGGATCTTGGTTTTTCGACCCACATCTGCCTATATTTCAAGGGATTCGATTAACCCACCAGCCCAGCCCTTGGATTGGCGACTACTCTTGGCTCCTTCTGACACCTGTCACAGGCCAACTGGGTGGAGACAGCCTCTTCCATCGTCAGTCTTCCTATGATATGGATAAGGCCTCTTTCCAACCTCATTATCTGAAGATTTTCTCCCTGCGCTATCAGATTGAAACCCAGCTCACACCGACTTGCTACGGTGCTTCTATTCGTTTGGAGCAAAAGCAAGGAAAAGCTCTCTCCCTCTATCTCCACGCAGCAGATGAACTGACCGTAGAGCAAGTAGATAAGCGGAATCTTGCCCTGCGACAAGAAGGAAAAACTGAAACCAACAAAAATCCACTAACGATGTTCACTGTCCTGCAAATGAATACGGATATTCTTGCTGTTAGCCAAGAAGGTGGAGACTGGCGAATTGACTTAGCAGATAGCCATGCTGAGATTCAACTAGCGACTTCTTTCATCTCCCCTTCTCAAGCTCTAATCAATCTACCTCAAGAAGATTTTGATATCTGTAAAGCAAGTGCCCAAGCGAACTGGGAAAATCTCCTCCATCGTTTTGACGTTATAGAAACAGGAGAGGCCGACCGAACCTTCTTTGACCACTGTCTCTACAGACTCTTCCTCTTCCCACAGACTTTTTATGAGGTTGATGAATCAGGGCAAGCCATCCACATAGATCTGGCTACTGGTACTGTCAAGCCCGGTGTCCTCTTTAGCAACAATGGTTTCTGGGATACCTTCCGCACCACCTTCCCCCTCTTTGCTCTCATCATACCAGAGCATTATCGTCTCTTTTTAGAAGGCTTTCTCAATAGCTACCGCGATACTGGATTCCTTCCAAAGTGGTTGGCTCCAGATGAACGTGGTATGATGCCGGGTACCCTGCTAGATGGTATTATCGCTGATAGCGCCTGCAAGGACATGGCCCCCGACCTAGAAGCAGAACTCCTCCAAGCCATGCTTGAAACAGCCAGCAAGTCCGACCCTCTCGGCATCAATGGCCGCCACGGACTAGCCCAATACCAAGAACTAGGCTACCTCTCTACAGACCACCACGAAAGCGTCAGCCATACCCTAGACTATGCCTATAGCGACTTTTGTATCGCCAGCTGTGCCAAAAAACTAGGGAAAACAGAAATCGCTGATACCTACATGGCTGCTTCACAAAATTACCGCCATCTATTTGACGCTAAGACAGGATACATGCGAGCGCGAGACAGCCAAGGCAACTTCCGCCCTGACTTCTCTCCTTATAGTTGGGGGCGAGACTACGCTGAATGCTCTGCCATTCAAGCAACTTTAGGCGTCCTCCACGACATGCCAAGCTTAATCCAACTTATGGGTGGAAAAGAAGCCTTCAGCAAGTATCTTTTGAAAGTCTGTCAAGAGGCTCCCCTCTTTGAGACGACAGGCTATGGTTACGAGATTCATGAGATGAGCGAAATGGCTACCTCTCCTTTTGGACGAGTCGCTATTTCCAACCAACCTAGCTTCCACATTCCTTATCTCTTCCGTTACAGCCACTACCCTGACTACACTGCCCTTCTTATCAAGACCTTGCGTCAAAAAGCCTTTCATACAAGCTGGCAAGCCTATCCTGGCGATGAAGACAATGGTAGTCTCTCTGCTTGGTACATCTGGTCGGCTCTCGGATTTTATCCGACCTGCCCAGGAAAATCAAGCTACGACCTCGGAATCCCTCTCTTTGACCACCTCCGTATCTACCTAGCTAAAGAAAATAAATGGCTAGATATTCATACTGAGCAAAACCACAGCCATTTTAACTTTGTAAAAGAATGCCGACTGGACAAAACACTCGTATCAACTATTCAACACAAAGATCTCCTAAAAGCTGAGCAACTAACCTTCACCCTCAGCTGGTTGCCAAGTCATCGCTAAATAATAAAAAATCTGCAATCCCCAAAGTTATCCACAAGTCGTGAATAACTATCCCAAACTGTGCTTAACTCTTTATTTACAGGAATTAAAACTACTTTATAATCCTAAAAAGTTACTAGATTGCTCATACCAATAAGAATTATCTCTAAAACAATCAGAAGTTATCCACACTTATCCACAACCTGTTAGTAACTTTTGTGAATCGTCTTGCTTAAGCTAAGACTTATCTCTCACGAACACTAAAAAGAGCCTGACTCCAGGCTCTTTAGTCTATTATTTCTTCTCAGCACGGAGGGCTGACAAGATTTGTGTACGGATATCATCCACACCATTTGGCGTATTTGGTAAAAAGATAGTTTGATTTCCTTTAGAGGCAAAGGTATTCAAAGTATCCAAATATTGGTTGGTCAAGAGGATGGACATGATTTGCTCTTCTGTCATACCAACATTGGCTTCCTTGAGTTCTGTGATAGACTCTGCCAATCCATCCACAATGGCCTTACGTTGTTGGGCAATCCCCACACCATGGAGGCGGTCTTTTTCTGCTTCGGCTTCAGCTGCAGTGACGATTTTAATCTTGTCGGCTTCCGCCAATTCTTGCGCTGCGACCCGCTTGCGTTGCGCCGCATTGATTTCATTCATGGATTGCTTGACTTCTGCATCTGGTTCGACCTTGGTAATCAAGGTTTTCACGATAATGTAACCGTAAGTAGTCATTTCTTCTGCTACTTGGTGTTGAACTTCAAGGGCAATCTCATCTTTTTTCTCAAACAATTCATCCAAGGTTAATTTGGGAACAGAAGAGCGAAGAGCATCTTCGATATAAGATTTAATCTGAGATTCTGGACGCATGAGTTTATAGTAAGCATCTGTCACGCTCTGCTCATTGACACGGTACTGGGTCGCCACATTCATCATAACGAACACATTGTCCTTTGTCTTAGTCTCAACCACAATATCGCTTTGCAACAAGCGCAACTGAATCCGCGCTGCAATCGAGTCAATCCCAAAAGGCAAGCGAATATGAATACCGCTATTAGCAACCTTTTGGTATTTCCCAAAGCGTTCAATAATCGCCACCGACTGCTGACGAACTACATAAACTGTACTCAGTGTGACTATCACCAATAGGAGCACACAAACCACCACAAAAATCATCAAAAATGTTGCCATTATCGTGACCTCCATCATTATTTTTCCTGTATTATAGCACATTTAAAGAAGGCTGTGCAGTTTTTACTGCGATTTTTCCTGAAATGTCAATAATTAGAGGTGAATTGTCACATTGTCGTCTAATCTCTTGCTAAAACAACTGGTAAGGAATTAGGTGCACCATGCTAGTTCTCTCTAACTCTATTGATTATCAACATACTATCTGAGCTTTACAAGTCGTGGACAAAAAAACGAAACAAGTAACGGTTAATCCCTTTAAAAGACTCACAAAAAACATCATTACAATGAACCACACTCCAATAGTTCAAGCATTAAGTGAGGTTGATGATCTAAATTTGATGTGTATACTATTTTTGTCATCGGTTACCGATTACGTTCCTTAGGTATCTGAAAGGTATATAATGAAGTTACCATCTAGTACCCAACCTAATCTAGTATCCAAAAACCGACTAGTTCCTATGATCTAGTCGGTTTCTCATCAATGCGCCAACATTTCTTGAGCGATTTCTTGGCCAGATAGGTTATCTGGGTAGTAGGTTGGCCAGTTGTCCATTTCTTCAAAGAGGGCTTCTTGGCTTGTTCCTCCAAAGAAGATATGGAAATGTTCTGCCTTAACTGGGGCGATATTATGGTCGCTAAACTGAACATACTTGAACTGTCCAGCATCCGCATCTGTGGCTTCAAAGAGGAAGCGCACACCACGATTGCCTTTCTTGTATGTCAAAATTTTCTTACCAACATACTTGTAAGTATATTTCTTGCTTTGTCCACCTTGAACAAATTCCATAGTATTATCAGCAATGTTGATCTTAGTGACATCTGTCTGATAGCCTTTTGTATAGTAAGCCTTGTACTCAGCCTGGGTCATCTTACCAGTCAACTTAGCCTTGTAGTCAAAGACTTGGTCAAAGGTCCCATCTTCAAGGAAAGGATAAACTGATTGCCAGTTACCTGCATAGTCACTCAAAGTGCGGTCCTTGACGTCTGCATCCTCAAAGTAACCATTTTGAACTGTCTTCGTATCCTCTGCCTTTTCAGGCTCAATTGCTGGGCCTTCTTGGTCTGTTGTTTGTTTCAGAGCCTTGAGGTTTTTCTCCATAACGGAGATGTAGTTTTCGCCAGCCTTGGTGTCCTCTTCTGTCAGACTTTCTAAAGGATTGAGGACATCTGTTTTGACACCTGCCTCTTTTGAAAGTGTATTAGCAAGAGCTTGTGAGGCATTTTCTTCAAAGTAGATATAGGCAATTTTATTTTTCTTGACATACTCTGTCAATTCTGCCAGACGTGCAGCTGATGGCTCTGCATCTGGAGAGAGACCTGAGATTGCGACTTGCTTGAGTCCATAGTCCAAAGCAAGATAGTTAAAGGCTGCGTGTTGAGTCACAAAGCTCTTTTGTTTAGCTTGAGATAAACCTTCTGCATAAGCCTTATCCAAGGCTTGCAATTTTTCAACATAGGCAGCAGCATTCTTCTCAAAGGTCTCTTTTTTATCAGGATAATCTGCTGACAAGCTATCACGGATGTGCTCTACTAGTTTAATGGCACGAACTGGTGATAACCAAACATGGGGATCATACTCATGGTGATGGCCTTCTCCGCCATGGTCATGGTCTCCCTCTTCTTCCTCACCACCTGGCAAGAGTAACATATCTCCAGTCGCCTTGATGGTTTTCACTTTTTTCTTATCCAAAGTATCTAGCAATTTAGGGACCCATGTTTCCATGTTTTCATTTTCATAAACGAAGGTATCTGCGTCTTGGATTTTGGCAACTGCCTTGGCAGAAGGTTCATATTCATGAGGTTCTGTACCAGCACCGATGAGGAGTTCTACATTAGCAGTATCTCCTGCGACTTGCTTGGTAAATTCATAGACAGGGTAAAAGGTTGTCACA
This sequence comes from Streptococcus mitis, assembly GCF_016658865.1. NCBI lineage: Bacteria > Bacillati > Bacillota > Bacilli > Lactobacillales > Streptococcaceae > Streptococcus > Streptococcus mitis. The sequence continues at coordinate 1,959,948 of NZ_CP067992.1, forward strand.
ATATTTAGTTTGCCATCTGCCTGCTTTTGATTGGAACAAGCCACTAAAAACAAGGCACATAGACTGGCGAACAATAAGCTAATTTTTTTCACGTTAGTCTCCTATTTGATAAAACGTCTTACTAAACTAATAAGTAAAAAGACAGTTACAAAAATAATGGTAATACTTGCACTTGCAGGTGTTTCTGCATAGTATGAAATATAAAGTCCTGCTACCATTCCCAAAAACCCAATCGCACTGGCAAGCAACATAACCGATTTAAAGTTTTTCCCCAGACGCAGGGCAATACTAGCTGGCAAGACCATAATGGTCGACACCAAAAGAGCTCCTGCTGCTGGAATCATAAGGGCAATAGCCACCCCTGTCACCATGTTAAAAAGAATAGACATGGTGCGAACTGGCAGACCATCCACAAAGGCCGTATCCTCATCAAAGGTCAAGATATACATTGGACGAAGGAAGAGGAAAGTCAAAATCAAGACAACCGCCGCAATGACAAAGAGGGAAATGACCTGTTCTTCACTAATAGTCACGATTGAACCAAAAAGATACTGGTCCAAACTCATAGAACTCGAGCTTTTACCCTTGCTCATGACAATCAGAGAAACAGCCAGACCTGTCGACATGAGGATAGCTGTCCCGATTTCCATAAAACTCTTGTAAACCGTACGGAGATACTCCAGAAAGACCGCCGCAATCAAGACAATGGCAATCGTAGAAACAGTCGGAGAAATTCCTAGGACCAGACCAAAGGCTACACCTGAAAGTGAGACGTGGCTAAGAGTATCACTCATCAAACTCTGGCGACGCAAGATAAGGAAGGTTCCAAGAACTGGCGAGAAAAGACTCATTGCAATAACAGCCAGAAAGGCACGCTGCATAAAGTCATAAGATAATAAACTAAGCATGGCCCACCTCCTGATCATTCTCATGAACATTGAAACAACGCCATGGTGAGTCTTGGTTACGGACTAGATGAATATTGCGGTCCGCATAGTCCTTAACTTCTTCAGGATCATGGGTAATCATCAAAACAGCCTTGCCATGATGATGGGCGCTGTGGTGCATGAGTTCGTAAAATTCATTTTTACTTCCTGCATCCATCCCCGTTGTCGGCTCATCTAGGATAAATACATCTGGGTCAGAAGCAAACATACGCGCGATCACCGCTCGCTGCTTTTGCCCCCCAGAAAGAGACCCCAAGCGTTTGTCTCGGTGTTCCCACATACCAACTGAATCCAGACTAGCCTTTATATGCTCCTCATCATGAGCATTCAGGCGACGGAACCAACCCTTTCGCGGATAGCGGCCTGACTTGACAAATTCATAAACCGTACTTGGAAAACCTGCATTAAAACTGGCAATCTGTTGGGGAAGATAGGCTATTCTCAATTTCTTACCCTGGGTATTTGTCTTTGAAATGGTCACCTTACCAATGCGTGGCTGAAGGATTCCAAGACTGGCCTTGATGAGTGTCGTCTTAGCTGCCCCATTTTCTCCCGTCAAGGTCACAAATTCCCCACTATCAACACTATAATTGATATGCTCGAGAACTGGCTCCTTATCATAATAGAAGGATAAATCCTCTACCGTAATATATCTCATTATTTGATTTCTCCTACTAAAGCAGTCAAAAACCGCTGGATCACTTTTTGTTCATTTGGAGTAAACTGAGTCGCCACTTGTTCATAAGTTAAAAGTGTATGCTCATGGTGATGATGGTGCTCCTCAGCGATTGGACGAGCCAAATCAGTCAACTGGTAAAAAATCACACGCGCATCCTTAGGATCTTTAGATGTTTCTAACATCCCTTCCTTAACCAGAGATTTAATGGCCTTGGTAACCGCCGCCTGACTGACATTGAGGCGACGGGCTAATTCTGAATTTGTTAAAGATTCTTCTGACAAAAGCATGAGAATATGCTCCTGGGTATTAGTCAGGGCTACCTCACTAGTACAATGACCTATTAGGATTTCATGCTGATTTTCCGCCTGCAAAATCACCTCGTTCAAAAAAGCATCGATATCCTTAGCTAGCTGTCTCATATCTGACTCCTTTCCTTTTGGACTTCTCTTTTTTAAGAGAAAAATACTATTCTTTGAAGAATTATTTACTGGTTAATTATATCACAACCAAAAAAAGAGTCAAGAAAAAATGTGAAAACCAGTTTCATTCTTGAACTCTTCTATATATTATTATCTATTTGAATGTCTTGACATCTCCATCATAAGTCGCCCAATCTTTGCTGAAAAAGCGTTCATTCAGATGGTAAGTCGGAGCTGGCGTGGGATTGGATAGGAAAGGATCAACTGCCTTATCAAAAGCAAGCCAACCCAACCAACCTAGGTGAATGGTATCCTTAACAAAATAAGGATCCCCTCCATTTTTTGAAAAGTCAGCAATATTAGTGAAACCTTGACTTTCTAATTGATAACGAATTTTCTCCACTGCATGCTGGTACATATCTTCTCTGAGCCCTGTGTAGTCCATCCATTTCTTATTGACAGGCTGGATGACAAAGAGGACATTAACTTTCGATTTTGCAAATTGATTGAGAACCAACTGTAAATCATTATATTCAGATGATTTTAGGAAACTGTAATTCTTTTGATACCCTTCCCATTTTTTCAAATCCTTCTTAACCTCTCTCGTATAGAAATGATTTTCCATCCCCATATCATTATTGGTCGTATTGGCTTCTGCATCCTTTCGAGCAATTTTTTCTAACTCTTGGTAAGAAAATTGATCTGGAAGATCTTTTAAATAATTTTCCACATGTTCCTTATATTTGAGTTTTCCTCTAATGGAGAACTGACCAAATAGAGAAGCCTGTCTCTCATTGAATCGGGCAAAAATATTAATAGCAACCTGATCAACCTCTGATAATTCTTCACCCTTTGACAGTTTTTGAACAATGCCTTTTAATGCAACATTAGGATTCTGCTTTAACAATCGAATAGCCGCATGCTTTGCAGCAGTGTCACCAGATTGATTTTCCAGAAAAGCTGTCAATTGGTCACTGTTAAAAAATCTCTGAAACGCTGCGGGTTCATAATCAGTCTCCGTAAACCACTGAGGCGAAATTACAAATACTGCCTGCTTATTCTCTATTTCTGGCAAAATTTGCTGTAGGCCAAAATATTGATTTAGAGAGGCTGCTCCTGCTTGACCTAAAAAGTAAGGACGATAGGGACGATGGTATTTCTCGGCTAAAACAGCTGGATGGACACTATCAAATCGAATCCATTCACTGGACCCTAGAAAAGGAATAAAACGCATATTTGGGTCTGTAAGAGCCCTTACTTTTTGGCTTCTCTCTTTAAAACTCTCTACATTAACAGAAGCCGCCGAATATTTCTCCTCCGTCAGATTATGGCTTGTTGTACTTGGATAAAAAAAGATGAGTAGAAGAACCAAAAATCCAGCAATGAAGATGGGCCCGAAGATCATCCATAAGCGTTTAAGCATTTTGTAGCTCCACAATACCAGCTATGATTTTATTGGCTGTATTCCAGTCGTCGCGACCAAACTCTGTTACAGGGACACGAATGTCAAAACGGTTTTCAATCTCCACAATCAACTCAACCGTTCCCATACTATCCAAGACACCTGCGTCAAAAAGATCTTCATCCATCATGTTAGAAACATCTTCCATAAACAACTCATCAATAATTTCGATAACTTCTGATTTGATATCCATATTTTATTTCCTTTATTTTTTAAACCATAAATCATTCAAAAATCCAGAAAAGATCAAGAATGACAGCATGACGACATGGAAGGTGATAACCATGCCAAGCAACTGAATCCAGCGATTCTCAGGTAGAGCAGGCTTCCCTGCTTTTTTCCGTTCCTTATTGAGCGTTTTTTTCTTGCGAATCCAAGCATCATTGATGACCAATCCAAGTCCATGAAAGAGGCCATAGGCGATGTAGTACCAGGTCACACCATGCCAAAATCCCATAATCAGCATATTTACAATGTAGGCCACACTTGAGGTTACATTGCGATTCTTAAAGACCTTCTTTCTGGTCAATACCATCACCATTCGCATAAAGACAAAGTCACGGAACCAGAAAGACAGACTCATATGCCAACGATTCCAAAATTCCTTTAAATCCCTTGATAAAAAGGGTTTGTTGAAGTTGATAGGGCTACGGATTCCCATCAAATTTGAAATAGCCAAGGCAAACATAGAGTACCCTGCAAAGTCAAAGAATAGCTCCAGACCAAAGGTATACATGACTGCCAAGGCATAGTGGTTAAAGAAACCACCTGACTGCAGGGCTAGATTCTTCAGAGGAGGGAGTAAGGTTTCTCCTAAAACATGAGCTAGGATAAACTTATACAAAAATCCCCACATGATATAGCGAACAGATTCATCCAGCATATCCATCAACTCATCTCGCTCAGGAATGGTCTGATAATTTTCATTAAACCGCTTAAAGCGATCGATTGGCCCGCTTGAAAAAGTCGGCATGAAGAGTAGGAAGCGGAGGAATTCCCAGAGGCTAAAATCCTTAATCACTCCATCTCTCAGCTCGATGATAATCCCAACCGAACGAAAGGTCAGGTAAGAAATTCCCAAAAATCCAAGCAAAGACTGCGTTCCATTGATAGCTGGCTGCACCTTGACAAAGATAATCGGCAGTAGGGACAGAAAACTAACTAGGTAGAAAACCCACTTACCATCCTTACTTTTTCGATAGTGCTTATAGAAAAGCAAGAGCAATATTTCCCAGCACAGATAAATGCCCAAGGCAGCCAATTGATTAGTCTTCCCACCTACCAGCATGGTAACGATAAAGAAGAGACTAACCAATACCTCGTACCAGGCAAAGCGTTTCTTGAAAAAGAGGCCGATAAAGATGGGCAAGGTTGCAGCAATCACATAGACAAAATACTGAGGATTGCCGTATGGCTCTAAATGAGGAAGCTGTTTAAAGAACTCCATCATCTCCTATTTACCTCATTAATCAATCCTTTGATATCAATTTTTCCATTTGGAGTCAGTGGCAAACTGTCTCGATAAAGGAATTTGGACGGCATCATATAAGACATCATAATATCTGTCAAGTCTTCCTTAATGGCCTTGGTAATATCGATATCACGCTCAAACTGCTCACGAACACCATCTTTTAAGATGACATAGGCTAGAAGATTTTGCACCTTGTGGTCTTTATTATAGCGCGGTACTGCAACAGCAGACTCGATAAAGCGAGACTTATTGAGGTTTTGAGAGACATCTTCTAACTCAATGCGGTAACCGTTGAACTTAATCTGGAAGTCCATGCGTCCGCCGTAGAGAAGCAAGCCTTCATCTGTCATGGTTCCCACATCACCTGTGTGATAAGCTGGCAGACCTTCAAACTCAAAGAAGGCTTCTGCTGTTTTTTCAGGATTATTCATATAACCTTTTGAGACGGCCGGTCCTGAAACAATGATTTCTCCCTGTTCACCATTTGGCAGTTTATTTCCTTCCTCGTCAATGATAAAGGTTGGAGAATCAGCCTTGGTATAGCCGATTGGGAGGCGTTTGAGAGTAGCTAGCATCTCGTCTGTCACAGCAACTGCTGACAAAGCTACTGTCGCTTCTGTTGGGCCGTAAGCATTGATAATACGGGCATTTGGGAAACGTTCGCGCAGTTTTTGAGCCGTTTTAACCGTCAATTCTTCGCCATCAAAGTAAAAATGCGTGATGCCAGGCATTTTCTCGCCATTAAAGTCTTCTGACAACATAGCCATATCCACAAAAGAAGGCGTTGAAGTCCAGATAGCGATTGGCAATGAAAAAATGGTCGCAAAGAGTTGCTTAAAGTCCTGAGTAATAGCTGAAGGAAGGGCAAAAAGCGTACCTCCCAGTGCCAAGGTCGGCGCCCAGTACATGACGGACAGGTCAAAAGAATAAGGTGGCTGAGCCAGCATTTGCGGACGACTTGGCGTCGCAAATTCCTTATCCGTAATCATCCAGTTGGTAAAACTGAGGAGGTTATCATGGGAAATCTGCACTCCCTTTGGCTTACCAGTCGTACCAGAAGTAAAGATAATATAGTAGTTATCATCACCCTTGACTGGATGCGTAATCTCATAACTAGTCCCTTGAGCAAAGGCTTCTTGAACCTGAGCTAGATTCATTATCGGTGTAGAAGCCTTCTCCAATGGAAAATCTGAGATAGCAATAATCAAGCTTGGCTCTGCTACTTCTAAAATAGCCGAAACTCGCTCCAAGGCTGAATGGCTGTCAATGGGAATGTAGGCATGTCCTGACTTAGTCAGCGCTACAAAAGTTGCCAACATTTCATATTCTTGGCCACCAAAAACGACCACAGGAGACTTCTCTGGCAAATTCATCTGGTCAATAACTGCAGCCAAACTGTCCGAATCAGCCTTTAAATCGCCATAAGTATGTTCCTGCCCCAAAACATTGTAAACAGGATAGCTAGGCTGTGTCTGAGCAAAATGCTCAATGGTTTCAATCATATCTACGATTGCTTTATTTGACATAATAAGGATTCTCCTTCAAGTTAAAATTCATTATAGATAAAGCTTCCTTGACCCTGACCAAGATAGCTAAAGAAGTAAAGCAGCCCTAGAAAGATAAGAAAATACAAGGCTGTCCGACCAAGAAATATGTACAATTCTTTTCTCTGTTTCATCAAGAAAAACCATTCATTTCTGTAATTTTCCGCTAAAATAAAATCAATTTCTTACTAATTTATTTTTCTGCTATTATACCACTTTATAGACTAGTTTTTCAATTGTTTACCCGTCTATTTTCACTACGTTCCAGTAACATTAATTTGTTCCATATGATTCTTTCTAATGATAGTTTGAATGCTTTTCAGTATAAATTATATGGGGCTACAATAAAGTAGGCTCCATACTACCTATAGAGGATGTCTCCACTATAAATATTATAGAGCCTTATCTTATGTCTCACTTTATCGGTGCAGTTCCCTTTATCTAGAGTTTTTTATAGTATGTAATCCTAAAATTCACTATAGATAAATTCTTGAATGTTCGAAAAATCGGTCACAAAACAATAAATCACGATGCTTAAGATAACCGTATAGAAAAATAACGTCCACAAGATTAAACGGTGTGTGTTAGTTAGCTTGGTTTGCAAATTTGTAAAGCTCTTTTTCAACTTCCATCCATCCTTTCACTCCAACGTGCATCACATCAAATAAAAAGTAATCATCATACTCTCTGTTTCCATAGTTTAATACCGTTGCACCATGGCTTTTTGCGACATCTTCTATTTTTTTATAAGTTTTCTCCCGCATCTCTCTTGAGACACCTGTGTAGTCATTCCATTTACCATTTACTGGGAAAATAATGACCTCAACTTCAATGCCCAATTCCTTGGCAACTGTCAAGAAGAGTTCCATATCTGAATACTCTGGTGACTCCAGATAACTCAAATCTTTATTAGAATCTTTCAGAGATACATAGCGATCTTTTAAGTAGGTATTGTAGTAGTTATTATCAACAGCATAATCATTATTGTCTGTTTTCTTTTTGACCTCTTCTACAAACTGATTCGTCATTTTCTCCCAATCATAGTCTGGGGTTTTATCCCCTAGTGAAGGATAAGCTGATTTGGCATGTTTTTGATAAAAAGTCTGTTTGAGTTTAAAGGAATAAATCGCGTTATCGAACTCTAATAGTTTTTTATCAACAATCGTTCCTTTCTCATCTATGAAATAACTTTTGTATTTTTTGTAGATGTCATTTTGTTGCTTGTTCCCCTTGGTAATCTCGATAATGCGATTGATTAGTTTTTCTTTCGTTTCCTTACTAATCTTGTCATTATCTAGCATGTGGAAAATATGTTCCTGAGAAGCCTTATTCAAAAAGGCATCTTGATGGGTCCCATCTTTTTCAAACCACTGAACCGACTCTATTATAGCCACTTTTCGCTTAGTCATAGATCCTTCAATTGAGCCCAAGGTCGTAGCCTGAATGATGTTTTGTGAATAGCTGGTTCCAATCTGCATGATATTAAAATCGTTGTAGTTAAAAATTTTATTGGGATGATAGTCTTCATTTATCGTTGCAACCAACTCAGATGACCCCAATAAAACCAATGTATTGGGAGTGATATTGCTTGTTAAAATATCTCTACTTTTATACTTTTCATACGAAGTGCTATAGCGAATACTATTATCCTTTACTTTATAATAATCATCAATCTTCTTGACGTATGTCACATTTAAAAGCGCAAGCGTCGCAATTACGAGCACAAGCGATAGCAAAAATGCTTTTAGTTTAATCATCTCGTTTTATCCTATCCCTTCGATCCGTCCAATCTCTTTTCAAGTTCTTATCTCTTTAAAATCGTCAGTAAGATTTTATAAGGTTCACCTGAAAAGATAAAGAAACCAATCATAACCAAATTCATGGTCACAAACCAACTCAGTAGCTTATACCAATCTTTATTTTTATTTTTCTTATAAAAATTGCTTTTCTTTTGATACACTTCAAATCCAGCCATCAAGACACCGTGATAAAAACCATAAACAATGTAGCTAACACTAAGGCCATGCCAAAAACCCATGACCAACATATTGACCATATAGGCATAGGTTGCATTGTGTAGTCTATTTTTAAACCATTTTTTCCTGATAACCTGCATCAATACTCTTGAAAATACAAAATCTCTCAACCAGGTCGACAAGGTGATATGCCACCTGGTCCAGAAATCCTTGATATCGACACTCAAGAAAGGTTTATTAAAGTTCATCGGTGTCTGAATACCTAGAATGTTGCTACTTCCAACGGCCATTAGACTATAGCCTGCAAAGTCGAAGAACAGATACAAGGTATAGAGGTACATATACTTGATTGAGTAAACGACTGTGCCAGTATTATTTAGAGCGAGTAACATCTGGTAAACATAGGTTGATAAAACAACCTTGTAAAGAAGGCCTAGAACGATACGATACACACCGTCCCCTGCTAACTCTAGATACTCTTTTCGAGGCATGACCTCGTTTATCTCTTTTAAAAATCTCCTACTCCGATCAATCGGACCAGCACTAACTGTAGGGAAAAAAAGTAAAAATTGCAGGTAGTCTTTTATACTAATCTTTTCTTTAATCAAGCCATCCGATATCTCCAGCATGATCTGAATGGTCTTAAAGGACATGTAAGAAATGCCAATAAAGGCCAACAAATGCAGAGAAGTCAAGGCAAAGACTTTATTGATCACTAAAGGAAGAATGGAAAGGAAAACCAGTGGTTTCAGCCGCTTTGCCTCTATCCTCTGTGCTAGAAAAACTAGAAAATATTGGTAAATGACAAAGGCAAGTAAATAGACAATCATTGCTCTACTCTTGCCATAAATAGCTCCTGCAAATAAGAGGGAGAGCACCAAAATATAGTAGTCCTTACGTTTTTCAAAAAAGTTTACTACAAAACCAATTAGTAAAACTACAAACAAAAGAAGGAAAAACTCATTCCCCTCGAAATAATTCATACCAGCCAAACTCCTTTTTTCTTTTTCTCATCTCTTGATTTATCTTTTTAAGATTAGTTCCTATCATATTACCAAGGATAGTTAACTTTATTCATTATATCATAATTTAAAAACTAAAAATACTTCTGTTATTTTATTTCTTAAAATAAAAAATCCAACTGACTCTCAGTACTGAACCCCAATAATGAGACAAAATTATTCACACCATAAATAAAATTCAAGAACAAAAAATTGATGAAGGAAGCAGTGAAAGATTCTGCCTTTTTAGCTAAAATAGTAATCAACACCAGTATACAAACTTAAAAAAATCAAAACGACCAAAATGAAGTGAGAAAGTGCTCCTTATTTTGGTCGTTTTTTGTAAGTTATGTTTATTACGGTATGAATAATTGAGTTTTAATATCTTAGAAAAGTGAGAATACAAGCACGGCCAAGGCTGCACCGATAACAGGTCCTACAACTGGAATCCAAGCATAAGACCAGTCTCCGTCTCCCTTGTTTGGAATTGGCAAGATGCTGTGCATGATACGAGGGCCAAGGTCACGCGCAGGGTTCAAGGCATAGCCTGTTGTCCCACCAAGTGATAGACCAATACCGACAATCAACGTTCCCACTGCGAAGGTTCCGATACCTGCCTGAAAATCGTACAGCCCCAAAGCAAAGATTGTCAATACCAAAACAAAGGTGCCAAGGATTTCGCTGATCAAGTTAGAAACTGTATCCTTGATGGCTGGACCAGTGCTGAAGGTTGCTAGGATATTGCCTGCATTTTCTTCTGCCTCATAATGCGGTTTGAATTGCAACCAAACCAAAATCTGACCGAGCATAGCCCCTGCAAACTGAGCTAGGATATAAGGGAAAACGGAAGCCCAAGGCAAACCACCTTTTAAGGCTACACCAATAGTCACCGCTGGATTTAAATGAGCCGGACTGAGCTTGCCAGATACAAAGACTGCAACGGCAACGGCAATCCCCCAACCCATAGTAATCACAATCCAACCTGAATTGTTACTCTTAGTTTTTGGAAGAACCACACCTGCAACAACACCATTTCCTAGAAGAATCAGGATTAAAGTCCCCAAAAATTCTCCAAATAATTCATTCATCATCTTTCTGTCTCCATTAAAAAGAAGGGGCGGGCGACAAGGAATGCTGCCCTCCACATCTTTTCCTTTTTCTTAATTTTTTAATTCTGCTAAATCGTTGTTAGCGAGAGCTGCTTCAACATCCGAACGATAGACTGCTTTTTCTTCTTCTGACCAGTCATAGAAGCGTCCCATTTCATCCAAAACTGGCTCTACGATGCTGTCTAAGCTATCACGCATAAAGAGCATGTGGTTGGTACGACGAAGGAGGAAGTCAACTGGGCTGAGAGCCAACTCATTGCGCATTGCATAGTGAAGTGACAAGGTGTCTGCCAAGCTGAGTCCTGGCGCTTGTTCCAAGCTGTGAGCAAGGGCAAAGACCTTCGGTGCATTTGAACCGTAAAGATTTGCTAGATAGTGAGCTTCCTTGCTATCCAATCCACGTGACACTCCAAGTTGCGCAAAGGCTTCGATTTCTGAGTCCACATTTGCTGGGTTCAATTCTCCACCTGAAACAGGGTAAGTCTTAGAATTGATCAGTTTAAAGCTGCGGTCAAATTCTGCTTTGAGGATGTCAACCACGCGCTCCATAGCTCCCTCAGCCATCTTACGGTAGTCTGTGATTTTACCACCAGCAAGGGTCAAGAGACCATTATCGTCTCGGTCCAAGCTAGAACCACGAGAAACTGCAGATGGGTCCAAATGTTTCTCAGAGGTACTGCTTTCAAGCTTGCTAACAGCAGCCTCTACATCTTCACGCGTTTTTTCTTTAGAGAGGTAAGACTCAACAGTCGCAATCAAGTTGTTAAAGCTTTCATCGCTGATGGTTCCGTTATTTCCTCCATTGTAGTCAGAAGCGCTATTGCCTGCGATCAATGGACGAAGACCTGCCCAGCTGCTTTCGATATCATCAATGGTGATGTTGGCTTCTGGGAAGCGGTTGTTGACAATGCGAATTAGGTAATCTACATCTTCTTGAGTTACTTTTGGATGTTCCAAATCACCTGTGTAGTCTGTATCAGTTGTACCGAAGTAAGTCTTGTTTTCACGTGGAAGAACAAAGACCATACGGCCGTCACCCAAACCTGTGTCAAAGTAAACTGGCTGTGAAACCTTAATTTTGCTTGAATCCACGACTAGGTGAACTCCCTTAGTTGGACGCATTTGTGAGAATTGTGTTCCCTTATTAGACAAATTGCGCACCTTGTCGCTCCAAGGACCTGTTGTATTGATAACCAGACGAGCCTTGATTTCAAAGACTTGGTCTGTCAAGAGATCACGAGCTACAACACCTGTAATCTTGCCACTTTCGTCAAAGAGGAAGCCTTCTGCCTTCACGTGGTTAGCAATGAGGGCACCGTCTTGGTTGGCACGTTTGATGTTTTCAATCACGAGACGTGCATCGTTGTTACGGAAGTCAAGATAAACCCCACCTCCTACCAAGCCTTCTTTCTTCAAGTTTGGCTGGCGTTCTAAGACTTCTTCCTTGCTCAAGACCTTGTTAGCAGCTGGTGTGTTGTTAACACCCGCCAAAAGGTCGTACAAGTCCATGGCTACTTTGAGACGGAAGAGGCTAAAGGTCGCTCCATCCTCATCGTAAACTGGTAAAAGCATTGGGTCTGGTTTTGGAATATGTGGAGCGATTTGTTGAACTACAGCACGTTCAGAAACCGTATCTGAGACTACTTCTACGTCAAATTGTTTGAGGTAACGAAGACCTCCGTGAACTAATTTTGTTGAACGGCTAGATGTTCCTTCTGCGAAGTCCTGCATTTCAATCAAACCAGTCTCAAGGCCGCTAGCTGCCGCCTGCAAGGCTACACCAGCCCCTGTGATTCCTCCACCGATAATCAAGAGATCCAGGGTACGTTCCTGCATTTTTTTAATTGATAATTCACGTGTTTTCTTTGAAAATTCCATATTTACACACTTTCTAACTAAGTCGCTTTATTCTTCCAGTATTAGTCGTCTACTTCCGCAAAGACTTGCGTTGCTTTCACAGCCTTCTTCCAGCCCTTGTAGAGTTGTTCCTTACGAGATTCGTTCATAGATGGCTCGAAGAGCTCTCCTGTCTCGTTCAAGAGTTTCAACTCATCCAAGTCCTTCCAATAGCCTACTGACAAACCAGCTAGGAAGGCTGCTCCTAGAGCTGTTGTTTCCAAGTTTTTGGCGCGTGCGATATCGATTCCCAAAATGTCAGCTTGGAACTGCATGAGGAAATTGTTCATAGCTGCACCACCGTCTACTTTCAAGACTTGGATAGCTGTCTGAGCATCCACTTGCATGGTGTCGATGATGTCACGTACTTGATAAGCAATAGATTGCAAAGTCGCCTTGATAAAGTCTTCTTTAGTTGTTCCACGAGTTAAGCCAAAGACAGAACCTCGAGCGTTTTGGTTCCAGTATGGAGCACCTAGACCTGTAAAGGCTGGAACGACATAAACTTCATCATTGTTGTGAGAATCACGAGCGTATTTTTCAGATTCTGGTGAATTTTCAACCATGCGAAGACCGTCACGAAGCCATTGAATGGCACTTCCTGCGATGAAGATAGAACCTTCCAAGGCATAGTAAACCTTGCCGTTGATTCCGTAACCAATCGTTGTCAAGAGGTTATTTTCAGACAACTGCATTTCTTCACCAGTATTCATGATGATGAAAGAACCTGTTCCATAAGTATTTTTAACCATACCAGGTTCAAAGGCCAACTGTCCAAAGAGGGCTGCCTGTTGGTCACCAGCCATACCTGAGATTGGCACTTGTCCACCATAGAAATGGAATGGCGCTGTCTTACCGTAAATTTCAGAGTTAGAACGAACTTCTGGAAGCATAGCCTTAGGAATGTTGAGAATTTCCAAAATCTCATCATCCCATTTGAGTTCTTTAATGTTATAAAGCATGGTACGAGCTGCGTTTGAGTAGTCGGTCACGTGAGCCGCACCGTCAGTCAATTTCCAAACCAACCAAGTATCGATAGTGCCAAAGAGCAATTCCCCTTTTTCTGCTCGCTCTTGAGCGCCTTCTACATGGTCCAAAATCCAACGAACCTTGGTAGCAGAGAAGTAAGCATCGATGATCAAACCAGTCTTTTCATGGAATTTTTCCACATAACCTTGACTTTTTAGTTGCTCAGCCAAAGGAGCTGTCTGGCGTGACTGCCAAACAATAGCGTTGTAGATAGGAAGTCCTGTTTTCTTATCCCAGACGACAGTTGTTTCACGCTGGTTGGTAATCCCGATCGCTTCGATTTGATTTGGCTTGACACCACTTTCGATGAAAGCTCCAGCAATAACAGACTGGACGGAATTCCAAATTTCATTGGCATTGTGCTCAACCCAACCTGCCTGAGGGAAAATCTGAGTAAACTCTTTTTGACTCGAGCTAACCTTTTCTCCTTTTTTGTTGAAAATAATGGCACGAGAACTTGTTGTCCCCTGGTCAATGGCCATGATGTATTTTTCTTGTGACATGTGCTGTCCTCCTGATAATGATCTTGAGAATGTTTCCTCTTTACACTAACTAGTATACAAAATAAAGCGCTTTCTTGTTCATCAACTTTTTTTAATTTTTTAAAAAATGTGAGGAGATTGTGTAAATTTCACAAAAAAGACCTGGAACAACCAAGCCTTTTAAGTGAATAATAACTGACGAATCCCTGCCAAATCTTCCATATCCAAGTCGTTTTTTAAATAATAAACTGGGGTCTGTTCCTTCTTATGAATGGGGTTATTGGTAACCAGCAAATCATAATGCCGACTAGGGTCATAGGCTTCAATGGTAATAAAACGATTGTATTCCAAATACCGTTTCAAAATGGCTGCCATCCTTGAAAAGACAAGAAAACCAGATGTCAAATCTAGACCAATCCGCATATGCTGACCACCATTTTCAGCCATATATTCCATCAACTGGAGCCATTCCCAGAGAATTTTCTTATCCAAATCCGTTCCCTGATGAAAGGCAGGTAAAGCATGAAAAATCTCTTCTGCTGTCTCTTTAAAATCATGTTCCATCAGCAAATAAGGATGACGATTCTCTGTCTGGTATCTGTACTGATCTTGTAAAATATAGCCCTTATATAGATAGACTTGAGCACAAAGCTGACTAAGTTCATAGGTGACATGGTCCTCTGTGTAGTCCCCTAGTAACTCCTCCTTCTTCATTTCTTGAATCAATTGCGTCAGCAAATCTGCCAACTGCCCTCCAAAACCAAGGATATATTCCATAGTATGAAGAGGAAGAATACGATGAGATAGGAGGAAAGAGAAGAAAATCATCATCTCCCCATCCTCAGTTCCTAGAGGAAGGTGTTGTCCAGCGAAAAAGGACGGAGCCTTTCGATGCAAACGAAGGTAGAAAATATTGTCAAAATACCCTCGCATTTTTTCTTCTATGACTTGAAACTGACAGGCATTGACCCGGAGACGTTGTTGACTGATGTGAGCCCAGAGAACCAGGTCCAATTTCTGACCCGAAGACAAACTTGCACCGCAGATTTCTTCTAAAGTGGCAATCTCCTGTTTTCTCTCTGATTTCTGCATGTGACCTTCCCACTCCTGACTGGACCAAACCTTGCGGAAAAGACAGAAATAGAAATAGCGAATTTGATGTTCTGGACCTCGCCACCGTCCATTTTGGATGGATAAGTCAAATTCTGACAAAATCTGATTTATACTAGCTAAGTGGCGACCAAGCGTAGCCTCACTAATCATCAATTCTTGAGCCAGCTGATGGGCTAAAAACTGTTGGTGGTAGAGAAGATAAACAAGAATCTGATATTTAACAGCATTCTCCAAAAACAGGATCCTAATATCTCTCCCCTTGGTAGCTGCACCAATCGATAGACGCAGATTCTCATCTTCTAACTGGATTGTCAGCTCTAAACCACTATCCAAAGCCTTGTCATTGAGCAGGGTAACATATTTGGTTAGGGTTGCTTTTGAAAATCCTGTTTCCTCCATTACAGCCTTGACGGTCGTCTGAGACTCTTGTAGTAGAAAGGAAAGGATTGAAAATTGGCCAGATTCAGCCTTTTCCATCAAGTCTCCTAAATACATTTGTTACCCCTTTCATTTTCTACCTTAAGCATAGCATAAATCTAACAAATGCTGAAATAATCTGTTTCTCTTTTTACTTTCATGCTGATTTCCTGGTTCATTATCCTGAAAATCAACAAACACACGGCTCCCCCTTTGGGCATTTTTATGCTAAAATAGTAGCTATGGATAAAATTATTAAAACAATATCAGAAAGCGGCGCCTTTCGTGCTTTTGTCCTTGACAGCACAGAAACCGTCCGCACTGCTCAAGAAAAACATCAAACCCAAGCTAGCTCAACTGTAGCGCTTGGTCGAACTCTTATCGCCAGCCAGATTCTCGCAGCCAATGAAAAAGGAAATACCAAACTAACAGTTAAAGTGCTGGGGTCTAGCTCTCTAGGTGCTATCATCACCGTCGCTGATACCAAGGGGAATGTCAAAGGTTACGTTCAAAACCCCGGTGTTGACATCAAAAAGACTGCAACTGGTGAAGTCCTAGTCGGACCTTTTGTCGGAAATGGTCAATTCCTCGTTATCACAGACTATGGTACTGGAAATCCTTACAACTCTATGACCCCCCTCATCTCTGGGGAAATCGGTGAAGACCTTGCCTTTTACCTGACTGAAAGCCAACAGACCCCTTCTGCAGTCGGCCTCAATGTCCTTTTGGACGAAGAAGACAAGGTCAAGGTTGCAGGTGGTTTCCTAGTCCAAGTCTTGCCAGGAGCCAAGGAAGAGGAGATTGCTCGCTTTGAAAAACGCATCCAAGCAATGCCAGCTATCTCTACTCTTCTCGAAAGCGACGACCATATTGAAGCCCTCCTCAAAGCTATCTACGGCGATGAATCCTACAAGCGTCTTTCTGAAGAAGAAATCCGTTTCCAATGTGACTGTAGCCATGAGCGCTTTATGAATGCTCTTGCCAGCCTTCCAAGCTCAGACCTACAGGAAATGAAAGAGGAAGACCACGGGGCAGAAATCACTTGTCAATTCTGCCAAACTACTTATAACTTTGATGAAAACGACCTGGAGGAACTCATTCGTGACAAATCTTAATACACCTTTTATGATTGGCAATGTTGAGATTCCCAATCGTACCGTTTTAGCGCCTATGGCTGGCGTGACTAACTCAGCCTTTCGTACCATCGCAAAAGAACTCGGAGCTGGACTCGTTGTCATGGAAATGGTCTCTGACAAGGGAATCCAATACAACAATGAAAAAACCCTGCATATGCTTCATATTGATGAGGGCGAAAACCCTGTCTCTATCCAACTTTTTGGTAGCGATGAAGACAGCCTAGCACGCGCAGCAGAATTCATCCAAGAAAACACTAAGACCGATATCGTCGATATCAACATGGGCTGCCCAGTTAACAAAATCGTGAAGAACGAAGCTGGCGCTATGTGGCTCAAGGATCCAGATAAGATTTACTCTATCATCAACAAGGTCCAATCTGTCCTTGATATCCCACTTACTGTCAAAATGCGTACCGGCTGGGCTGACCCATCTCTTGCAGTAGAAAATGCCCTCGCTGCTGAAGCAGCAGGTGTTTCTGCCCTTGCCATGCATGGACGTACCCGTGAACAAATGTACACTGGTCACGCTGACCTTGAGACCCTTCACAAGGTCGCTCAAGCATTGACAAAAATTCCATTCATCGCCAACGGTGACATCCGTACGGTTCAAGAAGCCAAACAACGCATCGAAGAAGTCGGTGCTGACGCAGTCATGATTGGCCGCGCTGCCATGGGGAATCCTTACCTCTTTAACCAAATCAACCACTACTTTGAAACAGGAGAAATCCTACCTGATTTGACCTTTGAAGACAAGATGAAAATTGCCTACGAGCACTTGAAACGCTTGATTAACCTCAAAGGGGAAAATGTCGCAGTTCGTGAATTCCGAGGACTCGCTCCTCACTACCTCCGTGGAACATCTGGCGCTGCCAAACTCCGCGGAGCCATTTCACAAGCTAGCACTCTGGCAGAGATTGAAGCTCTCTTACAGTTGGATAAGGCATAAAATGGTTCATACGGCTCTACTGATTATCGATATGCAAAAAGCATTTGATAGACCTAGCTGGGGAGAACGAAACAACCCTCAAGCTGAACACCAAGCATTGAGAGTACTGGCACACTTTCGTAAACACGATCTTCCAGTCTTACACATTCAACACATATCTGATAATCTCCAGTCGCAATTTCATAACAAACAAAATCAGGAGTTTAAAAGTGGATTTGAACCAGTTGCTTCCGAACCTGTCTTTCAAAAAACGGTTAATAGCGCCTTTATTGGAACAAATCTTGAAACCTATTTACGAACAAATCAGATTTGTCATTTAGTCGTTATTCCTCATTGTGTATCTACTACGACACGAATGGCAGCAAATCTTGGTTTCGAAGTCACTTTACTAGCAGATACTACTGCCAGTTTTACCCTATCTAACAAAAACGGTCAGGCCATCTCTCCTGAGACTATCCATGAGATTAACCTCCTTTCTCTACAAGATGAATTTGCTCAAATTCTTACTACAGAAGAATTTCTAACCCAAGTACAAGTATAAAATAATCCGTCAACTCTTATTGAGCTGACGGATTTTCTTTGATTGTAAATATTCAAATACTGATCGTTATTATTGATTCAAAGCAACACTGGAAACCTTACCATCCGCTCCTGTTGTAATTTGGATGATTTTTCCCCCACCAATTTTGGCATTATACTTACCATCATCAAGAGTATAAGAATAGTCTCTGATAGAGTAGTTTTCTTTCTTTCCATCAGCAGATTCTACTGTGAATTTGCCTCCTGATGAAACTGTGATGGTTTCACCATTGGCACCCTTCCAGTTGCCTGCAGCTGCTGAGAAATCACCATCAACCATGGTTAAAACACCCTTGTAGCGTTTGTTGTGTTCTGCTTGCTTGTCTTGAAGTTTGCGGTCAGTTGTTGGATCATAGCCTGACTGGTTAGACTGAGCTTGAGAACCTTGCTGAGTT
This sequence comes from Streptococcus mitis, assembly GCF_016658865.1. Classification (NCBI taxonomy): domain Bacteria; kingdom Bacillati; phylum Bacillota; class Bacilli; order Lactobacillales; family Streptococcaceae; genus Streptococcus; species Streptococcus mitis. Next base: position 1,978,549 of record NZ_CP067992.1, read on the forward strand.
GAAGGAGCTTGAGTAGCAGTTTGTTGACTCACTGCCTGTTGATTAGACACTTCTTGGCCTTGTCTTTGCTCTGGTGCAGGTGTCGCTTGTGATGGTGTCGCAGTTGCTGCAGACTGGTCAGTAGATGATTTGGCCTTTTCAGATGAAGCTGAACTTGAGGACTTCTGAGTCTTGCTTTCTTTGCTAGAAGAAGCTGCTTTAGAACTTGATGATTGGCTTGTCTTAACAGAACTGCTTGCTTGAGTTGTTTCCTTTTTATTTCCACAAGCTCCTAATAGCAAGGTAGAAGCCAATACAGTTGCTGCCATCAATTTGATATAGGTTTTCTTTTTCATTTTTCTACTCCTTTGTAATGTTTTAGAAATATAAAGAAATCTTTTTGTAATATAATTGTAACATATGGCCTTGAATATGTCAACAATTTATCTAAACTATTTTAAAAATCTCACATCATTTAGATATATTTACTCCTCCTACTCTTCTATTCGTAATAAAACAGAAAAACAGGAGATTTTTCTTTTAAAATTTGAATTTGTTTTTTGTGTAATCGCTTGCATTATATTAGACAAAGGAATATAATAACATTGAAATAGAATATAGGAGGTGTAGGCTTATGTTAAGCAAATATTACAAGTATCTTCCTGGGTTGATTTTGGGAGCTATTTGCTCTTATGAAACAGCCACTTACTATGCGCGAACTGCATTTGATGTCTTCTATCTGACTACAAGCTTTATGATTGTCTACATCGCTTTGTTATTTTTACATGAGAACTATCTCAAGTATCGATACAAAGACTTCTTTACGCACCTGTTGAGCAATTCTAAGAAAGATAGCCATTCCCTAAAACAGTCACAACACAAAACCATCTCATGATGGTACATAAAGAGGTCAGGAACTTTGTCCCGACCTCGTTTTTTATTTCAATCGATAGGTTTTTCTTGGTTTCTTTTTAGGCACTCGTTTGAGTCCGACTTCTTCTACATATTCGCCGTATTTTACGAGAAAGTTATTGCTGACGATTGGACGACCTGGGTTGATGAGATTGACCAGTTCGGTTCCTTCATATACAGTGAACTCCTCCTCTAGCAGATAGAGGAAGGTCGGATTCCAGTCAAGTCGTCCTTGGATTCGTTTGATGGATTCTTGGATAATGGCATAATGGTCAAAAGCAAAGGCTCTTTCGTCCAGCTCCACTCCCTCTAGGTAGCATTTGCCTGTCTGAAAATCGACATCTACGAAAACGACATCCTTGGCATCGTCTCCTGCCTGAACAAGTTCTAATGCACGACTAGGCAGATAAACCAAGTGGGCAATGGTCACTGTCCAGCCCCGTGGATCACGGCCGGGGGTCGATACGGTCATCAATTGCTCGATTTTTTCTAAAGGAAGATCGAGATTGACTTCTTCTCTCACTTCACGCTGACAGGCATGTGCAGCATCTTCGCCCTTGTCCATAAATCCTCCAACTAAGGCCAAACAATTTTGATAAGGGTGAGCCTTGCGACGAATTAATAAGAGCTTGATCTTTCCTTCGACAAAGCAGTAGGCTACCATATCCACCGTCACACTTGGTTTTTCGTATTGAGGGAGTTCCTGCTTGTAGTACCAGTCTAAAAACTCTTCCTGACTTGCATGAACTTCAAAAAATTCTTTTTCCGTCATCCCTGCTGGAATCATCGTATCCGCCATTTTATGCCTCCTTACGAACTGCCTTGGTCCATTGGTACCAACCTACTAGACTATTGAGTGTGTAAACCCAGTACATCCCTTGGATGTGGATATTTTCACCCCACCAGAGGTAGATACTAAAAAGATTGGTTGCAATCCAGAAAATCCATTGCTCACGGTAGAGACGTGTCATCAAGAGCTGACCTACACCATTGGTCGCATCGGTTACACTATCACGGAAAGGGCGAGCGCTATGAATACTTTGGTAAGCCAAGCCCATACCAATCCAAATGATAGCAGTCAAAGCCAAGTACTTGAGCCAGTCAAGCACAGATAATTTCTTAGCTTCAAAGTGAGATTCTTCTACTTTTCCTTGATCATTGATACGGTTGGACAGCCAAGCATAGAGGCCAATCGGCTGCATGACAAAGAAGTAAACGGTCGTCAAAACTTCACCATAAAAAGTCGCATTCATAGCCAAAACCAAATAGATAGCAGAGTTAATGGCCCCAAAGAGATAATTGCTTGCACGCCCTTCTGCTACCAAGATAACACAGACAATCCCAGTCCAAGATGCCAACAAGCTCATCCAGTCATGACTTTCTGTATTTTGCGTGAATTCCAAGATCAAGGGAACACTTGACAAGACAATGAGATACAACCACTGGAAGAGGCTACGGCCGACAAAGAGATCTTTCCAGAGCAGGTTCATGATTCCTGTAAAACCGATCTTGCGGGCTTCCGCATGGACATTTTTAAAGTTTTCGATAAATTGTGTGATTTTTTCAGTTAGTTTTTTCATAATTGTCTCCTAATCTGCTTGATAAATGGCATCAATAGCCACTTTTGCTGCTTCATAATTGCCTAGGTAATCCTCAGCTAGATAAACTAGTGGAATGGTGGTTAAATATCGCTCTCTCATCTGGTCCAAATGCTGGGAAAAACTATGACGAATATGGTCTTCTGCCATAGTCATATCTCTAAATCCGTCATTGACATAGGAGCCGACAGGCTGCACAAAGAGAATCAAGTCCCATTTTTCCTTAGCTAAGATTGAGGCAAAGAGATTATCAAAAGTCTCTCCTGATAAATCCCCTTGGTCCTCAGTCTCCATGTAATAATCATAGTAGCCCTTGGTTACTAAGGAGTTGGTATCAGCTATCACCAGTCCCCTATTGGCATTACTGTCGATTAATTTAGAGGTCTGGTCATACTGTCCTAAAAGGAGATAATAGTAATCTTTTGGAGTCAATTCATCGTCACGGACATTGTTTTTGATCTGGTACTCACGTGCGTATTCCAGACTGACGGGTGCATCGTAATACCTTGCCAAATCCTTGGCTAGAGTGGTCTTCCCATTGCTGGCACTTCCCATAATCAACACTTTCTTTGTAAACTGACGACGGAAGGGTTGAGCGATATATTTCCAATATTTGCTTGGATTTTCTCGAATCATAGTCGCTGAGATACCAAACTTTTTTTCTTGCAAGACAGTCTCAAAGCCACGATTTGATAATTCTTGCTGGTAGTCACGTTCTCCCACAAAGAAGATCAGCTCTTGCTGGGTTTCATCATAGGAAATCTCTGCTAACATCTGGTCCAACCACTCCTGCCAGCCTATAGGATAACGGGGAAGGTTAGTTTCATCCAGCTTACAGACAGAGGTTAACTCATCATCTCGAAAAGCCTCTCGAATATAGCGAAACCTTTTTTGCAATGTTAAGCCTACCTGCTCCCCTCGGTCTCCCTCGTAGCCTGAAACGACAACCCAGACCTGGTCACACTGCCGCTTCGCTCGCTGAATCAGATCGATATGTCCTTGATGAAGTGGAGCAAAGGTTCCAAATACCACTGCTGTTTTCTTTTTCATAAATGCATTGCCTTTTTATAATTTTTGATATTTTTATTATCTATGTTTTTTATTATAAACTATATTTTTGTTTTGTCAATAGTTTTTTATTGTTTTTTATAAAAAAGTAGTAAAAAAGAGAATCAAGATTGCTCCTGATTCTCTTTTTTTATGCAATATCAAATTTTAACTGGCCTGCTTTTACACCAATCTTAAGTGTGCTACCTGCCACTAAATCTCCCTTGAGAAGAAGTTCTGCTAACTTGTCTTCCACTTCTGTTTGTAGGGTTCTGCGAAGTGGACGAGCTCCCATCTCTGGATCATATCCTTGATTTGCCAACAATTTCAGGGCTGAAGCTTGTAATTTCAAGTCAATGCCTTTTTCAGCCAAACTTGCCACTAAAGGTTTAACCATAATCTTCACCACTTCCTGCATATGATCGCTAGACAGGCTATGGAAGACCACCTTTTCATCAATACGATTGATGAATTCCGGTCTATAAGCCTTTTTCAGCTCTTCGAACATGCGTTTCTCCATATTCTCCTGGTCAAAACGAATGCCCTTAGCCCCAAAACCGACGGTCTTGTCATCACGAAGGGCTGTCGCACCAAGATTTGACGTCATGATGATAATGGTATTTGAAAAGTCAACCTTGCGGCCCTTGCTATCGGTCAAGACACCATCATCTAAAACCTGCAAGAGAACATTAAAGATGTCTGGATGGGCCTTCTCTACCTCGTCAAAGAGGAGAACAGAGTATGGTTTGTTGCGAACTTTCTCGGTCAACTCCCCACCTTCTTCATACCCCACATAGCCCGGAGGAGCTCCATTGAGACGGCTGGCTGCAAATTTCTCCATATATTCACTCATATCAAAGCGGATCAGAGCTGATTCATCATCAAAAAGAACTTCTGCTAGAGCCTTAGCCAATTCGGTCTTACCGACACCTGTAGGCCCTAAGAACATAAAGGAACCAATCGGACGCTTATGACTGCGAATCCCTGACTGGTTGCGGCGAATCGCACGGCTAATGCTTGAAACTGCTTGATCTTGCCCGATGACACGTTTGTGCAATTCAGCTTCCAAGTTTAGGTATTTCTTAGCATCAGTCTGAGTCAGTTTTTGGACTGGAATATCTGACAAGCGACTCAAGGTGGTCAAAATATCAGACTCTGTCACCAAGTCTTTATAGACAGGCACTTCCTCTTCTTTTGCGATTAACTGAGCTGCCTGTTTCCACTTACCATCCATCAAGGCCTTGTCAGCTGGACTCAAACCTGAATCGTCTGCTTTTACATGCTTAGCCTTATTTTGCACTGTTGCCGCTGCTTCATCTAAGAGGTCGATAGCAGAGTCTGGCAAGTGACGACTCGTCAAGTAACGATGAGCCATCTTAACCGCTGTTTCAACCGCTTCATCTGTGATTTGCACACGGTGATGCTTCTCATAAGTCGCCTTCAAGCCTTGCAAAATGGTCATGCTGTCTGCCACACTTGGTTCTTCAATCGTCACTTTAGCGAATCGACGAGAAAGGGCCGCATCTTTTTCGATGTGTTTTTGGTATTCTTCCTGAGTGGTCGCACCAACCGTTCTCAAAGTTCCACGCGCCAAGGCTGGCTTCAAGATATTGGCCGCATCCAGAGTCGAATCAATCCCGCTCCCAGAACCCATGATGGTATGAAGTTCGTCGATAAAGAGAATCACTTGGCCATCTTCTTCAACATCCTTGATAATATTGTTCATGCGCTCTTCAAAGTCACCACGGAAGCGTGTCCCTGCAACGACATTCATCAAATCAAGCTCTAACACGCGCATCTTAGCCATTTCCGCAGGCACATCACCACTAGCAATACGCTGGGCAAGACCAAGCGCCAAGGCTGTTTTCCCGACACCAGCATCCCCAACCAAGACAGGATTATTCTTGGTTTTACGGCTCAAGATTTGAATCATACGCGAGATTTCCTTATCCCGACCGATGACTGGTTCTAACTTTCCAGAACGCGCTTGCTCTGTCAAATCATGCGTATAGTCCTCGAGACCACCACTCGGAGTCTGGGGCATGCCCATCATATTAGCCATAGAATTTTGCTTATCAGCTACGGTACGATGGCGTTGGCGCAAAGCTTTAAGGTCTTCGCGAGTCCAGCCTGCCCGTTCTTCTAGATTGCGACGAAGTGCAGCAATCTTAACCTGGTCTTTCTTGTCTTCATAAGAAAAACCAGCCCTCTCCAAGATACGAGTCGCCAAGGCATTGCCATCATGCAAAATCGCATAGAGGACATGCTCTGTCCCTAGCACCTTAGCATGAACCACTGATGCCACATATTCTGCTTCATCAAAAAGGACCTGCAAACGATGAGAAAACGGCAATTCCGTAAAGGTTTCATCCTGACTATAGTCCGTTTCAGTCAGCTCCAAAGCCACCTCTTCTAAACGGTCCATCTCATATGGATAATCATTTAAAGTGGCCCCTGCCACACTATAACTGTGATTAGACATGGCAATCAACAAGTGCCAAGACTCTAGGTAACCAGCTCCAAAATGGCCAGCAACCATGTAGGCACTTTCGATACATTCATTCAATGCTTTTGAATAGTTCATCTTACTTCCCTTTTCTATCTACCTCTTGTATGACCTGTCGTAGCATGTTTGCACGAACAACTGGAGCTTCTTCTCCTAGAACGCGATCCAAAGCTACTGCCACCAGCAAATTCATCTCCTGCTTGGTCATCAATTCCTGCTCAACCAAAAGCTGCAGAATATCCTCATAAATTTCTTGACTAACTCGCTCACCAATTGAGTAAAGCAAATCGCGGAGCATTTCATGATGACTAGAAAACTCAATCCGTCCTATGCGAATGTAGCCTCCGCCACCACGCTTACTTTCAACCAAGTAACCTCTACTTTCCGTAAAGCGTGTCTTGATCACGTAGTTAATCTGACTAGGAACAACCTGGAAGGTATCCGCCAACTGACTCCGTTGCAACTCCACGATACCAGATTGATCTAAAATTGCCTTGATGTAGGCCTCAATATGATCCGATGTATTTTTAAATCTCATTACAAACCCACCTCTCTCTTTAAACCTTGACTATCTTTGACTATTATACCGAAATTTTCTCATTTTTAAAAGAAAAAGGGCGCTGGTAAAGGATAATCTTCACCAACTCCCTATTTTTCTACTTATCTAAGCCTAATTCTGCTAATATTTGACGTTTATAGGCAATCTTTTGGACTTCCTTGTCCTCGTCCTCAGACCAATCTAGTTTAATTTCTGAAACGATCTGTCCAGGGCGATTTTTCAAGATATAAATGCGGTCGCTAAGATTGAGAGCCTCTTCAATACTATGCGTAATGATTAGGGTCGTTAGCTGCAACTGTTTGTGAATCTCAAGGTACCAAGCGTGGAGTTCCATCTTTGTCATCTCATCCAAGGCGCTAAAGGCCTCATCCAAGAGAAAGAGCTTGTGACCGAAAAGGTAGGTCCTAAGCAAGGCCACACGCTGACGCATCCCCCCACTCAGTTCATGAGGATACTTGTCCCGTACAGTTGTCAACTGGAAGGTCGCAAGGATTTCATCTGCTCGGGCAATGGCCTCCGCCTTATCCACTTTTTGAATCAAGAGGGGAAGAATGATATTGCCAAGCACCGTCTTGTGCTCCAAGAGGAGATCCTTTTGCAACATATAACTCACGCGCCCCTTGGGATTTTCTTCACCATCAAGGACAATTCGCCCCGACTGGACTTCTAAAATCCCAGCGATTAGATTAAAGAGGGTGGTTTTTCCAACACCACTTGGGCCTAAAATAGAGACTACTTCACCCGAAGTGACTTTCAGATTGATATCCTCTAAAATCCTCTCCTGACCATAGGCATAGCTTACGTGTTCTAGTCTAATTTCTGTCATTATTTCACAAATTCGTTAGTGAAGCCCTTGTCTGTCAAGTCTTCTTTAAGGATACCATTTTCTTTATCCCATTTGTAGAAGGCATTCCAGCGAGCTGCATCAAATTGCCCCCATTTTTCCTTGTCGCTTGCGTATTCTTTTGACAAGTATTTTTGAGATTCGATGACAAAGTCACGTTTTTCCTTGAGTTCAGGTGCATTTTTGATGAGGATATCAGCTGCTTCTTCTGGATGCTCCATAGCATATTGGTAGCCTTTTTTGATAGCTTGGATAACTTTGCGAGCTTCTTCTTTGTTGTCTTTCAAATAGTCATTGTTTGCGATGATAACTGGTGAGTAGTAGTCAAACTCTTTAACGTAGTCTTTCAAGTACATGAAATTAGCATCTACACCTTGAGATTTTGCAAGGATACCATCCCAACCGTAGTAGATCCAAGCAGTATCAAAGACCCCATTGGCAATCGGTGTAATCGAGTTTGAGTCGTTGTTTGGTACTTTTTCTACTTTTTCAAAGTCTCCACCTTGAGATTCTACTAAGGTTTTCAACATAGCAAGTTCAGTTGGGTCATTCCAAGTTCCGTATTTCTTACCAACCAAGTCTTTTGGACTAGCTACATTGTCAGATTTACGAGAGATGATTCCTGATGTATTGTGCTCAACAATAGCTGCAACAGCAGTGATTCCTGCTCCTTTTTCCAATTTTTTAGCCATGTAGTCTTGGAAATAGACTGCAAATGGTGCCTTACCATTGATAACCAAGTCAGAAGAACTTTCTTCTGGTGGCAATTTCAAATCAACATCCACTCCAGCTTCCTTGAAGTAGCCTTTTTCCTTAGCAACATAAAGCCCTGTGTGGTTGGTATTTGGTGTCCAGTCTAGGATAAAGTCAATTTTCTTGAGTTCTGCCTCTTTGTTGTCCTTAGAAGCAGTTCCTTGACCACAGGCCACAAGTACGACAGCTACAAGAGCTGTTAAAACAGTTAAAAACACTTTCCATGTTTTCGTCATTTTCTTTCCTCTTTTCTTTTTCAGAAACATCCTTTTTCTTATGAACGTTTCCATTTAATAACATATTTTTCACTAATATCGACCAGCTTCATACCGAGAAGACTGATAATCGATACCAGAATAATAATAGCAAACATGGTATCATACTGAAACAGTTTTTTGGACTGAATCATATAAACACCAAGACCCTCAAAGCCTCCCAACCACTCAGATACCACTGTTGTGATAAAGGCGTAGGAGACACTGACCCTCAGACCTGCATAAAAGTAAGGCAGGCTGACTGGAATTTTAAAATGCCACAGGATTTGCCAAGGCTTGGCCCGCATCAGACTAAACAAGGTCAGCATATCCTTGTCACAATGCCTAAAACCATCTAATATGCTAACGATGATAGGAAAGGTTGTCGTTAGGATAATCAAGACAATCTTGGGTAAAATTCCATAACCTAGCCACAAAACTAAGATAGGAGCTATAGCAATGGTCGGGATAGTCTGAACAACCACCATCATAGGATAAATCAGGTCATTGAGCCAAGTCAAACTGTCCATAAGCACAGCCATGAGACAGGCAATTAAGACTCCCAAAATTAGACCTAGCAAAGCCACTCTCAATGTCGCCCAGCTATGGTGCCAGAGAAATTCTCTATCACGAACAAAAGACTGGAGGATTTCAAGAGGTGTCGGCAGAATAAACTTGGGGAGAAGTTTAAGAAAACCTGCTAACTGCCAGATTGACAAGACTCCCAGAAAACCCAATAGACTAATGTGTCGTCTCAGTATACTTTTCAAGCTTCTCATCAATACTTAAAATCTCTCCTACATTTATTTTGACGTTGGCAAAGACATTGTCTGCCTCCTGCCCTGCCACTGCTAGCGCTTCTTTGAGAATGCGCATGAGCTCATCAAACTCTCCTTCCAAGACCGTTTCAAATGGTGTCACCACCATGGTCACTTCTTGAGCTTGCAGATAAGCAATGACCTGATCGATAACAGCTATCCGATCAATCCCCTGTGATAGGGGTAAAACTTGCAAGGCAATGCTTGCTTTCATAACAACCTCCTCTTCTCATTTTCCTTTGACAAAAAGAAAAACCTTTACCATATATGGAAAAGGTGCAGAATAGATTAAGTAACGTTCCCTACGCTGGCATTACCCAGATCAGGTGCGGTCGAAGTTTAACACTTCCTCTCAGACTGTACACAGACTCCCATATATTATATGGACATATGATAGCGCAAAACAAAAAAAATGTCAAGGAAACTGCTTACAGAAAAACATGAAAAAGAGTTTGAAAACAAGTGCTTCAAACTCTATATAGCTTTTTTATTTAGCTTCGTACCATGTTGCCCCTTCATTTTCATCTGCGATGAGGGGAACACTGAGTTGAATGGCTTCTTCCATAGTTTGTTTGACCAATTTTTTCATCTCTGCTAGTTCCGATTTAGGCACTTCAAGGACGATTTCATCGTGCACTTGCAGAAGCATCTTAGTCTGATAAGCACCTGCAACCAAGGCCTTGTCTAGCTGAATCATAGCAATCTTGAGAATATCTGCCGCCGAACCCTGAATAGGAGAGTTGATAGCAGTCCGCTCCGCAAAACCACGAATATTAAAGTTACGCGAATTGATATCTGGTAACTCACGACGACGCTTGAAGAGAGTCTCTACATAGCCCTTATCACGCGCTTCACGCACCACTTCATCCATGTAGTTTTTAATACCTGGGAAGCGTTCAAAGTAGGTATCAATGTAGGCTTTGGCCTCCTTACGGCTGATGCCCAAATTATTAGACAAACCAAAGTCTGAAATCCCGTAAACCACTCCAAAGTTAACCGCCTTGGCATTACGACGGTCATTTGCAGTCACATCCTCGGGACGCTCAATGCCAAAGACCCGCATGGCTGTCGAAGTATGGATATCTGCCCCCTCTTGAAAAGCCTTAATCAAGTGCTCGTCTTTAGAAATATGCGCCAAAACACGCAATTCAATCTGTGAATAGTCGGAGCTGAGAAGTACACTATCCTCCCACTCAGGCACAAAAGCCTTACGAATGAGACGCCCCTGTTCCAAACGCACAGGGATATTTTGCAAGTTTGGATCCACACTAGACAGACGCCCAGTCTGGGTCAAATCCTGCACATAGCGCGTATGAATCTTGCCATCAGCCAAAATCCAGTCCTGCAAGCCAATCACATAAGTAGACTGAATCTTAGCAATCTGACGGTAATCCAGGATTTTCTTAACAATCGGTGCAATCGGAGCCAGACGCTCTAACACATCCACTGCTGTCGAGTAACCTGTTTTAGTTTTCTTGGTGTATTCTAAAGGAAGTCCCAATTTTTCAAAGAGAAGGACACCCAACTGCTTAGGCGAGTTGATATTAAACTCCTCACCAGCCAGTTCGTAAATCTCCTGAGTCAGTTTTTCAATAACAAGCTCATTTTCAGCCTGCATCTCAAGCAAGGTCTCTTTCCTGACCGTAATCCCAGCAATTTCCATCTTGGCAAGGACAAAAGCCAGAGGCTGCTCCATATCATAAAGAAGCTCTAATTGCCCATTTTCACTGAGTTTTTCAAGCAAAACAGGCTCAGTCTCAACCAAAACAGCAAGCTTACGCGCCAAATGTTCCAAGAATTTCTTACGTTCAGGAATGGCCTTTTTAACACCTTTACCGTAGAAGGTCTCATCATCAACCAAGTAAGTCTGACCATACAGTCTAGCAATGGTTGAAATTTCATTGTCTTCTACAGTTGATAATAAGTATTTAGCCAAGCGGCTATCAAAGGAAGGAGCCTGCAAATCCACACCAAAACGACGCAAGAGAACCTTGGATTTTTTAAAATCATAAATTTTCAAAGATGTTTTTTCTAAGAAATCCTTGAAAATAGGTTCCTGAAAAAGCTCAAGCTTGTCTGTAGCATAGAGCTTTTCCCCACAAGACCAGGCAAAACCAACCAAATCATCCGTATGGTAATTCTCACCAAAAAGCTCAAAATGGAAGATAGACTCTTCACTCAGCATGTCTTGACTGATTTGGTCAACAATAGTAAAGTCCAAACTCTCAGCCACTTCAGCTGACGATGCATTTAAAGTCTGCTTGAGCTGTTTGAAGCCCATCTCATCGTAGAATTTCCCAAGGTTTTCAACATCTGGACCGCTATAGACCAACTCCTCCAAACCAATCTCAATCGGTGCCTTGGTATCAATGGTCGCTAGTGTTTTAGACAAAAAGGCCTGTTCCTTATCATTGATAAGATTTTCCTTCATCTTAGAAGCCTTCATCCCATCGATATTTTCATAAATACCCTCAAGCGAACCATGCTCCAGCAAGAGCTTGATACCCGTCTTTTCACCGATTTTGGTCACTCCAGGGATATTATCCGACTTATCACCCATGAGCGCCTTGAGATCGATAAACTGAGCCGGTGTAATGCCCATCTTTTCCATAAGATATTCTGGCGTAAAGGCCTCAAACTCAGCCACACCTTTCTTGGAAATCTCAACCACCGTATGCTCATCCGTCAGCTGAATCAAGTCCTTGTCCCCACTGACAATGGTAATATCAAAACCATCTTGCTCAGCTAATTTATCTAGTGTCCCAATAATGTCATCCGCCTCATACTGAGCCAATTCATAGTGACGAATCCCCATATGATCCAACAACTCACGAATGAAAGGAAATTGCTCACGAAACTCATCAGGAGTCTTAGCCCGACCACCCTTATAGTCCGCATACATCTCTGTACGGAAGGTCGTCTTTCCTGCATCAAAAGCCACCAAAATATGACTTGGCTCAACCCGCTCCAACAAATGGCTCAACATCAACTGAAAGCCATAAATCGCATTGGTATGCAAACCAGCCGCATTCTTAAAACGGTCCAACTGCTGATAGAGCGCAAAAAACGCCCGAAAAGCAACAGAAGACCCATCAATCAATAATAATTTTTTCTTATCCATACACCCATTATAAAGGAAAGCACCAAAAAATACCATTGGGAAGAGTTCCCTGAGAGAAACTAAGATAATAGTAAAAAGAGAAGGAAGTTACTCCCTCTCTTTCAAACTACGAAATGAATTAGTTTTTACGTTTCACAAATGGAAGGGCACCAAGGAACAATCCAAGGAATCCTAATGATGCAACTGCAACATTATCTTTACCACCAGTATTTGGAAGTTCTTTTTTATCTTCTGTTTTTACTGCTGGCGCTTGATAAGTATTATCCTTGTTAGTACCTGCTGTTGTAAGAGTATATTGTGGAACTTCGTTAATTGCTACTTCTACACTATTAACGCCTCCTGTATATTCTGGAGCATCGGCTACAGTAGGAGGTGTTGCATCATTTACCCCACCAGTGAAATCAGATTCATTATCTCCAGAAGGAGAATCACTAGGATTCACACCACCATTAAATTCTGGAGCGTTAGGAGCAGTTGGTACTTCATCTGCTTCCTTAGCAGGTTCAGTAGGTGTTGCATCATCACTTACTCCACCACTGAAGTCTTTCAGTTCTTCATCCTTAGGAACTTCTTTTAATTTTTCGATGTAACCTAAAGTTGCGTTGTCATCGTCAGTTAGTATATCGATTGCTTACGATCTTGTAATGATTCATTAACTTCGTCAAATTTAGCTTGAGCTTCATCAACAGAAGCTTTAGCAGAAGCGACAGAACCTTCTAGTTTAGTTACAGCATCTTGTAATTTATCGATAACATCTTGATCAGCTTTATTCGTTTTAGCTGTTTCAAGAGCAACTTTAGCTTTTTCTAAGGTTTCTTTTTGTTTATCTAAGGCAGCATTTTTCTCTTCTACTACCTTAGCTTTTTCACCAGTATCAGCTAAATCATCAGCTATATCTGTAAGTTTTTTAACGATTGATTTAGAAGCTTCTTTTTTAGTAGCTTCATCAATTTTTTTAGCTTCTTCAGCATCTAATTTTTTAGTTTTATCAACTTTTTCAGGAGCTTTGTTTCTAGTGTTATGGTCGTTTTCTAATTCTTTTAGAACATCTTTAGCAGATAAATCACCTTTTTCAACGTAATCTAGAATAGCTTCTTTACCAATTTCAGCTTTCTTTTCAGCATCGGCTTTTAATTTCTCAGCATCATCCGTCAAGTTTTCAATTGTTTCAGTTAAATCTTCTTTAGCTTTTCCGACTTCAGTTTTTGGAGTTTTAACCACAGGTCAGGTGTGGATCCAGTTTCTCCGGATGTGCTAGTAGATGTAGTGCATCAGCTTTTACAACCGACGGTTGAGACACAGCAAAAACCGCACCTAAAACCGTAACACTAGCTAAGCTAGTCAAGATCATTTTTTTATCCATTTTTAAAACGCCCCTTTGTGGAATTATATTTCTCTCTATTATAACTTTTAATATAGATTAACGAAAACAATATATTAAGTTGTTTAAAAAATATATTTATATCGACTAGAAAAGAATAATGTCAATATAAACATATTTTTAACTTTCTAATATTACTACGGAAACCTAGATAAGCAATAAATTCTTTATTAAAGAATTTATCTCATGAAAATAGTTCGGATCAAACAAGCTACAATAAAAAAATATATAAGAACGCTTCAAGTAAATATTTAAAATAGTGCTAATTACTTTTGAATATAGTTAAAAATGATAATGAATCAAGTTTTTTAGTTTATTTTTCTTTAATCCACTCACCATTATGATTTACAGTATAACCGTCTACTATTGTATTAACAGCTAGCTCACCTGAAGAGTAAGAATAATACCACTTACCAGAGACTTGATACCAGCCCGTTTTCATTGCCCCTGAGTCATCTAGATAATACCAAAATCCTTTCTCCTGTAACCAGCCTGTCTGCATTTCACCAGATGATTTCAAATAATACCAGGTAGAACCATCTTTCAGCCATCCCGTCGCCTTAGAACCATCTGATTTGAAATAATACCAACTACCATTTATTTTCTTCCAACCCACAGTCAATCCATTATTTGAACCATGATTAGATTTATTTACTGATTGATTTTGTGACGAAATCACTCCCTCCAACTGAATATAACGTCGACTCCCGCTATAAGAAATATAACTCAACCACTTGTAACCATCCTTTTCTATCACCTGATCATAATGAACACTCTCACCTGGAGAATAATATGCAAGTGGAGTTGCATTCAATAATGGTTGATCTTTAATAGGAGTCTCCACCTTAAAATAATGAGTTCCTCTCATCAAAGATGACGATTGACTGGTCACAACATGATTGCTTGTCGAATCTTTTGAACTGCTTGGGACTTCTTTAGAATTGCTTGATAAATCTTTAAAATGAATAAAACCGGTCATCTTGTTTGCTTTTACAATTCGTTTATTATAATTACCTTTATAATCATAGTTATATTCCTCAATTTCTATATTATCTCCCATCACATTTGAAACCCAAGCAACATGGCCATAACCTCCTGCAGTAGACCAAGCAATAGATCCGATAGCTGGTGTATTATCGACACGATAACCTTCACGACGAGCACGATAACCCCATTCACCAGCATTACCATAAGCACCTGGAAGCTCAAAACCATTTACTCCACTCAAGCGAAAAGCAGCAAATGAAGTACACTGACGAGAATACATCCTCCACTTATCAATACTCTGACTCCCATTTTTATAATAAGCAGGATAATCATCTCCACGAGCATAAGAACTGTTTGCATGAACACTTTCTCCAGCCGACAACATCAGCCCTACTACTAAAAAAGGAACAACCTTTTTAACTGACTTTCTAATAGAAAGCCTTGTCTCTGCTACTTTAAATGGTGAAATTTTCATTCTTCCTCCTTGAAAAATAATATAAATCGAAGATTACCTTCACTTAAACTATTCGGAGAAAAAAGAAAAAGTGAGAAAATTTCTCACTTTAGTCAAGATAATGAATCAAATTCTTTTCTGTAAGGATATCTGAGTAAGTAAAGGATTCAACGTAAACATTAGCTTGTTTATCTCCTTCAACGTTCCCAAATTCAACGATAAATAGGGATGGATAAACCTCAATTAGCTTACCCAATCTATTTTTTTGGCGCTTACGACCATTCTCCAAAGTCATTTCTACGACTTGTCCCTCATGTGCCTTGATTTCTTCTTTGATTTTTTTCATCTTGGCAACATCTGTAAATGCATCTGACATCTTATGCCTCCCTCTTTGAGATACTTGAAAATTTATTGTATTCTTTTTGGAAAATTAATTCCACCGTTCCACGAGCTCCACTACGGTTTTTCTCGATAATAACTTCTACCTTATTATTCGGTATGCCTTCCTCTTCTTCTCCACCACGCTCATAGTAATCGTCGCGATAAAGAAAGGCTACGATATCAGCGTCCTGCTCAATAGACCCAGATTCACGAATATCAGACAAGACCGGTCTCTTATCCTGACGTTGTTCTACACCACGAGAAAGCTGACTTAGAGCGATTACTGGAACCTTCAGTTCCTTAGCTAAAATTTTCAACTGACGTGAAATTTCTGAAACCTCTTGTTGACGATTTTCTCTACCAGTTCCCGTGATAAGCTGCAAATAGTCTATCAAAATCAAACCAAGATTTCCAGTTTCTTGAGCCAGTTTACGAGAACGAGAACGAATCTCTGTAATCCGAATCCCTGGCGTATCATCGATATAGATACTTGCATTAGCTAGATTCCCTTGAGCAATGGTATATTTTTGCCACTCCTCATCAGTCAATTGACCCGTACGAATAGAATGCGATTCCACCAAACCTTCTGCCGCCAACATACGGTCCACTAGACTTTCCGCACCCATTTCGAGTGAAAAAATAGCAACTGTTTTGTCCAACTTAGTCCCAATATTCTGAGCAATATTCAAGGCAAAGGCTGTCTTACCAACCGCCGGACGGGCTGCTAGGATAATCAACTCCTCCTCATGAAGTCCAGTCGTCATATGATCCAAGTCACGATAGCCTGTCGCAATACCTGTAATATCGGTCGTTTGTTGCGAGCGAGCTTCCAGATTTCCAAAGTTGATATTCAACACATCTCGAATGTTCTTAAATCCACTTCGATTAGCATTTTCGCTGACATCAATCAGGCCTTTTTCTGCCTGAGCAATGATTTCATCAGCTGGTTGCGAAGCCTCGTAAGCTTGATTGACAGACTCTGTCAACTTGGAGATTAATCGACGTAGCATGGCCTTCTCTGCAACAATCTTAGCATAATACTCCGCATTAGCAGAAGTTGGCACAGAATTGACAATCTCAACCAAGTAAGACAGGCCACCAATATTCTGTAAATCACCTTGATTATCAAGAATGGTGCGAACCGTTGTTGCATCTATAGCATCGCCACGATCGGATAAATCGACCATAGCTTGGAAAATCAAACGATGGGCATACTTAAAAAAGTCCCGAGACTCAATATATTCTCGCACAAAAACAAGCTTACTCTCGTCAATAAAGATAGCCCCTAAAACGGATTGCTCAGCTAAGATATCTTGAGGTTGTACTCGTAACTCTTCTACTTCTGCCATCAGACTTCCCTTCCTTTTACAATCTTGTCAAGAAAGTGTAAATTTACCCTTCTTTCACACGAAGATTGATTACACTTGTAATATCTTGATAGATTTTCACTGGTACATCAATCAAACCAACTGCTCGAATCGGAGCTTGTACTTGGATATGACGTTTATCAATCTTAATTCCAAATTGCTTTTGCAATTCTTCTGCAATTTTCTTATTGGTAATGGAACCAAAGGTACGACCATCTGGACCAACTTTTTCAACAAATTCTACAATAGTTTCCTCTGCTTCTAGTTGAGCTTTAATTGCTTTTGCTTCTGCAATCATCTCAGCATGAGCTTTTTCTTCCGATTTTTGTTTACCACGAAGTTCACCTACAGCTTGAGCAGTCGCTTCTTTGGCTAGACTCTTTTTGATAAGAAAGTTTTGCGCATACCCTGTTGGTACTTCCTTAATTTCGCCTTTTTTACCTTTTCCTTTGACATCTGCTAAAAAGATTACTTTCATTCTTCTTTCTCCTTTTCCTTTATTTCATTTAATACAATTTCTGTCAGTTTTTCACCTGCTTCTGACAAGGTTGAATCCTTAATTTGAGCTGCTGCCAAATTAAAGTGGCCTCCACCTCCCAGCTCTTCCATAATCCGTTGTACATTCAGCTTACTACGACTGCGAGCTGAGATAGAGATAAATCCTTGTGTATTCTTCGCAAGAACAAAACTCGCTTCAATACCTGACATAGCTAACATGGCATCTGCTGCCTTACTAATAACAACTGTATCATAACATTTCGAGTCCTTAGCCTCTGCTATTAGTACATCTGAACCTAATTTACGCCCCTGTAAAATCAGTTCATTGACCTCACGATATTCTTCAAAATCTGTCGCAGCAATTTCTTGGATAGCAATACTATCACTTCCTCTCGTTCTGAGATAGCTAGCAACATCAAATGTCCGACTAGTCACTCGTGAGGTGAAATTTTTAGTATCCAACATCATACCAGCCATTAAAACACTTGCTTGCATACGACTCAAACGATTTTTCTTAGAATTCTGGAACTGAATCAATTCCGTTACCAACTCACTGGCACTACTTGCACCACTTTCGATATAAGTAATAACCGCATTATCTGGAAAATCCTGATCCCGTCTGTGGTGGTCGATGACGATGGTTTGGGTAAATAAATCATAAAAATCTTTTGATAAAGTTAAGGCAGTCTTTGAATGGTCTACAAGAATCAACAAAGAACGATTGGTCACCATCCCCATTGCGTCCTTAACAGACAACAACTTTGTAACTCCTTCTTTTTCTAAGAATGAAACAGCTCGTTCAATATCCGGCGACATTTGATTTTCATCATAAAGGGCATAACTATTTTCAGTCACATTGCTGGCAAACAAGTGCATACCTACAGCAGAGCCAAGAGCATCCATATCTAGATTTTTGTGACCAACTACAAAAACCTGATCCACACTACGAATCTTATCTGAAATAGCCGTCATCATAGCACGCGTACGGGTCCGTGTACGTTTGATTGAGGCAGCAGAGCCACCACCAAAATAAACTGGATTTTTCGTTTCGTCGTTTTCCTTGACAACAACTTGGTCGCCACCACGCACTTCAGCCAAGTTCAAGTTGAGCAGAGCAACTTTCCCTATCTCATCATGATTTCCATCACCATAAGAAAATCCCATACTTAGGGTCAATGGCAACTGTCTCTGTTTGGACTCTTCTCTAAAAGCATCAATAACAGAAAATTTATCATTCATCAATCCTTCAAGTACTGTGTAGTCCGTAAATAGATAAAAACGGTCCATGCTTACTCGACGGGAGAACATGGCATGCTTCCCAGCAAATTCTGAAACAAAATTGGCTACAAAACTGTTAATATGACTAATGTCAGACTCCGATGTCGCATCTTCTAAATCGTCATAGTTATCAACGGAAACAATTCCAATAACCGGACGACTCGTCACTAACTCAACAGTCGCTTCGTATTCTCCAGACACATCAAAGAAGTAAAGAACACCAGATACCTTGTCCATATGAACCGAATAGCGAGTCTCACCCAAGGTGGCATAAGAACCTGGATTCCCCACAGACGCCTTTATAATTGTTTGAATTAATGCAACATCAATCTCCCCCACTTCATTAGTCAAAATCAATTCAGCGTAAGGATTGAACCATTCAACTTCACCTGACGATAAGTCTAGTTTAATAACTCCGACAGGCATCTGTTCTAACAAAGTTGTCAAACTATCTTCAGCTTGGTGGTTTACATACTGGATTTGTTCTACTTCACTCTTTGAGTAGTAGTCTCTCTGATGGATGAATAGTAAAATATATGAACCCAAAATAAGTAGCAAAAGAAATAGCGTTACCAGTGTATTCGTTACAAAAACAAGTTGCACAGATAGCACTCCGAACGCCACTATTCCTAATATTAAGGGGAAAATAGGACTTACATAAAATTTTTTCATTCCAAACCTCTTGGCACCCATTATACCATAATAACCACCAAAAAGCGACTTTTTAAAAGTGTAATCAGTAATTCTATCAATTATAAGAAAAAGGAGATTTACAATTTAGTAAACCTTCCTTTACACATATTGAAATTAAGATTCTTTAACTTCTAACAAGCCAATCTCGCCATCTTCACGACGATAAATCACATTGGTTGTCTGATCTTCAACATCCACATAGATAAAGAAATCATGTCCCAACAAATCCATCTGTAGAATAGCTTCTTCCAAATCCATTGGTTTTAAATCAATTTGTTTTGAACGAACAACTCTTGATTGGACAACATTTGTATCTTCCACCAAAGCATCTGTAAATAATTGACTAGTTGCTACCTTATTTTTATTTTTACGCTCGATTTTTGTTTTATTTTTACGAATCTGACGTTCAATTTTATCGGTTACAAGGTCAATTGAACCATACATATCTTGAGACACATCTTCTGCACGAAGAGTAATTGAGCCAAGCGGAATCGTCACCTCCACTTTAGCCGTTTTTTCACGATACACCTTCAAGTTAACTCGAGCATCCAACTCTTGTTCAGCTTGAAAATACTTTTCGATCTTTTCGAGTTTAGAAACTACATAATCACGAATTGCTTCTGTTACTTCTAGGTTTTCACCACGGATACTATATTTAATCATATGAGTACCTTCTTTCTAAACGTTTTTGTTTTTCTGATTTCATTATAACGCTTTCATTTTGTTTTTGCAAATTTTTTCCTCATCTTACAAGGGAAAATGTTTTTACATCCTCAGCACCAGCTTCTTCCAACAGTTTCTTCATACGATTTATAGTTGTTCCGGTAGTATAGATATCATCTATAAGTAGGATTTTTTTAGGAATAGTGACTCCACTTTTGACAAAGAAGGGAAGTTCTGTTGCCAAGCGTTCTGAACGATTTTTGGAAGAACTAGCTCGCTCTTCTCTCTTCTCTAGTAAGTCTTGAAAAGAGAACCCTGCTGCTTCAACTAAACCTTCAACCTGGTTAAATCCCCTCTCGAGCAATCTTTCAGGACTTAGGGGAATTACAACAAATTGATACTCTTTGTACTTTTTTAACTCCTCACTTAAAACTGAAGCAAAGACTTTTCTTAAAAGGAAGTCTCCATCAAACTTATACCGACTGAAAAAATCCTTCATAGCTTGATTGTAAATAAAAATCGCTCTATGACTGACTTCAACTCCTTCTTTACACCAAAATTGACAATCTTGACACTTTGTTGACAATCCTGTTTTCATACAGTTTGGACAGTTCTCTTCTCCAATCTTATCAAAAGTAGAATCACAATCTAAACAAAGACAGGATGCATCATTCTTCAGAAGTAAAAGACTACTGAAAGTTAAAACAGCCTTCATAGTCTGCCCACATAATAAACACTTCATAGACCCGCCTCCTTATTCATCTGTTGAATTTCCTTAATTGCCTTTTTGATTGAAGCATTTAACCCGTCATGGAAGAAAAGCAAATCTCCTGTCGGTCTATCCATGCTTCGTCCAACTCGTCCACCAATCTGAATCAAACTAGATTTGGTAAACAGACGATGGTTGGCTTCTACTACAAAAACATCCACACAAGGGAAGGTAACTCCACGCTCCAAGATTGTCGTACTGATAAGTATTGTCAGTTCTCCATCTCGAAAAGCTTGTACCTGCTCTAATCTATCTTCTGTTACAGAAGATACAAAGCCAATTTTCTCATTTGGAAATTGCTCCTGTAAGATTTCTTTTAGTTGCTCTCCTTTCTTAATTTCTGAAGCAAAAATGAGTAAGTGATAGCCTGTCTTTCTCTGTTTCTCAATATAAGTCTTTAGCTTTGGTGACAAACGATTCTTATCCAAATAGCGATTAAAATCCGATAACCAGACAGGCTTTGGAATAATCAACGGATTTCCATGAAACCGTCTAGGCAAACTCAATCGTTTTAATTCTCCGATGCGAACCTTCCTATCTAACTCATCGGTAGAAGTTGCTGTTAAAAAGATTCTCAAGCCATTCTTCTTTACACTATTCTTGACAGCATGGTAAAGCGTGGGATTGTCAACATAAGGAAAGGCATCTACTTCATCCACTATCAGCAAATCAAAAGCTTGATAAAACTTCAATAACTGATGGGTCGTCGCAACAACTAGTGGTGTTCGAAAATACGGCTCTGATTCTCCGTGTAGTAAAGATATCTCGCAAGCAAAATCATCTTGCAGTCGCTTGTACAGCTCCAAACAAACATCTATGCGAGGACTAGCCAAGCATACTGCACCACCCGCATTGATCACTTTAGCTACTACTTGATAAATCATTTCTGTCTTTCCAGCTCCTGTTACCGCATGTACCAAGGTTGGTTCTTGCTTATCTACTGCTTGAATCAATCCCTCTGACACCTTCTCTTGAAAAGGAGTTAATTGGCCACGCCATTTAAGAACATCTTGTTTCGGAAAATCCTCCTGTGGGAAATAGTATAAAGCTTGATCACTCCTAACTCGCTTCATAATTAAGCACTCCCGACAATAATAAGCACCGATAGGTAAATACCATTCTTCTAGAATAGTACTATTACAACGTTGACAGAAAAATTTTCCCTTCTCCTTTCTCATTGCTGGAATGTTCTCTGCCAACTTACGTTCCTCTTCTGTTAATTCATTCTCAGTAAACAACCGACCGAGATAATTTGGATTTACTTTCATACTTCTTTATTCGTAAAAACCTAGCGCTTTAGATAATTTTTTAGTACAATTAAATCATGGAATTTAGAACAATTAAAGAGGACGGTCAAGTCCAAGAAGAAATTAAAAAATCACGCTTTATCTGTCATGCAAAGCGTGTTTATAGCGAAGAAGAGGCTCGGGACTTTATTACTGCCATCAAAAAAGAACACTACAAAGCTACGCATAACTGCTCAGCCTTTATTATTGGGGAACGTAGTGAAATTAAACGGACAAGTGATGATGGTGAACCCAGTGGTACTGCTGGCGTTCCCATGCTTGGGGTACTAGAAAATCACAATCTTACTAATGTCTGTGTAGTAGTGACACGCTACTTTGGAGGCATTAAGCTAGGCGCTGGAGGATTGATTCGTGCTTATGCCGGCAGTGTTGCCTTAGCTGTCAAAGAAATTGGCATTATTGAAATAAAGGAACAGGCTGGCATTGCTATTCAAATGTCTTACGCTCAGTATCAAGAGTACAGTAACTTCCTTAAGGAACATGATCTCATGGAACTTGAGACAAACTTTACAGATCAAGTCGATACGATGATTTATGTTGATAAAGAAGAAAAAGAAAATATTAAAGCTGCACTGGTAGAGTTTTTTAATGGAAAAGTCACTTTAACTGATCAAGGTTTACGAGAAGTTGAAGTTCCTGTAAACTTAGTGTAAAAAAAGGAGAAAAATATGGCATTTGGTAAATTCATTCAAGGACTCGCTGGTAACTTTAGCGAGCAAAACAAAGAAACTCTTATCAAAGAATATGGACAATATCTACTAGAAAATGAAGAAATTCAAAGTGGATATAAACTGATTCGTGACTCAATTATATTTACAAATATACGTATCATCTTTACAGATAAACAAGGCGCTACCGGTCGTAAGATGTCTATTAAATCAATTTTTTTGATGAACATTGTTAACGTGGAAATGGAAACTGCTGGAGCAGGTATAGATGATAGTGAAATTACTATTACTTATTTAGAAAATGTTTTTCTAAAAGCACATAATGAGCATTTTAGTGCTCATAAATTTGAATTCCCTAAGAAAACGGATATCGTTCCACTTTACACCTATTTATTAGAATTAGCTTATCACAATCGTTTGAAAATTAATGGCTTAGACCTGTGATATAAAAAAATCCTATCACTTCGATAGGATTTCTATATTTTACAAATGGTATAGTTAGAGTTATACTAGAAATATCTTATACAAAGAGGTATTCATATGTCTATTTATAACAACATTACTGAACTAATCGGACAAACACCGATTGTTAAACTCAACAACATTGTGCCAGAAGGTGCTGCGGACGTCTATGTAAAACTTGAAGCATTTAACCCTGGTTCATCTGTAAAAGACCGTATTGCTCTTAGCATGATTGAAAAAGCGGAACAAGATGGTATTCTGAAACCGGGTGCTACCATTGTTGAAGCAACAAGTGGAAACACTGGTATTGGACTTTCATGGGTAGGTGCTGCTAAAGGGTATAAAGTTGTTATCGTTATGCCTGAAACTATGAGTGTGGAACGACGTAAGATTATCCAAGCCTATGGTGCCGAACTCGTCCTCACTCCTGGTAGCGAAGGAATGAAAGGTGCTATCGCCAAGGCTCAAGAAATCGCTGCTGAACGTGATGGTTTCCTTCCTCTTCAATTTGACAATCCAGCAAATCCAGAAGTACACGAAAGAACAACAGGAGCTGAAATACTAGCTGCTTTCGGTAAAGATGGATTAGACGCCTTTGTTGCTGGAGTTGGTACCGGTGGAACAATTTCTGGTGTTTCTCATGCACTCAAAACAGCAAATTCAAACATTCAAGTTTATGCAGTGGAAGCTGATGAATCTGCTATTCTATCTGGTGAAAAACCTGGTCCTCACAAAATTCAAGGTATCTCAGCTGGATTTATTCCTGATACACTGGATACAAAGGCTTATGATGGTATCGTTCGTGTAACATCAGACAATGCTTTAGCACTTGGCCGTGAGATTGGCGGAAAAGAAGGCTTCCTTGTTGGTATTTCTTCAGCTGCAGCTATCTACGGAGCAATTGAAGTTGCTAAGAAATTAGGTACAGGTAAAAAAGTTCTTGCTCTAGCACCAGATAACGGTGAACGTTATCTCTCTACAGCACTCTATGAATTTGAAGTGTAGTCTCCTAAGTACACTTAGCCCTTATTATAGGGCTTTTTATTTATACCTTAAAAATAGGAACATCTCCCTATAAAGATTGACTGCATAGAAAAAAGGAAGCAATTTAGCTTCCTTCCTTTTTATTATTAGTTATTCAAGGCTGCTGCCATTGTAGCTGCAACTTCAGCTTCGAAGTCGTTTGCAGCTTTTTCAATACCTTCACCAACTTCAAAGCGAGCGAACTCAACTACTGAAGCGTTAACTGATTCAAGATATGCTTCAACTGTCTTGCTGTCATCCATGATGTATACTTGTGCAAGAAGTGTGTAAGCTTGGTCAACTTTAGTGTTGTCAAGCATGAAGCGGTCCATTTTACCTGGGATGATTTTGTCCCAGATTTTTTCTGGTTTGCCTTCTGCAGCCAATTCAGCTTTGATGTCAGCTTCAGCTTGGGCAATCACTTCATCAGTCAATTGAGCTTTTGATCCATACTTCAAGTGTGGAAGAGCTGGTTTGTTAACCATTGCACGACTTTCGTTGTCTTGGTCGATAACGTGGTTCAATTGTGCCAACTCATCTTTAACGAATTGCTCATCCAATTCTTTGTAAGAAAGAACTGTTGGTTTCATCGCTGCGATGTGCATTGACAATTGTTTAGCAAGTGCTTCGTCTCCACCTTCAACAACTGAAATAACACCGATACGTCCACCGTTATGTTGGTATGCTCCAAAGTGTTGTGCGTCTGTTTTTTCAATCAATGCAAAGCGACGGAATGAGATTTTTTCTCCGATAGTTGCTGTTGCAGATACGTATGCAGCTTCAAGAGTTTCACCTGAAGGCATTGTCAAAGCAAGTGCTTCTTCATTATTAGCAGGTTTTCCTTCAGCAATAACTTTAGCTGTAGTATTTACCAATTCAACGAATTGAGCATTTTTCGCAACGAAGTCAGTTTCAGCGTTTACTTCAATAACTGCTGCAACATTACCGTTAACGTAAACACCAGTCAAACCTTCTGCAGCAACACGGTCAGCTTTCTTAGCTGCCTTAGCCATACCTTTTTCACGAAGCAATTCAATCGCTTTTTCGATGTCACCGTCTGTTTCTACAAGCGCTTTTTTAGCGTCCATAACTCCGGCACCAGATTTTTCACGCAACTCTTTTACAAGTTTAGCTGTAATTTCTGCCATTTTGATTCTCCTATATTTTTTAAAAATAGGAGAGCCGGGCTAAGCCCCGCCCTCCTAGGTAATTACTAATTATATGAATTAAGCGTTGTCGCCTTCTACAACTTCAACGATTTCTTCAATTGAATCTGCTTGAGCTTCAGAAGCTACAAATTCTGCTTCAACTGCTACTGCATCTTCACCTTGACGTCCTTCGATGATAGCGTCAGCCAATTTAGCTGTGATCAATTTAACAGCGCGGATAGCATCATCGTTAGCTGGGATGATTACATCGATATCATCTGGATCAGTGTTTGTGTCAACCATCGCCACAACTGGGATTCCCAATTTTTTAGCTTCTTTAACAGCGATTTGCTCTTTATGTGGGTCAACTACGTACATCACATCTGGGATACGAGGCATATCTTCGATACCACCCAAGAATTTTTCAAGACGTGCACGTTGTTTGTTAAGAAGTGCAACTTCTTTCTTAGGAAGAACTTCAAAAGTTCCATCTTCTTCCATACGTTTGATTTCTTTCAAACGAGCGATACGTTTTTGGATTGTTCCCCAGTTTGTAAGAGTTCCACCCAACCAACGGTGGTTGATGAAGTATTGACCTGAACGTACTGCTTCTTCAGCAACTGCATCAGCTGCTTGTTTCTTCGTACCAACGAACAATACAACTGCATCGTTAGCTGCTGCATCACGCATGAAATCGTATGCTTGGTCTGCGTATTTTACAGTTTGTTGCAAGTCAATAACGTGGATTCCGTTACGCTCAGTGAAGATGTACTTAGCCATCTTAGGGTTCCAGCGACGAGTTTGGTGACCAAAGTGTACACCAGCCTCAAGAAGTTGTTTCATTGAAATTACTGCCATGAGTATTTCTCCTTTTTGTTTTTTTCCTCTTCTTGACTTCAACTCGCAAAACGACCCAAAGGCAACTGTTTCACAATTCATCAAGAATGAGTATTATCGTTCACACGACAAGTTTCATTTTACCATACTTTTTCAATATTTTCAAGTGATTTTAGTAGATTTTTAAAGTAGATAATTTCTGCTAACTTCCCAACATATACTACTAAGATGCTCTAATAGCTAAATTTTTTTAAATTTAATATAGTGGCAAAATCATTAGTTTATCTTATCTACTTCGAAGTTTCTTACGAATTTTATAAGCTAGATTAAACAAAAAATATAATGAACTAGTTGGATAATTAAACTCACCAGCAAATTCCTCGATAGTAGGATTAAACTTGGATTTAAAGCTAATTAACCCACCCTCTAAATTGTTTTCAATTCCACCCATATTATGAGTCTCAGCCCCTCGTTCAAAAGAATGTTGTGCTGTCTCAAACCATGTAGGAATAGCAGGTTGATAGTGTCTAAATTCTTCATTCATTCCAGCATATAAGTTCTCAGAAGTTTTCCCAAATTCGATGGTTAAAGTACCAGACAATGGGACAATACTATCCCCTCTGTCAATATGGTTCTTAAGAAAAGAAATTTCTTCCTTTAATCGTTCTCTCTCTTGCTGATTCTCTTTTATTTTACCTTCTTTCGTTTTATCTGTAAACTTCTGCTCTGTTTTTAGATTCTTTTCGAATTGTTGCTCAACTTCTTTCAGTCTATTAGGTAGATCTAAAAAGCTCAGTGTGATAAAGGAGTGATCAGGATAAGTATCCAGTAACTTCTGATAATAATCTTTGCCTCGTAAACTGATATTCTTGCGAGACTCTGTTTTCTTCATTAAAAATGAAAAGTCATCTAATAAATCAAGTCCACCAAATTTTACTTCTAATCCTTTATTTCTTGCAGTTCGGATGGCCTGTCTAGTAGACTTAGAAAGTTGATCCAGTGAGAAATTTTCTTTATGAATATTAGCTTGAAAACGTGGTTGTATATTTTCTGCCATATCCTTTGTTAAGCCTGTCCAATAAACTTTATTTTTTTTCAGTTCTTCGACAATTGCTAAAGTCATAGAATTTTGGACAGATTCTTGGTCAATAAGACCTCTACTTATAAATAAACTTGGGTCAAATTTAACCATTATTGCATGGCTTTTTTTAGCAAGTTTTTTCAACGTTAAAAGAACAAATTTCAGAAGTTCTTTATCTTCATAGTCAATTACTGGACCTCTTGGAATATAAAACATAGAAAATCCTAATGGTAGCGGCTGAATTAAGATATTTGCTACTCCAACTAATTGATTATCTTTATAAAAACCAACTCTCTCGTTCCCCCAAGTATCCTTTATCTTGGACCAATCACTACTCTGCAATAAATTTCCTTGAGGATGATTTTCTAAAAATAAATCCCACTCTTTAACATCAACATTTATTTTATACCTAAACATAACTTCAACACCGACTCCCTTAGAAACCATTTTTTATTAACATGCTACACTCGTACTAAATCTCTACGTTTCATTTTACTTTAATTAAATAATTATAAAAATAGAAAATAAGTTCAAGTAATTATATAATGAAATTAATTTTTCCAGCACTATACAAAGGGTGAGATTAATAAGATCTCACCCTTTGTATAGTAATAATCAGTATATTAGTTTGGATAAATGTATCTTACAGTACCTCTTGATGCTGTCGGATTAAACCATCCACGATAATTTCCAATTGGTTGAGTTCCACTTCCATCATAGTTACACTCAGAAACTTGAATACGAGTTGATGATTCAACTGCTGTAACAACTGCTACGTGACCGTATCCTCCATCATCCCAACATGCAATCGCGCCAACTTGTGGTGTAGAACCTGTACGGAAACCTGCAGCTGCTGCACTTGCAGCCCATTGACCGCCATTACCCCAGTAATCACCAGCCCATGGTGCTAAAGTTTTTACTCCCCATGTACATTGACCTACAGGATAGCTTGATGCATTTGTACTGTATGTCGGATGTTGTTTCACTGGTGCAGGAGTATAGCTTGTTGATTCCGCTGAAGCACTACTTGAAGATGATTCAGACGAACTAGATGACGAAGAAGTAGTTGATACTGCTTGAACTTCTGCTGTAAAAGTTGTATTTCCAGAAGCAACGACTTTTTGTTGTTGACTTGCTTGTTTAGCTTTATAAGCTGCTTCTGCTTCTGCAGCTGCTTTAGCTTCTGCTTCTGCTGCAGCTTTTTTCTCAAGTAAACTTGCTTTTTCATCCTCTGCAGTAGCCTTTTCAGCAGCAAGATTCAATTCTGCAGCTTTCAACTCAGCTTGTTTTGTAGTTAATGATTGAGCATCATCAGCTAATTTTTGCTGATTTGCAATAACTGTATTAATTGCATCATTGTTTGCTACTTGTTTTTCAGAAATAGCTTTTTTATCTGCTTTTTGTTGTTCCAACATTTTGTTGTTTGCAGATACGATTTCACTCATTGCAGCAACACGTGAAATAGCTTCTGTAATTGATTTTGAGTTTACAATTGTATTAATGTAACTTGTTGCAGCTCCATTTGTTTGAGCACTACGAGCTTGTTTTTGTAATGAATCATTGCGAGATACAATATTCTTAGAAAGTTCTGTAATTTCACCCTCAAGCTTTTTAGATTCTTCTTGTAGTCTATCATTTTCAGATTGCAAGTTTGATTGCTCTGTTTGAATAGCAGATACTTGCTCCTGAACTTGATCAACTTGTTTTTGGGCTTCTTGTTGTTGTGCTGTTAAGTTGCTAATTTTATTATCTTGAGCAGCAATTTTGTCATCAGTAGTTTCTGCATGCGCAGTTGTTAAAACAGCTGCTTGAGAAACCATTACTGTACTTAGTAAAAGTGACGCTAAGATTTTTTTCTTCATATTTCGTAGATACTCCTTCTTTTAAAGACATTACTAGTATACCAAAAAAAGGCCTAATGAATATTACGCCTTTGTTACATTTTTATTTCTTTCTTATAGGTAAAATTTTTCAAAAATAAACTGAAAAGTAATCATCCATATAAGGTTCAAAATCATTGATGGCACTAAACTATAGACTATGAACAAAGACATACTATCCACAGTTAAACCTACCGCTATTGCAAATATGTAAGCCCCCATTTCAAATAGAAAAGTCATGACAATAATTGCTAACATTCTCGTCCAACGATTCAATAAAATAACACTATTAAATTTATGGAGAAATACCCCCAACAAGACGAACAACAGAGTCGCAATCCCTATCAAGTGGAAAAAGTAAATATCATAGACCAAACCAACTACAAAACAATAAGCTAAATAGAGATATTCTGATACTTCAATCGTCTCAAATAAGAGAAATAAAAACAGAAAATGACTAGCCAACTGTACGTGGGGAAAAAATGAGCCCAGAAGCTGGCTAATATGGGCGTCAATTAGAACAAAGAAAGGGAGCAATAAAAACACTCCAACCCGCTTCAAATGTCTCATTATGAATTCCCCACTAATTCTATCACATCCACATTATGAGTATCTGCACTCAATTTAACAGTTACTTCTCGTGTCAAATAGTCTGTACTATGCGTTGTGGCAACCACTTCACCAACAGGAATATCCGCAACATTAAAGTTTCCTAATCCACCAGTGGTCACCTTATCTCCTGCACTAATCTCACTATTACTATTTAATTGGCTAATTTTAAGAACTTCATTTTCCTTGTCATAGCCAACAATAATTCCATAAATTGTAGTAGAACCATGTTGAATTTTAACAGAAATCTTATCAGCATTTTCCGTATTTGTCAGAAGGTTGATCATAGTAGAGTTCTCCTCTACTTTTGAAACGCTCCCAATCAAACCACCATTTGCAATAGCTAACATGTTCTCAGAAGCCCCTTTTGATTTACCTGCATCCAGGGTCAATTCCTGCTTCCAAGATACTGGAGAACGCATAATAACATCTGCTGCTAAAGTCTTTGTAGCTTGCAACTTGGATTTCATATCAAGCAATTGGCGCAGTTGTTCATTTTCGGTCTTTAAACTTTCCGCCTCATTTGATTTAACTTCTAATTGATAAATCTGTTTCTTCAAACTTTCATTTTCATTATAAGTTCGTGTCAAATGAGCCAAATCTGATTTGACAGAATCAAACCACTGAAAAGGTTTTTGAACAACTCTATCAACCAATGAGATTCCATCTCCTAATTTTGTCACAATTGTACTTGAATAAGTCGTCGCTAAGAGAGCTGACACAAGCAGAACAATGACAAAAACAATAATGACATATTTTGATTTTTTAAAACGGTTCATATCCCTACCTTTATATCAAAAACTGTTACAGTAATTTTTTATGAATTCCTGAAAGCTACTAAGATTTTAAGAAAAATAAGCAACAACCAAGTACGATAATAACAAGAATGGTCAGCGTATCCTTTCGAGTCCACTTCAATTGTCGGTATTGACTTCTGCCTTTTCCCCCCTGATAACCACGCGCTTCCATAGCAATAGCCAAGGAATCCGCACGTTTTAAACTTGTTGCAAAAAGAGGAATCAAAATAGGAATCATAGCCTTTACTTTTTGAACAATGCTTCCTTCACCAAAATCAACTCCACGCGCTTTCTGTGCATTCATAATCCGCGTCGTATCATCCACCAAGGTTGGGACAAAACGTAGACTCATGGACAGCATCAATCCAATTTCATGAACTGGAACTTTCACACGTTTTAAAGGTGCTAACAAAGCTTCGACAGCTGATGCCAAACTTAAGGGCATGGTAGTTAAAGTTAACAAAGTTGAAAAGAAAATAATCAATACAAAGCGACAAAAAATAATTCCAGCTTGTTGCAAAGCATAATCCGTAATTCTCACAAATGAAAACTCAAATAAAACATTCCCATTAGAAATGAAAAACAGTTGAAAAATAGTTGTGAAGGCAATCAAGAAAAACATAGACTTCAAGCCCTGAATAAAAAATGAAAGAGATACTCCTGACAAGGCAATAAATATCCCTGTCGCTATAAAAAGAATTAGATTCGTCAAGGGGTTATTAGCCCAAAACACAATCAAAATCAGTAGCATCATGGCAAGCAATTTGCTACGTGGATCCAATCGGTGAACAATCGAATCCCCTGGGATATAACGCCCCAAAATCATACTATCCATTTAGCGACTCCTTGAACTCCTCTATCTTAATCGGTAATCGTTTAAATGACACGCCTCTATCAGCCAATCGTTTACAAAAAGCTGTAATTTTAGGTACTCCCAACTGAACTTCTTCCATAAAAACAACATCTTGAAAGACATCACTAGGTTTACCAAACTTAACTAAACGTCCCTTTTCCATCACATATACCTGGTTCGCATATTCAGCAACATCATCCATCAAATGTGTTACTAAGACAATTGTCATCCCTGACTGGTGGAGTTTTTTGAACAAATTCATCAGCTCTTTTCTTCCCAGGGGATCTAGGCCTGCTGTGGGCTCATCTAAGACTAATATGGCTGGTTCCATGGCAAGTATGCCTGCAATGGCCACACGTCTCATTTGTCCACCTGATAGCTCAAACGGACTACGATTAAAAAGTGATTCATCAATTCCAACCAAAGCCAGTTTCTCACGCGCAATCTGCTCCGCATCTTCTTCAGAAACTCCAAAATTTTGCGGTCCAAAAGCAACATCCTTCAAAACCGTTTCTTCAAAGATCTGATTTTCAGCAAACTGAAATACCAAGCCAACCTGTTTTCTAATTTGACGAATATCTTTATTTTTAGAAGTCGAAGTGATTAAGGTATCAAAAACTCGCACACTCCCTTGACTTGGCACCAATAAACCATTTAAGAGTTGCAAAATAGTTGATTTACCACTACCTGTGTGGCCAATTAAAGCCGTATAAGAACCATCTTCAATCGTCAAAGAAACATCTGACAAAGCTGTTGAAGCTAAGGGAGTCCCTTCTTGATACGTAAAACTCACATTTTCTAGAGCAATTCCCATAGTTTATCCTCTAGCTCACTTTCTGTCAAATAATTTTCAGGCAAATCATAGCCATTCTGGCTCAAAGAATGTTTTAATTGATTAGCAAAAGGATCGTCTAATCCAATTTGATCCAAATCATTTCGTGAGAAAAGTTCTCTTGGGCTACTAGTTGATTCAATTGACCCTTTTTTCATGACCAACACACGATCACTCATGGCGACTTCTTCCAAATCATGTGTAATGGAAATGACCGTCATATCATAGTCTTTCCGAATTCCTTTTACTGTCTCAATCAGTTCTCTACGTCCCTCAGGATCCAACATACTCGTTGCTTCATCTAGGATTAAAATAGCTGGTCTTAGGGCTACAACACCTGCAATAGCCACACGTTGCTTTTGGCCACCTGATAGACGTGCTGGCTCTCTCTTTTTAAAGTCCAACATGCCAACCAAATCCAGAGCTTCTTCCACTCTCTTTTTCATTTCTTGACGAGAAAGTCCCTGATTTTCCAAACCAAAGGCAACATCATCTTCAACAGTCGCTCCAACAAATTGATTATCTGGATTTTGAAAAACCATACCGATTTGACGACGTATGCTCCAAACATTCTCCTCAGTCAACTGTTGGCCATTGATTACAATCTCTCCGGATTCTGCTTCCAGTAAGCCATCAATTAAGCGAACCGTTGTTGATTTACCACTACCATTATGCCCTACAATCGAAAGCCATTCTCCACGTTTCACGTGAAACGTAATATCCTTCACATCATAGTATTCCTGACTTTCCTTATAGCGAAAAGAAAGATTTTTTACATCAATTACTGATTTCATTTCGAACCAAATGTCCCTTTAAATACATAGGCACTACCCTTGAAATAATCATAACCAGAGTAGATAGTGAAAAACAAGGCTACATAAAGTAGAACTTGACCAAGCAAAATCCAATGTAATAGCAAGAAAACAATGGCAAACATCTGACTAAAAGTTTTAATTTTTCCAGGCATTGCTGCTGCTAAAACTGTCCCACCAGTTTCAACTAATAAAAGTCTTAAACCTGTTACAGCCAACTCACGACAGATGATCACTGCAACAATCCAAGCTGGAGCCATACCTAACTCAATCAGCATAATAAAAGCAGACATAACTAGTAACTTATCCGCCATAGGATCTGCAAATTTGCCAAAATTACTGACCACATTCCATTTACGAGCTAAATATCCATCTAAATAGTCGGTAATACTGGCAATAGCAAATATAATAGCTGCTACTATATGACTTTCTAGCGAATTTCCTATCGTTAAAATAAAGATAAAAATAGGTATAAAGAGAATTCGACCTATTGTTAAGAGATTGGGAATTTGTTCTTTTTTCATTCTTTTTCCTTAATTTCTAGTAAAGGTTACAGTGATTTGTCCAGTTTGAGCTGTTAATTTCGATAAATCAACAGTCTGATCATCTACTGTTAAAGCAACACCTTTGACAACACCTAAGGTAATGGTCACAGGATTTTTTGTTGAAACTGTTGTTTCTGCACTTTTATTATCCGGTGATAAGGTCACACCACCCTCAAGCTCACTTTCTGAAACACTAACCCAACTTCTAGCATCTGAAACCGATAATTGCAATTTTGCGGTTTCCTTACTTGTTTTATAAGCGATTTCTACATAATTTCCTTCACCTGATACACTTATAACTGGTTCAATATTCGAAGAGCTACTTGATGAACCACTACTAGTTGAAGATGGAGTTGCAGAACTAGTCGAGCTTGTTGCTTGGACTACACTATAACTAGACGCAGATGAACGCTCCGGTTGAGTCTGAATATAATTCCAAACATAATAAGTCACAAAAATGACAATCGATAGGGCAAAGAGTATAAAATAAAATAAAGGTAAAAATGATGTCCTATTTTTCTTACTTGAACGTCTCCTACCTGTCAACTCCTCTTCATCAACATCTACTTCCTCATAAGTAATCATGCTCCCAGAATCATAAGCATCCAAGACAATTCGCTCATCAAGTTCAACTGCCCACGCATACTTTCTCAAAAAAGAACGAGTATAAAATGGACTAGGAAGTTGATCAAAATCATCAGCTTCCATTGCCTCCAACATATCCAACTGAATTTCTGTTTTTTTGTGTAATTCTTCTAAAGTTAACCCTTGGTTGGTTCTAGCTAAACGTAAAACCTCACCAATTGTTTTTTTCCTCATACTTGTCATTCCTTCTTTCTAGTTTCTATTATGTTTCTAGTGTCTATTATGATTAGTTACTACGATGGGAATATTGTAAAATCAACTATATCACCATCATCTATTAAATGGTGTCCAGCATCAAGGACATCCTCTAAAGTAATTTCCTGTAAAATTTTCGGCAAATCAAAGATTGTCTCACCTTGTCCAAAAGCATCATATTGCGTTGCAATAAATTCAAGAGAGTTCATGCTACTGAAAAATTCTCCAAACATCTCTCTTTTGATAATGTCTAAATGATCCTCTGTAATATCTAAATCCTTTGTGAAATTACGAATAGACTTTTTAAACTGATGAGATAAAGCAACTGGCTCTTTTGTATCCATTGTCAACATAACAAAATGAAAGCGACTTGTTACTTCAACTTCCAGAGATAAGGACGCATCAATTTTACCTGATTCATATAATTTCTGAAAACGATCCGAAGTCCAACCAAACATCATTGCAAACAATAATTTTAATAAAATATGATTTCGATAGCAATCAGTCTCAGCAACATCTTGTTTACCTCTAATACCAATCGCTAGTTTGGGAGAAGAGACTTCCATTCTTATACTGTCTGTTTGCTTTACATCTTTTAAAACAAACTTTTCTCTTGCTACTTCCTGAACATCTAAATCTTCCAGTTCTTTTCTTTCAAAATAGTCCTGTACTTGATCCACATCAAAATTGCCAACTAAAAACAGAGACATGTTTACAGGTTTGTAAAATCTTGTAAAATTTTCTTGCAAATTAGTTAGATTTATTTGGGAAATGGACTCCTCACTGCCAACTATATCAGTTGCTAAAGGTGTGCCTGGATACAAATTCGCTAAAGTTGAAAAGAATAAACACGAATCTGGATCATCTTGATACATTTCTCGTTCTTGCTGGATAATATCCTGCTCTCTTAAAATGGAACCTTCAGTAAAGTGTGCTGATGTTACCAATTCATCAAGTAAGTCTAAATTTTCTAAAAAATGATCCGTTGCTGAAAAAAGATAGCTTGTTTTTGTAAAGCTTGTAAAGGCATTACTATCTGCACCTAGACTCGTAAAAGCTGACATCAAATCGCTAGCATCTTCTCTCTCAAATAATTTATGTTCAAGAAAATGAGCAATTCCTCCAGGATATTCTTTTACATTTCCGTCAACGTCTGTGACAAGCGTATCTATCGAACCAAACTGGACAGTTACACTCCCGTAAACCTCTTTAAATTCCTTTTTAGGCAAAAGAGCAACTGTCAATCCGTTTGCCAAACGAGTTCGATAAACCATTTCTTTTACAGCTGGATAGTATTTTTCTTCAAAAACAACCTTTGTCATTCTATTCCTTCCATAAAGTAAATCGCCTGTAGTTTCACATTCTTAGCTGCTCTACAAATAGCATCTTTGTCAACTTGATCGAGTTTTGCAATCCAACCTTTAAAGTCTGCTGAAGATTTTCCAAGTAAGGCATTTTGATAAGCACGTTCAATCAATGAACTTGGATTATCTTGAGAAAGTAACAAAGACCGACGAATCATTTCCTTGGTCTGCTCTAGCTCAAGCTCTGTAAAATATCCTTTTTTTAAATCAAGCAGTTGATTATTCATCATTTTTCGAGCCTGATTCCGATTTTCTCGATCAATGCCAGCATACATCCTCAAGAATCCACTAAACAAATCAAGCTGACTTGAAATAGTATAAGCCAATCCAGCATTTTCACGGACATTTGTAAAGAGTTTAGAGTGAGCAAATCCACCCAGTAAACCATTCATTACAATCATAGGTAAATGTTGCTCATCACCATATTCAGCAGAGCAATGATAGCCCAACTCTAAAATAGACTGTCCCACATTTTTCCGAACCATGCCTTCCTGAAGGATATTGGAATAAGGTTGACAATACTGAACCTTCACATTACCTTCTCGACCCATAAAACCAAATGATTCTAATACATTTAGAATTTCAACCTCATTAAAATCACCTAGGAAAAAGAAATCTATTCGATCATTGGTCAAAAATTCTTGGAAACAGGAATAAGAACTTTGTGGAGTTTCAGCTAAAATACGATTTCGTAAATCACTATATTCCAATTGAAGACGTTCATCATGAAAAAACAATTTATCCAATTCTTTATGTGCAAAATAAAAAGAATCATCCATATCAGCTGCTAAACTTGCTAGCAATTGCTTTTTCTCAATTTCAAATAAGGCCGAATCAAACCCATTATCAACTACTACGGGTGAAAAAAGAGTTTCTTTTACTAGTTCCAAAACCTGATCAGTTAGCACATTTTTCCTACTTAAAAACTCATCACGAACATATGTGAATGTCAATTCTACAATATGACTTTGCCCTCTTCTGAAACAATTGGTTGACATATCTGTACCGTATAGACTGGCCAAATGTCTTCTCAAATCTTGAGAAGTGGGGTACATCTGATTAGCAGTCTCTAGCATACTCGCACTCAACATGCGACCTGCAATCGTATTAAGAGATAATGGAGCGGTAAAACGCACGGTGATTTTGTTCGTTTTAAACTTTTTTGATTGGATAAAATGTGTTGAAATTCCATGCACTAACTCCATGATTTACCTCCTTATATACAGACTTCTATTATATCACGAAAACCTGAAATTTTCCTGTTCTCTGTAACACTTTTGAAATAAAAATCGCTTACATCCCCCCCTGTTTCTCTC
Source organism: Streptococcus mitis (assembly GCF_016658865.1). Lineage (NCBI taxonomy): Bacteria > Bacillati > Bacillota > Bacilli > Lactobacillales > Streptococcaceae > Streptococcus > Streptococcus mitis. The sequence goes on from NZ_CP067992.1 coordinate 2,015,785, forward strand.
ACTATTTTTAGGAAAATATGGTATAATACCAAAGATTGAGGTGAATTATGGAATACAAATTATTTGAAGAATTTATTACCCTCCAAGCACTACTCAAAGAACTTGGAATTACACATAGCGGAGGAGCTATCAAATCATTTCTCTCTGAACATTCTGTTTACTTTAATGGGGAATTAGAGAGTCGTCGTGGTAAAAAACTTCGTATTGGTGATAAAGTTGACATCCCTGACATGGACATTGACATCTTGTTGACACAACCTACTTCTGAAGAACAAGAGGAATACCAAGCTGATAAAGTTGAAAAAGAACGGATCGCTAAACTTGTCAAAGAGATGAATAAGGGAATTAAAAAAGACAAATCGAAACCTGCTTCATCACCTAAAAACAAACAAGCTCCGCGATTCCCTGGTAGATAATCATGTGGCTACAAAACCTATCTCTCAAGACTTTTCGTAACTACAAAGAGACGAAAATAGACTTTAATCCTAAATTGAATGTCTTTTTAGGACGCAATGCACAAGGAAAAACAAATATGCTAGAGGCTATCTATTTTTTAGCCTTAACGCGTAGTCATCGAACTCGAACAGATAAAAATCTCATTCATTTTGATGAGGAACAACTTCATCTTTCAGGTCTCGTTCAGAAAAAAACTGGATCCATTCCCCTAGAAATCGAACTAACACAAAAAGGCCGTGTGACAAAAGTTAATCACTTAAAACAGGCGCGCCTTTCAGATTATGTAGGACACATGAATGTTGTTTTATTTGCTCCTGAAGATTTACAACTAATTAAAGGAGCACCTTCGGTTCGACGGAAATTCATTGATATGGAACTTGGACAAATCAAGCCAATCTATTTATCTGACTTAACCAATTATAATCACATCCTAAAACAAAGAAACACTTATCTAAAATCAGCTCAAAAAATAGATGAAACCTTCCTTTCAGTATTGGATGATCAGCTAGTTGATTATGGATGTCGTGTAATGAATCACCGCTTAGATTTCATAAAAAAACTAGAATCATTTGCGCGTAAGAAACATTTTGAACTCTCAAATCAGATTGAAGAGTTGTCAATATCTTATCAATCTTCTGTCAAGATAACTGACAAACAAAACTTATCCAAATCTTTCAAAATTGCTTTAGAAAAAAGTAGAACCAGAGATTTATTTAAAAAGAATACTGGCGTTGGTCCTCATCGAGATGATATTTCTTTTTATATAAATGGGATGGATGCTAGCTTTGGAAGTCAAGGTCAACATCGCAGTCTCGTCCTTTCTATAAAATTAGCAGAAATCGAGTTAATGGAAAGTATTACTACAGAATCTCCGATATTATTGCTTGACGATGTTATGAGTGAACTTGACAATACTAGACAGTTAAAATTATTAGAAACGATTTCTCAGTCAATCCAAACCTTTATCACAACAACAAGCTTAGACCATCTTCAAAATCTACCAAAAAATCTAAGTATCTTCACTATTCAGGGTGGTAAAGTTTTTGTAAACGAAAATTGACAACATTGTAAAAGAACTCCTGTTTTCACGGGAGTTCTTTTTATTTCTTTTACATAGAATAATTTGGTGCCTCATTAGTAATTTGTACATCATGAGGATGGCTTTCTTTCAAACCAGCACCAGACATTTCAATAAATTGAGCATTATCATGCAACTCTTTAAGGTTAGCCGCACCACAGTAACCCATACCAGATCGGATACCGCCAATCATTTGGAAGACGATATCAGCTGCCGCTCCTTTATAAGCAACACGACCTTCAATTCCTTCTGGAACGAGTTTATTTGCTTCATTGACAGAACCTTGGAAGTAACGATCGCTTGAACCTTTCTTCATCGCTGCGATTGATCCCATACCACGGTAAGTCTTGAACTTACGTCCTTGGAAGATTTCAGTTTCACCTGGTGCTTCGTCTGTTCCAGCAAACATTGATCCAAGCATAACTGCATTTCCACCTGCAGCAAGGGCTTTTACAATATCTCCAGAATACTTGATTCCACCGTCAGCAATAATCGTTTTACCATATTCACGCGCAACGGCTGCAGCATCGTAGATAGCTGTTACTTGTGGAACACCAACACCTGCAATCACACGAGTAGTACAGATAGAACCTGGTCCAATACCAACCTTTACAACATCTACACCTGCTTCATAAAGGGCACGTGCACCTTCAGCAGTTGCAATATTTCCAGCAATCAAGGTACGATCTGGGAAATGAGTACGAATCTCAGCAATTTTACGCAAGACACCTGCAGAATGACCATGTGCAGTATCAATAACAATCGCATCCGCTCCTGCTTCAAAGAGAGCCTCTGCACGTTCAAAGGTATCTGAAGTAACACCTACTGCACCTGCAACTAAGAGACGACCAAACTCATCTTTAGCAGCATTTGGAAACTCAATAACTTTTTCAATATCTTTGATAGTAATCAAACCAGAAAGACGACCTTCTTCATCTACCAAAGGAAGTTTTTCAATACGGTGTTCTTGAAGAATGCTCTCAGCTGTTGCAAGATCTGTACCCACAGGAGCAGTAACAAGATTTTCACTAGTCATATGGTTTGAGATTGGTTGGTTATAATCTGAAATGAAACGAAGATCTCGGTTTGTCAAAATACCAACCAATTTACGATTTTCAAGTGTTTCAACAACTGGAACACCACTGATACGGTAACGACCCATAAGCTCATCTGCTTCAGCAATTGTATGTTCAGGCGTCAAGAAGAACGGATCAATAATAACTCCATTTTCAGAACGTTTTACCTTACGAACCTCCTCTGCTTGTTGAGCAATTGACATGTTTTTATGGATAACTCCGAGACCGCCTGCACGAGCAATAGCAATGGCCATTTGACTCTCTGTAACTGTGTCCATGGCAGCGGTAATAATTGGGATATTTAAAGTCAAATTATCTGCCAATTTAGTTGTTAAATCTGCATCGTTAGGCAACACATGACTTTCAGCTGGAATAAGCAATACATCATCAAAGGTAAAACCTTTTTTCAAAAATTTAGTGTCCCAATTAGACATTCGAAGTTTCCTCTTTTCTTTCTTTTTGAGCTTGACTCTTTTTATATTGTATCTATCATACCATTCTATAAAAATTTGTCAAATGTTACAGGGGTAAATAAAAAACTATCTTTTCTTCGAGATAGAAATGATAGTTTCTTGTAAAATAAACTTAGTTAAAGTAATGAAGTCCCATTGCTCCTTTAACCTCAGATAGGGTTTGACCTGCAACTTCACGCGCTCTTTCACTACCTTTTTGAAGCATATTATAAACTTCTCCCATATCCTTAGCAAATTCAATACGGCGCTCACGAATAGGACCCAGTTCACGTTCTAATATTTCAAGTAGATAACGCTTGGTCTTCACATCACCAAGACCACCTCGTTGATAATGTTCTTTCATGTCAGCAATTTCTTGAGCATCTTCTGGACGACCAAAAACATCTAGATAATGGAAAACCATATTTCCCTCAATCTTACCTGGATCTTCCACTCGAATATGATCTGGATCTGTATACATACTCATTACTTTTTTACGCAAAGTATCCGCATCATCAGCTAAATAAATACCGTTATTAAGGGACTTAGACATTTTAGCATTTCCATCTAAACCAGGCAAACGCCCTGCTCTCTCATTTTCTGGATAAATACCTTCCGGCTCTACCAAGACATCACAGTTATATGCATTATTAAAAGAACGAACAATTTCACGAGTTTGCTCAATCATTGGTTTCTGATCTGTCCCAACAGGAACATAATTAGCCTTGAAAGCTGTGATGTCAGCTGCTTGAGCTATTGGATAGACCAAGAATCCTGTCGGAATGCTTTCTCCAAATCCTTTCTGAGCAATTTCTGTCTTGACAGTTGGATTACGCTCCAAACGTGCCAATGACACCAAATTCATATAATACATAGACAACTCAGCTAATTCTGGAATTTGGCTTTGAATAAAGATAGTTGATTTATTTGGATCCAATCCAACTGCAAGATAATCCAAAGCAACATTTCCGATAGATTCTACAATTGTTTGAGGGTCTTTAGCATGATCTGTCAAAGCTTGTTGGTCAGCCAAGAACACAAACATATCATACTTATCCTCTTCCTGTAATAAAACTCGATTTTTGAGACTTCCAACATAATGTCCAATATGCAATTTCCCTGTTGGACGGTCTCCTGTTAAAATAATGGGTTTAATCATTTTATTCTCCTTCGATATAGTCCCTTCAATTATAGCATTTTTTTAATGAAATAACCGTAATTTATCAAAATAAATCAGCCTTGCTATTTACGGATTCGTGTAAAGTATACTGTAAATGTAATTTACATAAAATTGACAGATAAAAATTTGAATATTTCCGTATTTTCTAGTAGAATGAATATATTACACATATAGGAGAAAAACATTGCTTACAGTATCTGATGTTTCACTACGTTTTAGTGATCGCAAACTTTTTGATGATGTCAATATCAAATTTACAGAAGGAAATACTTACGGATTAATTGGTGCTAATGGTGCCGGAAAATCTACCTTTTTAAAAATTTTAGCCGGAGATATCGAACCTACTACTGGTCACATCTCTCTTGGTCCAGATGAACGTCTCTCTGTTCTTCGTCAAAATCACTTTGACTATGAAGACGAACGTGCCATTGATGTCGTTATCATGGGAAATGAAAAACTTTATAGCATCATGAAAGAGAAAGATGCCATCTACATGAAGGAAGATTTCTCAGATGAGGATGGAGTGCGTGCTGCCGAACTCGAAGGAGAGTTTGCCGAGCTTGGAGGCTGGGAAGCAGAAAGTGAAGCCTCTCAACTACTTCAAAACCTAAACATTCCAGAAGAATTGCACTACCAAAATATGAGCGAATTGGCCAATGGTGAGAAAGTAAAGGTTCTCCTCGCTAAAGCACTTTTTGGTAAACCAGATGTTCTTCTATTAGATGAGCCTACAAACGGTTTGGACATCCAATCAATTACATGGTTAGAAGACTTCTTGATTGACTTTGATAATACAGTTATCGTAGTATCCCATGACCGCCACTTCTTAAACAAAGTATGTACCCACATGGCTGACCTTGACTTTGGAAAAATCAAACTCTATGTCGGAAACTATGACTTCTGGAAGGAATCTTCTGAACTTGCTGCTAAATTGCTAGCCGACCGTAATGCCAAAGCAGAAGAAAAAATTAAGCAATTGCAAGAATTCGTAGCTCGTTTCTCTGCTAATGCTTCTAAATCAAGACAAGCAACATCACGTAAGAAAATGCTTGATAAGATTGAGCTAGAAGAGATTGTTCCATCTAGTCGTAAATATCCATTTATCAACTTTAAAGCAGAGCGTGAAATTGGTAATGATCTCTTGACAGTAGAAAATCTAACTGTAAAGATTGATGGTGAGACTATTTTAGATAATATCAGCTTTATCTTGCGTCCAGGTGATAAGACAGCTCTTATTGGACAGAATGACATCCAAACGACTGCATTAATTCGTGCAATCATGGGAGACATTGACTATGAAGGAACTGTCAAGTGGGGAGTTACTACTAGCCGTTCTTACTTGCCAAAAGATAACTCGGCCGATTTCGCAGGGGGAGAATCAATTCTTGACTGGTTGCGTCAATTTGCAAGTAAAGAAGAAGATGACAATACTTTCCTACGCGGTTTCCTCGGCCGTATGCTCTTCTCTGGAGATGAGGTTAACAAACCTGTAAATGTCTTGTCAGGGGGAGAAAAAGTTCGTGTCATGCTTTCAAAACTAATGCTCTTGAAGTCAAATGTGCTTGTACTTGATGACCCAACCAATCACTTGGACTTGGAATCTATCTCAAGCTTGAATGATGGATTGAAAAACTTTAAAGAATCAATCATCTTTGCCAGTCATGACCACGAGTTTATTCAAACTTTGGCTAACCATATCATTGTCTTGTCTAAAAATGGCGTCATCGATCGTATTGATGAAACCTATGATGAATTCCTAGAAAATGCAGAAGTACAAGCAAAAGTTAAAGAACTTTGGAAAGACTAAATAAAACTTCAAAACTCAGTTGGGTTAACCAGCTGAGTTTTCTAACATTTTATGAGGTAACATGAAATTATTTTTTAAAACATATTGGACCTATTTTGTTTCTTTCATCATTCCTGTATTGATTATGGCAGGAGTATACCTATCTCAAGGTATCTACTGGAATAGTGACATCTCTCCTTTATTAGGAGATGGCTTTCATCAATACGTTATTTTTGATATGGCTCTAAGAAATATCCTACATGAAAATGGTAGTTTGTTTTACACCTTTACAAGTGGTCTAGGACTAAACTTCTATGCCCTATCTAGTTATTACTTGGGTAGTTTTCTCGCGCCTCTGGTTTACTTTTTTGATCTAACGAATATGCCAGATGCTGTCTATCTGATAACTCTCTTAAAATTTGGATTGATTGGTCTGTCAACCTTATTTAGTTTAAATAAATTATTTAAAAATATCCCTCAGACTTTAAAACTAGCTTTATCTACTTCCTATGCTCTGATGAGTTTCACTGTTAGTCAACTAGAGATAAAAACCTGGCTAGATGTTTTTATCTTGATTCCTTTAATTATAACTGGTTTACACCTACTTATAACTGAAAAGAAACTACTTTTATACTTTACAAGTCTGTCAATTTTGTTTATTCAAAATTATTATTTTGGCTATATGATCGCATTGTTTCTTATTTTCTGGTATCTCTGTCAAATTTCTTGGGACTTTAAAACTCGAAAATCATCTTTTCTTGATTTTGTTGTCACCTCCTTTTTAGCTGGTATGACTAGTTTGATTATGACTCTTCCCACTCTGTTTGATTTACAGACACATGGGGAAAAATTAACTGAAGTTACAAAGTTTCAAACTGAAAGTAGCTGGTATCTTGATCTCTTTGCTAAGCAATTCATTGGTTCCTTTGACACAACAAAGTATGGGGCCATCCCAATGATTTTTGTTGGACTACTTCCCTTTATTTTGACCATTTTATTTTTTACGCTGAAATCTATTAAGTTTCACGTGAAACTTATCTATGCAATCTTCTTTACATTTCTAATTGCAAGCTTTTATATTGAAGCTCTTGATTTATTTTGGCAAGGCATGCATACTCCAAACATGTTTTTACATCGCTATGCTTGGATTTTCTCTACCTTGTTAATTTACACAGCAGAGGAAGTATTAAATCGTCTGAAAGAAATTAAAATCTGGAACTTTTTAGTTTCGCTTTTTCTTGTAGTAACAGGATTTTTAGCTACCATCTATCTAAAATCGCATTATTCGTTTTTAACAGATTTGAATATTCTGCTTACTCTTGAATTTTTGGTTATCTATTCGCTTTTACTCCTTGCATTTATCAAAAAGTTTATCTCTGTAAATCTATTTGCCATTCTAATCTCTTTATTTATAATGGTTGAAATAAGTTTAAATGCTTCATCTCAAATGGACGGAATTGCAAAGGAATGGGGATTTGCTTCTCGAAGTGCATATAATAGAGATATCCCAACTATGGAATCTTTCTCAACATATATTGAGGATCCATTTACTCGTACTGAAAAACTACAAACTCAGACAGGGAATGACAGTATGAAATTCAACTACAATGGAATCTCTCAATTTTCATCTGTTCGAAATCGTTCAGCAAGCTCTACTTTGGATAAACTTGGCTTTAAATCCTCTGGGACCAATCTCAATCTCCGTTATGCAAATAATAGTATTTTGGCTGATAGTTTATTTGGCATCCAGTATAATATCTCAGACAGTCCTATTGATAAGTATGGTTTTAAAGATATCTATCAAAAAGATAATCTTACCCTATATGAAAATCAATACTCTCTTCCAATTGCCTTTGCTAGTCAATCTATTTACAACGATGTCAAGTTCAATGAACATACTCTAGATAATCAGGCCTCGTTTTTAAATCAACTTGCTGACGTCAATTTTGATTATTTTTCTCCAATCCCCTATGAAAAAACAGAGAATACTGATGATTTGATTAGTGTTACAAGTTCTTCAAATGAGGATGCAGAAATCCAGTATCAAATTGAAGTGCCAGAAAACAGTCAAGTTTATCTTTCTTTCACAAACCTTCACTTTTCTAATGACAAACAAAAAAAGGTTGACATCCTTGTAAATGGGGAAAAGAAAACTTTTACAACTGATAATGTCTTCTCCTTCTTTAATCTAGGATATACTAAAGAGAAAAAAACTTTCAATATTAATGTTAGTTTCCCTGGAAATTCACAGGTATCATTTGAATCTCCTACCTTCTATCGTTTAGATACCAAAACTTTTACCGAGGCAATTCAAAAAATTAAAGAACAACCTGTCACAGTATCAACTTCTAAAAACAAGGTCTTTGCTACATATGATGTCAAACAAGATACGTCCATTTTTTTCACCATTCCTTATGACAAAGGTTGGTCTGCCTACCAAGATGGTAAAAAAATAGAAATTAAACAAGCTCAAACTGGCTTTATGAAAATTGACGTTCCTAAGGGAAAAGGAACTATTACACTTTCCTTTATTCCCAATGGTTTTGTTATTGGAGCAATCTGTTCCTTTACTTCTCTTTTACTATTTGGAATCTATAATCACAAACGAAAGTCATCTAAGACATAAAAAAATCGACCAGTTGGTCGATTTTTTTAATCTTCTTCCATTTTCTTAGGTCGATAAGCTAGCATACCTAAACCAGTAAATAGGGCTAATATCACAGCAAGGAAAATGACTTGATGATGAATATTTCCTGTCATAGAAATTGTTTGTCGTAATCCCGAAACTGAATAACTCATTGGTAACCAAGGATTAATAGCTCTAAAGAAATTATTTGTCAAAGCAAGTGGATAGGTACCTGCACTTGATGCTAACTGTAATAATAGCAAAATAAGAGAGAAGAAAGCTCCTACACGGCTATTCCATGTTGTTAATGCAGTTACAATAGACATAAATGTTAAGCTTGCGATAATAATTAAGAACAAGGTTCTCATTTCATGATTTGCTGTTAGACCAATAAGATGAACGCCACCATAGACTAAGACAGCGGCTAAAACAGCTATAACTCCATTTATCTCAAAGCGAGATTTGAACCAAGCCCAGCGAGTTTCAGGATGACGACCTGAAGGTAATTTAGCAAAAATCATATTTGTTGATAATGCAGCGACAAAGAGAGCGACTGATATCATATAAGGAGCCATAGCAATCCCATTTACAGGAACTTGATCATTGTCTGTTTTTGAAAGATTGAGTGGATTTGACAAAATCTCTGCATTTTTAGATTCTGTTGATGCTGATTTTAGTTGATTGCTAGCACTTCTTAAGCCTTGTCCTAGATCAGTAGTTCCTACTTGTAAACTTTCAATACCAGCAGTTAAAGTTGCTCCACCTTCAGCTAATTTTCCAGTACCATCTGCTATCTTCATAGCGCCACTTCCTAGTTGGGATGCTGCAGAAAGTAATTGTGTTGATTTATCTGTTAATTGATCAGAGCCAAATTGTAATTTAGTAAGACCTGCTATTAACTCTGGACTCTTATTGTTCAATTGAGCAGAACCAGATGATAGTTTTTCAATACCTGTTACTAATTCTGGAGTTTTCCCAGCTAGAGTATCCAAACCAGTTGTCAATTTTGAAGAGTTTTCTGTCAACTTGGTTGAGCCAGAAACCAATTGATCCAAACTTGTTGTTAAAGTTGTATTCTTTTTACTTAGTTGATTTACACCTAAAGAAATAGTATCCAATCCCTTAGTATACGCATTAACTCCATTTTCAATTGATTGACTTCCGGGAACTAACTGATTATCTACAGCATTTTGCAACTGTGTAAATCCAATTGACATAAATGTCAAGGAACTAGACGCTATAGGTAAAAGTTGATTTGCTTTAGTCTGTAAAGTAGAAAGATTAGAGACTGGTTGGTTTATACTTCCTAAATTTTCTTTTAAATCTCCTGCCGTCGTTAAAATTGCTTTTGCTGACTCTATCGTAGAATTAGAATTATTTGAAACAGCTTCAGTCAATTCTTTTTTCTGAGTTTCAGTGAGAGATTGATAAGTTGCTGTTGCTTGAAGATTTGTAAGAGTTTTCTCTTGCTCTGCTTGACTATTAGTCACAATAGTTTGAGCAAGAGTCGTTATATTTGTTAAGTCATTAGATATTGTATTTTTAAGATCAGTATTATCTGAAACTGTAACTGATTGGAGAGCCTTATTCAACTCATCTAAACTGCTTGCTAACTGTGTTATATCCTCTTTCTGTTGAGATGAAGTATTTAATTGTGTGGATATTTCTTTTATTCCTTTATTTAATTGAGTAATACCGTCTCTCAATGTATCTGATTGACTTGATAGTTGGTTTGTACCAACAGATAATTTGTCAACTCCGCTTGTATAGGCATTGACACCAACCGAAAATTGACTGAGACCTGAATTGAGTTGTGAAACTCCACCAGCATATGACTTCATCCCTGTATTTAACTGGTTGACACCTGCAACTAATTCTGGAGTTTTCGAAGATAATTGATTAAGTCCTGTGTCAACCTGTGAAACCGCACTTGTATAGTTCTGTAAACCATCATTAAATGTTCCTAAGCCACTATTCAGTTGCTTTACTCCTGTGACATACGTTGTCAACCCTTTTGTAAATTGATCTGTTCCATCCGAAAAGGTTAAACTTGAGCTAGCTAAAGTAGCAAGATTTGAAGACAATGTCTGACTTCCTACAGCTAACTGACTGGCCCCGTTAGCCAATTGTTCACTTCCATCGGCTGCCTTCGTTAAACCGGATTTTAAATCACCCATCTTTTGAAATAAAGCTTTCGTATAGGATTCGGTTACATTAGCAGAAACATTCTGTTTTAACTGTGTCATCGCAGAATCGCTCATCTTGCTGGCAATAAAACTATGACCACTTGAAGTCTGATAATCGATTTGCATTTGCTCTGGATGGTTCGTTAAAATAGAAGCTGCTTTTTCAGATAAATCACTTGGTAAAGTCACTACCATATAGTAATCGCCATCTTCCAATCCCTTCTTTCCTTCATCTTCATCTACAAAATGAAAATCCAATGATTTATTTTGCTCTAAATTAGACACCATGTCTTTTCCTATAGCCATGGTATTACCGTTATAGGAAGCTTCTTTATCATTATTGACAACTGCCACAGGTAAGTCAGACAATTGACCATATGGATCCCACATTGATGACAAAAATATGACATTGTACAGAGCGGGAATAAGAGAAATCCCTATCATGACAATAATAAAGTTTGGTTTTTTAAAAATTGCTTTCCATTCTTTAAACATAGTTTCTCCTTTTTTAAACATATTGTCTAAAATTTTGATATAATAGATTATACAATAAAAAATATAAATTACAAGATAAAAAAATCAATTTTTAGACACATAGTCTAATTTGTTTATAAGGAGGAAATATGCAAGAAAGTAACAAACGCTTAAAAACAAAGCGAACTATTGAAAATGCTATGGTACAACTACTGATAGAACAGCCATTTGATCAAATTTCTACTGTCAAGTTAGCAAAAAAAGCCGGAATTAGTCGTTCCAGCTTCTATACTCACTATAAGGATAAGTATGATATGATTGAGCACTATCAAAGCAAGCTATTCCATACATTTGAATATATTTTTCAAAAACATGCTCATCACAAAAGAGACGCTATTTTAGAAGTCTTTGAATATCTAGAATCAGAACCACTTCTGGCTGCCCTTCTTTCTGAAAATGGGACTAAAGAAATCCAAAATTTCTTACGAAATAAACTTCATATTATGCTCAGTACGGATTTACAAAAACGCTTTATGCAACTAAATCTAAATACCACTGAATTAGAATATAGTAGCATCTATCTAACTCATGCACTTTTTGGTGTTTGTCAAACTTGGATTGCACACGGAAAAAAAGAAAGTCCTCAAGAAATAACAGACTTCCTTATGAAGATGCTTGGTGATACAAATTGATACAAAAAGAGGAACACAGTTGTGTTCCCTTTTATCTATACTCCGCCAGTAGGACTCGAACCTACGACATCATGATTAACAGTCATGCGCTACTACCAACTGAGCTATGGCGGATAAAATAGTCCGTACGGGATTCGAACCCGTGTTACCGCCGTGAAAAGGCGGTGTCTTAACCCCTTGACCAACGGACCTTCTATCTGTAGCAGATATAACCATTATATCAATTTCTTACTAATTGTCAATCACTTTTGAGATTTTTTCTCTAGAATATCTTTTAATTTTCTAATTTTTAATCTTGAAATAGGACAACGATGGTCTTCATAGAAAACAATTTCTAAGTTTTTTCGATCAATTTCTCTGATATTCCCTATATTTACCAAAAATGACTTGTGAGGAGAATAAAATCGCTGAGTATGTTTGTCCTTTTCCTGAATATCTGTCATGGTACCGTAAAACTCTTTTGCAAAATTTTTACCAATAATGCGCAATTTATGAGAAACTCCTGTCGTTTCAATATACAGAATGTCATGGTAAGGAATTTTTAAATCATTTCCCTTGTAATTATAGTCAAAATAATCTACCACATCTTCATTTTCAAGTAACATACTCTTCGTGTAGAAGATATTTTGCTCAATTCTCTTCTTAAACAACTCATCATTGATATCCTTATCAACAAAATCTAAGGCTGATACCTGGTATTTATAGGTTAGAGTCGCAAACTCTGATCGACTGGTGATAAAGACGATAATAGCATAAGGATTGTGATGACGAATAAACTGAGCAACTTCAAACCCTTTTTTCTCAATTCCATGAATATCAATATCTAGAAAATAAAGCTGGTTTACTTCATCATTTTCGATATATTCCTTAAACTCACGAACTTTTCCCGTTGTCTTGTATGATATTGGAATATTCGATTCTTTCGAAATTTCATCCAATATTCTCTCTAGTCTCACTTGATGTTCAATAACATCTTCTAAAATTAAAACTTTCATTCAAATTCCCTCTTAAATCTAATGATTTGTCTAAATGTACTGCCTTCCATCTCTGTTTCTAAAATAATATTGTTGTACTTATCTAATAGTTCTTTCACATTATTTAATCCTACTCCGCGATTTCTTCCCTTAGTGGAGAATCCTAAAGCAAATAGATCTCCTGAAGGAGTCATCGTCATTTTACATGAATTCTGAATCACAATAACTGTTTCAGTTTCCATCTTAATAACTGCTACTTCCATCTGCTTTTTATAACTATCAGCCGATCCTTCAACAGCATTGTTCAATAAAACACTCATGATACGAACCAAATCCAATAGTTCAATTGGGAGCTTGGTAATCGTATCTTTTACTTCCAGTGTAAACTCTACACCATTATTTCGAGCATAGACAATTGACTGAGCAACCAAACTTCGTAAAGCTGAATCTTCTATGTTGTTCAAGTCAAAGTAAGTGTATTTATCTGAACGCAGTTTGTGATTTGCTTTGACCAAAACTTCAGTATAAACTCTGTCAATTTCCTGTAAATTACCACTGTCAATTGCCATCTGCATGCTGACAAGCATCCCAGCATAGTCATGTCTAAACCCACGTATTTCATTATACAAAGCAACAATTTCGTCTGTATAATTCTGTAAATGTTTCTGTTCAAATTTCTTCTGCTTCAAAGCAATCTCTTTCTCCATTTGTTCTTTATGAGAGTTCATTGCAAAGAAAGTCAAAAGTAAAGAGATAAAGACAATAGATGATAAAATACTTCCAAAACTATTCAAATGTTTAATCGTACTTACCATATCTGAAATGAAAGATACAATATGTAGCAATAGTAAAGCAAAAAAGACTTTTTTCAAGAAAGGATAGAGATAATCTTTGTCAAAATAGTTTAGTTCCAAATGGAAATAACGAATGATTGTTACGATAACGACATAAGTCAACACCGTTACAACTAAAAAGAATAGGCCATAATATTGTAAAACAAAATTGTCTCCTGTTAGAGAGGAGAAAGTTACAGACAGAAAGGTATGAGTGCTCTCATATAAAAGAGATAGTAGTAAACTTAGGAATAGTCCTCTATCCCTCTTATACTGTTTAATACATTTAAAATAGAAATATAGCATCAAAGGAAATAAAAATGTTCCAATCCCTAACCCCTCTAAGTATAGAAGATAAAAAGGAAGGTCAAGTACTGTTCCTACTAGTAATGTATAACCACCAAAAAAGCATAATTCCTTTGTTTTTATTTGCCTTTTACAAATTAAACGGTAACTTTGACTAATAATAAAAACATATAATATCAAATCTACTAATAAGAAAAAATCCATTATTCTACTCCCTTATCTTCTTTTGAAGAGATTAAGTAAACTATTAATTGTTTTTCTAGTTTCCCCACCTCGAATCTCCTGCAAGTCTTTTTCCTTCAAGGCTACAAACTGTTCCAATTTAACTGTGTTTTTCATAATAAAATCTCCTAAAGTGTTTTTTCCTGTAAGCTAACTTACAAAAACTATTATACAAAATGGAATTTCATTGTAGATAAAATTCTCTCAACTGTCATTTTTTTCTCCCCAAGTGTACTTTTTTAAGAAAAAAGCCGGGAAAATTCCCAGCTTTGCTACTATATTGATCCCAGCAGGATTCGAACCTGCGACCGTTCGCTTAGAAGGCGAATGCTCTATCCAGCTGAGCTATGAGACCTAATACAGCTATTCTACCAAAAATCCAATTGAAAGTCAATTTTCTATTTATGATAGGGTGATCCCTGCTGAATCGTAAAAGCCCGATAGATTTGTTCAACAAGGACTAGTCTCATTAACTGATGAGGCAAGGTTAAGCGACTAAAACTAACAGAAAGATTGGCTCTTTTTTTTACATCCTGTGCTAACCCCAGACTCCCTCCAATAATAAAGGTAAGAGTAGAAAATCCTTTTATAGAAGCTTCTTCTAGCTGCTTACTAAATTCTTCTGAGGAGAAAGTTCTCCCTTCGATAGCCAACGCAATAACAAAATCACGGTCACCAACTTTTGATAAAATTCTCTGACCTTCTATTTCTAAAATCTTTTGATTTTCTGACTCACTGGCCCTATCTGGTGTTTTTTCATCTGCTAGCTCAATCATTTCAAGCTTAGCAAATCGAGAAATTCGTTTTGAATACTCTGCGATACCATCTTTTAAATACTTTTCTTTCAGTTTCCCAACTGTTACAACTTTAATTTTCATGACTCTATTCTAACATATTCTCTATTTTTTCACATCTTATTCACAAAATAAAAGGTTAATTTTAGCCGAGAAAACCACAGATTTTTGAAAGTTATCCACAATCTGTGAAAAACTTTTATTTTTAAGTTATAATTAAGCTAGTCAGTTTATACTTTCAGTAATTTCAAACAAATGGAGGCAAATATGAAACATCTAAAAATATTTTACAAAAAATGGTTTCAATTATTAGTCGTTATCGTCATTAGCTTTTTTAGTGGAGCCTTGGGTAGTTTTTCAATAACCCAGCTAACTCAAAAAATTGGTGTAAGTAGCTCGAACAACAATAGCACCATTACACAGACTGCCTATAAGAACGAAAATTCAACAACACAGGCTGTTAACAAAGTAAAAGATGCTGTTGTTTCTGTTATTACTTATTCAGCAAACAGACAAAATAGCGTATTTGGTAATGATGATACTAACACAGATTCTCAGCAAATCTCTAGTGAAGGCTCTGGGGTTATTTATAAAAAGAATGACAAAGAAGCTTACATTGTCACCAACAATCACGTTATAAATGGCGCCAGCAAAGTAGATATTCGTTTGTCAGATGGAACTAAAGTACCTGGAGAAATCGTCGGAGCTGATACTTTCTCTGATATCGCTGTCGTCAAAATCTCTTCAGAAAAAGTGACAACAGTAGCTGAGTTTGGTGATTCTAGCAAGTTAACCGTAGGAGAAACTGCTATTGCCATCGGTAGCCCGTTAGGTTCTGAATATGCAAATACTGTCACTCAAGGTATCGTATCTAGTCTTAATCGAAATGTATCTTTAAAATCTGAAGATGGACAAGCCATTTCTACGAAAGCCATCCAAACTGATACTGCTATTAACCCAGGTAACTCTGGTGGCCCACTAATCAATATTCAAGGACAGGTTATCGGAATTACCTCAAGTAAAATTGCCACAAATGGAGGAACATCTGTAGAAGGTCTTGGTTTTGCAATCCCTGCAAATGATGCTATCAATATTATTGAACAATTAGAAAAGAACGGAAAAGTGACTCGTCCAGCTTTGGGAATTCAAATGGTCAATCTCTCAAATATTAATACAAGTGATATTAGAAGACTGAATATTCCAAGCAGTGTAACATCTGGTGTAGTTGTTCGTTCTGTGCAAAGTAATATGCCTGCAAATGGTCACCTTGAAAAATACGATGTTATTACAAAAGTAGATGACAAAGACATCGCTTCATCAACAGACTTACAAAGTGCTCTTTACAATCATTCTATCGGAGACACCATTAAGATAACTTACTATCGTAACGGTAAAGAAGAAACTACATCTATTAAACTTGACAAGAGTTCAGGTGATTTAGAATCTTAATTGACATCTATGTAAAGAAAGCTTTACATAAGAGAAAAGATGTGTTAGTGTAGAATCATGGAAAAATTTGAAATGATTTCTATCACGGATATACAAAAAAATCCCTATCAACCTCGAAAAGAATTTGATGGAGAAAAACTACATGAACTAGCACAGTCTATCAAAGAAAATGGGGTCATTCAACCGATTATTGTTCGTCAATCTCCTGTTATTGGTTATGAAATCCTTGCAGGAGAGAGACGCTATCGCGCTTCACTTTTAGCTGGTCTAACGTCTATCCCAGCTGTTGTTAAACAACTTTCAGACCAAGAGATGATGGTCCAGTCCATCATTGAAAATTTACAAAGAGAAAATTTAAATCCAATAGAAGAAGCACGCGCCTATGAATCTCTTGTAGAGAAAGGATTTACCCATGCTGAAATTGCAGATAAAATGGGCAAGTCTCGTCCTTATATCAGCAACTCCATTCGTTTGCTTTCCTTACCAGAACAGATTATCTCAGAAGTAGAAAATGGCAAACTATCACAAGCTCATGCGCGTTCTCTAGTTGGGTTGAATAAGGAACAACAAGACTATTTCTTTCAACGAATTATAGAGGAAGACATTTCTGTAAGGAAGTTAGAAGCTCTTCTGACAGAGAAAAAACAAAAGAAACTTCAAAAAACGAATCATTTCATACAAAATGAAGAAGAACAGTTAAAAAAACTACTCGGATTAGATGTAGAAATCAAACTGTCTAAAAAAGATAGCGGAAAAATCATTATTGCTTTCTCAAATCAAGAAGAATACAGTAGAATTATCAACAGCCTGAAATAAGGCTGTTCTTTTATTTTTTTATCTCACAATGTTATCCACTCTTTTTTTTAATAAAAAGCTTAATAAATCAATAGTTTCTGATTTTATCCCCAACCTGTGGATAACATTTGATAACATTGTGGATTATTTTTCACAGCTTGTGGAAAATTCTTGCTATCTATGGTAAAATAAGTCTAGCATTAAACTTTTAAATAGTAAAGGAGGAGAAAGGA